>NZ_CARBVX010000041.1 GCF_948948975.1 uncultured Lactobacillus sp. | reverse complement strand
TGAATAACGATAATGCAGTATCACAAAAATTAATTAATAAGCTTGCAGTTAGTGAGTATAACAATGCAGTTTTAGAGGCAAAGGTTGACGAATTAACTCAAAAAGTAAATCAATTAAAGTCAGAAAAGGAGAACAATGATGTTAAGAACAAGTAAATCAATTGCAATTTCAGGAAGATCAATGGTAGAAGATAAGCAAGTAGCTACTTTTAATGCCAATATTTATGAAGCTAATGCGTCTGGTGGTAGTGATAACATCAATATGATTATTACTGACCGTGATCTATATGATAAGAATAAATCTGCTGTACGAAAAGACTTACAAGACTTCCAAGCTAAAGTATGGTCTGCACAAGATGAGGTAATGGCAGAAAGTGATGAGAAAGCAAGTGAATCATAATGAGCAAAGAAGTGGAGCAATTATGGGAGAATGTAAAACATAATCCTCTTCATTTGATTATTGGTTTGATGCTAGTTTTATCTGGCGGATTTCTCTTGATTTGTGATGATTTTTTCTTATGGCCACCCGAATGGACTAACTTTTTTAATAATGACTTGATTGACGCTATTGCAATTGTAATTGGCGTCTTTTATTTTGCCTACGTTTTAGCCGGCGCTAAAAGTCCACTGGCTAATATTTGCCTTTTAACTAGTAGCGCTTTTCTTTTAACAATCCTTATTGTTTTAGAAATTGGATATGTATTAGCCTTTCAAAATTATTCATTATTAATGGCAGCTATTTATCAATTTGGAATTTTGCTGTTAGTTCAAGTATGTGCATCAAGATCACCTGGCATGAAAAGAAAGTAGGGATAGGAAGTGCAAGAATGGATTGATTTTGTTCAAAAAATCGCGCTTCTTATTTCTAGTGTTGTGGGATTATTAACGATTTTTAATACTTTAAAACAGACTGATTATTCGAATGCTAAGGAAAAGAAAGAAGAGCTAAAAGAAGATGTAGAACTATATCGTAAACGATGGCTTCAGGCAGAAGAAGCTTATGACAAGCTTTTAAAAGATAACGAGAGGCTTAAAAGACAAGTTACTAGATTAGAAAGTAGGAAAAACAATGAATAATAAGTTAGAGAAGGAATTGGAGAAGCTAAACGTAAAGCGAGCAAAGCTATCTCAATTTTTGTCAAAGCAAAATAAACAGACTGTATCTGCTAACCAATTAGAACTATTGAAACAATAAAAACAAGTAATGGCTAAATATGCGAAAGTTTTAAAGCTACGTATTAAAGACTTAAAGGAGACTGAATAATGAATAGCATTTTTATTGATGTATCTGCTGTAATTGTTGCGCTAGCAGTTTCATATTTTGTGTTTTGGTATCAAAAACATAAGATAGAAATTGATAAAAAACGAGCTAAGGGAGATGCTTTAGCTTTTGTAGTTGATACGTTGGGTCAAGTTGCTACTAATGTAGTTTACGATTTAAAAGATAGTTCAGAACAAGGCGCCGAAAAGAAAAAACAAGCTAAAGTTAAAATTAAGAATTTTTATGCAGATGCTCATTTACCAGCACCTAGTGACGACCAGCTTTCTGGTGCAATTGAAAAAGCTGTAGCTATAATGAAGTTATCAAATGAAGGTGGAAAGAATGAATAAAGTAGAAAAAAGAAGTTATGGCGTAGATGTGTCCAGTTTTCAAGGGACTGATTTATCAGCTATGGCCAGAGCAGGTGCTAAGTTTGCTATTGTGAAAACTTCAGAAGGATTGGACTATAGAAATCCAAAAGCCCAAGCTCAGGTAGAGAGTGCCAAAGCTAATAATATGATGACCATGGAGTATCATTATGCAAGATTTAGTAATGATCCTAATTTGGCAGTTCAAGAAGGAAACTATGCAGTATCATCAGCTAAATTAGTTGGCATTGAGCCGGGCAGTTATCTAGCTTGTGACTATGAACAAGGAAGTGGAAATGAAACTGGAGGTAATCGTGAAGATAACACGACTGCAATTTTAAAGTTTTTAGATGCAATCGTGAGTGCAGGGTATAAGCCACTGTTATATTCTGGAGCTGCACTCATGAAAAATAAGATTAATACGGCTAGAATTTTAGAAAATTACCCTAATTGTTTATGGGTTGCTGCTTATCCTTATAAAGGGGCAACAAATACTCCGGATTTCAATTATTTTCCTTCTATGGAGGGCGTGATTATCTGGCAGTTTACGAATAACTGGCGTGGTATGGATGTTGATGGAAATATTAATTTATTGGAATTAGAAACTACAGTATCTGTATCACAACCAGCTAAAGTACCTGTAGTACCTAATAGTTGGATTGATAATTTTGGAGATAAGTGGGTTAAAGAGGATGGTACTTTTATCACTGATCGCCCAATTAATTTGCGCAAAGGTGCAAAACTTACTAGCGATATTCTTACTACTTTACCAGCTGGTTCAGTAATTAAGTATGATGCTTACAGTCGCCACGGTGGCTATGTCTGGATTAGACAACCAAGAGCTAACGGAGAACATGGTTTCTTAGTTTGTCGTCAAGGTAATGATCCATGGGGAAGATTTGAATAGAAAATAGTAGGTAATTTAAAAGCCACTCTGGAGATTAAGTTCTCTGGAGTGGCTTATTTTTGTGCTTATATAATAGTAGAAAAATGATATAATTTTATTTGCTGTGTCATGGAGAGTAAGACGTGACACGGCTTTTTTGATACAAAATTGATACAAAAAAATCATACAACCATGTTTAGTAATAGGCGAAAATACCGTTAAAAGCATGGATTAATCCATAATAAACATTATTTGATGTAAAAAATGAGACCCCTCATCTCCATAAATAAAAGTCTGTAGGTACTAATCTTACAGGCTTTTTCTT
>NZ_CARBVX010000040.1 GCF_948948975.1 uncultured Lactobacillus sp. | reverse complement strand
TCTTCCGATATATCAAAGTATTAAATCAAATTAGATAATTTTAAGAATCAGCTGCCAAATTATGGCAGTTGACAATAGTAATTTCGCACTTGAAAATTAATTACTCCTCTGTGCTTTCTATTTAAGAAAATATATCAGATGATATAAATTTACATTTTAACTTAAATAAGTGTCTAATAGAGTTAATAACATACAATCTCCACCGCAAAGCGGTGACTTTTTTGTTAACCCCGTATGGGAGCGAAGCGGACATGCGGGGTACGAAATAGCTCACATGGAATGCACCCTAAATGGGGTGCCTCTCAGGGTTAACAAAAGAGACATCCCAATAGTATCTTTTAATCAGCACTGCTAATTAATTAATTTCATATTAAACAACATTCGTAATATTATTAAATTTATGGAAATGACAGAGCATATCTTTATATTCCAAGAATTTATAATATTACAAATATCAATAGCTTTATAACAAATTTTAAAAATACATGAACGAGTTCAATAATCTTGTCAATGCCATCAAAGGCATTATGGAAGCTAACACTACCTTTGATATTTATGCCGCACGAAAAATTGTGCAACTTATCAATAAGTTTCAAAATACCAGATATGGTGGTATTGTTTCAATTGAAGTATTGGAAAAGGAATATGCCAACTTTTCTGACTTTCTAAAATTTTGGCATAATAATTATGAACAAATTATTGGATGTGAAATCAATGATTCTGTTTGCGAAAAAGTGGCAGTGGCACTTCATGATATTTATTCGTTGACTGGCGGAAATGCGTTTAAAAAAGATTGGAATAGAAATGGTCTTTCAAATGAAGACATTTGTAGAATCAAGCTGTTTACCGCAAATCAAGATTTTAGAGATTCTTTGGACTTTAAGGAGATTTCGGATAAATTCATAGATGATCCATCCTCTTTTGATGAAAGGATTATTGCCGATGACCCTGAACAGTTTGTCATGACCCTTGGAATAAGTCAACGTTCTCTGACAGATAAACGCAACCAGTATGCAAAAGGGATTGCTTCCTTTGTAATGGAACATGGATGTTCACCCATAGAATTGATAAAGTGTTTTGATAATGATGTTTCTAAATTAAGAGATGCGTTGATTGAGTGCAATATCGGATATGGAAAGAAAACAGCAGACATGTTTATCCGGGATATGGTTATGCTTGGAGTTTGGAAAGATATCTTTGGCTTTGAAAAAATAGATGTTGCAAGCAATGTCAACACAATAAAGATTGCCTTGCGTACTGGCATTTTAACTACTGCAATACCATTAGAATCAGATTTTTTTGATATTTTCTGCAATCAATATGAATATTTTGATAATCTGAACACTAAAGCATGGCGTAAAGTTTGGGAAAAATGGAGAGCACTTTTTCCTAAAGAAACTTTAGAGAGTCCTTGCCTAATAGATTATTTTACACATGAAGTCATCGGACAACAGTTTTGTGTAGATAATTTAGCAATATTCCAATGTAATGATTTCGGACATGTGTTCAGATGGCATAGTATAATGAATCGAACTTGTCAAATATGTTATAAAGAAGGAAGGTTGAATGTAAAGACACATGTGATTGCAAAAATCCGTCCTTGTGCCGATCCTGAGGGAGAGATAGCAATTCTTGAGTCTAAATTTGTAAAAGATCTTCCTAAGGAGAAAAAACTGAAGAATTGTCCTTTTTATAATATCTGTAGTGAACATTATACTCTTTGATCTCTAATCTTGATATATCAAATAACTGAAGTTTCGCAAGCTGCACTTCAGTGGTCGTACAATTTGTACCGTTTATAGTTTATAATTTAAGATTTAAGATTCACGGAAATCCACGAATCTTTTCATTATACAAAATTTAAGATTATAAACCATAAACTTTAAACCTTAAATTAGATGACTTTTAAAATAAAATGATATGAAGAAGATTTTTCTTGTGACTGTGCTGATTGAAATATCAGATGAGAGTCCTATTGATGGGCACCGTGCGTTTACTGACTATTCTAAGGCTAAGCAAGCCATGTCGGAGGAGATTGAAAATGCTCAAAAGTATTTCGAAGGCTGGGATGGAGAGGTGCTGGTTGACGTTGAGAACTGTCAAGAGTGGCGTAATGAAGATGGATACGGCTATACCATTGGCATTGAAGAGCTGAATATTCAAGATTGAAAGTATAAGTCATAACCTTATTAGTATAATCTTGATTTTTGTTGTATAATGTAACCGTTTCAGAGTGATTCATCTGTTTCGCTTGTTTCGGTGTTTCACTTGTATCGGGGGCGAAACAACCGATACAAGCGAAACAAGTGAAACAGGCGATACGCATGAATCACTATTATTCTATGATTTTCATCTATAGCTTTCTATCTTACTAATTTGCAATTCTACATCATTAGTAGCACAAAATGAGAGTCTGTAATAAATTTGACATATATTTACAGCACGCTCAGGCATAGCTGGACCTACTATAATTTTTGACAGAGAAAATGGGAATTTTTCATTTTCATTTTGCTCTGTAAAAATATTTTTTGAAATAAATGGAGTTAATATTCCATTAGAATCATTAATAAACCATCCTATAGGTTTTCTTGAATTTTCCAAGTATCTATATTCTTCTTCAGTTTCATAATCCTTATGTTTAATAAAATGCTTATATCTAATCAGTTGTTCAAATTTAAAATTAAGGTCTTTTTTTAAACGCTTCAACACTTTTTTTATATTTACCAATGTTTTATCATTCTCATCAACATATTTAATTTTATAAACCTTACCCTTATTAGGCGTAAATTTAAAACCGATGCTCACTCCTCTAGCATTATCTCCATAAAATCGCCACATATCCAAATTATCTTCTTTGGCTGTAAAAGATATTATGAATTTCCTACTTGCAGATATACAAACATCTAATTCCGGAATATCATTAGAACCTTTAACATTATGTAAATAAGGTTTCATAAAATCTGTTTCTGTCTTATCATTCATTGAAACGATTGAATTCATTAAGACACTTTTATTGTCAAGGATTTTTTGTAATGTTTCAAATGACGTGTATTTATACAATACAAAATCAGGTTCTACTCTTTCTGGCAATATTTCCTTCAAAAGACTACGCTCTATTTCCTTTTTTAGAAAATAACATTCATCACACATATCAAATAGAATATCTTCTTCTGATATATTTGCTTTAAAAACCTTATTAATTTGTTTAGCTATCTCAACTTTCTTTTCTTGATCTCCAGATAATAGCACATTATCTAGGTTATTATTGTCATTTAGACGATTTGTCTTATTTTGAAAATATTCATCTAAACAATCAATTTCCAATTTAAATTTATCAGCTTCACAAATATCATCTGAAAAGATAGTTGAATTACCTAATTTTAATGTTAATCTAATGAATGGTTTCTCATTTACATAAAATTCCTTGCGTACTATAAATAAATCCTTTTTACTATCATCATCATTGATAGCATAATCAAGACCATTCTCCTTCAATTTATTCTCTATTTTTTTAGCATATTCCTGAAAACATCTTATTTCTACTTGTAATGATTCTGCAATAGAGCCCAAATTGCCATTAATTATTGAAGTTTTAACAAAATTCCTA
>NZ_CARBVX010000039.1 GCF_948948975.1 uncultured Lactobacillus sp. | reverse complement strand
TCGTCAAAACATAGATGCTTAGGCAACTTAGCCACACGATAGTGTGGTTCCATGCGCTCTAAAATTGTTCGACGAACACTGCTAGGAGAGCAGTGGCATATTTCAGCAATTAGCTGACCTGATAGTCCTCTACGAGCTAAAAGCATGATTTGATTTTTGAGATCATTGGATAGGGTTTGATTTTCTTTGGTTAAATTAGTAATAGTACCAAAAGTAGTATGGCATGATTTACATTTATAGTGTTGTTTACGAAGCTCTAGTTCATATCTTCTCCCGTTTAAACTAGCCAGTCGTACATGAGTTTTGCGAAAGCCATCCTTATTAACTGTAGGAAAGCCACAGTTACGACAACGATTAATCGGATAGAAAAGCGTAGCTTTTATTAGGGTTATATACTCGTTAACAGAATTATTGTTGTGTTCGACCTCTTCAACAGAAATAACTTTAATATTTTTATCTTTAATTCCAAGAATATTTAGGATAGAATCATTATGGGACATTTGTTTAACCTTCTTTCATGATTTTTGTGGTGAACTGATTGTATAACGAGGGGACAGCAAATGCCTCTTTTTTATACAAAAAAATCGGGCATGGAATCTTCATCCATACCAGAAAGTGTATACCTCTAATTCCTGCTTTATTGATTGGAATTAGAGGTATACACTTTTTGTTTATTGAGTCCGAGGGTCGAGTGTTCTATGTCCTTTTTTGTAGGTTGAGTGTGTAAATATCCGTTTCGGAGGGTTGAGTAGACTGAAATGCTGAAAGCAGTGATAGAGGTTGATATGATAGCGTTGAGAATGGTTGTAAAAATAGCTGATTTTGAGCTTAACAATTGAGTGGATTAAGCTACTGGCATAAAATCGAGTTTTGCTTTATTAGACTACTTTTATTAAGGAGAATTGTACACTCGACTACTTTCGGGTAAAAAGAAAAGCATGATCGTAAAAATAACGACCATGCATGGATATTAATGACCACGATGTTTCTTACGATGCTTAGCTACTCGTTTTTGATAACGAAGTTCTTGCGTTAATCGTTTTTCAGTAGCGTGTTGCGCTTTTCGTAATTTTTTCTTTTCCTCAAATTGTTTTTTCAAAGTGATCTGTGCTTTGGTACTGATACCTTGTGACTTCATTGCTTTGTTGGCCAACCGCTGAGCACGCTTTGGGTTGATACGTTTCGTAACTATACGTGTTCTACTCGGTTCATGATGAAAGTGGAATCGTTAATAATCCTGATTTATCAATTTCAGGATTAGTGACATTTTTGGTTCTGAACTTCCAAGGGTAACTGATGCTACAGAATAATCTTTATCGTCATGACATTCCAAAATGGCCTTATAGAAACTACCATCAAAAACAATTGTTAGACAGGATTGGATAACCATCATGTCCCCTCCTTTGATTTTTTTAATCGAAAGCGGGACATCCCGGAGAGGAAGGATACTGATCAGCTTGTGCCGATGTTCGGACTACCAACCGAACTGTGTTTTTACTTTCTAAGGTATAGTATCATAACACTGTATAATATTAGATTTAAAATCATCACAAATTTTTAGAGGGGAGACTTACTTTGAAAATTCCTCATACTCTTTCTGAATTTACACAAACCTATTACTATAAAACAGAATTAATAAAGCTATGTCGACAATGGAATTTACCCACATCTGGGACAAAAGCAGAACTCAATTCGTACATTGAAAAGTATTTAAAGGGAATGTCTGCGAACAAAATTAAACCGTGTCGAAGTAATAAAATACATCGTTTATTAACGTATAATGAGATTAATTTGGACACAAAGTTAATTAACTCTGGCTTCTGCTTTAACAAAGTTGCTCGTCAGTGGTTTGCTGATTATTTTGGTGTCGAGAAATTCTCCTTCAGCAAGAAGATGGCCGTTATTAAAAGAAAAGCGGAGGTAGAACGTGATGAACAAGCGACTGTTGGCGACTTAATTCAACAGATGCAGAATTGGGACAAAAATAAAAATGCATCACCTGCAGAAGAAAATACTTATCAATGGAATAACTTTGTTCGCGACTTTTTTAAGGATCCAGCTACTAAGCAGTTTAATCAGCGGTTAAAAGTTGCTTCGCTTTTATGGAAAAAAGTACGCATTTCACGGGGAAATAAGGTTTATTATCATAATATGTTAGAGAAGTATAATAAAGAAATTGAAATACATAAGAAAGGATAATGTATTAGGCTTTTCTTGAACGCGTTTTTCCTACTAATCGATCCATACATCTATTAAAATCCTTCAGATAACCTTCTCATTTGCATAATGAGCAAAATAAATGAAGTTTGCGCCATGAGATATAAGCTTTTTCCAACTATGGCTTAGAACTTTATTATTATATAAGGGTACCTGTTCTTGTGGATATAAATCACCAACAAACGCCTCTCCGCTATCTAGAACAAGAGATATAGAATCTGCACTATGACCAGGTGAACTCAAAATTATGCCTGAGATTCCACAGTCACTGAGAAAATGACGACTATCAACTAAATTTAACTTGTGGATATGTTTATAATTAATTGGCTGAAAATCAGGGTTATGTTCTTTTTGGAAGATATAATCACTTTGATGAATATAGGCCATTTGACAATCAAGCACCACTAAGGAGATTCCAAGATTCATCAAATCAGTTGCTAATCCCATATGGTCGGGGTGGTAGTGGGTAATTAATAGATAATCAATATCTTGGACCTTTAACTTTTTTCTTCCTAGCTCTTGGAAAAATTTAGGAAGAGTACCTGCCCAGTCTGCATCAATTAACAGATTTTTCTTTGTTCCTTTTAAGAGATAACATTTAGTATTGCCGTATTTTAATTGAATAATTTTAGTCATGAGAAGCTCCGATTTTTATAATTTTGGCATTAATATTTTGATTCATTGTCTTAAGTTTTAGAAATTGAACCAGATTGTTTCTTTATTACCTTTCACCACCTTTCAATGTTACATAGAGTTCGCGTTGAAAGGTGGTGCTTTTTGATTTGGTGTAATCAAGCTACAAATATTAGTTATTCTTATTGTATAATTAAACAACCAAAATTAAAGGAGAGATAGTCGATGACTCAACTCGAACAAAAAAGGCTTGATCTAGCTGTTAAGCAAAAAAGAGGATTGCATTTTATCGCTGCTTCTGTTTTGATTTGGCTTGCAATTGCATTTATTTATTCATCTGCTGTGCCGATTTTGACTAAGAATTTATTTGTTTTTATTTGTACAGGCATCTTATTACCGCTGGCATGGGGAATCTCAAAAATACTAAAAGTTAACTTCAGTGATAATAAAAATCCTTTGTCAAATTTGGGCATCTTATTTTCAGTGAATCAATTATTATATTTGCTGATTGCCATGTGGATTTATCCGATTATCCCAGATAAAATGCCGATGGTTATTGCAATAATTTTTGGTGCGCACCTAATGCCCTTTAGCTGGTTATATAAATCCAAAGTGTATTTACTGTTCTCGATAGTTATTCCGTTTTTGGCGCTATTCATTGGCTTATTATTTAGTCCAACTATTTTAGCTGTTGGAATGACAGTTGTAGAAACTATTTTTTGCGGTGCATTAATTATTGAAAATAAAAATTGAAATTTATGGAATATGATCAGCAATATAAACTTAATCCGGTTAAATAAAGCCGTTATAGTATAAGGCCTCGTTAAGGTGTAAAATAACCTTAGAGTAGAGACGATCCAATCGAGGTGAAACCACATGCGTAAATATCTCAAAGCGCTAATCATGATTATCTTAATTCTAGTGCTAATGGTTGTTGGTCAAATTGCACCACTAGCAGTAGCTGACCACTTAAATTTCTCAGAAAATGCAGCAGTTATTTTAATGACAGTTACTTATCCAATAATTGTCATCGGTGGTGGATGGCTGCTAAACCATTTCTTGTTTCATCAATCGCTGCCGTTAGTATCCAAATGGCGTTTTCAATGGTGGCCAATTTTATATGCAATCTTGGCGGATGTCTTAATCTACCTATTTTCTTGGATTGCTCAGACTAGCTTTCGTTCATCGGTCACGACAATGAATAATTGGTGGTTGCAATTCACGATGACGGTTGTGAGTGCCCCATTAGTTGAAGAATACGTCTTTCGTGGATATGTATTTGGTGCACTGGATAGCACAATCGCTCTGCAACGATTTGGCTAACAGCATTTGTTTTTGGCTTAATTCACCTATCGTCACTCGGTAAAGCAGCGTGGTATAATGCAATCTTCCTCGTAATCGCCTATACTGCAATGGGGATGTTCTTCACGCTAATTGCTGTGGCGGCGAAAAGTTTGTGGGCTAGTTTTACCGCACATGTTGTGAATAATTTATTGATCTATATTATTGGAATTTGGGCAGCGGTTTCCACTTCATCAAGTATGATGTGGCGAAGTCTAACCGGAACTTTGCTTGGCATGGGGATCGTTGCTGGATTGGTTTATTGGCGTTTTTTAAAGAAGGCAGATTGCAAGAAATAACTTGAACGAATTTAGTGACGTAGATTAAGCAAGA
>NZ_CARBVX010000038.1 GCF_948948975.1 uncultured Lactobacillus sp. | reverse complement strand
TCATTTGTGATTGCCTTTCTTTTGATTAGGGATATTCAAAAGTCTATCACAAATGACTTTTTATTTTTTCTAACTTAATTTTACAAACGACGGTTCTTAAAATTAACCCTGGATCAGAAGCAAGATACTTTATTCAAATGTTTATTTGAGACCTTTAAGGCTACTGGTGGAATTCCTAAAGAAATCTGGTTTGATAATATGTCAACTGTCGTTGATCATAAATTAAGTGACTTTCACCATCATCGATTTAATGAACGATTCCTATCATTTAGTCATGACGCCGGATTTCATCCAATCGCTTGCCGACCATTTAGGCCGCAAACTAAAGGTTGTGTTGAAGCTTTGGCAAGAACAATGGGACGATTAAAACCATATGATGGAGAATTTAGCACCATCAATGATTTGAATGATATCGTTGATCGACTAGCCAAACGGCTTAATCATGAGAAATCGCAAAGTAATAATCAGAAGCCAGTTGAATTATGGACAAAAGAAAAAGAGCATTTCTGGTCTCTTAACCATGATCTCGTAAGATATTTCCACAGCGACCAAACTAGAAAAGTATCTCGAGATTCAATGATTAGATTTCAAAACCATCAATACTCTGTTTCCCCTAATTATATCGGAAAAGAAGTTGAAATTAAACTAACTCCTGATGGTAAAACTATTCATATTTTCTATCAAGGTGTTGAAATTCAGAAGCATAATTTAACCAATAAGCAGTTTAATTACGATCTGCATGATAAACACGCCATTCTTAAAAGTGATTTGATGGCAGATAAAACGGATGAAGAAATTAACCAGTATATGCTTAATAATCTCAGTATTTACGATCAGATTGGAGAATAGAATGAATCAATATCAAAAATTAGTCGATAATTTAACGAAGTTAAATTTAGATAATATGGCTGCATCAATTGCGGATTATCGTCAACAAGTTAACGATAACCAGATCAGCTTTAGTGAAGCCCTGTTGGAACTAACCGATAAGGAGATTGCCTATCAGCAGCAAAAAAGTTTAAAGAGAAGAATCAAACGTGCAAGATTTCCAATTATTAAGCAGCTCAGTGATTTTGATTATCAGTTCCAACCTTCAATTAATCAACAACAAATAGCTGAGTTTGCGACGATGTCATTTCTGGATAATCAAGAGAACATCGTTTTTATTGGCAGCCCTGGCGTGGGTAAAACACATTTATCAATTGGCCTTGGCATCGAAGCGTGCCGACAAGACGTACGAACACTATTTATTAATTGCCATGAACTAATTCTTAGATTGAAAGCAGCGCAGAGAAAGCAACACTTAGAGCGCGTAATGCGTCGATACGAAAGGTATGACCTGTTAATCATTGATGAATTAGGCTATTTACCAATATCGGCGGAAGAAGCAAAACTATTATTTCAACTAATAAATGGTCGCTATGAACGTAAATCAACTATCATAACGACCAATGTACCATTATCAAGTTGGGGAGCCGTCCTCCATAGCACGGCAACCGCAGAGGCAATTTTAGATCGCCTTGTATATCACTCACACTTAATTAAGATCAAAGGAAAGTCATATCGCTTGGCATTGGTCAATTCTTAAACCGCCCAAATCATACATTTTTAAACCGCTATAAAATGACAATTTAAAACCGCCCTTGACATATTCGATTACCTTGTTTTTTTGTATACTTCGAACGAAAACTTTTCGACATATACTTTGTGATTGCTGGTTTTGTTACTCCGATCTCGTCAGCTATTTGTTTGATAGTGTAATAGTTTGTTTTCATTAAAATTCTCCGTTTATTTATCCTAAACTAGTTTCCTTGTCAAATATATATATGATGAGACAAAAAAACAAGCACTTCACCGAGAAGTACTTGCCATATACGTATACTATTGAGAAGTTTTATTAAACAGATTCAATCGTTTTAATACTGCTTTTATAGGCGTTTCACTACTATAAGCAAAAACATTATTTTTATATACTTTTGCAGAAAATAGGTACATTATTACCGCAAATATAACAGATATTAATAATGATATATATCCATCACTATATGTCGCTGCTCCTCTCGCAATTCGAACGGGCATTAACCCCTGACTCATATATGGAAAGTAAGATAATACTTTTGAGATTGCTAAATTAGGATTACTTTGAGTTAAGAAACTTAAAAAGTAGGGAATTAACATTATACTTGCCACGCTACTTGTAGCTTGTGAAATATCTTCAACTCTTGAAACAAACGAAGCAAAAATAGCAGCTAAAAAGACATATAATACTAAAGATACAATCGTTAGCATTACAACAATAATAATATATTGTGTACTTATACCACTCAAATATTTATTTAGATCTATAAATTTCTTATGTAAATTTTTTACTATTACATATCCCAATCCGCCAAGTCCACAATAAATGATTATCTGAAATCCTATTAAATAAAAAATACCTAGCATTTTACCAGCATAATGCCTATCCGCTGGGATTGCTGCCGTTAGTCCTTCGATTAAATGATTTCCCTTCTCATTTCCTATCTCAGCACCAGTTATACTTATGTAACTAGTTAAAAAGAAGAAGGCAATAATAACTGCAAATTCACTAAAGTATTGTGCAGATTCTGAGTTATTTAATTTAACTGTATTACCATCATAATTAACATTTTCCTTCTGTACTTTTACATCTTTTATAATGTTTTGCCATTGATATTCACTGAGGCCTGCCTCACTTGCCATATATTGTGATTTAAGCAATGTTATGTTTTTCTTTAACTCATTAGTTGGATCACTGGAATTAGTACTTGCATTATATTTATAATCTACCTCGGAAAAATCGTTATTAATATATAGAATTCCATCAACTACCCCATCAGTTAAATCAATTTTTAACTTATTCTTATTATGGGTATTAATTTTAGAGTTAACTTTATATGTTGAAGCTTTTTGTTTTTTTAATGCCTCTTGTATATTTTTATCTGCTACAACAGCAATTATTGCTTTATGATCTGAATTTTGATCGTCAATATATTTAGTGAATCCAATTCCAATGACTATTAAAAGGATAGGTGCTAATATCATCCAGTAATACGTTGGTGATAAAACTCTCTTATTAAAAACCATCTTTGCTACTACTAATATTTTATGCATTTTTCATTTTCCCCTCTTTAATAATTTTTCTAAAAATATCATCAAGAGTCGGTTCTAATAAACGATAACCGGTTAATGATGGTTCTGCCTTAGCTATTTTAATAGCTTTTCTTGCATTTTCTTCTGAGTCAAATGTTAATACTTTACCCGGAAAATCATCTTTTTGATTAAGCACCCCTGGAAAGTCTGAAGGGCTTAATGTATTAAAGATACCTTCTAAATAAATCTTATTTTTTTCAAATTTCGATCTAATTTGATTTATTGGCCCATATATTTTCTGTTCTCCATCTACTAACATAAGAACTTTATCTGAAACTTCTGTTACATTATTCATATTATGAGAAGAAAAGATAACTGCTGTTCCCGCTTCTTTTAATTGTTTTACAACTTTAATTAGTAAGCTAATATTTACCGGATCAAGACCAGAAAAAGGCTCATCAAGAATTACTATCTTAGGTTTATGAATCAATGTTGTAATCAATTGAACTTTCTGCTGATTACCCTTTGATAAATTCTTTATTAATGTGCGTTCAGTTCCTTTTACTGCCAACTGTTCTAACCAATTAGGTAGTTCCCTACTAGCTTTTGCCTTACTGTAATTATGTAATTGAGCAAAATATAATACTTGCTGCTTAATTGTCATATCTAAATATAGGCCTCGTTCTTCTGGTAAATATCCAATATTATCCAAAAATTTACTTTTTAATTTTTGAGAATTTATAGTTATCTCCCCAGTATCTGGAGAAATAAAATTTAAAATCATTTTGAATGTTGTGGACTTACCAGCTCCATTTTGCCCGACTACCCCTACTACTTCGCCTTGTTTAACCTCAAAGCTCAAGTTTTTTACTGCTAAAACGTTAGA
The DNA here is from genome assembly GCF_948948975.1 of uncultured Lactobacillus sp. Taxonomy (GTDB): domain Bacteria; phylum Bacillota; class Bacilli; order Lactobacillales; family Lactobacillaceae; genus Lactobacillus. The sequence goes on along the minus strand of NZ_CARBVX010000038.1, from coordinate 1,118 downwards.
AAATCTCTTTGATATATTGTTTATTTTTAACATATTATTCCTTTCATATTACTATATGATTTTTTATTAAAATATCATTTTTTCTAATTTTATATTTATCATTTATTAATCTTATGATAAATTAATAATAACTTCAAGATGATTAGGAGAGATTTATATGCCTTGGCTTATCGGAGCAGCCGCAGGTGCAACTTACTTGTGGTTCTCAGCACCAAAAGCACGTTAATATGTAGATAAAGAGGCTGGGAAAAACTCCTAGTCCAAAATAAAAACCGGATGATGAATTTTTTGGCTCTACAACATCTGGTGTTGATATAGAAATATTACTTTCTATACCAATATCAGATTTTTATTTATTTAAAAGGTAGATTGTAAAATTTAAGTTGAACATATCGTCGCCGATGCAGGCTATGGTAGTGAGTACAATTACACAATGATTCTTGATCGGTTTGAAAAGCAGCCGGTTATCCCATACACCACCTATCAAAAGGAACAGAAACGAAAATTTAAAAACGATCCAACTAGGTCACAGAATTGGGAATATAACGCTAATGACGACTACTACATTGATCATCAAGGAGTTCGTTTTAGTTTTTATCGCTACAGTAAATCCACTGATAAGTATGGCTTTAAGCGCGACTTTAAAATCTATCGTGCTGATAAACATCAACTATCAGTCAAATTAGATGAGCTAGCAAAAACACCAGGTGGTCGGCAACGCTATATGCAGGTTAACCCAACCTGGAATTATTATAAAGCTAAAGTTAAAGATGCCCTCTCAAGTGACGAAGGCAAAGCAATTTATCGTCGACGGAAGTTCGACGTTGAGCCAGTCTTTGGTCACATGAAGAGGGATTTTGGCATACGCCGAACTCATCTCCGTGGCCAACGGGCTGTGGAAAATGACATGGGGCTAGCCCTGATGGCATTAAATCTAACGAAATTTAGCCAATCAATTAGTCGATTGGAGACTAATTTCATAAATAATTTAAAATCCGAACTACGATTTTTGATCGGTGCAAAAATCGTAGTTCGGATTTTGCTGTTTGAGAACCAAAAATTAATACGTCGTTTGTAAAATTAAGTTAGAAAAAATAAAAAGCCATTTGTGATAGACT
>NZ_CARBVX010000037.1 GCF_948948975.1 uncultured Lactobacillus sp. | reverse complement strand
TTTAACTGAAGAAGAAATGGTTGAAGTTGTTGGTGGTACTAGAGTAAATGGTTTTGTTAATGGAAATTGGAATAAAGGTATATTTTACTGGACACGCAACATTTGGAAATAAAAATGTTGTTAGTTTATAGCTTTTTAATGCTTATTTCTGGAGTAACCGATTTATGGATATTTTTTAGAGTTTCTCAAATTGCAGCTAGTAAAAAAAATATTTTGATTCTCGGTGGAGTGTTATTATTACTTCCTATTGTATGTGTAGGCATTGTTCAACTAGCTACTTTTTTAGAAATTTTATTTTTTATATTTTATTTTAGAAAAAGTAAAGAAAAAGACGTGGCTGTTGGATCAATTTTAATTGTGGGAGTTGTAGATTCCATAATAGATATATTAAATAGCATCTTAATGGAACTTTTGCATATTGAGGATATAATTTATCTTGATTTATTGGTCCAAATTAGCATTATAATTCTTGCAGTTTTTATTATTGAAACATTATATAAGTTTCTTTACTCATATTTAATGAGTGAAAATCACAATGTGTTTATAGGACTATTGATCTATCTATATGTTTCCACTACTTTAACAATGATTTTTTATGCGCAAACTAAGAAGGTTACATCATTAAGTATATTTTTTACAATTTTTGTATTAGTTCAAATAGTTTTTGCTATAGCGACTTACGTGGAACTAATAAATATTCAAAAGCATCTTTTAAAAAAATCACAACAAGATAAATTAATAAAAGAGCAAAAACAATTACAAGACTATGCGCAATATTTAGAAGAGAGCGAAGATGAACTTCGTGCTTTTCGACATGATTACCGAAATATGTTTAACTCATTAAAAATCAGTGCACAAGAAGGGAATACCAAAGAAGTAATCCAAAAGCTTGATGAATATACTAAGGCTAATTTAAATGCAAAAGCATTTGAAAAATATAGAGATGTTAATCATATAAAAATAAAGTCTCTGAAAAGTATCATTATTGCTAAGTTAACAGAAATGTATGGCGAAGATATTCCATATAATTTTGAATGTAGCGATGAAATTACTAAATTACCTAAAAATATTAATGAATTAGATTTAGTCAGAATTATTGGTATAAGTTGTGATAATGCAATTGAAGAAAGTAAAGAGTTATTGGAGCGGAATAAAGAAGCCCATATTGAAATTATGATCAATTCAAATGATAATGGTGAGTTTGAATATGAAATTCAAAATAAAAGAAGAGAATCGAAAATTTCACTTAAACAGATCCAGCAACGTGGTTATTCAACTAAGAAAAGTCACTCTGGCGTGGGTTTAGCTAATATCAATAATATTAAGAATAAATACGAAAATATGACTATTTCTTATGAAGTGCCAAAGGAATACTTTGATTTCTATCTCGTAATTGAACCAGAGGAGTGAAAAAATATTGAAATATCCAGTAATTATTTGTGATGACGATAGAACATTAGCGAATAATTTAGCAAATAATGTGAGATATGCAGTTGATAATTTTGTTGAAGACAATACAGCTTATGAAAATGTGGAGATTAGTGTAGAGCAAGTTGCCACTACCTTTGAGCAAGTCGTAAGTTATGTAGTGGCTAAGGATATTCAAAATGCAATTTACTTCTTAGATATTGAATTAAGTCAAAATTCTGAAGCTAAGAATGGAGTAGATTTAGCAGAATTCATCAAAAAACAAGATCCGAATGCTCAGATTATTTTTGTTACTGCTTATGATAAATATGCCCCCTTAACTTATCGAAGACGAATTGGTGCAATTGGTTATATTAATAAAGCACTAGACCAAAATGATATGATGAAGCGTCTAGAAGAAACAATTACTGGGGCGATTCAAAGTATTAACAATCTTACAAAGTCTGGAAGAAAAGAGCTTGTTTATAAAGTAGGCCGCAGGATAAATAAGGTAGAAGATACTAATATCTATTATCTTGAAAATAGCCCTACACAACATAAAGTTACGTTAATAACTGAAACTGGTTCAGCTGAATTTAGAAGTAATATTTCAAAAATTAGTGATGAAAATGACTTTCTTGTTAAAGTATCTCAATCTTGCGTAGTCAATCCAAATAATATTGATAGCATTGATTTTTCGAAAAAGACAATAACATTTCCTAATGGTGACGAAGTAATATTTGCTCGTAGTTGTAGAAAAAATGTCAAAAATTTACTAAGTAAATATCCAGAAATTAACGTTAAATAAAAGGTAAGACTTATGTTATTCAAATATAAATCTGTTTATGTACCTCAAGTAGATGAGATGGATTGCGGAGTTGCTTGTTTAGCGATGATCTTAAAACAATATCATTCTCGTATATCTTTAGCTCATTTACGTCATGAAGCGCGTACTAATCTTGAAGGAACAACTGCTTTAGGGTTAGTTAAAACAGCCCAGAAATTTAATTTAAAAACAGAAGCCGTAAAGGCAGATATGTCTTTATTTAATGATGACGGTATTCAGTATCCTTTTATTGCTCACGTACTTAAACAGGGAGAATTGCTTCACTATTATGTGGTGCTAAAAAATACTAAAAATTATTTATTAATTGCCGATCCAGATCCTTCAGTTGGTGTGATAAAAATGCCTAAAGATAGGTTCGCTCAAGAATGGACAGGGATTGCACTCTTTATGGTTCCCAATGAAAACTTTGAACCAATTAAAGAAAAGAAGAATAACCTATGGTCTCTCTTTCCATATATGTTTAAACAAAAGCGGCTAATGATTAATATCATTCTAGCCGCTTTATTAATGACCATAATTAGTATCTGTAGTTCATATTTTGTTCAAGGAATAATTGATACTTATATTCCAAGTGGTACTTATCAGACTTTATCAATCTTAGCAGTCGGATTGTTAATTGCTTATGTCTTTAATTCTATCTTCTCCTATGGACAGAATTTTTTGCTAAATGTTTTAGGACAAAGATTAAGTATTGATTTAAATCTTCAATATATTAGACATATTTTTGAATTACCGATGGAATTTTTTGTAACAAGAAGAACGGGTGAAATTACTTCACGTTTTTCTGATGCAAGTAGAATTATTGATGCTTTGGCAAGTACGGTTATCTCGCTTTTCTTAGATCTATCAATTGTAATCGTAATGGGATTAGTATTAGCGGCTCAGAGTATGACTTTGTTTGGAATCACATTATTGGCTTTACCTATTTATGCAGTTGTAATTCTAGGTTTTACTAAAAAGTTTGAAAAATTAAATAATGAGCAAATGGAAAGTAATGCTGTTTTGAGTTCTTCAGTTATTGAAGACATTCAAGGAATTGAAACAATTAAAGCATTAAATAGTGAGAATACAAGGTATAGAAGAATCGATAGTCAGTTTGTAGATTACTTAAAAAAATCTTTTAAATACAGCAAAACTGAGAGCTTGCAGACAGCACTCAAGACATTTATTCAATTATCTCTTAATGTAATTATTCTTTGGGTTGGTGCAAAAGTTGTAATGCAAGGACAATTGAGCATTGGTCAGTTGATGACTTTTAATGCGTTGCTGGCATATTTTATTGATCCACTGCAAAATATTATTAATCTGCAACCGCGACTTCAATCAGCTAGTGTTGCTCAAAATCGATTGAATGAGGTCTATCAAGTAAAAAGTGAATTCAATCAGAAGACTGCTATTGAAGATTGTAAGCTCCTAGAAGGAAATATTGAATATAAGAATGTGGATTATCGCTATGGTTATGGTGCAGATGTCTTAAAAGATATTAATCTAAAAATTAACCAGGGCGAAAAATTAACGATTGTTGGAATGAGTGGATCTGGAAAATCAACAATGGTTAAGTTGTTAGTAGATTTCTTTTCGCCAAGTAAGGGTCAAGTCATTTTAAATGGCCATGCAACAAGTGAGATTAATAAGCATAGCTTGCGATCATATGTGAATTATGTACCTCAAACCCCATATATCTTTTCTGGAACAGTTAGAGAGAATTTGTTGTTAGGTTGTAGGCCAGATATCACTGAAGAAAATGTAATAGAGGCTTGTCAGATTGCTGAGATTGACCAAGAAATAGCTAATCTACCTTTGCAATTTGAAACAAAATTAGATGAAAATGCAAAAATTCTATCTGGTGGACAAAAACAAAGGTTAACAATTGCTCGGGCATTATTATCTCCTGCAAAGGTATTTATCTTTGATGAAGTAACAAGTGGCTTAGATACAATTACTGAGAAGAGAGTAATTGATAATTTGATGAAGCTCAAAGATAAGACAATTATTTTTATCGCACACCGTCTGGCAATTGCGGAACGAGCAGATAAGGTTGTTGTAATTGATCGTGGCCAGATAGTTGAAGAAGGCAGTCACAGCGAATTGATGAATATGCATGGCTTTTATTATGACTTAGTGAAGGGATAGGTGAGTACAGATGGATGCAAAGAATTATGAAAGTACCGAATTCTATTCCTATAAGTATAGAAATTTTTCGACTATGATTATTATTCCAGCAGCTATTTTTGTCTTACTTTTATTTGTTGGATCTTTTTTTGCAGTTAGGCAGAATACAGTCTCTTCGGTTGGTGTTGTTGAACCAACGGTTGTAATTAAGCAGAAAAATGTTAACTATGATGAGGGACAAGTCGTTACGAAACATGGTCAAAAGTGGGTAGCTCATGTTGATCAAGATAGTGGGATTAGTTTAATGCCTGTTATGAAAGCTAAGAATAAAATAAAAATTGTAACTTATGTGACAAGCGACAAAGTCTCGACTATTAAAAAGGGACAGTCGTTAACCTTTTCTGTACCTACTGGAGATGGCTTAACTAGACACTTGACTGGTAAGGTAAAGGAAATTGGAGTCTATCCTGTGAACATGAATAAACAAAATATGTACGAAATTATTTCGACTGCAAAAGTTAATGATGAGAATATTAAATATGGGATGCAGGGGAATGTGACGATAATGACCGGTAGGAGTACGTATTTAAAATATCTTTTGGATAAGGTAAGGAATAATAAGTAAAAAATACTAATTTAGTTAATAAAAGTAATTTTAGACACAAATAGAACAATATTGGTCAATTTTATATCTTAAGATGATAACTTTAGTAAGCTATGCATATAAATAAAATTTTAGGAGGTTTCTATCATGAAACAATTTAATTATTTATCACATAAAGATTTAGCAGTCGTTGTTGGTGGAAGAAATAATTGGCAAACAAATGTGGGAGGAGCAGTGGGATCAGCTATGATTGGGGCTACAGTTGGTGGTACAATTTGTGGACCTGCATGTGCTGTAGCTGGTGCCCATTATCTTCCTATTTTATGGACAGGGGTTACAGCTGCAACAGGTGGTTTTGGCAAGATAAGAAAGTAGGATTTTGACAATGAAATTAAATGACAAAGAATTATCAAAGATTGTTGGTGGAAATCGATGGGGAGATACTGTTTTATCAGCTGCTAGTGGCGCAGGAACTGGTATTAAAGCATGTAAAAGTTTTGGCCCATGGGGAATGGCAATTTGTGGTGTAGGAGGTGCAGCAATAGGAGGTTATTTTGGCTATACTCATAATTAAACTATAGTCAATTAAAGTAAAACAGTGATGATTTGATATTTAGCACTGCATTACTTTATTCATAGATTCATTAGTAGGTAGTTTAAATGACTAAACATTATAAAATTATTGGTCTAAGGATATTGTCATGGGTAATTACGATTACTGGATTGATAATATTTATCGGAAATGTTCATGAGTATGGCTTACATTTTACTTATAATCAAGTATTGGCAATAATTATTGTGATTTTACTTTTAGTTACTACTATGTATTTTTCAGTTACACCCAAATTATTGAAATGGAATGAAAAATATGAGCTTGTATGGTGGTTATGCTATTTATGTGCTCCTATATATCTCTTTTTAACTAATTTATATAATTCAACAGATCTTGGTTATACTATCAAGTTTTGGCTTTTCTTTGGTGGAGGAGCAGCTTTAATAATCATAAGTAAGTATATTTTGAAAAACAAAAAATAAAGTCTAAATAATTTATCTATTTCAATCGTATATAAATAAAAATTAGAATACCAAATTGGTCTGTAAAACGACTTTAAGTAATAGCTATATAAATACTCCATGATAGTTATCATGGAGTATTTATGTAAAATTTTTTAGTAAACTACAGTAATTATAAGAGATGAGGAAAATTATGAAAATAAATGACTCTAGTCTTAAAGAAA
>NZ_CARBVX010000036.1 GCF_948948975.1 uncultured Lactobacillus sp. | reverse complement strand
CGAATCGCAGTCAACGCGAATCTACGCCTGTCGAATCCCAAAACATCCCCAGATGTTTCAATGATATCACAGTCCTTATTAAAATGCTATAACTTTGATTTTAACCTTATTGGTTTGACTTATCTAATTTTGCTAAGCGGACAACATCACGTGCAATCATTAATTCTTCATTTGTTGGAACAATCATAGCAGTAATTTTTGAATTTGGCGTTGTAATAATCCCTTCTTGGTTAGCTTCATTGGCTGTATCATCGATTTCAAGGCCAGCCCATGCAAAATTATCCATAATTTGTTTTCTTACACTTGGCTCATGTTCTCCAATGCCTGCCGTAAAGACTAAAACATCTAAACCTCTCATTTCAGCCATATATGCTCCAAGATAGCGAACAATTCGATTAATAAAAATTTCTTTTGCAAGTTTTGCTTGACTATTCCCCTCTTGAATAGCTTTATCAATATCTCTCATATCTGGTGAAACTTCTGAGAGACCTAGTAAACCAGACTCAGTGTTTATCATCTTAATAACATCATTAAAGTTAGAGATATTTCCCTTTTTCATAATGTATTGTAATAAGGATGGATCCACATCCCCACTTCTAGTTCCCATAGTTATACCAGCTACAGGACTAAATCCCATAGAAGTGTCAAAGGATTTACCACCTTTTACAGCTGTAATTGATGCACCGCTACCTAAGTGACACACTGCCATTTTCAAATCTTCTAATGGTTTGTTTAAAAGGTCCGCTGCACGTTCTGAAACATAGCGTGCAGAGGTTCCATGTGCACCATATTTTCTTGCACGAAATTTTTCATAGTATTTATACGGTACAGAATACAAATACTGAACTGGATCTAGAGTTTGGTGGAAAGAAGTATCAAAAACAGCTACCTCAGGTACATCGGGCAAAACTTTCATGAAAGCATAGATACCATCTGCTTCAGCTGGATTATGTAAAGGTGCATAGTCACGCATGTTATAAATCTTCCAGAGATTATCTTCAGTAATAATTGCACTATCAGGAAATTCTTCTCCCCCAGCAACTACACGATGTCCCACACCAACAATATCTGCTAAAGAATCAATAACCTTATATTCTTTAAGCCAGCTAAGTAACTTTTGAACAGCTTCTTCTTGGTTAGCAATATCACTTTCTTCATCATGTTGACTACCATCAGCTAAAGTCATAGTAAAAACAGAACCTGGTAATCCTACCCGGTCAGCCATACCAGATGCAATTACTTCTTCATTATCAAGAGAAAATAATTTGTACTTAAATGATGAACTACCTGAATTTACTGCTAAAACTTTTTTCATATCTCTACCTCACATGCTTATAAAAATTAATCTTTATTCTTATGATACCAATCATTTAACTTCATATTAAATGCTACTAAAGATTCTGGTCCTTTTAGTGAATCTAATTTAGCAACCAACACTTCCCGCTCTGCAGCATGATCTCCATGATTTTGGAAAACCAAAATTGATTTTTGCTGAATTTGGCTTGAAAACATATTATCCGGCAAATCTACAATAGCTTGAATATTAACCTTTTTTGCTAACCAAGTCATGAATTCAGTAGAGCCTTTGCCAGTAAATAGTAATCGTGGTACCACTAAAAATGCAAAGCCATCTCTCTTAAGATTATTTACAATTTGCTCAATGAATAAAGTATGAGCAAACGAATGTCCCTCTTTTGCATGGTTTTCAAAGCGCCGAGCATTATTATCTAATGGATAGTAACCGACAGGCAGATCGCTTAAGACAACATCTGCTTTTTCAATCATCCATGGATCTAATGCATCCTGACAGTATAAATCAATTTTTAAATCTTCAAGATGAGCACCAATATCGGCCAAGTCTAAAAGAGATTCTTCATTATCGATTCCAATTAGATTGTAATTATTTTGAGAGTGGTTTTCTTGTATTAACTGTCTGATTACTGAATAAAGTAAATTTCCAGTCCCAATAGCTGGATCAACTACAGTTTTTTTACCTGTAGGAACAATTTTTTGCCAAATCAAAGCAATTATTGTAGCAACTACTGAGGGGGTAGGCATTAAGTTATAGTCATTAGCATCTTGAGTAATTGCCTTTAAAGCTAATAAAGTAAATATCTGTACTTTCAATGCACGTGGCAAATTATCATAATCTAATTGACGATATTCTTCAGTCAATTCAGCTACAGTTTCCTTATCGGGAGCACCTGACTCAACTTTGATCTTTCCGTTTTCTAAATTATCAAAGGTTTCCGTCAATGCAGATGAAAAAGAAACATTAAGAGCCTTTTGCAAATGCTCAATAGCTGTCTGAAATTTTGGATACAATTCTTCTACTTTTTGCATTTTTCTTCCTTCTTTAATATTCCTTCTAATATTCTATAGGTATCCGCAAAGACTAGCAAGCACTCCATATTACTTAGAGAAATAATTTATTAAAGAAAGATTGCTTTCCATATTTTCAGTAAAAGTATGCTGGTACATTAATGTAAAAGTAATACAGATATTAATAAGCAATAAACTACTAACTAGAGCACTCCCCTTTACTCGATTAACTCTTTTTTTCTTTCTCATTCGCTAGATTCACTTCCTTTTTTTCTGGTAAATCTGTTTTAAAATACATTTCACTTTGTCTACCATCTTTTTCAGTTATCAAGATTGTAAATGAATCTTTTGACGTAGAGCATCTAATTTTTTTAACTTTAAAAAGTAAAGGCATATGTCCACCCTCATCGGTCCGCATTCTTAAAGTATCATTTGAGCTTAAATCAATCACATAAGTCTCGTAAGGTGGATCATTCTTCTTTTTCTTCTTATCAGAAAATTTTCTGAGAATAATTTTAGTGGGATCTGATCCAGTCGTACTTACTTCAACATGTCCATTTTCTTTTAAAAAATTATTTACTTGTACATAACTATATGCAATTTCATTTATTCCGCTTTTTTGATGATTAATTTTTCTAAGTGTATTTACGAGTCCAAAAAGTATCTGCGCACATAAAATCGTAACGGCAATTGCAAAAACTGCTTCTAATAAAGTAAATCCTTTTATTCTTTTCATTATTTTTACCTATGATAGATATGATCATGGACTAATAATGTTTTTTTATCACTATGTTTAAAAATATATTCAGCATAGGATTTATCTACTCTTTTCTCAATTTGTTTTTCCGTTTGTCTATTTTGCTTAAGAGTCAAACCTAACAAAATTACTCCCAAACAAGCAATTGTAAATCCTAAACATGCTTCCCAGAAAATAAATCCCTTTATTCTTTTATTCTTCACCCATTCTTCCCCATGTCATTTGTATTTTTATTTTCTTTTCTTTCTTACCATTCTTAATAGTAATAGTCCGTGGTGAAATTGTTCCACGATTGCTAATGTAAAGATTATCAAAATTGTACACTCTAATATGTTTATCTAAATAAACTTGTGAAACCTGATGAGGCTCCTTTATTTGAATCGAAGAATTATTATCAAAATATGACAAAAAATATGATTTCTTTTTTACTGTTGCTAGATGTAAATACTTATTAATGGTAGATTTCACTTGACGTGTACTATTATCTAAAACCACCTGCTCCTTGATATTCTTGACATAAAGAGTGGGCATCAAGACTAGAAGGCAAACCACTGCTAATGTAACTACTGTTTCAATTAATGTAAATCCTCTTATTTTTTTGAAAATCATTTTTGTGGTAATTTTTCATATCTTTCTTTTTGCTTTTGAGAAATATACTCTTTCTTTACAAGTTCTTCTAAGGAAGTTCCATCTCCATTATCTTCAGCCAGCTGTCTTTGCGTCTCAATTGTTGTTCTTAAAGCCTCATCAGTCTTACTCGTAGCTCTATCCTTTTGTTTGCTTAGTCCCGGCACAATCAGCAAAATTAGCATTGCAATGATAGCAATTACAATTACCATTTCTACTAAAGTAAATCCTTTTACTTGCTTATTTTTTTATAATAAATTGTTTTAATTTTTTCATTTTACTTTTCCTCTACATAGTTTCCATTAAGTGATACATCGGCATTAATATCTTTAAATACATCCCTAAAATACAAATCCCAATAAAAATAAAGCATAACGGTTGGATATTGAGAATTAGGCTATTCAATTTTAGATTCAGTTCATAAAAAAGTGTCTTACTAAGTAATAAGGCACGCTTTCCAATTTCCTTTCTAGTTGTTCCAGTTTCTAAAAGCATGACTAAATTATTAGGTATGAAAAATTCTTGTTCAATAATTTCTTTAATTTCAATACCCTTTTCTAATTGATTTTTTACTTTTATCCCAATAACTTGGTGCAATGACCTATCAGGTTGCATAGCAGTAAGTTGACAGATTTTTTGTAGTGAAAAACCATTAATTAATAAAACTGCTAAATCAGACACAACCAGATAATGAACATATAACCGTAAAACAGCACCAATCATGGGTAAATTTGTCAGTTTTTTAAGAGCATAATAATCTTGTTTATTAAGTAATCTAATTGTTTTACTAATAAAAAATACTGCCATAATAACCAAAAGTATCAGACCACCAAGCATTGCATTACTAGTCCAATCATTGTCAGACATTTCTGTTTTTAGAAATGTTTGCATACAAATTAGCAGAGTAACCATCATTCCAACTAAAAGTGCTGGATAGGCTAATTCTCCTTTTAACTTCTTTAATTGCTTATTCTTTAATCGAATAAGTTTGCTCATTTGATCTAAGCAAGATAATAAATTTCCATCAATAACTGCCAAATTTATTTGGGCAGCTAAAGTACTAGAAAATCCCACTTCCTGCAGTACATCCCCTAACTGGTTTCCTTCTTCTACTCGTTGATTCACATAAAGAAGTTGACTAGAATTACCCCTCCAAATTTTTGGTAACAGTCTCAAACTAGCATTTAGGGAATAACCATTAATTAAGGCCTGTCTTAAATAATCAATAAAAATCAATTGATCAGCGCTATTTAACTTATCCTTCTTCAAAAAGTTGCTGAGTATTTTCACTAATCTTTCCTCGTTTTACTAATTGATTTAAATTATTCTGCCAATCATGCAAATTACCACGTTTATCGTTATTAGTGATTGCTCGATGAAGCATTTCTCCATACCCAATATCCATTAAACAAGCAACATCATTTTTATCTCTTATAGGTAATAACCGTTGATAAGACACTGCTGTTAAACAATTATTCAGTTCGTCTTTAGTAATACCTAATCCTTCGAGACGTGATATTGTTTGTAAAGCCGTCTTAGCATGAATAGTAGCTAAAACCAAATGTCCGCTTAGGGCCGCATTAATACTAATTTTGGCTGTTTCTTGGTCTCGAATTTCACCAATAATTAAAATATCCGGTCTATGCCGTAAAGCTGCTTTCAACAAATCTGGATATGTAATTCCAGCAATTAAATTCACTTGCGTCTGTAAGAAATCTGGATTCCACACTTCGACTGGATCTTCAATAGTCATTACAACTTTATTTTTCCCAATCGCTTGTGCTAACTCATACATTGTTGAGGTTTTTCCAGATCCTGTTGGACCACTTGTAACTATTAACCCACGTTGATTGGTAAGTTTTTTAATTAAATTAAACTGATCTGGAAGAAAATAATTATTATTCTTTTCTCCATAAATCAGCCTCACCACCAAAGATTCATCTCCGGCAAATTCTCCAACACTAGAAAAACGTAAAAATATCTTTCTTCTTTTAAACTCGATCTGATACGCTCCCACCTGTGGTCTACGCCGTTCAGAAATATCCATCTGTGCTTGAAATTTAAAATAATTTAAGAGCTCTCTTCCACCATGTCGACTTAACTCTTGAATTTTATTTAAACCCAGTGCAGTTCGAATTTTTATCTCGTATCCATTGCTAATAGGAAAGATAAAAATATCACTAGCATGCCTTTCAACGGCTTCTTCTAAAATTCTTTCTGACATCTCATTCACTCTTAATCCCTCCTTTACTCTATATTTATTAGTACGCAAAAAATCAAAATTATTTTTTATTATTCAAAATAAGTTGCAAAAAAATGGACTGACCTACAGGTCAGTCCAAAAAAATAGATCTAAAATTATATTTTAGATCTATTTTGCGATAAATTATTATTCATCATCTGCAGCAGCAGTATATACATTAGAAACGTCATCGTTATCTTCTAATGCATCAATCAAGTGAGCAAATTGCTCTTTCTTATCTGCTGGAACTGGAGTGGTGTTTTGTGGAATCATAGTTAATTCTGCATTAGCTAACTTATAGCCAGCCTTTTCCAATGCATCACGTACAGCAGTAAATTGCTTAGGATCAGTGTAGATTTCAAATGCATCATCACTAGTTTCCAAGTCGTCGCCACCAGCATCCATAACATCAAGCAACACTTGATCTTCATCAGCGTCAGTAGTTGAACGATCAATTACAAGGTAACCCTTACGGTCAAACATGTAAGCAACAGAACCAGTTGCACCAAGAGAACCACCATTACGAGTAAAGGCAACACGAACATCTGAAGCAGTACGGTTCTTGTTATCAGTTAGAGCTTCAACTAAAACTGCAACACCACCTGGTGCATAACCTTCGTAAGTAATTTCATCATAGTGTTCATCTGAATTACCTTCAGCCTTTTTAATAGCACGTTCAATATTAGTCTTAGGCATGTTAGCTGCACGTGCTTTATCCATAACCATACGTAAAGTAGGATTTCCTGAAGGGTCAGGACCACCACTCTTTGCAGCCATATAAATTTCACGAGATAATTTTTGGAAAACTTTACCTCTCTTAGCGTCTTGCGCATTCTTGCGGCCTTGAATATTGTGCCATTTTGAATGTCCTGACATAAGAATCCTTCTTTCTTTTTATTTAATATAGTTAACCTTGTCAATCATAACGCACT
>NZ_CARBVX010000035.1 GCF_948948975.1 uncultured Lactobacillus sp. | reverse complement strand
TTGATTATTCTTCGTTTAATGAAGCTTCATCAAATTGAACTGATGATTCCTTTGAGTCGATTGGTGCAGTACCCATCCATGAAATCATTTCTTTCATAGAATCAGTAATTGCGTCAGTACCAGCTCTCAAAAGCTTACGTGGATCGTAACCCTTGTTGCCCTTGTCCAAGTCCATCTTGTCTTCGATGTACTTACGAGTTGCAGCTTGGAATGCTAATTGGAATTCAGTGTTGATGTTAATCTTAGCAATACCTAATTGAATTGCCTTTTCGATTTGATCTTGAGGAATTCCTGAACCACCGTGAAGAACAAGTGGTTCGTTTGGAACTGCTTCTGCAATTTCCTTCAAACGATCGAAGTTTAAGCCAGTCCAACCTTCTGGGTAAACACCGTGGATGTTACCAATACCACAAGCAAGCTTGTCAACACCAGCAGCAACGAAAGTCTTAGCGTCTTCAACTGATGCTAATTCACCACCATCGGCACCTTGGTTTTCACCAATCTTACCGATTTCAGCTTCAACAGAGATACCTCTTTCGTGAGCTAACTTAACGATCTCCTTAGTCTTTGCTAAGTTTTCGTCAGTTGGTAAGTTGTGACCATCAAACATAACTGATGAGTAACCAAGTGCAATACATTCCTTAGCTGATTCAAAGTCACCGTGGTCCAAGTTTAAAATAACTGGAACATCGATATCCATGTTGTCCATTTCGTTAAGAACTAAGTCCTTAACAGTCTTGTAACCACCCATGTACTTAGCAGCACCAGTAGAAACTTGAATCAATAAAGGAGTTCTAGTTTCCTTAGCACCTCTTAAAAGTGCGCGAGTCCATTCAAGGTTGTTAGTGTTGTATGCACCTACAGCGTAGTGGTTTTCACGAGCAGCTTTGAAAATGTCATTACCATTTACTAAATAAGCCATTAAAAAAATACCTCCTAAATTTTTAACACATCACTAGTTTAACCCATTAGTGCAAAAATTAACATACTTTAGCTCAAAAAAATTCAGTGAATATTTTTATTTAAAGAAATATTACATTTCTTTAGGTGCATTTACACCCAAAAGTCTTAAAGATTCTGTTAAAACAATTGAAGTTGCTTGAACTAATGCAAGACGAGCATTAAGTTGATCATCTTCATCTAAAATTCTAACATTTGCATAATACTTATTAAATTTCTTACTTAAATCCAAAGCATATTTTGCAATAATTGATGGTTCAAATTTCTCTGAAGCTTTTTCTACAATAGCAGGGAAATCAGCTAATGCTTTTGCAACTGCAAAGGACCAATCATCATTTAAGCTTAAATTATCCATTGAGATTTCTTTATTAGCCTTACGTAAAATACTTTGAGCTCTAGCATTAGTGTATTGAACGTATGGACCAGTATCTCCTTCAAAACGAACAACTTCTTCTAAGTCAAAATCAAAGTTATCCATTCTATCATTCTTTAAGTCATGGAATACAACGGCGCCCACACCAACATCATGAGCAACTTGCTTCTTATTAGATAGATTTGGATTCTTTTCTTCAATTTGTTGTTCTGCTAAAGAAACTGCATCCCTTAAGACTTGATCTAAGAAAACAACGTTTCCTTTTCGAGTAGATAATTTCTTTCCACCTTGAGTAATCAAACCAAATGGAATGTGGTGAATGTTATCTGACCAGTCATAACCCATTTTCTTCAAAACTTGTTTTAATTGCTTAAAGTGACCAGTTTGTTCGCCACCAGCAACATATAATGACATAACAAAGTCATATTCTTTTTTACGATATAAGGCAGCAGCCAAATCACGAGTCATATAAAGGCTAGAGCCATCAGATTTTAAGATTAAAGCTGGGTTTTCATCTTCTCCCAAGTTAACAACTTGAGCTCCACGAGATTCTTCAAGTAAGCCCTTTTCTCTTAATTCATCAACCACTGGCTGCATCTTATCATTGAAAAATGCTTCTCCATTATATGAATCAAAAGTTACTCCTAATTCTTTATAGATACGGTTAAATTCTTGTAAGGAAACTTCACGGAACCATTTCCATAATTTGATTTCTTCTTCATCACCGTTTTCTAGTTTCTTAAAGGCAGCCCGTCCCTCATCTTCTAACTTAGGATCTTTTTCGGCTTCTTCATGGAACTTAACATAGTAATGGAAAAGATTTGTAATTGGATCTTTCTTAACATCTTCCTCATTACCCCATAAACGATAAGCAGTAATTAATTTACCAAATTGAGTACCATAATCTCCAAGATAATTAATTTTAATTGGAGTATATCCAACTTTTTCTAAAGTCTTAGCAATTGAATTACCAATTACTGTGGAACGTAAGTGTCCCATTGACATTGGCTTAGCAATATTAGGAGAAGACATGTCAATTGGAACATTTCCTTCACCAAGCTTCTGATCACCAAAATGTTCTTTTTCAGTTAGAACATCATTTAAAGTTGCATTGACTAATTTAGCATGATCAATTGCAAAGTTTACATATGGTCCAACTGCTTGAATACTAGTGAAATTATCATCACTAATTTGTTCTGCAATATCCTTAGCAATTAAAGCAGGATTTTTATGTTCAATTTTAGCCAAAGCAAATGCTGGAAAAGCATAATCACCCATCTTAGGATTCTTTGGTCTTTCAATTAACATAGAAATTTTTTCTTTAGGTAAATCTACCTGTTCACTAACTAAATCAACGACTTTTTGTTTAAAATCCACTCATAACACCTCTTGCATAAAAAAAGTCTCTTCCTAGTAAACTAGAAAGAGACGAGAAAGTTCCCGCGGTACCACTCTACTTGATACAAAGTATCCGCTTATTAATTGATTTTAAAGTTAAAGTTAAACACGCCTTCATATTGCTCTATTGTCTAACTCCCACCAACCATAGACTCGCTGAAAACAAATGCAATACTACTACTTTTAACCTTTTGTCATGAAGATTATATCAGCAAACTTAGGGAAAGTGCAATATTAAATCGAACGCATAGTAAAATTTTAATTAAAACAATAACTTAATAACTTTTTGGTCTCCACAAACCGTCCATTATCATTTTCAGCACCTAAAATCACTGTAATTACTCTTTTTCCATTTTTATCTGCTGTACAAGTGAAACACGAACCCGCACCATCAGTAGTACCCGTCTTTAAACCATCCACAGGAAATGTCGAATCATAGTATGAGAGACCATCTAGCATTTTATTACTATTAGTCATAAGTGTATTTTGAAAATATGCTCTAGATAGTTTCGTAGTATTTAAAATTTCAGGATAATCAGTTATTAATTTTCTCGCTACAATTGCCATGTCATTAGCGCTCATCTTATTTTCAACTGTTGTCGTCATCCCTAAAAAATTTTTTCTTTTCTCCGGTAAGCCATCAACAGTTACAAATTTAGCATTATTGAGCTTCCATTTTCGAGCTTGCTGGCGCATTTGATTTAGAAAATTTGTCTCACTTCCACTAACTGCAATCGCAAGTAAACGAGCTGCATTATTTGCCGACTTTACTAAGGCTGCATCATAGAGCTCTCTTACTGTATATTTTTGCCCTAGCCTAAGTGGAACACTTGCATAATCTTGATTTGAGCCTAAATCTACTATTTCTTGAGTTGGGGTAACGGTTGTATCCCAAGATATTTTTTTCTCTTTAATTGCTTGTAAAACTAAATAGACAGTTAAGAGTTTGGTCATTGAGGCAATCGGCAAGCTTTGATTAGCATTTTTAGCGTAAATGGTTGCTCCATCTTTTGCATTAATTGCTACTGCAGCTTTAACGTTTAAATCTACTTGGTCAGCATGATAATTCGATGGCATTCTATTTGAACTAAAATTGTTTTTCCATACCAAAAAACAAATAGCTACTATTACAAATATAATTAACCATAAATACTTTTTCTTAGGTTTCTTCTTTGCATGTCTCATTCGGTCACCTAAATTCTCTTTATGCAATTTAATTTATTTCGCCTTTACTTACTCATTTTTCATATCGTTTCATTAATTTTGGAAGATGAGCTGATAACTGAGTTGGTCGTACAATATATTGATTCTCTGCAATTTTATCAGCAACTAAAGAATGAATCCCCACAGCAGCCGCTACTGTTTCTAACGTAGGCGGAAATTGACCACAAAAGCCCCCGATAATTCCAGCTAATGTATCTCCCATTCCGCCAATAGCCATTCCTGGATTACCAAAAGGATTTAAATAAATATTCCCTACTTGATCATAGACTTTAGTATGATTAGATTTCAAAACTAAAATCGCATTCTTATTTTTAACTAATTTATCCAAAGCTGCCTGATTTAGTTCATCACTTTGATCAGAAATTTTTATTCTACTTAATCGCTGCCATTCCATTTGATGAGGAGTAAAAATCAAAATTTTTGAATTTAATGGTAGTAAGTCTTTTTGCTGACCAATTAAATCCAGTGCACTAGCATCTAGAATTAATGTTTGTTTTAGGGTGATGTTATCTCTAACCAAGGCCAATATTTGTTGTGCTTTCTCATCTAATCCAAGCCCCATTCCACAAACTACTACATCAGAGCTTTTAATTGATTTTTTTAACTCTATGCTTTCATCCCAATTAAGAGCCATAATCTCTGGATCTCGAGTATGGAGAGCAGCAATATTGACTTGGTCTGTAGCAACTGTCACTAAACCTGCACCACTGTTTAATGCGCCTTCTGCTGCCATAATCAGTGCTCCACCATATTTTTTACTACCTCCAATTAGGAGTAAACGACCATAATTTCCTTTATGTGTAGAACTTTTTCTCTTTTTTATTACTCTAGATATTAACCTATGTGAAATAAACTTCATTTTATCCTATCCAAAAAAAGCTCATCCAATCGATGAGCTTTACTTTAAATACTGTCATTATTTTCTTTCTCTGCAAGTTGTACTGCATATTTAGTTAATTTATCTGCAGCTACTTCACGTGCATCAGTTTGAACACTTAAAGCATAATGTTCTAAATTATCTCTAAGCTCTTGTGAAATTGTATTTTCGTATTTTCCTAATTCACTATCACTAAATGGCTTAAGAAAATCAGTTATATTGTTAAATAAACGCTCCATTGCATAACGCAATTTTTTATCATCAACACGTTTACTTGATGCAATCTGTTTTTTAATTCTTTCAAGGCTATGAATAGTATGTGGTAATAAAATATATTCATTTTTTCGTCTTTGCCAGATGATTACACCATTGGTTTCAATATCATTTAAATTATTTTGTACTTCATCTAAATTACTATCTGGACCAAAAGAATAACTCAAAGAATTATCATCTAAGTAAGCTGCATAGTTATCATGCTTATCGTCCACATCCCCGTCGTAATTATCCAAAAAGTTACGGGCTGCATTAATATCATGTTGAATTTCTCTCTTTTGTGCTACGCTCAAGTATTCTGGATCATAATCTTGATAAAGATGAGTACCCTCTTCAAACTGAACTAATAATTGTTCATTCTGTGCATCCTTTAATATCTTGTCAATTTTTTTATAGGTATCAGTTCCTAAATAAAAATCTTTCTCATCAATATCAAAATTGAAATCATTGTAACAAGTATCACGGAATCCTAATAAAGTCATATATGTATCTTTTTTCAATTTTGTCCACCTCTTTCAATCGTTATTTTACTCTTTTTCTAGGTAAGCCGGTAGTTTTTAAGTCAAGATAGATTTTTATAACTTAACCTATTTATTGCGTTGTTCATCTAAAATTCTTTTAAAGTTTGATAATTGATTTTTTCTTTGTTCACTAAAAGCTGCTGTTCCTGAATTCACATAGGCTTTAAAAAGTTTTCTTATTATTGGTTCCCAAACATTCTTTTGGGTAGAACTATTTTTTATCAAACGAGTAGCTAATTTATATGTCGTCTTAGGCGTTAACAGTTTCCTGAAATAAATTTGATTAGTGTCACTCACCGTTAGATATAGCATTTCAATAAAATCTTTTCTTTCCGTATCGTTTGTATTTTTTAGCCATTCAGCAATTGCCTTCCATGAAACTTCAGATGTGCTATCTAATTGCTTTACGGTTGCAAATCGATCATCAATAACGTGCCAAGTAAACATATCATGCTGGAGCAAACTATTTCCAGAAGCTGCCACAACAGTACAATAATCTTTTTCTCCAATCAGATCATCTTGTAATATCCCAATCAATGAGCCTTGCGGAATATATTTATGAATCTTACCCTTTAATTTTAAGAATCTATTCTTTAATCGTTCTTGATTATGAAAACCTGGTCCATCAAAACAGTCGATTCTAGCAATATGTGACAGGTCGGATTCTTTTAGGTTCAATGCAACGGCAAAAGCTAAATTTCCGCCCTTTGAATGCCCACCAAGATAAAATTTTCCTGAAAACAAATTTTTGATTTTTCGATAATAAGAACGAGCAAAATAATGGGCTGGTACCCAATCATTAAAAGACATATTAAAATTTTCTTTCCAACCGATGGTAGTAGCCGTTGTTCCCCGATATGCAATATAGTATTGATCTTCTGCAATACAAAATGTGACAGCATTAAATTGCATTTGTGTTTTTGTATCTACTTTACTAACCACATTGCGCCAACATAGTTTTTTAAAGCGGGGGTTTTGTAGCATAATCTTGATTAACTTTTTAGTATTCTTTCCACCAAGATTTCCCTGAGTTAAAGTCTTAATCTCTTCATCAGAAGCCAAATTTTGTAAACTATGATGCTGAGGAAGAGTATCAAAATTACAATACGCTAATTGAGAAAAAATCATGCTATCTACTTCGTTTAAGGGAAATTCATTAAAATTTCGCTTCTCTTTTGCAGCATATACAAGCATATTATCCAATTTTTCTTCCTCACTTTCTCGGAAATATTATATAATAGACTTCCTTGGCAGGGGCAAAAAAGGAAACTTAGGTAAGTATCTTATGATATGAACCCAAAAATTAGGACATATTATTAAACTGTTTGATTTAAAACCA
>NZ_CARBVX010000034.1 GCF_948948975.1 uncultured Lactobacillus sp. | reverse complement strand
TGGTTTTAAATCAAACAGTTTAATAATATGTCCTAATTTTTGGGTTCATATCATAGTTATTTACCCCTCCTTTTTTAGTACTATAAGTTGTCAAAATATTGGCTGTGAATGTTTATATTATTTGATTCTCTTATTATTTTTATGAATTAGTGTTGCTTTATTTGAACGTTTTAAGTTTTTAAAAATCTTATCTGAAAAACGTGAAATATAAGCAAAAACCAAAACATCTACCACAAAGAGTTGACTTATCATTGATGTAGTAGCCCCAGATCTAATTTTTGGTTCTCCAATATCTTGTGTAAGCAACACAATATCTGCCTTCTTAGCAAGTGCAGTCCTAGGCTGGGCAGTTAACAATACAGTTTTTATTCCGACTGATTTTCCTACTTCTAAAAGATCACCAATTTCAGTTGTCATTCCTTGATTACTGATTAAGATCAAAATATCATCAGGGCTAAAATTTCCAATTTGTGTTGCCGCAATGTGAAAATCAGTGGTATACGTTATTGCTTTTCCTAAACGAAGAAATTTCTGGTATATATCATTAGCCACTAGTCCTGATGCTCCAACACCATATGCTAAAATCCGTGAAGCCTGATTAATTTCTTTTACTAGTTTAAAAATTATTTTTTCATCGATTCCACTTTTGGTTATGTCTATTACGGATTTAAACCTTGTGGCCATTTTATCTTTTATTGATGAAACATTTTCTCCAATATCTATTTCATCATATTCCGCAGATTCTCTTGGTAACTGAAGTGCCGCAAGTTCTAGTTTTAATTCACTAAATCCATCAACCCCAATTTCTTGGCAGAATCGAACAATCGTTGCTGTACTAATACCAGTATCTTTAGATAATTTTTGAATAGAAGACTTTATAACTGTTTTAATGTTACTACTTATATATTCCGCTAAAAATTGTTCTTTTTTTGGCATCTGAGCCTTCTTAGAATGAATGATATTTAAAATATCTGCCATTTTTACTCCTTCATGATACGAAGCAAGATAAATTCCTGGCTAGGCTTTATCAAATTAATTAAAGGGATATCTTTTTCTATAATTTTTCCTATTACATTTACTTTTTCACTAGCTGGTAAATTTACCTTAAGTATTTGAATTTCTCCCATATACCGTTGGTACTTATCATTATTGATTGTAATATCTCCAATATACCTTTTACCAGTATTATTTTTCTTAATTACTGGTATCGGATGTAAGCGCGAATCTTCACATCTTACTACATATTCAGCTGGATCAGGCCGCTGATTATGTTTTCCTAATACATAATCATATAAATCCTTATCTCCATTTTCGTACTTTTTTGTATGGAGCAATATTTGTTTTTTATTTTTATAAGTATCTATTTGCTTTAACGAATCTTTACTAATTCCTCCATCCCCAACATAAACTAAATCTACTCCCATATTTTGTAATTCTAAAATACTAGCTAATGGACTATAATACCGCTGCTTTTCAAGAGTTGGCAGTCCCTCGTATAAAGGACCTCTTAAATTTTCATCCCCTGCAAAAAATGCCTGAGTAGTAAAACCATGTTTTTTAAACATACGAACTTGTTGCTCTAAAAATTTCTGACTAATTCCTGTGTCGGGAGAAGGATAAAAATTAAACCATGCTTGTACATTTTTTCGTTTTACATTTAACAAAAGCAATTCCTTTAACTCTTCTTCGCTAAAAGTACTAGCATTTATCCCAATTTCTATTAAGTTAGACAGCTCAGCAATTTTTTTAATTGGCAATTTATCGTCTATTCGCAAACCAGTTATACCGGCTTTCTTCAAGTTAGGAATTGTATCCATTGATATTTTCAATTTTTTCAAACTACTTTGATCAATATCAACCATTACACGAAGATTCTGCTCTTTTGCTATTTTCCCTAATTCTTGTAGATTTTGTCTATAACTAGTTATATCTTCTTCGGGAATATGAATCGACGTAAAGATTCCTTCAAAGCCACTATCCTTCATTTTCCTAATATATTCTCGAGTATCAGCATCAATTTTTTTATTTAAATATACAGAAAATCCTAACATTTATTCACTCTTTCCAAAAGAAGGCCAAAAAGCATATTACTTTTTGACCTCCTTCTTTAATAATTATTAACTACCGAACTAATATTGCCGTTACATTCTTTCAAAATATCCATTGCTTTTTCTTTATCAACACCCGTTTTCAACATAGTGATAGCAACTGCAACGTTCATATCTGCTTTTTCTAATGTATCGCTTGCTACTGACTCTGAAACTCCTGTCGCAACTTCTATAATTCTACATGCTCGATCTACTAGCTTAGAATTTGTTGGCATAACATCTACCATTACGTTTTCATAAACCTTCCCCTGTTTGATCATAACGCCTGTTGATATCATATTCAGAATCATTTTTTGAGCTGTACCAGCCTTCATTCTTGTTGAGCCAGTTATTACTTCTGGCCCTACTACCGCTTCAATTGCTATATCAGCATATTTTCCAATTTCTGATTTTTCTACACATGCTATTGAAATAGTAAGAGCTTTTACCTGATTTGCATATTTCAAACATCCTATTACATAAGGTGTACGGCCACTAGCTGCAAGTCCAATTACAATATCTTTTTCGGTTAAATCAAGATCCTTTAAGTCTTTTTCTCCTAGTTTTGGATCATCCTCGGCGCCTTCTACAGCTCGGAACATAGCGCTTTGTCCGCCAGCAATTAATCCAATTGCTCTGTCAGGATTAATTCTATAAGTGGGAACTAGTTCAACGGCATCTAATATCCCAAGTCTTCCGCTAGTTCCTGCTCCAACATAAATTAATCTCCCGCCTTCTCTATATCTTTTTGCTGCATATTCAATAGCCTTCGCAATTTCTTTATCTTGAGTTCCAACAGCATCTGCAATTTTTTTATCTTCTTGGTTTATTATTTTAACTATTTCAAGAGGAGTAGCACTGTCAATATGCAGAGAGTTTGGATTTCGTTTTTCTGTCGTTAAATCTTTAATATCCATTTTTATCCTCACTTACTAGTTATCTTTAATACAGGCGTATCTGCCTTAACTTCACCGGTAGCAATTAACTTACAATTAGCAACATCATCCATGTTAGTAATAGTCATAATTACTACTGGATCTTTTCCAGCTTCTTTTATTTTTCCAATATCCATTTGTGCAATAGTTTGTCCAGCTTTTACTATGTCATTTTCTTTCACTTTGATATCAAAAGGACGTCCTTTTAGTTCTACAGTATCCAAGCCCATATGTAATAAAACCTCTAAATTTCCTTTAGTAGATTTTAAAGTTACGGCATGTTTTGTAGACATTACACTAACTACCTTCCCATCAACAGGAGCAACAATTTTCCCATCTTTTGGAATAATAGCAAATCCTTCTCCAAGCATTTTTTGTGAAAACACTTGGTCTTCAACTTCATCTAGCTCTTCAATTTGTCCATCTACTGGAGCAACAATTTCTTGTGTTGTTAATTTAACGCTGTCTTTTCTCTCATTTTCATCTGAAGCAGACATATTCAAATTATATGCTTGCTCCTCAGCTTCTCTTCGTTCTTTAACTTCAGCATCAGCCTCATCTGCAGGAAGCATTGCTTCTTTAGGAACACCCCAGAAGTAAGTAGCAATAAAACCACCAATATAAGAAGCTAATAAGCCTAATACATAAGCCCACCACATGTTATGAGCAATTAATGGGATCAAGGCTACACCTGATGGTCCGATAGCTATTGAGCCAACTTGACCGAAAGCAGCAACCACAGCACCACCAATACCACCACCAACACAAGCAGTAATAAATGGACGTCCTAATGGTAACGTAACCCCATAGATTAATGGCTCTCCGACACCTAAGATACCAACTGGTAAGGCACCTTTAATCATATTGACCAATTGTTTATTTTTACGACACTTTACCCATAAAGCAATTGCAGCTCCTACTTGGCCACCTCCGGCCATAGCTAAGATAGGAAGAAGTGGGGTAAATCCAAGTTTTTGAATCATTTCTAGATGGATAGGAGTTAAAATTTGGTGTAACCCTAGCATTACCATAGGAAGGAAGAATAATCCTAAAATAAATCCTGAGATTGGTCCACCAACTTTTAGTACCCAATTAATTCCACCTACAAGGGAATTAGAGAACCATCCTGCCAAGGGCATAATTACAAAAATTGTAAACAATCCCATTATTAGTATTGTCAAAAATGGTGTAAAAATAATGTCTACAGAGTCAGCAATATGCTTATGGAAGAATTTTTCAACATAAGATAAGAGCCAAACTCCCAATAAAACACCGATGATACCGCCTTGACCAGCAGCTAAAGGTTTTCCATCAAAAATATTAGGAATGGTTACTGGAGCAACAATACCAGGTAAGTAAACAACACCACCGATAATGCCACCCAAGCCTGGAGTAGCCCCAAATTCTTTTGCTGTATTAATACCTACATAAATATTCAAATATGCGAATAAGGCACTAGAAATCATTGCTAATACTGTTACGCCAAGATTCCAGGACATCGGCAATACTTTAGCAGTTAACAAGTTTCTCAGAATTCCCGCAACACCAGAAATTAGTCCAGCACCTACAAATGCAGGTATTAATGGCACAAAAATTGCCGAAATATGTTGAAGAGCTGAACGCCACCAAGTCTTTTTTAGAGAAGCTTTATGAGCTGCATGAACTTCAGCAGCTTTCTTTTCAACTTCGCTTTTATTAGATTGATATGAGCTTGTTTCAGGAAAAGTTTCTCCTTCCTTTACACCAGCCTCATTATTCATTATCGTTGCAACCTTAGTATTAACGCCTGGTCCTAAAACAATTTCCAGTGTATCAGCTTCAACTACTCCTAATACACCATTTATCTTTTTCAATTTCTCCATATTTACTTTAGACATATCTCTGATTTTAATTCTGAGTCTTGTCATACAATGGATCAATGATTCAACATTACTTATGCCACCAATTTCTTGGTAGATTTCATCGCTTAGAATTTGATACTTATCCTTTGACATGATGAATCTCCTTATATAAATGTAAAAATGTTTCATTTAAATATATAAAAAGTTGTCTACTACATTAAATGTAATCGCTTTCTATGCTTAAAATACTAGATCTATTTAATATATGTGTCAATAATTTTCTCTTAATAAGTTAAATATTTTTAATCTATATTTTTAGTTAAAAATAAAATATTGTTACATTTAATAAAAATATTAGTAATTTAGTGTAGCAAAAATATATATTTAAAACTTAAAACTTTATCTCCTCTTGCTAACTAAACGTAAGGGGCTTATAATACCTACCATTGTAATGTTTAAATCTACAAGGAAAGGTGAATTTATGAGTCCTTTTTTCTTATTCATTTATTTAATTTTGGGTGGTATCTTAGGAGGTCTCCTATCAACAATCGCTAGCATGGCTTCTCTAGCAACTTACCCAGTACTTTTATCTGTAGGCATTCCGCCCGTATATGCTAATACAACCAATGATGCTGCTTTAATTTGGACTGGAGTTGGTTCAACTGCATCATCCCTGAAAGAATTAAAAGGACATTGGAAAGAAGTAAGTTTCTATTCAATCTTTACAATCGTTGGATCAGCCTTAGGATGTATGCTCTTAATACAATTTCCCGGGAAAATATTTGAAAAAATTGTTCCGTTTTGTATTGCTTTTTCTGGTCTAATGATCTTATTCAGTGGAGAAATTCATCTGGAAAAAGATGATAATAACCGCCTTCTTCAGATTATATCTTTACTTTGCCTAGTGATTACCGGTATCTATGCAGGTTATTTTGGAGCAGCAAGTGGAGTTTTGATGCTCGTTATCTTGAATGCTATGAGTGAGGATAACTTTTTAACTGTTAACGCGATGAAGAACATTATTGGTGCTCTTTCAAACTTAGTTGCCCTCATCATCTATATGTTTACTGCAAAAATTTATTGGGATTCCGCTATTCCATTGGCTATTGGTGCCTTAATTGGGAGTTATTTCGGTCCTCGAATCATGCGTCATATTCCCGTTAAAGTTATTCGCTTAGGAATTGCCGTTTTAGCCCTTATTCAAGCAGCTTACTTTGCCTATACTGCATATAGGTAAAGAGATATTTATAATACGTAAAAAGCTCTACCTGTATACAGGTAGAGCTTTTTGAGATGCTTCTGAATAATTTCCCCATCGTTTCACCTTATATCATTGCAAGTGGCTTTTTTTCAGTCGGCTGCGGAAAGTCATTATCAATCAGTTTTATTTCATCGGGGGTCAATTTAATATCCTTAGCAGCAATATTTTCTTTCATGTGTTTAACATTGCCTGCTTTTGGAATAGATAAAATATTACCATTTCTCAAAGTCCAAGCGAGCATTACCTGATGCGGCGTTACATGGTGAGCGCGAGCAACAATCTTAAGATTATTAGTAATTCTGATTGAATCACCCTTACCTGAATTAAATGGAGAATATCCAATAAAGCCAACGCCGTGCTTTTCTTGCCAAGGTAAGACGTCGTACTCTACCCCTCGCTCAGATAGATTGTATAGATCTTCATTAGCAAAACAATCTTTTCCGCCAGGAACGCTAAATAGTTCTTCTAAATCAGTCACATCAAAATTTGACACACCCCAATGACGAATTAATCCTTCTTTTTGTAATTCTTTAAGGCCCCGAACCGTTTCAGATAAACGCTTGTCTCCGCGCCAGTGGAGTAAATATAAATCTAAATAATCGGTTCCTAGCCTTTTTAAGCTCTTCTCTAAGCTTTGCCGTTCTAATTCTGGAGAAGCATGATATGGATAAAATTTTGAGATTAAAAAGATTTTGCTTCGGTCATAGTCTCTAATTGCCTCGCCAACTAGTTTTTCACTTCTCCCTTCACCATACATTTCCGCAGTATCGATTACTTTAATCCCATGATCTAAACCATAGCGAAGTGCAGCAAGCTCATCTTTTTTCTTTGAAGCGTCTTCGCCGATTCCCCAAGTTCCCATACCTAAACCTGATAGATTATTTTTCTGAAAACTCTTCTCCATCTCTTCTCACCTCACCTAGATTTTACCGCAGAAAAAAATAAAATTAAAAATGTTAGCGGTTTAAGTTGACTAGACCAATTTTATATTTTATAATGGACTAGACCAATAAATGAGGAGGTATATATTATGAAAATTATCGTAACTAAAGATAATATTGAAGGCGGCACTAAGGCATTTGAAATTATTAAAAAGGGAATGGAAGATGGCGACAAAGTTTTAGGTTTAGCAACTGGTTCTTCTCCAATTCCACTATATGACGATATGTGCGACAGCGACTTAGACTTCTCTGATATGACCAGTATTAACTTAGATGAATACTATGGCTTAAATCCAGATAATGATCAAAGTTATCACTACTTCA
>NZ_CARBVX010000033.1 GCF_948948975.1 uncultured Lactobacillus sp. | reverse complement strand
ATCAAACTCAAGTTGAAATTCATGAACAACCAATGAAGTTTGCTGCAACTGAAGGCGTTTATGAAACAACAGGCGATCACGCTCCATGGGATATAGTTGCTAATTTAAATACTAAAGAACATAAAAATGAAGGTGCAATTTCTATTCCTGATGTTTTAACCATTCTTACTTATCACAGTACTAGTGGTTCCATTAAAGGAATGAATCAAATCAATAAGGAATTGCATGCAAAATACGATAAAAAGTTTGGCAAAGATATGAGCTATTACGTTCCAGTTAAGACCTTATTCTATAGCTTTAGAATTATGGCCGGCTTTGGTGCCTTATTTGCTTTACTTGCAATTCTAGGTTTAATTTGGACTCGTCCAAAGAAGAATACAATTGAAAACAAGCGCTGGTTCTTATGGATTTTAGGTATTTCAACCTTCCTTCCATTTATTGCCAATACTTGTGGTTGGTTCATTACAGAACTTGGTCGTTTCCCATGGACTGTTTATGGACTATTCACGATTGCAGATTCAATTTCTGCAAGTACAACCACTGGTGAACTCTGGTTCACAAATATTATGTACTTCCTAATCTTCTCAACTCTTGGCGCAGTAATGATCTATTACTGTAAACGTCAACTTGATATGGGTGTAGCTGGTGCACTTGAAAGGGGTGCATACTAATGATCGATGGAATTGATTTTTTACAGTTGCTTTGGTTCCTATTAATTGCCCTTCTTTTCATGATCTTCTACTTTACTGAAGGTTTTGACTATGGTGTAGGAATGGCAACACAGTTTTTAGCAAAAAATGATCAAGAAAAACATGTAATGATGGAAACGATTGGACCACACTGGGATGGAAACGAAGTATGGTTGATCACAGCGGGTGGTGCCATGTTTGCTTCATTTTCTGACTGGTATGCAAGTTTGTTTAGTGGATATTACATCTTACTATTCTTTACTTTATTTGCCCTAATTATTAGAGGAGTATCCTTTGAATTTTCTGCTCATGCAGAAACTGAGCATGGATTCAGAATCTGGACCAGTGCTTTGTTTTGGGGGAGTTTGTTAGCACCATTCTTCCTTACAATGATGTTTGGTAGCTTAATTCAAGGTGTTCCAATCGATGCTCAAGGAAATATGAGTTTAAGTTTTTGGAATATTGTTAATCCTTTATCTGTCGTTGCAGGTGTTGCAGGTGTTCTTCTTTGTTTAATTCATGGAATTAATTTCTTAAGATTGAGAATTGATGATCCAGAGCTAAGTAAACGTGCTGCTAACTTAAACGAAAAGCTTTATCTAGTAGCTTATTTAGGAGAAATTGTCTTTGCCTTGTTGGTCTTTTTCCAGACTGATTTCTTTAAGCTAAGACCAATTTCTTCAACAATTATTACTTTACTGATTGTTGTTCTAACTGCTTGGTCAGATATTGCCTTAATTAAAAATAAGCAAGGAGCAGCCTTTGTAACCAGCGGCCTAACTTTAGTAGCTGTTGTTGGTCTTTTATTCAACGGACTCTTCCCTCGCGTCTTAATTGCCACTGATCCAGCACACTCACTTTTAATTAAGAATGCTGCTAACTCGAAGTTAACACTCGAAGTAATGACAGTAGTTGCTCTTATTTTATTACCAATTGCTTTAGCTTATATTATCTGGTCATACGTAGTATTTAGACACCGGATCAAAGTAAATCAAAACGCTAATCTAGAACAGGAATAAAAATGATTGATAAACGACTTTTCAAATTACCAAAAGCCAAAATCATGCTCGCAATGCTTGCAGGACTAATGTTCTTGCAAGCATTTGCTATTTTAGGGCAAGGTATTTTTCTTGCTCGAGCAATTGTCGGCTCTTGGAAACGCCAATCTTTTGCCTATATTGCAGAAGATGTTCTAATTTTTTTGATTTTTTATTTATTAAGGCAGGGAATTAATTGGTTTCAGAAATGGTATATGAACCGGTACGCAAATCAAATTACTGCCCTTTTACGAGAAGAATTGCTTAATAAAACCTACGATGGCGGGATTGCATTAGTTTCAAGAATTGGAACAGGAAACTTAGTCTCAACGCTATTAGATGGGATGGATGAAATTTCTAATTATCTATCGCTAATTTTTCCAAAATTAATCGCACTTGCAATTGTTCCTTGGATTATTTTGATTTATATTTTTACTTTAAATGCCCTTTCTGCGTGGATTTTGTTGTTAGTTTTCCCCTTACTAATCCTATTCATGATTATTTTAGGAACTGCTGCTCAAAGTAAAGCTAGTAAACAATATGCTGGATATATTAAATTGCAAAACCACTTTGTCGATGCTTTACGAGGCTTAAGCACCTTAAAAGTTTTAGGACTTGCTAGAAGATATGGCAATATTGTTTACAAGAACAGCGAAAACTATCGTAAAAAAACAATGGGAGTTTTAAGAGTGGCTATCTTGTCTACTTTTACACTTGATTTCTTTACAACTTTGTCAATTGCGATGATTGCCATGTTTCTTGGAATTGGCTTAATCAACGGCAATTTAGTTCTCTATCCTTCGCTAGTTATTTTGATCTTATCACCCGAATATTTTTTACCTATTCGTGATTTTGGTAATGACTTTCATGCAACATTGAACGGTAAAAACGCGCTTGGACAAATTTTCGATATTTTAGCTTTTCCTACTACACCGCAAGAGGATCAGTTGTCCAGTTTCACGTGGAACAACGATAGCACTTTAGTAGCTAAGAATCTTTCTTTTAACTACAGTCATGTTGATCAAAGTAAGTTCACTGTTAATAAAAATGCTAAAATGAGCGGCGTCGTAAAAAAGAAAACGATGCATAAAACAAGCCAACATACCGCTGATGAATTACGTAATATCAATTTGAACCTTACTGGTTTTCAAAAAGTTGGCATTATCGGGCCAACTGGAGCTGGCAAGACAACTTTAATGCGAATCTTAGCTGGTTTTCTTACTCCGCACCTTAAAGACGATAACTTCACTATCAATGGACAAACTCTTGCTCAACTTAATCAAAAGAATTGGCAAAATCAAATTACTTACATTCCCCAAGATCCTTACATGTTCGCTGCTAGTATCAAAGACAATCTAACTTTCTATAACCCAAATGCCAGCCAGGAAGAGATTGATGCAGCTTTAAAGGCAACTGACTTAGACAACTTCGTGGCCAGCTTAAAAGATGGTTTGAATACTAAAATTGGCGAAAATGGACGTGGCATTTCTGGCGGCCAAAAGCAACGTATTGCCTTAGCTCGTGCATTCTTAGCTAAAGACCGAAAGATATTATTCTTCGACGAACCGACCGCTCATCTTGATATTGAAACTGAATACGAGTTAAAAGAACCAATGAAAAAATTGATGGAAAATCATTTAGTCTTCTTTACTACCCATCGTTTGCACTGGCTAAATGATATGGATTGGTGTCTGGTCATTGAGAATGGAGAGATTGTCGAACAAGGTACTCCTAACGACTTAGCTAAAAATGGAACCTTATTCAAGAAACTCACTCAACCATTGAAAGAAGATCTATTATGATGAATAAAAAATTTTCTTGGAAACATGAACATTGGGTTAAACCCTATCTAGCAAAATATAAATGGAACTTTCTTTTAGCAATTTTTCTTGGCGTTGTTATGTTCTTCTGTGGCGGCGCCTTAATGTTTTACGCTGGTTATACAATTGATAAAGCTGCAACGCATCCAGAAAACATCTTAATGATTTATGTTCCTATTGTCTTAATGCGTGCTGTCGGAATTGGAAGACCGCTATTTAGATATTTAGAGCGTTTAGTTTCTCACAACTGGATTTTGCGTGTTACTAGTTCTTTGAGACGTCAACTTTTTTATATTGCCGAAAAGAATACTTCCGCCGTCGGTTCGACTTTTCAAACAGGAAGCATTCTTTCGCTTCTGACTGACGATATTGGTCATTTGCAAAATCTTTATTTAAGAACTATTTTTCCAGCAATTCTAAGTTACATCGTAGGCTTTATTGTTGTAATTTTGCTTGGCTTATTCTCCTGGCCCTTAGCTGGTATTATTGCGACTCTATTGATTATGGAACTTGTTCTTGTTCCTTTCTTTTCACTCTTAAAACAAGCTCCTGTACGTGGTAAAGAGAAGGCAGAAAAAGCACAGCTTTATACAGAATTTACTGATCAAGTTTTAGGAGCTGGCGATTGGAAAATTTCTGGACGAAGAGATGCCTTTTTCAATCAGACCAAGACTACTTTGAAATCTCTAAGTAAGCATGAAAAAAAATCTGGAAAATTTGATTGGGCGAGAGATTTTGTTCTTGAATGTATCTTTGGTTTAATGGCTGTCGCTATTCTTTATTTCACTAATAAAAATCTTACTTATAATCAAGAAGCTGCTAATTACGTTGGCGCTGTTGTTTTAGCTTTATTTCCTTTATCAGATGCCTTTATTCCTGTTGGACAAGGTATCGAAGAATGGCATACATATAGCGATTCAGTGAAGCATTTAAATGAATTAACAGTACCTGAAAATCATTTACCTCAGCAAGAATATGTTGATCCTGTTTTTGCGGGAACTTTAAAGGTTACTGATATCTCATTTACTTATCCTGGAGAGGATCATCCAATCATTCAAGATTTCTCTCTTACCCTAAAAAGAGGTCAAAAAGCTGCTCTAATTGGACCATCTGGAGCTGGAAAAAGTACTATCTTACAGTTAATCTTAGGAGATTTGAAACCTAATAAAGGTACCGTCACTTTGGATAAGGTTAATGTTTTAGCTCTGCAAAAAGAACGTTCTAAGTTATTTTCAGTTCTAAACCAGGAACCATTTTTGTTTAATACCACTATTTACAAAAATCTAAGAATGGCTAATCCTGATGCTACTGCTGATCAAATGATGGAAATTTTAGAAAAAGTCCAGCTAGCTGACTTCATTAATTCGCTTCCTAAAAAATTAGATACAGAAGTTGCAGAAGCTGGTGCTCGCTTTTCAGGCGGTCAGAAGGAACGTTTAGCCCTTGCGCGTGTACTTTTACAAGATACCCCAATTGTCCTCTTAGATGAGCCGACAGTTGGTTTAGATCCAATCACAGAACAAAAACTATTAAATTTAGTATTTGATGTTTTAAAAGAAAAAACAGTAGTTTGGGTAACTCATCACTTGCAAGGTGTAAAATATATGAACGAAGTTCTCTTCTTTAAAGATGGAAAAGTTACCATGCAAGGAAATCCACATGATCTCTTTAAACATAATGAACATTTCCACCAACTTTATTTAATGGATCAAGGACTAATCTAAAAAATAGAAAGAAGTTTACTATGTCTGCTGAAGTAAAGCAAGGCTACTATGAATTAATTGAACCACGTACCCTATTTAATTCAATTATTCCCGTATTATTAGGGATGATGTATACAGAATATAATTTTCAGTTTTTCAGAATTTTTCCTACAATTGAAATGTGTATTGCCACGATTGTTCTACAAATTTTTATGAACGTGAATGATGGCTATTGGGATTATAAACGTGAAAAAGCTGCCAAAACTGGCGATCATAAGAAGAATCCCATTGGTAAGTATCACCTTAATCCTAAACACGTTTTAGCTTTTGTTTGGGTATTATTCATCATTTCAGCTGTTTGCGCTATTCTGATTGGATTTCAAACTAATATCTATATTTGGATTATTGGAATTATTTGTTACGCAATTGCTATCTCCTATTCCACAGGCTCACATACAATTTCTGCTGGACCTTTTGGAGAAATAGCTGCTTGTTTTGCAATGGGATTTGGAATTTTTCTAATTATGGTCTATATTAACGTTTATCCCTATGTAGCTTTCAATTGGAATTTTGTTTGGCCAATTATCTTAGCTGCTGGTATTCCAGAAATTTGCAATTTCACACTAATGCTAGGAAACAACCTGTGTGATCATGATGCAGATATCGCAAATGGAAGACATACTTTAGTTTCTTATATTGGAATTAAGGGTGGTCTTTACTTGTTTGTATTTAACTACTTACTGGGATTCTTTTTAACAGGTTGGGCAATTTGGATTGGAGTACTTCCGTGGAGCGTCGCTTTAATCTTGATTTGTATTCCAACAATCTATAAAAATATGCGCTTTCTTTGGAAAATTCAGACGAAGCCAAAATCATTTCCTAAAGTTGTTCAAAATACGCAAGTATTGTTTATTACTGAAGCGGTTGGTTTCTTTATCGGTTTGATGTTAAATCTTAGAATTAAATAATTACAAAAAAGGTCGAAACTTCGCCATCGAAGTTTCGACCTTCTTTAATTTTAAAATCAACTAAATTATTGTTTCCATGTTGCATCAAATTTTGCTTTACCAGCTTTAATTTGATTATTAACATTTTGACCATTCTTAGCTGCATACAGAATCTTAGCCATGATTGGATCTAACTGACTATAAGCTGCATTTGAATTTTTAGCTACAGGAACACTGTATAAATATTTCATTGCACCTTCAAGCTTAGCAGGCAACTTGGTCTTGGTATTTTCTTTATATTCTTTAGACGTTACAACAGCATTATTAACTGGAATATACCCAGTTGCATTAGCCCAGTCAAGTTGAGCAGACTTAGAAGTTAAAAATTGCATGTATTTAAATGCTGCGCTCTTTTGCATTCCTGTGGCTTTTTTGAACATATAGATATCTGTTCCTTGCTGCATAGTGTATTTTCCAGGGCGTGCCGCTACATCATAAGTGAATTTATCTCCAACGGCTTTTTTAACATAGCCTTCACCAGCAGAAGTTCCAATATACATAGCAACTTTTTCATTAGCAAAAGGTCCAGATAAATAATGAGCTGATCCAGCAGTTGTGAAGTATCCTTTCTTCATTCCTTGGGCATAGTAATCAATGACTTTTCGTGACTTGCTACCCGTGAAATCAATTTTATCAGTAAAATTAATTCCCTCGTTCTTCATACCTAAAGTATAGTAATTTGCTAATGAATCAAATCCTGCACCTACAACTTCATGGTTACTCTTCTTGTAAATAGTTTCTGAAACTTGAGCTAATTCTTTCATAGTTGTAGGAACTTTTTTAATACCATATTTTTCAAAGATAGACTTATTATAAGTTAAGACTTCAATAGATTTATTAAATGGTATTCCATATTGTTTTCCTTGAATTTTTGCCCCATCTAATAATTCATCTCTAATACCAGACTTAGCTGCACTTCCCCAGCCTAGCTTCTGATTATTGATATATGGAGAAAGATCTACCAGCATATTACTTTTTGCAGCATTGTAAAGCCAGCCTGGATAAGCCTGAGTAATTGTTGGTAAATTATTTGGTGACTGCAAAGTAGAATTTACCTTAGCTTGTAAATCAATATAAGATCCTTGGTTTTCAAGCTTAACTTCAATATTTGGATTTTTCTTTTCAAATTCCGCCGTTAATTTCTCTAATTCTGTTCGTTGCCCACCATTCATTCCATGCCAAAAAGTTACCGTAGTCTTCTTTGT
This sequence comes from uncultured Lactobacillus sp., assembly GCF_948948975.1. Taxonomy (GTDB): domain Bacteria; phylum Bacillota; class Bacilli; order Lactobacillales; family Lactobacillaceae; genus Lactobacillus. The sequence continues at coordinate 2,576 of NZ_CARBVX010000033.1, read as the reverse complement.
AATTTTAGTTGGAATGTTTGCTGCTGAATTATCTTTCTTATCTTTAGAACATCCAGCAGTAATTACTGCCATACCGGCAACAAAACCTAAAGCAATCTTTTTATATAAATTCATTAAAATCCTCCAGTAACACAAAATTAAAAGCACTATTTATTGTATCAAAAGAAAATTTAGATACAATATGTTGTAGTATGAAAATATATCTTTTTATATTTTTTTATTTCTTTGTATAAATCTGCGCTAAAACACGCATTTTATCAATCTTTATCACTTATATAGTGCGTTTAATAACGTACATTATAGACGATATAGTTTAAAAATATTCACATTTGCTCTTGAACTAGAATCTATAGTTTGCTATCTTTAAGTCGTCAACTTCATTAAATAGTTTCTGGAGGAAAAAATGAAGATAAAAAAATTTTTAATCGGCGCTGCTATGGTTTTACTTGCTGTATCAACTGCTGCATGTTCAAATAATAAATCTGCTTCTAAAACAAGTGAGGGCTATACTCCTAAGGAATTAAATGTTCAGTTTGTTCCTAGTGTCCAAGCTTCTAAACTTGAAGCTAAAGCTAAGCCATTACAAGGCTTGCTTGAAAAGCAATTGCACATGCCTGTTCATGTGACTGTTTCAACTGATAACTCTGCTTTAGTTGAAGCAATGGCATCAAAGAAAGTTGATGTTGGTTTCTTACCACCTGATGCTTATGTCTTAGCCCACAAACGTGGTGTTGCTGACGTTTTGCTCCAAGCGCAACGCTATGGCTATGACGAACCAAGCGGTAAGCAAAACCACAAATTAATGGATAGCTACCGTTCAATGATCGTAGTTAAAAAAGGCTCTAAGATTAAATCTTGGAAAGATCTAAATGGTAAGACAATTGCCGTTCAAGATCCAACTTCTACTTCTGGCTACGTTCTTCCAATTGCAGAACTTCACAAAAAAGGTTTAAATGTACCAAAAGATTGTAAATTAGTTCAAGTTAAGGGACACGATCAAGCTGTTTTATCAGTTTACAACGGTGATGCCGATGCTGCCTTTGTCTTCTCCGATGCTCGTCCTCTTGCTGCTAAAGATGCACCTGCTGTAATGAAAGATGTTGTTCCAATTTACTTTACTAAATACATTCCAAACGATACTGTTGCTGTTAGAAGTGGTATGTCTAAGTCCTTTAGAAAGAAACTTGCTACTGCCTTTAAGGATATTGCTAAGACCAAGAAGGGTAAGAAGATCCTCGAAAACATTTACCAACACTATGGTTATGTAGATTCTAAAGATTCTAACTTCAATATTGTTCGTGAATACGAAGCTGAAGCTAAAAAGGCTGAAAAATAAATTTAATATTTTTAAAAGACCACCCTACTTTGACTTGTAGGATGGTCTTTTTCTCGTTTAAAATTAGAATAGATTTTTAATCGAGGTTTTCAAATGAAACTAAATAAAAAATTTAATCTATTATTGATCACAAGTGCCATCTTTTTAATAGCAAGTGCTTGTAGCAAACCCAATCATGAGGAAACAACAAGTAAAAATGCAGACAATCATATCGCTCTGATATCCGACATTAACGGCATTAAAGATAATTCTTTAAATCAATCTGTCTGGAACGGCTTAAAAGATTATGGTACTAAAAATGATCTTCCAGAAGGAAACAAAGGCTACGATTATTTTGTACCTAAAGATCCGAAAGATTATCAGGCCACTATTGATGAAGCTCTAGATAAAAACTTCTCCACTATTATTAGTGTTGGCTATACTCTTAAGCCAAATATTATTAAAGCGGCTAAAAATAATCCGAAAAAGAACTTTGTTGTTATTGATGCCCCTACTCCAAAATTAAAAAATTTAACCGGTGTCTCCTTTAAAAATCAAGAAGGAGCCTATTTAGCCGGTGTAGCAGCTGCTTATACAACTAAAAGTCAGATCGTCGGTTTAGTCTTAGGTCAAAATAGTAAAGAAATGACTTCCTTCAAAGCTGGTTTTATTCAGGGAGTAAGAACAACAAGTCATAAACTCCACAAGCATATTAAAGTAGTAACTCAGACAGTTGGAAACTTTTCCGATACTAATAAAGCACACGATATTGCCCAGGAAATGTACGGTAAAAAAGCTGACATCATTTTTCAAGCAGCGGGCAAAAGTGGCCGAGGTGTATTCAAAGCCGCACAAGAAATCAATCAAGCCCAACCTGTAGGACACAAAGTATGGGTTATTGGTTCTGATGAAGATCAAACCCAATTAGGAGATTATTTTGCAAAAGGTGGTCAACCATCTAATTTCACTCTTACTTCAGTTATCAAAAGTGCCGATCTTGCTGTTGAAGATATCGCTACCCAAACTGCTAAGGGAAAATTCCCAGGTGGGAAAAATCTAAGCTATGGTCTTAAAAATAAAGGTATTTCTTTAGTTCAAGGAAACTTATCCTATCATACCTGGATTAAAGTTCAAAAAGCTAGACAGAAAATCATTGATGGTAAGATTAAAGTTGATAAAGATTAATAATACTAAAAAGGGAGAGGTAGTGATATGAACCCCGAAATTCGGACAAGAATTTCGAGGTTTTTATTATGTCTAA
>NZ_CARBVX010000032.1 GCF_948948975.1 uncultured Lactobacillus sp. | reverse complement strand
GGCCTATCCATCCCATGACTAAAGTCACGGGATTTCCGGCTAGGCGTCATTAAAAAATGGTGTTCCTAAGGGAATGTTTAAGAATAAATCGATTCGTTTATTTAAATCTCAAATCCATCATGAATTAGAAAATAAAAAAAGTCGTTCAAGGATGATTGAAATTGAGAAAGCACTTGATGCCGCTAATCAAAAATTAACTAACGGATTAACAAATGATGTAACTATTCAACAAAAAAATTACTTACAGCAAATTGCTAATGCTTTACCGGATTATAAAGACAAAAGAAAATGGCGTTCTTCAAATCATAGTGTTGATTTTAAGGAAGCTAAGCAACTAACGGATCAATTAGTTAATAGTTTATTGCAAACAAGCCTAAATAATGAGTATTTAGAATATATAAATCTCTTAAAAGCCAAAGATGCAATTAATCGTAAAAAATATGGTCAAAAAATTAAAGATACGGTTAATCCAGCAGATAAAAAATTAAGAGAGTATCTTGCTAATCGAGTTTATGATTTACTAAGGGATAACGAGGAACAATATCAGAAGAGTAGTAGAAATAAAAAAGGAGACTTAATGGCACAAATTAAGTCACAAGGTCTCACTGAAAATAAGAAATTATTAAATTTAGAAAAGGAAAGATTGAGGAAACTTGATCCAAAGTCAAAAGAAGCCAAAAGGTTAAAAATGCAAATTGGTTTAAGGAAGTACTACATTCGGCAGATTAATTTAGATGCACAAAAAGAAAGTTTAGATATGCGGATTGTTCAATTGCAAGGCGCACCATCAACGGACCTAAATCAATTTTTCCTCCATTCTTTAAATGAACAAAAAGAACTAATTCAATTAAGAAAGTTACCTCGTTATCGTTTAACCCAAAACCCAAAATTAATGCAACGGTTTAATGTGTTAAAAAATCGTTACATGGATGTAAATAAAGTTCCAATTAATCTGGTGACTACAAAATCAGTTTTAGCTAGGAAGAAGCAACTAGCTGCGGAAATTGCAATGATTCAAAGCAATACAGATGATCCATCAATTTCTTTAGTAATTCCTAATCCTAATAGCGATTATCGAATAATGAACGCAACTGCCTATTACAAGAACTTAGAAGATATTTTAGATGCAAAATTACAAATTCATAAAAATAATCAAGCATATCAAAATGATTTAGCTAGACGCAATGAACTCAACCGGCCACTTTTCGCTGACCTTAAGAAAAAATATGAGTTTGCTCAAAACAGTGAATTAATTGATACTGAGTTGGAACATCAATTGACTTATATTAATAATAATCAAAAGAAATACCAAAAAAATTCAAAGCATCAAGAAATAATTAACAATAATTTGAGTCGGCTTTTAGGTCAAATTAATCAAGATGGTCGAAAACGAGTTCTTGCGTTAAGAAAGCATCTAAATGATGAAGATGATATTGAAAAAGAAGATCGTGAATTAGAACGAGAAGAAATTTATGAACGATAGATAATATTGCTGGCGAAATTTGCTCCCCTAAAAAATATCAGTTTACTAAATAATAGATTAATCTTTTAGGGAGACTGAATTATGTATAATGAATATGATATTGGGCTAATTACTAACTTAACCAGTAACGTTGCAAGGGGCGTTATTATAGGTACTAATGAACCATTTGAGATAAAAATGCGAGAAGAAGTTAAACAATCATTAAGCCGGTACATGGTTGTAGCAATTAATTTGGACCATACTGACTTTATTTATCAGAAATAACAATTGTAATATCTATGAGGTAGATGAATATACAAGGATTTAGTACATATAGGCTAAAATAAAGAAAAAGTAAACAACCTAAGATTAGTTCAGAACAAAATTATTTTATTCTGAACAGTCTTAGGTTGTTTTTAATTTCAAATTATATAATTCATGTATATTACATCATTCTTCAAACAGATCAGCTAATCTAGTAACTAATAATGGATTGCGTTCTGTTAAACATTTAACTTCGTCTAGATTAACTTAAAATCCAATTTAAAGAAAGTATCATAATTTACTTTTGATCTTAAATAAACTGTAGTATGACCATAGTTACCACCATTAACTTTAAAATCATGCCAACTGATTTCAGAGTTCGGTCTTTCTTCTAATTTATAATTTTTTGAGCAATTTTCACAATTAATTACATAATAATCTTGTTGCCATGATTCGTCTCTAGCAGGATGAGAGTACAAAGCACTACAATATAATATTTCTCCTTTACCGCACGGGCACACCGCTCTATAAATGCTATGAGAATCTAAGTCATCATTTGAATAATCAATTTGTGGAAAATACTTTTTAAGGTATTTAGATTCGTCCATATTATCACCTCTATAATTATTATATCTAAAAATAATACGAAAATTTATAACGTAGTTCTTTCAGAAAAATTTTCATAAAATATTTTTTAATTAGAAAAAAGCTAATAACTAATTAAAAGGAGCTATTAGCTTATGAAACATAGAGAAGAAATATCAGTTACAGTCGCTTTACTTACTAATATTTTGAGCGAATTTTTAGTAAAATTTATTTCTGATAGTAATTTTTCGTTAATAATCATAATTATTCCGATAACAGTTTTGCTGTGTTTTTTATTACGTCAATAATACACTTCTGAAAAGTGTACACGATTATGTACAAATATAGAGTTGGCTGATATAATATAAATAGAGGTGATATATCATGATACAAGCAGTTACAACTAAGGATTTTAGAAAATCTTTCAAAAAATATGCTGATGATGTGGCAAATTATAACGAAGCAATTATTGTTGCTCGTCCAGAACAAAAGAATGTTGTTGTAATATCAGAAAAAGAATATAACTCTTGGCAAGAGACTAACTATCTCTTAAAGAGCAAAGCAAATCAGGAAGCTTTAGCGCACTCTATTAATCAGCTAGATGATTCCACTAAGCATCATTTTTTAACTCCTGAAGAATTTGAGAGGATGGCAGCTGATGACCAAGCTTAATATTGATTTTACACATGATGCTTGGGAAGAATATCTAGATTGGAAAAAGAATGATAAAAAAATGGTAAAACGAATAGATAAAATTATTAGTGATACTATTCGTCACCCGTTTACTGGTATTGGTAAACCTGAACCATTGCAACATAATTTATCTGGCTTCTGGTCTCGTAAACTTAATAGTGAACATCGAATGGTATATGGAGTGACGAGTAAAGAAATACAAATAGTTCAACTTAAATACCATTATGATAAGTAGATACAAGCTTAAAGCTAATCTGAATGATTGGCTTTTTTCTTTTGGCGAAAGTTGTGTGAAAAGCATCTTAGATTAGATTTGAAAAACGATTTAAATCTTTAAGTCAAGAAAGGAAAATTATAATGGAAATTTGGGTTGATCATTATTATGCAGATCATTTAAAGGAGGGTGTAATGCTATACGCTCCATATATTCAAAGTGGCGCATATGATATAGAAGAAGTACAAAAAATTAATGATATTGCAGATAGATTAGTTGGATTGCAGTTTTTGTTTGAAGATGCCTATAGAGAACGTACTGGAGAAGAATTGGATGTAGACTTGCCTGATCAAATTAAGCGATTAACAGATTTGCTGATTTTTACCACTACCGATAATAAGCAAATTTTTATACCTGCAAAAAGAAATTTTGCTATTAATTCCGAATCAATGTTAAAGCTTATTAATTATATGATGAAGGAAGAGCTCTCGGTTGACTTTAATGAAGGATATCAGTACGGCTTTATTGATCTTTATGGTGCTCGAGAAGATCGTTGTGGTAAGGACTATAAAAAATATGGAAAACTGGTACAAAAATTAGCTGGATCGAATTTAACGAAACTTAATAGTGGAATTGAAAGCATGGTTGATGATGCAATTGAGCTTTCAAAACAGCCTTAGAAATGGCTCTGTCAAATTTGGACGAGGTGAATGGAAAAATAAAGTCAGCTTAACGGCTGGCTTTTTCTTTTGGCGTAAGATTGATTTTTCGTTATCTCAGTTACTTTGAATGCAAAAAGTAACTGAGGTGGAAAACATGACTGAATCTAAAAGTCAGCGTAAAACAGTACTTAATATGTATGAACTTGGTGAGGTCTTAGCAAGGACAGAGCAAAAAGAAGACGATTATAAGGGTACTTACGTTGCCTTTGATAAAGAAAATGGTACTTACTTTGGTTTAGATAATCGTGATGGTAAATTAAAAGAACCGGTTGAATATCATAGCTATGAGGAAGCTAAACGCGCAATTGATAGTGGTGAAAATTTAAAAGCCTCTCTTGAATTAACAAGAGAGATTAGAGCACGAGATACATTGACTGCTAAAGCTAACCAGTTGTTGAATGTAACATTAAATGATCCTGAGAGTTTTGAACGAACAGTGAATCGAATGGGAGTACTCAGAGCTCACGGTAATAAATTCAATCAAAATGGCAATCAATTATTGTTAGCTAATCATCAGCTAGGGACGGTCTATGCACCTGCAAGTGAGTATCAAAAGGATAATTCGTTAAGTGAAATTAATTTTCAAAGGTTACACGGAATTAAGATATTTGTACCGAAAGTAAAAAAAGGAATAATCGAACTAAATCCGGCTACAGTTTATGCAGTCGAAGAAATTGGTCAAAAATATCCTGAACTGCTGAAAAATGCTTTAGCAATTGCACAGAAAAATAGTCGTTTCTTAAAACAGCCTGCTGCAGATCGGTTAAGACAGATAAATAAAGTGCTAGTATTAACAAATCAACGCCTAAATAATCCTAAGGCATCCATGTCGCTTCATATTGCCAGATATTTAACTACTTCTTCTGCTGGCTTAAAAGAAGAATTTAAACTTAGAAATGATGAGAAAGAATTATTTAGGCAACTACCAACTAGTGAACGGCAAAGAATCTTTAATGAAGCACAAAAATTAAGTCGTAAGTTGAATCTAAGAGTAAAAAGAGAATTTTTTAAAGAAAAAGAGCACAATCAGGACAAACAAATGAATAGATCTACAACTAAGTCACGTGAACGATAGTTGGCAAAAGATAAAATGAAGCAAGCCTGCTTATATAATGGAATTACACACAGCATATAAGGGGGCTTTTTAATGTCTGAAGATGAAATTAAACATCCTTTGGCAACTCTAATGAAGCAAAAGTATGGGGTTACTAAACAAAGCAGTTTGAGATTAAACTCTGATGATTCGCTATTTGTTGTTTTTCGAAAAATTGCGAACTATATTTATAAAAATGGAGAATGGAATGATCAAGATTATGCAGATGCCATTAAATCCTACTTGGAAAATACTGACAGAGGTAATACTGACAAAAGAGAAATTGCAAGCATAGTAAAAGATCCTGGTGGCCAACAAGTACTAAGAACAAATCGAAATACATATACAATCAATTATGAAGATAAAAATAGTAAAAAACTTTATTTCATTCTTGATCAAGATGATAAATCTTGGAGCCATCAAGGGGATAATTATTATAAAGTCTATGACCCCAATGTTACTTGGGTAATTGGAAATCAAAATTATACATTAGGGTATGGTAAGCTCCTTAACGATTTAATGCAGGAATGGCAGAGTACTAAGCAAGAGGTTCCGCTTGAGGAGTTTAAAGCTCAACTTTATCGATTAACGTCTCATAAATATGCTAAAAAGAGTTGGCAAACTCAGTTTCAAGAGACAGCTTTAGGTAATTTGAGCTATCAAGAATTTATGACCATGACAGAACCGATTGTCGAAAATGAGGAAGATTTATTAGGAAAAGGTCCTGAGGAATTAAAAAGAATCTCTAGATGTTTTAAAGCATCTGCTTTACAGAATAACGAGCAGCTTGCGAAACACTATTTAGGACGTAGGGTTCGTTTTAGGAGCTGGCAAACGGCTTATGAAGCAAATCAAATTAATCGTTTTATCAAAAATTACCTTGAAAAGACTTATAACATTGTGCGGCAACAACGCTACGAAAGAGATTTGGATAAACAAACTCATGCTAAATCTTGGGAAACTAAAAAGAATATTGATAAAGCCACCCAACAAATTATGGATAGAAGCAGTCTTCATCAATATTTTAGTAAGATTGAATTGGATAACGATGTTGATTTGAAAGCGTTTGGTTATTTTGAAGATGAAGTAAAGCGCTTGATGAGCCATATGCCATTAGCAAATGACAAAAATATTTTACGCTTACGTAAACTGGGGAATCATCGAGCGCTTGGTATGTATGTGCCCTCATTAGATACAATCGTTTTAGAATTTAGGAAGCAAAGCGAAGTACGTAAAGACTCAAACGGTGACATGGCTGGAATTAGCTCATTTATTCATGAGTATGGTCATTATCTTGATTATCGTTTAAGCAAGTGGCCTTTATCATTAGAAAATAATTTCAAACCACTGATTATGCAATATACAAAAAATTTAGCAAATTCCAATCTGTCTGATAGTAAAGTTGAATACTTAACTACGCCAACAGAAGTATTTGCACGAGGCTTTGAATTATGGTCCTATGAAAGTGCTAAGCTACGTGGAAACTTAATTGGCCGGGAAAAGGAATATAGTGCTGTTGAATATCAAGCTTTTGATAGTAGTTTAAGAGAACGATTGTTTAACTATTTTGATCAAATTCCACAGCTAAAGGAAGTAAAACCAGAACTGGCAATTGATACATCGCAATTTGAAAAAGTAAAGCCGTTAGAAACAAAAGAAGATTTAAATGATACTCATGCGCTTAAAGATTTATCGATTAAGGCTTTGCAGCGATGGACGGATAATCCAGAGAAGTTAGAACAATTGATTAGTGTTACGGGAAGTTCAATGCAAATGAATAATCCTAATCGCTTATTAGCATTAGATCAATTGCAATTGGAGAAACTGCCAGTAATGGTGCCAGCACGAGAACTTAAACGGTTGAAGGTAACGCCAGCGCAAGGGACTCATAAGGTGCGAGGATTTGTGCAGAAATTAAATAAACGTTGGATATCATCTGAAATGTATAGTTTGCCCGATTTATTAAAACAGACCAGTGATAACTTAGAATTAACAAAGCAATTAAAAGCATTAGATAAACCGCAAAAACAGTATAATCAAGAAAAAGTTACAAAACTTTTAGATCAAACTAGCCTGAAATTTAAGAATAGTGATAATACAATTACTAAAGCATTTAAGCGTGCTGAAAGATATATCTTGCTTGATTCATTAAGCAGACAGGTTAATCGACGGCCATTTCGCTTTACTAACGAGGAGCGTGAATTATTAAATAAAGGTGTTCCTGAGTTATTAAAAGTTATGTATTTACGAATAACTGAAGCAGCTAGTAAAGAAGAAAAGAATTTGCGGATGAAACTTCAACCAACAATATCTAAGAATATTAGTTTACCGCTTAACAGATCCAAGACAATTAAACGTTAAACAAGTATAATTAGGAAAAAAGAGTAGAGGAAGTTATATGATGAGTGATGAATTAGCTGAAGTAGAATACTTTCGTTACGGTGTGGCTCAGGTGAATCTAATTCCTAGTGGTCGGAAGGTTAAAGTGATTATCCCAGATGAGAAAGCTGATAATATTGAAGTTGGCGGAATTTATAGCATTAGTGATGATTATCAAACACTAGATTGCTAAGTAAAGATGATTATTCGATGCAACTTGTTAGAAGACGACAGTAATAGGCTGTCGTTTTTATTTTACGTTTTTCGATGATTTAATTTACGATTATGTAAACTGTGATAAAATATATTTAGTATTAAGGATGAGAGGTGAAGTTAACTTGAATAATTTTCAAAAGGCGATTTTTTTATTACAGAATATTGATAAGATTAAGCAACTTAATGGTAAGGGAATGACCCTTACTGAGTTCTCTAAAATAACTGATGTTTCACGGCCAACGTTGTATAAATACATTCAACATCCAGAAACAATGAGTAGTTCGTTTGTAAATAAAGCGGCCATGCTCTACGACAAGGTTGTTAAATTTCAAGATATTCTTGATACAGTTCAGCGTGAAGATGAACAATTTAAGACTACCAGGCAGGAATTGATTAAGCTTTTAGAGTCTAATGTAGCTAATATTGAAGTTACGGATTATACGAAAGCGATCGCAACAGTAATTATTAGTGACTTAAAAGAAGAAAATTCAAGTCTGCTAAAAGCGTTAAGTAAGCAACTACCATTTAAACCAAATTTAAATGATGATTTGTCAAAATAGTATTTACAAATTCGTAAATGGTGTTAAAATAAAATCGTAAATAATTTAATACAATGACTTTAAGAAGTTGGGGGATTATAGATTATGAATAGTAAAAAGAAAATTGTTACATTAGCAGGAGTTAGTTTGGTTGCTACTGCAGGAGTGGTTGCTTCAACAAATGAGGTGAAAGCTGATACAACTTCTAATAATGTTCAAACTGAAGTGAAGTCACAAACAGCTGACCAACAAGCACAAGCTAAGGTCGATCAAGCACAAAGTAATGTTAATTCAGCTAGTCAAGCCACTAGCACAGCCCAATCACAACTAGATAGTGCTAAGGCGGCTAACAGTGCAACACAAGCTGATGTTAACAGTCAACAAGCGATTGTTAATGATGCTCAAGCTAAAGTTGATGCTGCTACAAGTTCAGTAAGTACTGCGCAAGATGCTGAAACAAAGGCACAACAGAACGCGGATCAAGCTACGTCAGCTAATATTCAAAAGGCACAAGATGCTATTGCTAATCAAGAAGCTCAAATCAGTAAAGATACCGATGCTATCAATAACGCTAACAAAGCCGTTAGCGATGCACAAAGCACAGTTGATGTAGCGCAAAAGAAAGTCAATGATGCAACTACTACTCGTGATAATCAACAAAAGAATGTTGATGCTGCTAACGATGCAGTTAAGAATGCTCAAGCTATTCTTGATAACAGTGATCAGGCTAAAAAGCAAGCCCAAGATGCTTTGAACCAGGCTAACCAAAAAGTTGCTGATGCTACTACTGCTGTTAATAACAAGCAAACTGATGTTAACAATGCAGCAGAAGCTAAGAAGAATGCAGATAAGGCATTGAAGAACGCCAACGATGAGCAAGATTCTGCAAAAAAGAATAAGGATGCTAAGCAAGCAGTTGCTGATGAGGCAAGTGCAGCATTAGCTGATGCAAACGCTGCAGTAAAGGACGCTCAAGCTAAGGTAGATGCAATCAACGACAAGTTGGCAAGCTTCAATACTATTACTTTGCCTGCTGGATACAAAGATGACTTAATTGCATACTATAACTATTTTGGTAATAGTAACTATAATCAAGATGAAGCGAATAATTTAGCGCAAGATCTTCTTAAATATCGTGATCAGGCAATGAGCCAGAATAAATTTAAGGATAATTTAAGTGATGATCGAGTGGTAGATATTGACAATCTTAATTCAACAGATCGAGCAGAGCTTAGCCAATTTGTTGCTTCACTTATTAATCAAGTTCGGACACAAATGGGTACAAATCTTGTGATCTCATCTCCTGCAGCAGATGATTATGCAGAACAGGTATCACAAAATTATAATAAAGATAATTGGAATTCTGCAGATAACGGAAAGCATGATCAAAGTGCTCTCAATAATGCAACTGATCAACTTAATATAAGCTGGAACGGTGAAAATATGGGGCTGGATCAGTCAATTTTTACAACAGACTATACCGTATTGACTGTGACTGATGGAACCAAATTACCAACTGGAAATAAACAAACAATTAATGATCTCAAGCATTTGATTTATGATGATTTTATTTCAATGATGTTTGATGATGCAGATTCAGCTTGGGGTCACGCTACTAATTTTGCTGGAATTGATAACTTTGCAGCTGAAAAGCAAGCTGTTGGTTTTTCTTTAGATAAGTTCTACAATACACACTATGATTTAGTTGAAGCAAATCAAAAAGTTGAAGAAAATAGTTATACATTGCCTTCAATTAATGCACTAACACAAAAATTAGCTGATGCCAAAGACGATTTATCAATCAAGCAAACTGATCAAGCATCAAAGCAAAAGGCTAATGATGATGCTCAAAATGCTTTATCTTCGGCTAATCAAGTACTCGTAGCAGCTCAAAATGATGTTAAAGATAAGACAGCTACTGCTCAAAATGCTAATGACAACTTAACTGCAGCTCAAAAGGCTTTAGCTGCTCTGCAAAATCAATTAAGCGCTGATCAATCTAACCAAAAGCAAGCTAAAACTACTTTTGATTCGTTTGATGCTGACCTTGCAACAAAGCAAGCAAACCTTCAAAAGGCTACTGATAGTCTTAAAGCTGAACAAGGACGTTTAGCAATTGCTCAAGCTGATTTAGATAATGCTAATAAGGCTTTAAGTGATACTAATAACAATTTAGCTCAAAAGAAACAAGTAGTTGAAAATGATAAGGAAGCCCTTAAAGCTGATAATAATAAACTAGTTCAACTACAGAATAACCTTAGTGACTTACAAAACGCTCCTAAGTTATTAGCCGCTGCTAAGGAACAAGTTGCTACTGCTCAAAAGGCTTTAGCTGATGCACAAGAAGCTTACAATGTAGCTAATGATAAATTAACTAGCCTTAAGCAGACTGCTGTTGGCACCGCAACAAATGTTTCTAAGGCACAACAAGTTCTTGCAGAAGCAAAGAATAATGAAGATGCTGCTAAAGAAGCATTGAATCAAGCACAACAAGCATTAACTGAATTACGGCAAAAAGAAGCACTCGCTAAGCAGGTTGCTGAAGAACAAGCTAAATTAGCTGCTGAAAAGGAAGCTAAAGATAATGGCTACCATATTGAAAATAATCAGGTTGTTGATGCCAAAGGTAATAGTGTCAATGGCTGGACCGTTAAGGGCAACCAAATTGTTAGCCCAACTAATGCTACTGTAGATCCTGCTGTTTCTGTAACAACCAATGTCAGTGTTGATAGCAAGGGCCAAGTACAAACTAGTGTTACTACTAATGGTGTTAAGACTGTAGCTGCAACTGAATCAGCAAATCCAGTATCAATTGCTACTGTGCAAACTCGCGAACAATACAAGCAACAATTGAAGAGTAATAATCAATTGCCACAAACTGGTAATAATGATAATGCTGTTCTTTCCCTTGCTGGAGTAGCACTTGCTACGATGTTAAGCTTATTTGGTTTCAAGAAGCGTGAATACTAATAGTTTATAAAAGTCGTTTTATAGTAACGGCTTTTTTATTTTAAAATTTGATATATGGTATACTGAAACTAAAATTATATGAAGGGGTTTAATATGACTGCAGAAGTAGGGATCATTAACCAAAGAGGTATTGCTTTAGCAGCTGACAGTGCTATTACTATGGGCGGATCTAAAGTTATTAATAGTGCAACTAAAATTTTTACGTTGGATAGTGCTCATTATGTGGGAATTATGATTTTTGGAAATGCTGATATAATGGGAATACCATGGGAAGTTATTATAAAGTCATTTAGGGAATTTGTAGGTAATAAAACAAAGGGAACAGTTGGAGATTACGTTAAATCTTTTTTGGATTATATTTCTTCATTCAAGCCTTTGCGCTTGGAACAGTCCCAAATTCAATACGTAAATTGCTTTTCTTGGGAATTAATAAAATTAATTAAAAATCAATTGAAATCTAATAATGTTACTCTAATGTAGAAGACGCTATACAATATCTACTGCAGAACTATTTGCCACCAAAGGTTAGGATTCGCATTTCTCAAAAAAAATTTGAATCGAAATTTGGTCAATATATTAAGAATATGTATGAACAAAATTTTAATAGTATTGAACATTATAAAAATTATGCTGATCTCTTCTTAGAAGCAGTTTATAAATTTATAATTGCAGACTATTATTCTGAACAAAATACAGGAGTTGTTATTGCCGGTTATGGTACAAAAGAGTATTTTCCATCAATATACAGAATGAATATTGAGGGGCTAATTGAAGGACAGCTAAAATTTTCAGAACCCATAATATGGAATTCATCACCAATACAAAATGGAGGTAATTCGACTCCCAATATTATTCCATTTGCTCAAACTGATGTTATCTTTACATTACTTACAGGGATTTCTCCGGAATTAAACGAATTGCATGAGATGCAAATTGGGAAAATAGGGAGGGAGTTATCAGAATATAATGAGACGGCAGTTAATTCTTTAATCAAAAAATATAAACAACAATTTAATGATTATAAGCAAAAAGCATATATTGATCCAATTATTAATTTGTTAGAAGGGCTTTCTATAAAAGAGATGGGCGAAATGGCGGAAACTTTAATTAGCCTAACATCGTTTAAACGAAAATTTTCTAGTGATATAGGTACTGTTGGTGGACCAACTGATGTTTTAACTATTACTAGAGGAGAAGGGCCTATTTGGATGAAAAGGAAGAAATACTTTGATGGAGAAATGAATAAAGGATATGAGTTAAGGAGGAAATAGATAATGTTAAGAAAAATGACTTTATCGACGGGAACCCCTCAGACAATTCCAGAATTAGTTCAAAAATTACAGTGGGAACAAGAAGTAAATAGAGAGTTAGATAAAATAAATGATAAATATTTATCTAAAAATAAAATTATTAAAGCGTCTAAGACAATAGATAGAAAAGGATATGTTTAATAATTTTTATAGTAGGCTTATTGTTAGCTTATCTAATGTGTGCTTGCTATAAAAAAGATATTACTTTCGCTTGAGTTATTAGGAAAAGAAATAAAATGTAAAGGAGATATCGTTTGACTCTAATTTAGATAGAAAAATCTGTATTCCTTGTTAAGATGAGGAACACAGATTTTTTAGTTTAATGACGCCTAGCCGGAAATCCCGTGACTTTAGTCATGGGATGGATAGG
>NZ_CARBVX010000031.1 GCF_948948975.1 uncultured Lactobacillus sp. | reverse complement strand
ACTTTTCGTCAACCCTTTTTTGTAAAAAATTAGCAATATTTTTTTAGAGTGCTAATTCCAAGCCTTTTCTCTCGAATTTTAAATATGAAAAAAATGGTATTCTTTTGCTCTTTCAGCAATTGAATACCATTCCTACTTTATTAAATTTTATTCACCAAATTTTGGTTCCTTAGTGATGACCTTCATTCCATGCATATATGGTTGTAAAGCTTCTGGAACATTTACTGTTCCGTCTTCATTTTGATAATTTTCTAAAATCGCAGCTACTGTTCTACCTACAGCTAGACCAGAGCCATTTAAAGTATGCGCTAAATGAAGTTTACCGTTTTCGTCTCTGTAACGAATCAAACTACGACGTGCTTGGAAGTCAGTACAGTTTGAACAACTTGAAATTTCACGATACTTGTCTTGTGCTGGCATCCAAACTTCTAAATCATAAGTTTTCGCACTAGTAAAGCTTGCATCCCCAGTTGAAAGCGCAACTACATGATATGGTAAACCAAGTTTTTGAAGTAAATGTTCAGCATTATGGGTTAATTTTTCCAATTCATCCCATGAACTTTCTTCATCAACAATTTTTACCATTTCAACTTTTCTAAATTCGTGCATTCTGATTAATCCACGAGTGTCACGTCCAGCTGATCCTGCTTCACTTCTAAAAGCTGGAGAGAATGCAGTTACATTAATTGGTAATTGCTCCCCATCTAAAATCTTGCCACGGAAGTAATTAACTAAAGGTACTTCAGCAGTTGGAATTAAGGTTAAATCACGTGGCTTATCAGGATCATCATTATCTACAATTGTATAAACATCTTCAGTAAACTTAGGGAATTGACCAGTTCCTTGCATAGAAGCATCATTAACTAAGTATGGTGGGATTACTTCTGTATATCCATCTTTAGTATTTTCATCTAAGAAAAAGTTTGAAACTGCACGTTCAAGTAATGCACCGGCACCTTTGTAATAAACAAAGCGGGCACCTGAAACTTTAGCAGCAGTATCCCAGTCTAAAATATTCAATTCTGTTCCAATTTCCCAGTGAGGTTTTGGTTCAAAATCAAGTTTAGTAGGTTCATGCCACTTACGAACTTCTTCATTGTAACTTTCATCAGGACCAATAGGATCTGAGTCTGCTGGGAAGTTAGGTAAACGAAGTAAGATATAGTTTTGTTTTTCAGTTAAATCTTCTACTTCTTTATCTAAATCTTTAATTTCTTTACCTACTTCACGCATTGCTTTAATAGCTTCACTTGCATCTTCTTTATTGCGTTTAGCTTGAGCAATTTGATCAGATACTTCATTACGCTTTTGCTTTAATTGTTCACTCTTAGTTAAAGCTTCACGTCTTTCTTTATCAATAGCTACTAATTTATCTAATTCTTCTGGTTTAATTCCTCGTGTAGCTAATTTTTTCTTTGACCAGTCTAAATTCTCTCGAATTACTTTTATATCTAACATATTTCCTCCTTAAAAATAAAACAAAAAGCCGATTCATCCCTACACTGGGACGAATCGGCTTACACGGTTCGCGGTACCACCCAAATTTGGTTAAAAATACCACACTCAAAAAGCGATAACGGTGCTAGCCGTGTAGAATTACCTACCCACATTCGAAATCTGGAAATGACTTTTTTACTCATTCACACCAACCATGAGCTCTCTGAAATTAGTCTTAGGATTTCATGTTTATTTGCATTATATCATGCCAATCCTGTGGTGTTAACAAATAATATTTTTCTTGATAATTAAAAAGTGAAGAAACCATCGAATAATCAGTAGTATAAACATATCTAAACCCTAGTCTCTTCAACAATTTTTGTGAATTTGTATTAGAAACAAATGTACCTGCCCAAATTTGATTTTGCCCTAATTCTCTAAAAGCAAAATCGATAATTAATTCTAATGCCTCACTCATTAAACCGTTGTGCCAATATTCTTTATCTAACAAAAAACCAAGATCCTTTGTTAGTAACAAACCATTATATTCATCTAGTCCACGTTCATATAATTCGACTAAACCAACTAAATGATTATTTTTCTTTAAGACTACGCCGTAACTATAAGGACGTGCTTGATATTGAAGGACACTTTTTTTTGCTGCATCTAAATCTTGTAAATATTGATAGCCCGCACTTTTGTGATAAATATTATCTTGTCCCCACTTAAGAAGAGTAGGAGCATCTTTAGGTTCAATTTTTCTTAAAATAATTCTTTCAGTTTCTAGCATTACTTGCCTACTAACTTTACTAACCATTTTGCACCATAAACTAACCCCAAGCTATAGGCTGCAATTGTCCAAGGTTTTCCTAATAAAATTATCCATAAATATGTTGAAAACTTCATTTCAGTTAATCCAGCAATCATACATAAAATGTCATCTGGTGCCATTGGCGCAATAATACATAGTCCAAAAAACCAATTAAACTTCTTCTGATTCGTAGTCCACTTCATGTATTTTTCATATGTTTTTTCTGAAACCAAATGCAATATAAAAGGTTTTCCATAATGCCTGGCCAAAAAGAACAAAATAATAGATCCTAAACATATCCCAACATAATTGTAAATAAAGCCCCATACTGGACCAAAAAATATTACTCCTCCAAGTAATGAAACTCCCCCAGGGATGATTGGAATTACAACCTGGATGACCTGAATTAATGTAAAAATCAAAGGACCGATAACTTGCTTGTCTGCTAAATAGGCCTTCATCTTTTCTTGACTTGTAAAAATTCCCAGCCTATACCAGTAAATACTTAGCAAAATTAAAATAATTGTAGTAACAATAGTAAAAATATTAATTAATTTACGACTCGTTTTAGTAGACATTTTTCTGCCCTCCTCGGTATGTTAAATTAATGATAACAAAAACAAGGTAAAATAGGCGCTCTAACCTACAAATTAAACTTAATTATAGAAGAAAATCAAATATGACTTATTTATTAAGATTTATTCTATAATATTAGTGTGTTATAAAATAACTAAGAGGCGTAACTATGGTTGTTATAAAAAAAGATATAATTTATGATGAAAATAACAATTTGAAGACTGATATCTATTTTCCAAATGATACTACTTCGCAAACAAAACTCTTAATCTTTTGGCATGGAGGAGGATGGTTTGCCGGGTCTAAAAATGATGTTAAGGACTTAGGAATAAAGTTAGCAAACGCTGGTTTTATGACCTTAATTCCCGATTATCGGCTAGCACCCGCTTTTACTTATCCAGCTGCTCACCAAGATAGTAAGAAATTTGTTGAATGGCTTTTAGATTCTGATTATACCGATGACGACGATCAACAAAATATTGTACAAATTGGTGCAAGTGTCGGCGGCACACTAGCCTTATATATTGCTGGAATTTACGGTTTTCCTACGGTTACGTGGTCAGCATCGGTAGACTTCTCGAACTGGATGAAAAGTCATAAAGATGTTATTCCATCAAGATACGGTGCCAATGAATTAAAACTAACAAATTTATATGATATTTTTGAATCATTCTATAAATTTTTTGTAAAAACCTATGCTGGTAAAAATGATCAATCTATTTTAAAAAAAATGGATGTCGAAAATTACGATCTTAGCCACTTGGGAAGGCTAAAAATGATTAATTCTGCCCATGAATTAGTTCCACTAAATGGTGTTTTAAAATTTATCGACTTTTTAGCTAACGAAGACCATGAGGTTGAATTATTAGTCATTAAAGGTCATGGGCATGCAATGGATTACGCCATGGATTATATTGATGAATCTTTAGATTTTTTGTATCAGACAATCAAGGAGAAGAAGAATGATCAACATTAACAAATTTGTTTCCATTCGTAAAAAATTAGGTTTGTCTCAAACTGAACTATGCAATGGAATTTGTACTCAATCTACATTAAGTAAATTTGAAAATAATGGCCGTATCCCTTCTCTAAAAATTTTAAATAGTCTGTGTGACCGAATGAATATTAATTTAGCTGATATCATGGATGTTGACTCTAACAAAAAAACATCTCACAAGTTATTCGAGGCAGACTTTGCAGTTATTCAACTTGATTTTCCAAAAGTTGCTCAAATTTTAAGTAGTATTAATAAAGACGAATTAGTGCGGCAAGAAGACGTTCTTCACTATTATTATCTACGCGGCCTATTAGCCTTAAATCTAGATCATGCTAAAACTGACGCACTCTATTATTTCAATTCAATTTTAGATGCAAACTTATCAAAACGAAATAAAATTTATTATCTTCTTGCTCTAAAAGGATGTAGTCAAGTTTATGACTTACAAGACGATGTTCATAAAGCACGACATTATTATGACATCATCTTGTCTTCAATATCCAATGTTCCGCTTGAAGACGAAGATTCTTTATTGCAATTTCTTTCTATTCTTTGTAATGGTGGGGAATTTGATGGTCGTAATGAAGATTATGAACAATCGGATAAGTTATTAAATATGGGATATGATCTATGCAAAAAACGACATGTAATTTATTTTGCTGCTCGCATTCTTTATCAATTAGCTCAAAATAATATTGCTCAACATGGATCGTCGCAAAAGACTGCTCAATACTTAAATGATTCTGCCGCCCTTGCTCGTCTGAATAATAATCATGTTTTATTAGAAAAAATTAATAAGTTATTATAAATCTAATCACTTCTTTTTAATTTCTTACTAAAGAGAAGTGATTTTTATATACATCTATAAGAAAGCGCTTTATAATATATTATATTGAAAAGAGGAAATTTTATGTCTAAATATGAATCAATTAATCCATATACAAACCAATTAATTAAAAGTTATCCAACTGCAACTCAAGAAGAAATTGAGCAAGCACTTGAAACCGGAGAAAAGTTATATCTAACTTGGCGTAATCAGCTACCAGCTACTAGAAGCAAATTACTTCATGAGATAGCAAATAATTTTCAAAAGCATCGCGAAGAAATGGCAAAAACCATGACTTTAGAAATGGGAAAATTATATCGTGAATCACTTGAAGAAGTAGATCTATGTGTAAATATTTGTAACTATTACGCTGATAAGGCTCCGGAAATGTTAGAACCTACCCCTTTAGAAACAGATTTAGGAAATGCCTATTATCTAAAACAGTCTACAGGTATTATCATGGCTTGCGAACCATGGAACTTCCCACTTTATCAAGTAATTAGAGTCTTTGCTCCTAATTTTATGGTTGGAAATCCTATTATCTTAAAACACGCTCATAATGTTCCAGGCTCAGCACAATTAACCGAAGAAATTATCGAAAAAGCTGGTGCACCAAAGGGAAGCCTGCAAAACCTATTCTTGTCTTATGCTCAAATTGGCGATGTGATTGCTGATAAACGTGTTCAAGGCGTTGCAGTAACTGGCTCAGAACGTGGCGGTAGTAGTGTTGCAGAAGCCGCTGGTAAAAATATTAAAAAATCGACAATGGAATTAGGTGGAAATGATCCATTTATTGTTTTGGCAGATGCTGACTCTACTGTATTAAAGAATGTACTAAGTGATGCCAGAACCTATAATTGCGGTCAAGTCTGCACTTCTTCTAAACGAATTATTGTTGTTGAATCTCGTTATGACGAAGTAATGAATATCTTGCATCATACGTTTGCTGGACTTGAACCTGGTAATCCTTTAGATGAGAATACTAGTCTTGCGCCAATGAATTCTCAAAGAGCTGCAGATAAGTTAGCTGAGCAAGTTAAAAAAGGAATTGAACATGGCGCAGAAGTTGCTTATCAATATCCTGAAATAAAAAGTTCTGGTGCCTTCTTCCGCCCAATGATTTTAACTAATATTGATAAGAAGAACCCATTATTTGACGAAGAATTATTTGGCCCAGTTGCTGAAGTATTCAAGGTCAAAAACGAAGAAGAGGCGATTGCCCTAGCAAATGACTCAAGTTTTGGTTTAGGATCTAGTGTTATTTCTGAAAATAGAACTCATGCCCAAGAAGTTGCAAGTGAAATCGAAACTGGGATGACTGTTATTAACGGGCGCTGGATTACTGCTCCTGAATTGCCATTCGGTGGTGTTAAAAAATCTGGTTATGGCCGTGAACTTAGTGAACTTGGCTTGATGTCATTTGTAAATGAACATTTAGTTATCGACGTTTCAAAATAGGTTTTTAAGTGTATACAAAAAAGGCTTAGATCATATATCATGATCTGAGCCCTTTTAATTTTGTCTCATACTACGAAAAGCAACTACTGTTAAAAGAATACTTGATACAAATAATAAATATGTCGAAACCCCAAAAGAAATTGCGTTAGTTACAATGCGTTGAATCTCCATACTATTTATCGCTTGATTATTAGTAATTCCTAAAGATAAACCTGCATTCATAAAGATCAATTCGACAGCACACACAACTAAAATAATCGATTCAATTAATGAAAGGAAGAAAACTAATTTCTTGTTATTCTTGCCATTTTTAATAGTTAAAATAATGATGGCAATTGGTACTCCCACTAAGAGCAACCACATTCCATAACCGATAAAAATATATTTTCCATTAAATCTTCCAATTGATAGTAAAGTCCTAGAAATAGAGGCAGATTGATAACCATTCATCCCAGAGGAAAAAGGACCACTAAAGACTAATAGAAGATTTAAGACTGCAATTAAGATTACGCCTAACTGAGTTGCAGTTCTTTTTTGCCTAATAACTTTCTTTATTGCTTCTGGATCCCGTCCCAATTTATCATCAATCTTTTGACGACGAGCTTTTACCTTATTTTCTCCTTCTTCAAAAGAATTAACTACATCTGAGCCCACTTTATTAACATGTTCCGTCAATCGCTGATCGACCGTATACTGCTCAGTTTTCTTTCCTTTATTTTTATCAGAAACTATAAATAACCAAATTAATAAAGCAAAGAAGCAAGACCATCCTAGAGATGGGGAAAAACTTGTTAAAATCAAAAGAATAATTCCAACTACAAAAACAATCATTGAATTCACTTGAATCCAATTAATCATAGTAGCAATAGTAGAATTTTGTTTCTTTGGCTCAACTTTCTTAACAGAACGTGTTTCTTGTTTCTGATGATTATCATTTTTTTCATTACGTGTAGTATTCTGACCAGTAAAGAATTCATTTCTAAACTTTTCTAGGTCAAAGTGACAATTAGGACACTGCTTGTCAGTTGGCTTTACATCTTCTCCACAATTTGGACACTTCATTTTTTATTCCCTCATAAACTGTTTTAGCTTATTATAGCATTCTAACCCTTAAACTAAAAAAACAGAAAGCATCGTTATGCTGCTTTCTGTTTTTTTCTTGACGCGCGGTTAACTAACCACCAAGCCATAATAAATAAAATGGCGATCCCAATTAACGCACCAACTAATTTTTTGATATCACCATTGAAGATTGCATCCCCTCCAAAGGCATAGATAAATGAAGTAGGAAACATTCCCACAATCACCATTGACAAAAACTTATTAGGCGGTGTTTCTAGTCGTGCAGCCGTATAATCAACTAACACGCTTGGTATAATTGGCACCATGAAACCTAAAGTCATTCCCAAAGTGGGATGTTTCTGATCCATTAACCAATTAAGAAATCTATTTTTCTTAAACTTGTGCGAAAAACTAACTCTCTTTATTAGACTTTCTACGATACAGTTTCCAAGAATATTTCCACACCAATTAATGGCTAATCCAATCCACGGACCATAACAAAGGCCGGCTAAAATACAAAAAACAGAATTCGACATTCCCGGAATCGCATTTAAGATGGTTATTAGTCCTAGTAAAAATAAGCCATCCCGTACTTCATGTTGTCGAAGCAAATAGAGTAGTTTTGTTTTCATATCCTTCCCTGGGTGCATTAACAAATCAATTTCAGGGCGATAGTCACGATAAAGCAAGTATAATAAAATTCCTGCTGCTAAAATCCCACAGATTATAAATAATATTTTTCTCAATTTTTTTGTCATTATTTCACTCATTTATTCTAAATTCATATCACATAATCATATTTTTTCACGTTTCAAACCAATTATCAAAACTATTATTATCCATTCGTTCTTATACTTTATCGTATTATAATAGTAAAAATAAAGCTATCTCAAAAGGAGGAAAAAATGTCCGCAAAACTTATCTTTAGTGATATAGATGGAACTCTTATTACTTCTCAGGGTACCATTTCTTCTAACACTATCGAAGCAATACGTAAGCAAATTATAGCTGGTAATTTATTTATTCCAGTTTCTGCCCGTTTTCCTAAAGGAATTATGAATGTAGTAGATAAAATCACCAACTTCTGTCCAATGATTGCCTATAATGGAGCACTAGTTTTAGATGAAATGGGGCGTCCACTTAATTCACAATTCTTTGAAGCTTCACTTGCTCTTAAGTTAATTAAAGAAATTGAAGCACTTGATACTAATGATCTTGCCTGGAATGTCTATAGTGGCTATAACTGGTTTTCTTCTCTTAATAAAAAACCATTAATTGCCAAAGAGGAAGAAACAATAGGAGTTAAATCCTTGCCAGTTTCTACGGAGCAAATAAAAGAATTAAAGGGAGTTCATAAGATGCTCATTATTGGCAAACCTACTCTTATAGATAAAATTATTCCTAGCCTTGAATCTAAGTTTCCTAGCCTAGTTTTTGTTAAATCAGCACCTCATCTTTTAGAAGTCGTTCTTAAGGGTGTTAATAAAGGAAATGCGGTTAAAATTGTTCTTGATAGCTTTGCAATGGATAAAAGCAACGCTTGGGCCTTTGGCAATAATTACAATGATGAATCAATGTTTAATTCAGTTGGCCATCCCATTTTAATGGGAAATGCTCCAAAAGACTTGAAAGAGAGCTTATCCATTCCAATAACTCTTGATAATGATCACGATGGAATTGCTACAGTATTAAATAAAATTTCTAACTAAACTAAAAAAGATTGAAGTTTTAATCCTCATTAACAAAAGGATAAACTTCAATCTTTTTTGTATAAAAGTACTAAATATTATTTAGCCTCTTCTTTATTCTTTTTTCTGCCTAAGCCTTCGTAAGTAATCTTCATAGCAGCAGACATATTAATTGGAAGTAAGAATACCAAAAGTAATAATCCAATATCCACACATAATGCAACTTCAATTAAAGTCGGTACACCAGATGGGATTAAGGCGGCGAAAGTACCACCAAGGATAATAGCTGCTGATATTACAACTGTTCCGATAATATCGCAGGCTTCAAGCATTCGTTTACTTGTACTCCAGCCAGGATTTACTTCTCCCAATTCACGATAACGCATCATTAGGAAGATTGAATAGTCAACACCCAAAGCAACAATCATGATGAAACTGAAGAATGGGGTGTTCCAAGCCAATAATGATCTACCTAAAACGGCCTTAACGATCCATTGATTAATTGATAAAGAAGTTAGGTATGCAATTACTAAAGTACCTAGGATAAACATTGGTTGCAATACTGATCTAGTAACAAAGATCAAAGCAATACCAATACCTACTAACATAATAATTGCAGTTCTTAAGAAGTCGCTACTTGCAGTTTCTTGAGTATCGTAAATCTTTTCAGATTGTCCACCCATAGCAACTGTTGAACCAGCAAGACTTGTACCCTTAACTGATTTCTTAACCATGTTACTAATTTCATGAGCCTTCTTTGCTCCTTCAGTTGAAGCAGGGTTCATCTTTAGAATGATGATGATCTTAGTAGATTTAAGATCTGAACTCATGTAGTTATCAAGAGCAGGTTTAAAGCTAGATGAGTGAATCATGTTTGCTGGGATGTAGAAAGTCTTACCAGCTGCTGAATCAGCTAAGCCAGTTAAGTATTCTTGACCAGCACCTAAACCGTTATTTACTTTGTCAATTCCGGCAGTAATCTTAGGATTATTTGATGCAATTTGACCAGCACCATTTGCTAATTGGTTTGCACCGCCATTAAGTTGACCAATACCTGAACTTAATTGACCAGCACCACTGTTTAATTGACCAATACCATTTGCCAATTGGTTAGTGCCGTTTAACCCAGATTGTAAACCAGTGTTTAATTGACCAGCACCGTTTGCTAATTGACCGGCACCATTTGCAAGCTGACTAGAACCAGCTACACCTGCTTGTAAGCCACTTGCAAGTTGGCCTGCTCCACTGTTTAAGCGAGCTGCGCCTTGAGCTACAGCACCTTGAACTTGAGTTAAGCCTGAGCTTAATTGGTTCAAAGCAGTAGTTGCGCCTGGTAAAGCAGTGTTTGATGCAGTAGCTAAAGTATTTACTTGTTGTTTCAAGTTATCAACTTGACCCATTAAACCTTGAAGGGTTTGTAAAGTATTTCCTACATTAGTTGCTGATTCTCCAAGTTTCTTATCTGCTTCACCAGCTGCTTGAATATTACCAGCTACACTTTGTAAGCTTGATGTAAGATTCTGAGTTTTTTGAGTAGAAGCAGATTCTACTTTACCTAAAATTTGGCTAAAGGCTGCACTCATAGCCTGCTTTTGTTGGTCATTTAACTTAGCGCTATCCATAGCTTGAGCATAAGCTTGTGTTAATTCAGCTTTTTCACTATCGCTAAGACCAGCACCTGAGCTTTGTAACCCTTTTAAAGTGTTCCCTGCTTGAGTTAAATTATCGCCTATAGTTTTGGCTTGAGTACCAACATCAGTTAAATTAGCTTTTAGGCCAGCAGTATCTACAGAACTTGATGACTGACCCAATGCTTGATTCAATTGTTGAATACGATTGTTAATTTGAGGCAATCCCTTTTGAAGAGCTTCTAATTGTGCCTTAGTAGCACTATTCATTTGTCCAGATAATTGTGCACTCATCGTATTCAAACCATTTACTAAGGCTTGAGTACCGTCCTGCAAACTCTGAGTACCACTTTGTAAACTTGCAGCCCCATTAGCCAACTTAATAGTTCCGTTTTCAAGTTGTACAGCACCTTGTTGTAAGTTCAAAGTACCACTCTCTAAACGACCAGCACCAGTTGCTAACCGCATAGTTCCTGATCTCAGAGCTTCTGCACCATTTTGAAGACGTGTAGTTCCGCTAGCTAATTGATTTGCACCAGCTTGCAGACGGCCAGTTCCGTTAGAAAGTTGATTTGCACCATTTTGTAGTTGAACAGCACCATTAGTAATTTGTTTACTACCGTTACTTAAAGTTCCTAAACCATTTCTAGCAGTATTCACACCTGAGTTAACAGTGCCTAATTGGTTGTCAACGTAAAGACGTTTAATTGATTTACCATTCGGTTCAGTTACAGAAGATGCAAATTTAACATCTGGATCTGCTTGAATCTTTTTAACAATCTGATCGATTTCTTTTAAGCTTTTTTCATTATCAAGCTTATTTTTGCTCTGAATATATAAAGTTGAATATTCAGGAGTACCAATTGAGAAATGATCTTGTAAAACTAATAATCCAGCTTTTGATGGTGTAGAATTAGAAATTTCATCTGCATCATCATAATTCAAATTATTTGAATAGAATAAGGCAAATGGCAATACTGCAACTGCCATTACAACTAAGTAAATAATTGGATGAGTCAAGCTCCCTTTTGAAAGAGCATGCCATAATTTAGAGTTGCTTTCACCTTCAAACTTCTTAACTGGCCAGAATAATTTCTTACCTAAGACAGCCATAAAGAACGGGTTTAAAGTCAAAAGTACTACTAATAATACAGCAACCCCAACAGCAACTCCAACAGCTGAACGGTAGATTGAGAAGTTAGCTAAACCTAACGCACTAAATCCAATTAAGATTGAAGATCCAGAGTAAAGAATTGTCTTACCAGCTTTACGCAACGCATCATTTGTTGCCTCATGGTTTGACATCCCCTTACTCAAGTTCTCTTTAAATTTATCATACAGCAGGATATTGTAGTCAGTACCAATACCAAACAAAACAATAACCATGAAAACTTGAGTAAAGTTTGAAAATGGAAAGTTAAATTTCTCTACTAAATTAGTAACAATTGAGAATGAAGTAATAAATGAAACACCAACTGTTAATAATGAAATTATTGGCACAATTGGCGACTTAAATACAATTACTAAAACAATGAAAATAAAGAAGATAGTAATTAATTCAGTCTTTTTAATACCATCTTGAACAGAAGCAGAGAAATCATCTTCAAGAATTCTAACCCCAGTTACATATGTTCTAACTCCTGGGGTTTTAACAGCCTTTGTTAAAGTCTTATTAACGTTAGAAACAGTCGAATGATCATTAGCAATATTTAATTGCACAATTTCTGTTGTTTTATCTTTAGAAATTAATTGTGCTTTTGTTGCATAGTTGTCATTAGGAGTCATCATTGACTTGATACCCAGCTTTTTCTTATTGTCCTTTAAAAAGCGAATTGTATCGTTAATTTTCTCCTTATCACTTGAGGTTAGTTTCCCGTGTTTTTTATTAAAAACTACCCCTACAACATAGGTATTATCTTGTCCATGCCCCCACTTACTCTCGATATTCGTTGCAATAGAACTTTGAACATCTTTAGGAAGTGAAATTTCTGAATGCTGACGTGTCAATGCATCCACATTTGGCAACGAGAAGACAGCAATTAGTAAAATTGCTATCCATGCTATCAAAGCACCAAGATGATTTTTCAGCAATTTCATGCGCTACTTTCCTTTCCCCTTATTTTGTACCTTCAACTTGAAGTTTTGGTGCTACAAGTCTTAAAAGCATCTCATGGTAATTATCGTCAGCTTCCTTTTCTGTTTCATCGATTACATATCGATCTAAGAAAACATAACCCAAAACAGCTCCAAGTAAACTATGCAAAGAGACAACATTCTTCTTGCCTACATCGAGCTTTTCTCCTAGATCTACTATCTTTAAAACCTCTTCACGAATTTGTTCATTTTGAACATATTCATTTAGTCCATAATAAATACTAGAAATAGCCTTATCATGTAGTAAAAAGTCTCGTATTTCATCTGCAAATCTAAACAAAGCATCAAGACCTGAATGGCCTATTATCTTCTTTGTTAAGTGCTGACGCAAAACTTGCAGTCTATTAACACAAACTAAAACTAATAAATCATTACGATTAGCAACATAGTGATACAAAGATTGAGATCTAATCCCTAAAGCTTTAGCTAAAGCTGGCATTGTTAATTCACTTAATCCTTTTTCACTAATAATTGTTATAGCTTGATCAATTACTTTTGAGCGGTCCAAAGCTCTTTTTTTAGCCAAGATAATCACCTTCTTTTTGTGTACTCATATACTTTAACACGTCAATGTGTAGAAAACAATCTACAATGTGTAGAAATTTATCTACTTTTTGAAAAAAATAAAAAGGAGCTATAAAATGATATGAACCCAAAAATTAGGACATATTATTAAACTGTTTGATTTAAAACCAT
>NZ_CARBVX010000030.1 GCF_948948975.1 uncultured Lactobacillus sp. | reverse complement strand
CAACTAAAAAATAAAGTCAAACATCCTATTGTGCTTGACTTTACGTAGAAAAAGGTTATTCGTTATCACAAATTAAACGAATAACCTTTTTTATCATCATACGATTATTTTCTATTTAAATGACTTAGGATATTTTTTCTGAAACTGAGCTATTTTATCATAGCTTTGGTCTAAATCATGTTCTATTTCTCGATAAATTGGAATTATATCCTGATAGACCTGCACATTTTTGGGATTTGGAAAGTAGACTTTACTGTCATCTATTTCTTTCACTATTTTGTCTAAGCTATTCTCTTCATTCAAACCCAATTGCGCTAGAAACATGGCTGCTAAAGTTCCACTTTGATCATTTTTAATTACCACTACTGGTAAATTAAAAATATCAGCAATTAACTGCCTTACAAAATCACTTCTTACAAAGCCGCCAGTGACTCTTAATGCTTCTGGTTCTCCTATTTTTTCGCGCAAGCCTCTAGCTGCACCTAAAAGATTAAAGACAATACCTTCTAAAACACTCCGCGCCATTTGCGGTTTAGTGTGGTTTCGACTTAATCCAATAAAAGATCCGCGAGCTTGAGCATTCCAAATTGGTGCTCGTTCTCCCCCTAAGTAGGGATGAAAAATTAAGCCATTACTGCCAGCAGGAACAGTTTCAGCAACATTAATAAAATCCTCTGCAGTCTGATCGGGCCCAAAAATCGTTTTTCTAGCCCACTCAAAGACGATTCCACCATTGTTTACTGGACCACCAAGAAGATAATGACTTTTATCGACCGGATAACAGAAGAAGCGATTTTTTGAATCAACTATTGCTTTAGGTGCAATTGCTCTTACAGCTCCTGATGTCCCAACATTTAGTGCAAAGTATTTTTTATCTAAAACACCAACACCAATTGTTGATAAATATCCATCACTAGCTCCTAAAATAATTTTTGTTTCAGGATTTAAACCCAATTTTTGTACATATTCTGCTTCTACTTTTCCAACCACATAGTCTGGCTTAGCTAAGCTAGGCAAATTCTCTGGATCTAGTTCAATTTTATCAAGTAATTTCCTATCCCAAGTTAAAGTATGCAAGTTAAGCAAGCCAGTTCCAGCTGCCATAGTTGTATCAGTAACTATCTTGCCAGTTAAGCGCCAAATAATATATTCTTTGATTCCAATCCACTTTTGTACCTGTGCAAAAAGTTTAGGATTTTCTTCTTTAATCCATAGCAATTTATACACAGGAGCCATTGGATGAGGCGGCATCCCTGTCTTTTGATAAATATCTTGCGTAAGTCCACTTTCTTTTGCTTGCGCCACAATCCGGTTACTTCGATTATCTGCCCAAGTAATACTGTTAGTCAGTACTTGATTGTCTTTTCCAATACCGATTAAACTATGCATTTGACTCGACCAAGAAATTGCTTTAATTTTTCCTGCTACTCTTTTACTTAAGTCAAAAATAATCTTTTGAACAGCATCAAATATTACTTGTGGATCTTCTTCAGCCTGATCCACTTGTTCTTGAATTAAAGGGTAAGGAATTGATAATTCTTCAATCTTTTTACCATTCTCTTGATACAATACACCCTTACTTGCTGTTGTTCCGATATCCATCCCAATTATATAGTCCATAACCCGCCCCTTTCTTTTAGAATATATTTTCTCACAAAAAAAGAACAATCCCTAGAGATTGTTCTTTGGTGGTCAAACAATGCGTGACCACTGTGCGTAGAATTATTGTTTTTAGGTGATGTTACTTCTTAAGATTTTCGTTGACGAAGGCTTCGATCTTATCGTCAGAATCTTTCAAGAACGGAAGCATGTCACTTTCCGTCTTCATGGTATCTCTACCATTCTTTTCCATAAAGTAGTCCCATAGTGCGTCTCTAACAGGCATGTCAGAATCGCTCCAATCAAAAACTTCCTTCATGTGACGGTCTAACAATTCTGTCTTAATAACTTCATCTGCCATCTTAAAATTACCTCCTAAATAAATTCTACAAAACTTATTATAGTCTTTTTATTCGTTCTATGCGAATTTAAAACAATTCTTTCCGCATTTTTGCCTTACACCGAGCTTTGGCTTGAAGTAACTGATAACGACTATAATTTGTCTCCTTACTTGCTTCTTCAATCGTTAACTCTCCCAGAAAAACTTTGAGCGCAATTACCTCTTTTTCTGACAACTTGTTAATAAATTTTTGATACATTTCCTTTCTAGGCGTAATGTGCATTTCTTCAACTTCTTCTTTAATCAGATTTTTATGCACCACATTGTCATAGGAAATAGCTTTAGTAAACGATGTTCTCTTCTGGGCTAATTCATATCTTAAGAGCGATCGGAGATGATTATAAAATTTTGTCCGATAATACGCCCCGAAACTATTTGCTCGTTTCTCATCGTAGGTACAGCAACTTTGATAACACATGATTAATGCTTCTTGTTCCCAGTCATCATGATCAAAATT
This sequence comes from uncultured Lactobacillus sp., assembly GCF_948948975.1. GTDB lineage: Bacteria > Bacillota > Bacilli > Lactobacillales > Lactobacillaceae > Lactobacillus. Next base: position 12,043 of record NZ_CARBVX010000030.1, on the reverse strand, counting down.
ACGAATGAAAAAATTTAGCTTCGCTCCATTGATTAAAGGCCGATACCGCTCTACTAGTTCATGCAAAGCATCCATATCTTGCTCTTCTTTTACACGTCGAATCAAATAAACCTCATTCAGTCTTTCCATTCCGGAAATTCCTCCTTTTCTATTTGATAATAAGAATAAAAAAGAAGAGATCCCCTTCTAAGGGAACGAATGTTTATTAAACACAGGTATAGAGCAATTGTACTTTGTTAATGACCAAGACTTTATTGTGTGTTTATTTTTATAAATATAGGCAATAAAAAATTGTCACTTAGCTTTTTATAAAACTAAATGACAATTTTTTACTCTTCAATTATTTTTCGGGATGGCGACTATTGAACATTCCATAAAGCAAAACACCAGTTGCAACACTTGCATTTAATGATTGAACATGCCCAACCATTGGAATGGTTAAAGTTTGATCCATTTGCTTTAACAATAATGGGGAAATTCCCTTACCCTCATTACCAATCACAAGCACTGTCTTACCTTTGGCATTCCACTTACGATAATCTTCACCTTCCATGGCAGTACCAAAAATCCAGTAACCACGCTTTTTTAGCATCTTAGTAGTTTGAACTAAGTTATTAACTCGAGCTACTGGCACATAATCAATTGCACCGGTTGAAGTTTTGGCAACAACAGAAGTTAGACCACTAGCTCTTCTTTTTGGAATAATTACTGCATCCACACCTGTCGCATCACAAGTTCTTAAGATCGAACCTAGATTATGTGGATCTTCAATTGAATCAAGCATTAAGATAAATGGTTCTTTTCCTTCTTGGTCAAACTTGTCTAAAAGTTCATCTAAGTCAGCATATTCAAATGGAGCTACCGTTAAGACCAAGCCTTGGTGATTTTCATGGTTGACCATTTGATCCAATTTGTTTTTAGGAGCATTTTGAACAACTAGATTTTTTTTACGTGCTAATTGATAAACTTGATTAGCAAATTCTTCCTGAACACCATTTTGCAAAAATACTTTATTAATTAAGTTAGCATCCTGTGTTTTTAAAAAATCAATGCCTGCATGACGTCCATATACAAATTCATCATTATTTGAACTCATAATTATCTAGTCCTCCTTGTTCTACTTGGTCAATGCACCATTTTGCAAGTTCATCAACACGTTCTTTTTTACCTAATAGATCTAAGTATCCAAACATCGCTTCAAATCCAGTTGAGAGCTTATAAGTGTTAATTGAAGTGTTTTTTGCATGCGTATGACTTTTAGCATTTCTTCCTCTCTTGAACGCTGCTAATTCATCTTCATCTAGCATTTCTAAGTCTTGCATTTTAGTAATTAATGCTGCTTGAGCTTTTGCGGAAACATAATGTGTTGCATATCGTTGAAGCATTTGTGGTTTTACAATTCCGCCCTTAACCAAGTGACGTCTGATATAAACTTCATATACTCCATCCCCTAAATAAGCTAAAGTAAGAGGACCTAACCCATCTGGATTAGTATTTTTTTCTGTTAAAATCTTCGGCTTAAGCACGGTGCCACCTCGTTCCTTGTGGAGTATCTTCAATTACAATGCCTTTAGCCTGTAACTCATCTCTTAAGCGGTCACTTTCAGCCCAATCCTTATTTTTACGTGCTTCATCGCGTTGAGCAATTAATTTTTCAATTTCATCATCATTTTCAGCTGGCTCTTCCTTAAAGCTAACTCCAAAAATTTCGAGCCAAGCAATTAATAATTTTTTAGCACGCTTTAAAGCTGGCTTATCCACTTGTTCTTTTTGCAAGTGATTATTTAAAGTTGTAGCTAAATCATACATAATACTCAAAGCATTTTGAACATTAAAATCATCATCCATAGCCTCAATAAATTCAGCTTTTGCTTGCGTTAAATCATCCCTTAAGCCACTATCTTCAAGCGTCTCATTTTTATCATTTAGTCTAGCATCAAGATTACGCAAAGTATTTTGATAGCGTTTAAGAACAGTTTCAGCTTGCTTTAAGCCATCTTCAGAATAGTTAATTGGACGACGATATTGAACACTAGACATGTAAAAACGTAAAACTTGTGGATCAATTTGCTTGAGAATATCATGCACAGTCACAAAGTTATGAAGTGATTTTGACATTTTTTCTTGTTTCTTACCTACTGTCACAAAACCATTGTGCATCCAGTAATTAACAAATTTTTTACCAGTCTTAGCCTCACTTTGAGCAATCTCATTTTCATGGTGCGGAAATTCCAAATCTTGCCCACCACCATGAATATCAATGGTATCGTCTAAGTATTTAGTTGACATTACTGAGCATTCAATATGCCAGCCTGGACGACCCTTTCCCCATGGCGAATCCCAAGCAATTTCATCCTCTGCTTTTTGAGCCTTCCATAAGGCAAAGTCAATTGGATCTTCTTTCTTGCTTTGTTCTTCTTCATTAATATGCTCAGAAGCACCTTCTTCAAGTTCAGCAATATTTTGATCGCTTAGTTGACCATAGTTAGGGAATTTTCTAGCCCGGTAATATACATCCCCATCAACTTCATAAGCAAAGCCTTTATCAATTAAATCTTGAACAAAGTTGATAATTTCCTTAATTTCATGAGTTGCGCGTGGATGAAGAGTAGCTGGCTCAATATTTAATGCTTCAGTATCTTCCATAAAAGCCTTAATATAGCGCTCAGCAAGCTTTTCAACAGTTGTATGTTCTTTGCGAGCCTCATTAATCATCTTATCATCAACATCGGTAAAGTTAGAAACATAATTTACATCATAACCTCGATACTCAAAATATCGGCGAATGGTATCGAATGCAATTACACTGCGGGCATTTCCAATATGAATATAATTATAGACAGTTGGTCCACAAACATACATGCTTACTTTTCCAGCTACTAATGGCCTAAACTCTTCTTTTTTTCGAGTTAAAGTGTTAAAGACCTTCATGATCATCCCTCTTTCATTTAAGACATTCTCTTATAACATTCTAACAAAAAAAGCTACGCTTTCACGTAGCTTTAACTCTATTAAATAATTAAAGACCTAAATCACTTAATTGCTTTAAAGTTAAGTCAATATGCTTGTTAACTTTTTCCTTACCCATTAACTCAATGGCTTCACCAATACCAGGTCCAACCATTGAACGAGTAGCAGCAATTCTAATTGGCATAAATAATTTTCTACCCTTTACGCCAGTTTCACGACGAGTAGCTTGAATTGCGTTCATAGCTTGTACAGCAGTGAAGCGAGGAACAGCATTTAATTGCTTCTTGAATTCTTCAATTACAGGACGAGCATCGTCTTTCTTAATTTCTTCAATTTCTGCATCAGATAATTCTGGAGCTTCTTCAAAGAAGATCTTAGCAATATCTACAATTTGCTTAGTATAAGACATTTGTACAGCGTAAATATTTACTAATTGACGAACCCATTCCATCTTTTCTGGTGAAATTTCTTTATCAACTAAACCTGCTTCTTGTAAGTTATTCAAAGCAAGATCTAATAAAAGATCACGGTCTGCCTTCTTAACGTATTGGTTGTTAATCCATTCAAGCTTCTTTTGGTCAAAAGCAGCTGGTGACTTAGATAAACGCTTAGGATCAAATGACTTAATCAATTCTCTTTGTGAGAAAATTTCACTTTCACCAACAGGAGACCAGCCAAGTAAAGTAATAAAGTTGAACATTGCGTCTGGTAAGTAACCAAGGTCACGGTATTGTTCAATAAATTGAAGAACTGATTCATCACGCTTAGAAAGCTTTTTACCAGTTTCAGAGTTAATGATCAAAGTCATGTGACCAAACTTAGGAGCTTCCCAGCCAAGTGCTTCATAAACAACTAATTGCTTAGGAGTGTTAGCTACGTGGTCGTCCCCTCTAAGAACGTGAGTAATTTCCATTAAGTGGTCATCAATTACAACGGCAAAGTTGTAAGTTGGCATACCATCACGTTTTTGAATAACGAAGTCACCACCGATAGTGTCTGATTCAAATGATACCTTGCCCTTAACCATATCTTCCCAAGCATAAGTTCTATTTTCAGGAATGTGGATACGAACAACTGGCTTTAAGCCCTTTGCTTCTGCAGCTGCTTGAGCTTCTTTAATTTCATCAGCGGTCATGCCTTCATATTCATAAGTGTAGTGAGGAGCAATTCCCATTGCACGTTGTTCTTCACGTTGTGCTTCAAGTTCTTCCTCAGTCTTGTATGAATAGTAAGCTTTACCTTCATCAATTAATTGTTGAATATATTTATTGTAAATGTCTTTACGCTCTGATTGGCGGTAAGGGCCAAAGTCGCCACCCTTATCAGGACCTTCATCCCAGTCAATACCTAACCAGTGCAAGTTTTCCATTTGGGACTTAGAACCACCTTCAACGTTACGTTTTTGGTCCGTATCTTCAATTCTTAAGACCATTGTCCCTTTATTGTGACGTGCAAATAGATAGTTAAATAATGCAGTACGTGCGTTACCAATGTGCAAGTGACCTGTTGGACTTGGTGCGTAACGAACGCGGATTTTTTGTTTTGCCAAAATTAAAGCGCCTCTTTCAAAATTTATTAAAATTCATCCATTTAAGTGTAACTTTTAACGAGCAAAAGTTCAATCTCTCTGCTAGTTAAAAACAAGTTTTAAAGCTTGTGGTAAACTTGCTACCCCAATTACTTCGATCTCAGAGTTATTCTTAAGTTCCTGACCTAAGTTGTTTTTAGGAATAAAAATCCGCTTAAAGCCTACTTTTGCGGCTTCTCTAACTCGGGCTTCAATTTGATTAACTCTTCTAATTTCACCAGTTAATCCGACTTCACCTACAAAACAATCAGTCGAAGAAATTTCTTTATTTTTGTAACTTGAAGCAACCGCCATGCAAATTGCAAGATCAATTGCTGGTTCATTTAATTTAATCCCACCAGTTGCAGTTAGAAAAGCATCTTGATTTTGAAGCATTAAGTTGCCTCTTTTTTCTAAAACTGCCAATAAAAGTGCTACTCGATTAAAATCTAATCCTGAAGTTGTTCTTTTCGCATATCCAAATGCTGTTGGAGTTACTAAAGCTTGGATATCCGCAAGCAGAGGCCGTGTTCCTTCAAGCGAAACAACGACTGAAGATCCAGTCGAATTAGGCAAGCGTTCGTCTAAAAAGATAGCTGAAGGATTGCTTACTTCTGCCAATCCTTCATTTTTCATCTCAAACATTCCAATTTCATTAGCTGCACCAAAACGATTTTTAACTGATCTTAGAATTCGATATGAATGATGTCCATCCCCTTCAAAATAAAGGACGGTATCAACCATATGCTCCATAATCTTAGGACCAGCAATTGCTCCTTCTTTAGTCACATGCCCAATAACAAAAGTAGTTATTTGTTCATTTTTAGCAATTTTCATTAATTCACTTGTTACTTCACGTACTTGAGAAGCAGATCCAACCATCGAATCGAGTGAAGGTTCATTCATTGTTTGAATAGAATCAATTACCAAAAAGTCGGGCTTAATTTCATCAATCTGGTCACGAATATTCTGCATATTTGTTTCTGGATAAAGCAAAATTCCGCTATTGCTTACTCCTAAGCGATCTGCCCGCATCTTTATTTGACCTGCAGACTCTTCTCCAGAAACATATAATACGCTATGTTCTTTAGCCAAAGCACCAGTAATTTGAAGCATTAAGGTTGATTTTCCAATTCCTGGATCTCCTCCAATTAAAACTAACGATCCTGGAACAATTCCTCCTCCTAAAACTCGATTTAATTCTTCAAAAGGAGTTACAATTCTTTTTTCTTTCTCAGCTTTTACTTCAGTTAACTTTACTGGATCATTATTTCCAATTTTAGTCATCAATCGACTTGCAGTTGCCTTAGTCGATACTTTTTTAATTTCCTGTGTCTCTTCTTCAAACTGATTCCATGCACCACAATTAGGACATCTCCCAAGATAGGAGGCAGAAATATATCCACAATTACGACACTTATAACGAGTTTTAACTTTTGCCATTATTCATCATTCCTCGTTCCAGACGAGCCAAATCCCCCAAGACGCTGTCTTTGAACAGGATCATCATTATCTGCTTTTAAGTAAGGCATAAAAATTCCTTGTCCAATTCGTTCACCCTTTTTAATCTTTAGCGGACGAACCCCATAATTAATCAATTGAAAGTAAATTTCACCTTCATTTTTTTCATTATTATAGTAGTCACTGTCAATTACACCAATCCCATTTGGCAAAGTAACATTTCGCTTGTAAGTATTGGAAGAGCGATTAGCTAAAATCAGGACTTCGTCCTCTGGCATGTATGCCTTAATTCCAGTAGGTACTAAGAAAGGTTTTAATACTTTTTCAGCTAATTCTCGATCATGTTCATTTAATTCATGACCATTTCTAATTAGTCTAAAAATTCGAACAAAGTTCATACACCAAATTGAGGGCAAAACTATATCTTGTGCACATTCAAAGTCATAGCCCGCACTCGCAATTGTTTGACGTTGAGGCAGGTGGAGGCCTGCATTACGATATTTAGATACTATTTCAAAACCACGTTTTTTCATTTTTATCCTCTCTTACATTCGCTTAAACCTATATTTTACGTTAATTTATTATACTTGTCCTACTTATATATACGGAAAAAACACTTATTTTTTGGATAATAAGTGCTTTATTTTTTATACTTTATTAACTGGAATATAAACTTGAGCATCATTTGGTAAAACATAATTTACATTATTATAGCCATTCCAGTTAGTTTGCATATCATTCATTTTAGTTTGAATATTATTAACTTTAACCTTTGTTAATCCTAGTGCTTGACGAGTATTATCTGACAAACGCTGCATTTCCCGATTTGGAGCTATCTGAAAGCTAAAACTATCAATTGTCGCATTTTTTCCTTGTAAATGATCACTCTGAGTATTGGCTAATGCCCCATGATAGTTCTTATATAGCGTCATTAAATCATCTAAAGGCAAATCAGTCCGAATATTATCTTTAGTCGTGTCAAGTAAAGAATTCATTTGCATAATGTTTTTTGATTTATTAACTTTTGTCAGAGCACTAAGTAGAACCTGCTGGCCCCGTTTTTGACGGCCATAATCATTGTCAGGATCATCATATCTCATCCTACTGTAGCCTAAAGCCTCGCTACCATTTAAATACTGCTTTCCTTTAGGATATGTATGCCCTTCATACTTAAAAGCAAAAGGATTATTAACAGTAACGCCGCCAACAGCGTCTACGGTCTTTTCTAGTCCACCCATATTAACCAAGGCATAATAATCAACAGGAACATCTAGTAATTCACCAACCTGCTTTTTTATTTCTCTAGGTCCACCTAAAGCATAGGCTGCATTAATTTTGGTATATTCTACCTTATTTTTAGTTTCAACCCTTACTAAGGTATCTCGAGGAATAGCAGTTGTAGTTAAAATCTGTTTTTTAGGATTAACAGTAATTAATTCCAAGGTATCTGTATTTCCAGCATAACTCGTTCCTCGTCCTAAGGCTCCCACGTCAGTACCTAATACCAAGATTGAAAATGGCTTGCCTTGTTTTAATTGCTGACGACTGGCTAAAGAATGATTAGTAGAAATCGTATTAGCAGTCGATTGAATTTTTTGGTATTCATAACCAAAAATTCCTAAAACCACCGCTATTAAAATCCCAACTATTGAGAAAAATAGATATTTTTTCTTGAATCTCATATTGTTCCTCCAAATTCTGTAATCAGAATAACAAAAAGAAATATCTAATTGTCCCTTTTATCTATTTTTTTAATAAAGCTTTAGGCTAATAAAAAAATTATTTATATCATATTTAAATTTTAAATATCTTGACTAGACATAACTCTTTATCCTACGCTAAAATATAATTAAGTTTTTTTTAATCAGGGAGGATTCTATGAGCAAAGAAATCACAAATGATCTTATTAATAATTTCGAAAATGACTTTAACTCAAGTAAGGTTAATCAAATTGCGGCTCGTGCTGCTCAAGAAAATGGCATTTTTAAAGCTAGCCAAAACTTACAAACTAAGATTGATTTAGACCCAACTTTTTCAATTGAAATCGACACTGGTAAAGTTGCTAACCAAAAACAATCTGGCCGTTGCTGGATGTTCAGTGCTTTAAACACTATGCGTCATTCAATTCAAAAGAACTTCAAAATTAAGGACTTTGAATTATCTCAAAATTACACTAACTTCTGGGACAAATTTGAAAAGTCAAACTGGTTCTTTGAAAATGTAATTGCTACTGCCGATAAAGATTTGGGTGATCGTAAAGTTGCCTTCCTATTTGCAACCCCACAACAAGACGGTGGTCAATGGGATATGCTTTGCGGGATAATTGAAAAATATGGTATTGTTCCAAAGAAAGTTTATCCAGAAACTGCTAATGCAACTAATTCAAGTGCTTTAAATGATACTCTAAATACCCTTCTTAGAAAAAATGGTCTTGAATTACGTAAGATGGTTCAAGATGGAAAGAGTGAAGAAGAAGTTCAAGAACGCAAAAACGAAATGCTTAAAGAAGTTTACCGTATTTTAGCTATTTCTCTTGGTGTTCCACCTAAAACTTTTGATTTTGAATACAAAGATGATGACGGTAACTACCATAGAGACGTTGACTTAAGCCCACAAGACTTCTTTAAAAAGTATGTTGGTTGGGACTTAAGTGAATACATTTCCACAATTAATGCACCAACTAAAGACAAGCCTTTCCATAAAGTATTTTCTGTTGAATACTTAGGAAATGTGGAAGGCGGACGTCAAGTACGTCACTTGAACTTACCAATTGATGAAATGAAAGATTTGATTATCACTCAACTTAAAAACGGTGAAGTTGTTTGGTTTGGATCAAATGTTGTTAAAGACTCTGAACGTCAAGCTGGTTTACTTGATACTGAATTATATAAACGTGACGACTTATTTGATGTTGATTTTGACATGTCTAAAGCTGACATGCTTGATTCAGGCGAAAGCTTGATGGACCACGCAATGGTTATTACAGGTGTTGACCTAGTAGATGGCAAGCCAACTAAGTGGAAGATTGAAAATTCTTGGGGTGAAAAGCCTGGATTTAAAGGTTACTTTGTAATGAGTGACAGCTGGTTCGATAAATTTGTTTACCAAGCAGTTATCAACAAGAAATACCTTAGCGATGACTTAAAGAAGACTTTTGAAGAAGGCAGTAAAGAGCCAATTCAATTACTTCCTTGGGATCCAATGGGTGCTTTAGCTAATAATTATTAGAAATAAAAAATCATTCGGAATGCAACATAAAGCAAACTGAATGATTTTTATTTTGTCTCTTTTTAAATAATTTCTTACTATAAATTTAACAAATTATTATAGAATATTGAGCGTAGACCAAATATTAGACATACGTCCCTAAATTACATCTAATACTTAATTAAAAAAGAAATGTTTAAAACTAACTTTTAAATATACTCTCAATGATTAAATAAGGCCTGTGTTGTAAAAAAATTTTTTCTTTCTTATACTTAAGAAAAGAGGAATTTCAAAGGAGAAATGTGATGACAGTTCATATTACAAATATAAATGGTATGGCCCTAAACAGCGTAGCTCAAAATGCTCAAAATATGGTTGTAGATTTTGCAAAACAATTAGGGATGAATGAGTTCGGTATTTATGTTTATCATTGGAAAGAAGAGCCCTTACAAGCACGAAGCACTCGCTTTGATGGAATTATTGCATCTCTTAACGGTGGTGATACCGTCATTTTTCAATCTCCTAGTTGGATCGCGATTGAATGGGACCAAGCTCTTCTTGACCATATCAATCTTTATCCTAATATTAAAAAAATCATCTTTATTCATGATGTGATTCCACTAATGTTTGAAGTTAATCGCTATCTAATGCCGCAATATATTGACTACTATAATAAAGCAGATGTTTTAATTGTCCCATCAAAAAAAATGTACGATCTATTAAGAGAAAATGGATTAGAAGAAAAGCCTTATGTGGTACAACATTTTTGGGATCATCCAGCAACAGTCAACTACTTCATTACTCCTGAAAATAATAAAATAATTAATTTTGCAGGTAATGCAGAAAAATTTGATTTTGTTAAAAATTGGAACTGTCAAAATGTAAAATTAAAAGTTTATTCAGATCCAGTAAATAATGATCCCGAACACAATGTTGAACTTACGGGATGGAAACATGATCCTGTTTTATTAGAAGAATTACGGCAAACCGGTGGATTCGGCTTAGTTTGGTCTGAAGAGCCATATTGGTCTGAATATATGAAAGTAAATGCTTCTTACAAGCTTAGCACCTACTTAGCAGCAGGTTTACCAATTATCGTAAATAGTACTACTCCAGAAGCTGAAACTATAAAAAACAAGCATCTAGGTATTATTGCTGATAGTTTAGATGAAGCTCAAGCTAAAGTCCTTCAAATTAATGATGAGAACTATAACCAAATGGTTGATAGCGTTAATAACTTTGGTAGTTTAATTCGTGATGGTTACTTTACTAAAAAAGCATTAGTCGATGCTGTTGTAAAAGCCCAATACAATAATTAACTAAAAAACTCTCTGAGAATTTTATTTATTCTCAGGGAGTTTTATTTTTATTAAACTATATTTTTTTATACTTCTTCAAGATCGCCAGTTTCTGCTTGGCATTACGATATTTCAAGTAATCCCCGTCCTTTAATGCTGTATCGATACAAATATTTAGACGATAGCGATATGCTTCAATTTCTGTTGTAATATCAAAACCGAGCTGACTTAACAAACTTATTCTTTCTTCCACAGCTTCTAAAGGGAAAACGGCAGTCTTATTAGCCTGTGCAGAGACACTATTTTCAAAAATACGGTGCGTATAAATTGCTTTATTCATGTATGCAATTTTATCTGCTAATAAGTATATTTTCCATGTAGTTAGATCATCTTCTACGCGAGCATTAATGGGATAAACTATATTTTCAAAAAGAGAACGTTTATAAAGTTTTCCCCACGGCACTACAAATATCATCGACCTATTATAAGGTACCGTCTCATATTCTACACTAAACCATTCTTCTGGCGTGTAGGTCTTTTCAAAGTAGTCATCCTCTTTAATCCAAATCCCATATGCTCTTTTTTCTTCAATGAAACGATTAAAATTTCCTACAGCAATATCTGCATCATTCTTTTTCAACAGCTTATAAAGTTCTTCAATATGGGTTTCACTCAGCAAATCATCATGATCTACAAATAAAATATATTCACCAGTTGCCATTTCAAGACCAGCATTACGGCTTGAGCCTACTCCACCATTTTTCTTGTGCAAAATTCTTATATTGGCATATTTTTCACGGTATTTTTCACATAATTCAGGTGTACTATCTGTAGATCCATCGTCTACTAAAATAATTTCAATATTAGAATAAGTCTGTCTTAAGACACTATCTAAGCATTGAGCTAAATATTTTTCATCGTTATATACCGGAATAATTACTGAGATTTTTTCCATGTGCTGTCCTCTCATTGTTTTCTTACTACATAGTTACAAGATATTTAAACCTATTATAGCTTAATATTTATGTTTTTCTTCATATTAATAAAAACAAAGCCTCGAGTTTCCAAAAAGGAAGTCGAGGCTTTATTTATTATATTTAAGATCTATTAATCTTTATTTTCATCTTTACGTTTCTTACGTCTAAAGCCAAGCAATCCACCTAAAGCAGCAATCATTAATCCTAAGAAGCTTGAATTTGATTCTGCACCAGTTTGAGGTAATTTACCTCTACGGTGATCTTTCTTAGTTGCCTTATCTACAGATTCAGCATTTTTATGTTGTGGCTGAAGCGTATCAGTAGAAGTAGATTGAGTATCACTGTTATTCGGTGTTGATCTAGAGCCATTATTGTTAGTACTGTTCGTTGAGGTTGTCATACTTGTTGAGCTAGATTGACTCTTATTCATTGATACTGAGTTACTTAAGCTCTCACTCATGCTTACTGAGTTACTCAAACTTTCACTCATGCTTACTGAGTTACTTAGGCTCTCACTCATGCTTACTGAGTTACTCAAACTTTCACTCATGCTTACTGAGTTA
>NZ_CARBVX010000029.1 GCF_948948975.1 uncultured Lactobacillus sp. | reverse complement strand
ACAACTAAAAAATAAAGTCAAACATCCTATTGTGCTTGACTTTACGTAGAAAAAGTCGTTCTCAAATCAAATGAACCAAAGCCGTATTTTGGAGCTGTACATAAAGTAATTACCACTAAAGCTAGTAAAAAATTTATCCCGACGCCTATTTCAACTACTAGCGTTTTAATCCAAAGGATAGAATTTTTACTTAAGGGAATATTTTTTAAGACCGATTTGTTCTTACGATCGTTAGGTACAATATCCGCTGCAAAAAAGATCACAATAATAATTAATATTAGAGCTGTCCAACCTGATATAGAATTTTGCAATATTTGTAAAGTAGTTCTTTCCTCGATAGTATTCCTAGTAAGTGGCTGTTTGCTTTTAACTAGAGCGTCATATAAATGGGCTGTTCTTTGATAACCAAAGTGCCCATCCTCCCTATAATTATTATTTTGGTAATACTGAACGGGATATAGAAATTGTTCATTCTCATCTACAAAAATCAAATGATCAACATCTTTATACCACCTGCTTGAGTAAATAGCATATTCTCTCCAATTGTTTGTCTTAATTCCATGAAGACGATGTTTATCAAATTTTAGAATAGCAGGATAAGTTTTTAGAGCATTAACATATCCTTCATTCGGCACCTCATGTGCATTTTTTGATTTCTGCATTTCATTTATTTTTGTTACTGCTTTTTTCAAGAATAAATTATATCGTTGGTATTCTCCCTTAATTGCATAAGGATCAACTTTTTCAATTATTTGCCGATTAGGTACGCTAACTAAGCCAAAATATAAAGAAAGAATAAAAGTTAAAACAAATAAACCAATATTTTTAGGATTAGTGAAAAAGCATTTTAGTTGAAAAATAAAATATTGTTTCTTCATTTTCATCCCTTCCTCTCCCCTAGATACTTAAATCCATAAATCAAAATCAATGACCAGATTAGAAGTACTAAGTAGCCAGTCAGAAAATTAACATTGGTTAAATGCAAATTACTTGCAAGGTCTCCATTAAATAGATTGGTTAAATCTAAATATGGCGATGGTAAAAATACAAGCCACTTCAAAATATCTTTTGGTAAAAATAATAAAGCGTAAATACTGCCTTCGATGAAGATAGTTAAATAAATGTTCTTAGTTATCTGATTTAAAAACATACTTAAACTTGTAACAAAAATAACTAATCCAGAAAGATATGCTAAAAAGACAAGGCAATAACTCCACAAGGGAATAGTAAGTGCATGAGTAAAATAAAAATTAACTGGATAGTTTAAAGTAACAAAATTATGTTTTATACCAGCAAATACATAAGCTCCAATTATAGAGAGTAATACTGATGAGAAAACTAAGATAAAGTTAATACCAATCTTTCCAATTATCTCGTCTTTAAAGAAATAAGGAATATTTTTTAAGACTGATTGATGCTTCAAGTTAATAATCCAGCTATCAGCCGAGATGAAAGAAATATAAAAGAAGATAATAGTACCTAAAAATGATAAAACATAAATTAAATATGTTGCTGAACTTTCATTATTCATTACAATCGGAATCTTATGCTTAATTAAATAATTAATCCGATTCAATTCCTTGCTAATAAAAAATTGCGATGGCACATTTAATGTATTAGCTCCAGCATAGTGGTTCGTATAGCCTGCTTGCATAGTAGTTAGCAAATTGCGATAGCTGTTTAAATATTGCACAGGATCGGTAAATACTTGACTATTTTGTAAACTAGCTAATTCCTGAGCTTGTTTATTTAAATTGTCATAGGTATTCTTATAAGTAGATTTTTTTAGCATTTCACTGTCAAAATAATTAGCATTCGCCTGCAAGGATTCGCTATAAGTTTCCCAGCTTTTTGTTCCATCTCCTATTTTTTGATTTTCGACTATAAATAAAGAAAAGGTTGAAAATAGGATAAGAATAACAATAAGAAGTTGGTTTTTCTTTGATTTTAAGACAATTAACAAGTTGGATTTAAGATATGTTAGATTCATTGGTACAACTTCCTTAAAATTTGTTTTAGTATAATATTAGCACGAAATAACAAAAGTATTAATAAATAAAATTAATATTTCATATTCTTTTTTATCTTTTCATATTATTTTTAGCTCAATCAGACCAATCAGACAATTATCGATCAACAAAAAAGCCCGTGTAAAACATGGGCTTTTATTTACTGATAAATCTCTCAATAAGCTTTCAGTTATCCTACTCAAAGGATAATTCTAGTCTATTAAAATATAGATGAATTAATATATCGCTAATATCGTAAATACTATAAACAAAGATTTTTAATTATTATTATCATTTGAACCAAAAATAGTTAAAAACTGCAAAAACAAGTTAACAAAGTCTAGATATAACTGAAGTGCTCCCACAATCGCTAATCCATTAGTAGGAAGTTCACCACCAAATTGTAAATAGATGTTCTTCATTCTTTGTGCATCCCAAGCAGTCAAAATAGTAAAGATAATAACTGCAATAAATGAGAAGATGTAATTAGCTGCTGAACTCTTTAAAAACATGTTGATTAACATAGCGACAATTAATCCAATTAATGCGGCCGAAGCATATGAGCCCCACCTACTCAAATCTTTTTTAGTAACCGTACCTATAATGGCCATTACAACAAAGACCGTTGCAGATGCAACAAAAGCAGAAGCAATATCTTGCCCGGTATATGTGCCTGCAATAAAAGCAAAAGTTACTCCATAAACAATCGCTGTAATCATCAATAAAATAAAACTTGCTACTGGATTTCTCGTAGCTTGAAAATTAATTGCAAATGTTAGAACAATCGGAATTAATAATAAAAGCCACATCGTCCATGGATGATGAACCATTAATGACATCATCTGACTAGCAAAGACCGTCATTGTTAGATAGGCACTAAGAGCCGAAACAAAGACGGCAAGTGCCATATAGCCATAAATCTTACTCAAAAAGCTGTTTAAACCAGCTTCATCAACTAAGTGACGACGCTCGGGTTCTTGGTCGAAATTATACATATCAAATCCTCCATTCTACCTATATTCTTCCACTTTTAATGTATCACTTAGTAAACATGAATAGAAATATGAGCTATTATTTTATGCACAAAAAAAGCAATCGACAGCAAGACTGCTGAAGATCACTTTTTTATAACATTTTATGTTTTTTCATTCGTTCTTCGAAAATATCATTTACTATTTTTGTCATTTTTTCTTTTTCTTCTGCACTAGCTTCTTCTTCAAAAGCTTTATATAAATTAGGATGCTCCTTAGCAATTAATTTACAAGTACCTTCAGTTGCGTGTTTACGAAACATTTTAGGTATTTTATTTAAATATTCTGGCTTAACTAGTGCGATAATTTTTTCATTTGTGGTCATGATACTCACTCTTTCCCTTATTGTCTCTCAAGCATATGATAATAATTAGTTTCAAAAATTTTCTTATCATATAAATCTGAAATATCTAGATTTTCAATTGCATTAGATACAATCTTATTAGCTCCGGATGGCATTACTGCAAACGGAGCATCAGTTCCAAATAAGACATGATTAATACCAAAGTAGTCTATCGTTAATTGCAAAGCTGGCGTATTACCCAAAATAGCTGTGTCAACATAAAAATTCTTAAACATCTCAGCATGTTCTGGATCTAAAATGTGATTAATTCTACCACTAAAGAATGGAACCATCGCTCCTGCATGGTGAACTAAAATTTTCAAGTTAGGTGCTTTTTTAAAGATATCATTTTGTACTAATTGTAGCATCGCCTGCGATAATTCATATTCCCAAGAAAATACGAGATTATTATCTGGCTTTCTATTATCAAAAACAGGATGTAACCATAAAGGAAGATGCAGTTCAGCAGCTTTCAATAGAATTGGTTCAAATTCAGGATCAGCAATACTTTTACCTAAATGCCGGGTAAAAATCTGTGCACCAACTAAGTTTTTATCGGCCTTAATCTTTTCTAAGATTTTGAGCGAAGCAGGAACGTTATTTAGCGCTAGCATCCCTACTCCCGCTTCAAAGTAATCAGGATAAGAAGCTACAATAGTAGACAGTTCCTGATTTGCCTCTTGTGCAATTTGACTAGCCTTTTCGCCATCTACAAAGTCTTCTGGATTAATATTAGCAAATGAAATTACTTGCTTAGTATTTTTATCCGGCCAATTAGTTATTCTTTGATTTAAATCAACTAGAGTTTCTATCTTTATAAAAGGATATTTTTGTGGAATTGTAGCATCAATTTTTAACATGGTCTGATAAAAATCAGGCGTTAAAATATGTGCAAATGCGTCTATTTTCATTATATTACCTTCTTTTCTCTTTCACCTTCATTTTAGCATAATTATTGAAATAACCTATTCTCCATATTCCTTACCATAAATATATTTATGAAGTTCCAAATATTGTTGTTCTAGCTTTTTTTCATTAACATTATCTTTTGTAAAGTAATATCTTTTACCTTTAAGACCTTTCGGCATGTAATTTTGTTTTGCAATTTGAAATGGTGTTTTACTACATAGGCTAAATATTTAAGATAACTCTGATAATTTGCTATATTTAAGATAATAAAAAGAAAGAGAGGATATAACATATGAAAATTACTTTCAAAGGTAAAGAAGTTAAATTAATAGGTACTCCACCAACAGTTGGTGAAGAAATGCCAAACTTTACAGTACTAAATAAAAACAATCAAGAATTCACTAAGTTTGATTTGTTAGGTAAATATAGTTTAATTAGTGTAGTACCAGATATTAATACTCCTGTTTGCAGCATTCAAACCAAAACTTTTAATAAAACAATGGATAAATTTCCAGAAATTAACTTTCTGACTATTTCAACTAATACGGTTGAAGACCAGCAAGCTTGGTGTGCTGCCGAAGATGTTAAAAATATGCAATTGATGTCTGATAAAAATTTGTCATTTGGTAAGGCAACTGGATTATTAATTCCTGAATCCGGTATTCTTGCTCGTTCTGTTTGGGTCCTTGATCCCAATGGGAAAATTCTATACCGTGAATTAGTTGATGAAATTACACATGAGCCAAACTATGATGCAGTATTAAACGAATTAAAACAATTGCATTAATGTTTATCAAAATTAGTTTATAAAAGAAGTGCTTACCAGATTTTTTCAAATCTTAACGATAAACACTTCTTTTTTCTTGATTAAATTTTAATATAAAAGCGCTAAGGAACTACGATGGATGATTAAGGAGGATTAGATATGTCGTTAACAGTCAACCTTTACTATACTGGTAAAAATGGAAGCGCGCGTAAATTCGCTGAAGAAATGAAAAGCAGCGGTGTAGCCGACCGTATTAGGAAAGAACCAGGAAATAAAAAATATGAATATTTCATTCCATTAGATGATCCTGAAACTATTCTTCTAATTGATAGCTGGAAAAACCAAGAATCTCTTGATGCCCACCATGCTTCACCAATGATGCAAGAATTAGCCGACCTACGTAAAAAGTATGATCTTCATATGCGTGTAGAACGTTATATTTCTGACGAGAATGGTATTCCAAGCAGTGATCAAAAATTTATTCGAAAATAATAGATTTTTAACCAAATTCAAAAGACTAACAAAAAGGCGTATGTCTAACATCTAAAAAGATATTGGCTTACGCCTTTTTCTCTATATAAACTTCTAAAAATGTACTATTGTTGAACTTACTATTAGTAACATAGGAACTAGAGTCAGACTTTAGGACAATCATTAAAGCGTTAGATTCACCATAGTTCGCATCTTCCCATGGCATATAAATATTTTTAGTTTTTCCAGATTTAAAAATCAAATCTACATCAACTAAATCATGAAACTTAGAAATCCGGTCAGCTAAATTATATTCTTCCCAAGTTTCAATGGTATTTACCCTATCCCAGTCAGCAATCATAGTAAACCCATCACATTCAAGGCCTGTTTTAAGGACATCACTATCTTCTTCTTCATGGTTCCAGCGATGGCTTAAGTTAGTATATACATTTTTAAAATTAAAATAAGGAATATACTCAATTGGAATTTGCTCAGATTCACAATTTTCAAAATTAAATTGAATTGCTTTTAACTTTTCCATACTATGCTTCCATCCTCTCAAACTTTACTGAATTGCCACTTTATTATACAAAATTATTCAGCAATTTTAACTAAAGGATGAAAAATATATAGGCCCCAATATAATACTTTTTAGCTCCTTTCTTCAATTAATTTTACAGGAATATAAAAATGGAAGTAGCTTATTTTAAGTTAGCTACTTCCATTTTTATTAACTATCTATTTTATTTAATTTAAATTGATCGACATAATCTGCTAAATACTTTACCGTCAAGCTTTGCGGATCTTTAATTAATTCTAATGGTCTACCTTTAGCCACTAACTTTCCTCCATTTTCACCACCACGTGGTCCTAAATCAAGCATGTAGTCAGTATTAACGATTAAGTTAAGGTCATGCGTAATAGTAATAATTGTTGCGCCCTGATCAAGAAGTTTTTGCATTACATGAACTAATACTTTTACATCTAAGGGGTGCAGACCAATAGTAGGTTCATCAAAAACAAATAAGGTATCGTCTTGTCTCTGACTTAAGTGTGTTACTAATTTTAATCTCTGCGCTTCCCCACCCGACAAAGTTGGTGTACTTTCTCCTAAGTGCAAATAATCAAGACCTACTTCTTTCAATAAAAGTAGATCACGTTCAATTTTTGGAATCTCTTTAAAAATTGGAATAGCTTCGTTTATATCCAGGTTAAGAACATCCACAATCGAAAGACCATGCCATTTAACTGCTTGAATTTTTTGATTATATCGATCTCCATGGCAAGTAGGACAGGTTTGCTGCATATCAGGCAAAAACTGAATATCTAAAGTAACGCTTCCCGTACCACCACAAATTGGACAAGCTCCTTCTTTATTATTATAAGAAAAGTAACTGGGAGTATAGTGCTTTTCTTTAGACAAAAGTTGCTGAGCAAAGAGCTTACGCAAATTATCCATAATTGAAGTATAAGTTGCGACTGTTGAACGTGTACTCTTTCCAATTGGAGAAGCATCAACACTTACAACATGATGTATCGGAGAATTAAATTCTTTAACTTGCTTTGGTAAAGGCTCTCCCTTATCTTGGGCCTTAATTGCTGGAACAATAGAATCTAAAATCAAACTAGTCTTACCTGCTCCTGAAAAGCCAGTTACAGCAGTAATTTGATTTACAGGAATGCCTGCTTTAATATCATGTAAATTAAAATAGTGATCTACTTCGAAAGTAACTTGCTCAGAATTAACTTTATCGCTAACTTTACGAGCCATTAAATCAGCTTTGCCATCTAAATAAGGTGCAATTAAAGATTGAGGATCTTTTTCAATTTCTAAAGGAGTGCCTTGATCCAAAATTTCTCCTCCAGCTTCACCAGAACCAGGACCAATTTCAATAATTTCATCAGCTGCTTTTATAATATCAACGTTATGATCAACGACCACAAGAGAATTACCTTGTGCAACTAATTTTCGCAATACTTTAATTAATCCATCAACATTAGCGGGATGCAATCCAATTGAAGGTTCATCTAAAACGTATAAAACTCCGGTAGTTTCTGTACGTAAAGTTCTAGCAAGTTGGATTCTTTGTAATTCACCGGTAGACAAGGTATTGCCAGCTCGTGTCATTGTTAAATAATCTAATCCTAAATCCAGTAATGGCTGCAAATTATTAATAAATTCATTGAGTAAGGCTTTAGCCATGGAATGCATATTTTCTGGTAGACTAGCAAGAACTTCTTTACTCCATTTAGGCAAATCGCCTAATTGCATATGTTGAACTTGATCGATATTTTTTCCATTAACTAACTGATTAAGTAATTCTGGACGAAGACGCGTTCCATGACAAACCGGACAAGTTGAATAAGTAAAAAATTCTGCAAGACGTTTCTGTGCTCGTTCACTTTTACTACTTTCAGCTGATTTTAAAACAGCTTGATGCGCATTTTCATATAAGGCATTAAAATTATGAAAAACTCGACCGGTTCCTGACAATAAATCCATCTTGTACTTCTTTTCAGGACCATTTAAAACAAAGTCTTTCTCTTTCTCAGTTAAATCCTTATAAGGAATGTCAATTCTAACGCCCGCATGTTCAGCCACATTTGGCATAAAGTTCCTTCCTGGTAAATTCCAAGAAGCTACAGCACCGTCTCTAATCGAAAGATTGGGATTGGCAATTAACTTACTTTCGTCTAATTGGCGTACTTTGCCAGTTCCACCGCAACGCTCACAAGCTCCATCAGAATTAAAAGAAAAATCTTCCGCACTTGGAACGTAAAACTTCACACCACAAGTTGGACAAGTGACCTGCCCCATTTCATCTCCAGACTTTGACATTGCTTCTGCAATATCTAAACTTGGGGCAACTCGGTGTCCATTAGGACAGATGGGTGAACCTAATCTTGAAAAAATTAGTCGTAAAACATTATATGTTTCAGTAGTTGTTCCAACAGTCGCTCGTTCATTAGGAATACTTGGTCTCTGGCGCAGGGCTAAAGCAGATGGAATATGTTTTACACTAGTTACATCCGCTTGCGCACCTTGCTTAATCCGTCGACGCATATAGGTAGATAGAGCGTCCAAGTACCGCCGCGACCCTTCTTCATATAAAATTCCCATTGCCAGGGATGACTTTCCTGACCCCGAAAGTCCTGAAATAGCTACAAACTTATGAAGTGGGATATCTACATTAATATTCTTTAAGTTATGAACACGCCCACCACGAACTTCAATCTTTTTGGGACTGCCATCTTATTTCCTTCTTCATCATTTCTATAATTTAGATAATCTGTACCTATATATTATAAGAAACTTTTGTTTTCATGTATATTTTATGTGTATTTTTTTCTTTTACAATATAGAATTATTCGTTCTCTCTAACAACTTCTTCCGAACTGGAAAAAAGTTATAAAAAGTTATAAAATTAAGTGAAAGTTATAAAAAGTTATAAAAAGAGGTGTAACTAAATGGAAAATCCTTTTAATCCTAGTTTTGGAAAAATGCCCAGTGTTTTCTTAAATCGTGACTCATTAACTCAACGTATAGTTAATGAATTAAATAGAGTGGGCTCGCCTTTTCAAACCTCCCTTCTTTACGGACAACGTGGTTCGGGAAAAACAACATTGATGACAGAAGTTTCTAACTTAATAAGTAAAGATAAAAATTGGTTAGTAATCAATTTAGTTCTAGATGATGATCTCTTAATCTCCCTAATAAATCAATTACAACGACATCTTCTTAACTTGAAGATTATAAAAAACATCGACCTAAAGATGAACTTCTTTGGACTTGATATGAGTGCTAGTTTCCATCAACAGACTGAATCTAATTTTCAATTGTTATTCCAAGATGCCTTAGAGAAACTAACGAAAAAAGGGGTTCATGTTTTAATTAACATTGACGAAGTACATTTAACCCCATTATTAAAAAAGTTTGCTAGTTGTTATCAAATTATGATTCGAAACAATCTTAATGTTTCTTTACTTATGGCAGGTTTACCAGAAAATGTTTCAGAAATCCAAAATGATGATGTTCTTACCTTTTTATTGCGTGCCAATAGAATTGTTTTGAATCCTTTAGACATTGAAAGTATAAAAAATAGTTATCAACACATTTTTAATAAAGCTGGCTATACATTTTCTACTGAAACTCTTTTATATATGACTAAACAAACTCAAGGATTTGCTTATGCTTTTCAATTATTGGGCTATCATTTGTGGGAAGAAATCATTCACTCCTCCAATAAGACAATTTCTACATCTGATATAAACAACATCTTAGACATTTATATCAGTGAATTAAATAGAAATGTTTACTTCAAAGTTTATAGTGATATGTCTGAACGTGAAAAAGAATTCGTACAAGCTATGGTTAAATCCAAGCAGCACAAGGTTAAAAGTCAGATTATTGGTAATCTTATGGAAAAAGGACCGAATTACATTGCTGTCTATCGCCGAAAATTAATTGATGATCAAATTATTAAGCCAAATGGTTACGGCTATGTTAGTTTTTTATTGCCCTACTTCGATAAATTCGTTGAACAAGAGATGATTTTAGATGAATTTTAAAATTAATCTAGAACTTTTTAGTTTCTCTCTTTCTTATCCCTCATGATTTAATTAAATATAAATAAAATGAGCAATAGCTTTCCTACAGTTCATATAGAAACTATTACTCATTTTATTTTACATTCATATCTAAGCTTGCTTTAGTGCTTTATATACTTCAGTCGCAAAAGATAAAATCCTATCAACATTAATGCACTTATGCAAAACAATTCTAGAATCACCTAAAAAGTATAATGAAGTATAAAATTGTGTCGCAAAGTATAATGAAGTATAATGAAGTATAAAATCATGCCGCAAAGTATAATGAAGTATAATGAGGTTTTAAAATGTACAGTGAAAATCCATTTGATGCGGAATTCGGCGGAATTCCTGAACTATATCTTGATTTTAATAATGATGCTGTCAAATATGCTAAAAGAGCACACCGTTACAAAAAACATCCCACTTACTCACTTTTTATTACTGGTGTTCGTGGTTCAGGTAAAACAGTTTTTATGAACAAAGTTGGCAAAGAACTTAATAAATACGATGATACAATCGTGGTAACTCTTCATAATACTGAAGATTTATTCCGTATAATGTACATTAAGCTAGCTCCAATGCTTAATAAATTAAAAAAGTGGTCTTCGTCTGTTTCAATTAGCTTACCATTCGTTTCTATAAATTTTGCTGAAGCAAATGAAAAACATGATGAAATCTACTATAAAACTGAAATCACTAAAATTTTAAAATTATTGAAACAAGCTAACATGCGAGTCGTATTTTGTATTGATGAAGTTTCTAATACACCAGCAATTCAAAAATTAGCTGAAGAATTTAATAATTGGAGCTTAAGTGAACTGCAAGTTTCTGTTATCATGACTGGATTGTTGAAGGAAGTGACGGAACTTTCTAGTTCGCATAATTTAACTTTTTTAGTACGCGCTGATAGGTTTCACGTTAATAAATTGCAAAAATTATCAGTTGCTCAAGCGTATATTAAAGTATTTGACATTACAAGTGACCAAGCTGAAGAAATGGCTGAGATGACACAAGGTTATGCTTATGCTTTTCAATTAATTGGCGATTTGATGTATGAAGAGCTATCTACTGGTAAAAATTTTGAAGAATCCTGGAATTATACTAAGTTAGCTTTTAAAGATACGCTTTTCAATCAAGCGTATGATGTCATCTCACATGAATTAACAGAAATTGATTTTCAATTTCTCTACGAGATGTCAAAAAATAATAATATTAGTGCAATTATTGAAAAAATGGGTAAAAGCAAGCAATACGTAAATATGTATCGTACTAAGCTAATTAAATATGATTTAATCAAAACAATCATTCGCGGTAAATTAGGATTCACCCTACCTTTATTTAGGGAATTTATCCAAGCAAAATATGATGAATTAAATTGGGGATAAAAAAAATGAAATGATCAAATCATGTCCAGTATTGTTTTGTAATTATTTACTTTTTAAAATAAAATTCGTTTTAACCTAAATAATAAATAAACTAAAACGGGTGGAGCCAATCAACTTCACCCGTTTTACTTTGTCAAAATTTACTACTAAATTAATTTTAAACTAACTTTTAATTTTCAAATTTAATGGCCTGATCCTTAAATAATTCATAGGTAATCAAATCAGAAGTATCCAAATTTTCATTATTCATATCCACAGCATTAATTTGGTTATTATCGTAAGTAGTAAAATATAAAATTCCCTTATCCAAATTCATACAGTCTGAATACATGGTAAATTCAAATACATTATCTTCAACTTCATCGGTACCCTTTGCTTGTTCAACTGAATGTAAAATATGGAAGAAATTAGTTACATTTTCAACTTCATCATTACCTTTTGGTGAATGAGCTAATACAAAAGATGCCTTAATAAAGCGAGAATTTGAATCTGTTCCGCCTGGTAAATGATGGGTTCCTAATCCACGACTATACAGATTAATATCTGCATTAGGTACAAGTGTATTTTTAGGTTGAGCTGGAGAAACCGAAGCAAAGTTAGCCAAGGTTTCAACTTGAGCTGGAAAGACAGGATTATTTGTTAAAGTATTAACTGGGTTGTCATAAACGTGTAAACCAGTTTCTGTTGATTCAATAACTATACTCTTACCACTTTTATCACCCATTAACCAATGAAGAGTAGTAACTGGTAAATCTTTAGAGAAACTGTCATCAGTAATATTAGTTTCAGACAATAATTTCTTTACATCTTCAATAGTTTCACAACTGCTTAGTAAATATGGGATCAGTTCAAAAGAAGTAACATTCTTTTTGCTTTCATCTACAGCAAAATATTTACCAGGACCAGTGAAATTTAATCCGGCTATTCCTAATCCTTTTTCATTGATAGCATCACAATACAATGGATAGTCATTGGCAACTACTGAAACACCGATCATTGCATAATGAGTATCTTGTGTTGGTAAATGACGATAATTAAGTTGATAATTTCTAGGAGTAATTACCACTTTCTGACCATAGGCAATTTCATAATCTAAATTTCTACCAAAATAATTATCTTTTGGACTATATAAAATTGATGTACACATCTTAATTCCCTTCTCTTCTCAAAAATCTTTTCACCTTCTATTGTAGTCTTAAAATGTAATAAATTCCCTTAACTTGTTTTGGATGCAACTTTAAATGAAAAAATTAGAACATGAATTAGGTCATGCAATTGGCTTACAACATACTAATAGCGCTTCTGTAATGTATCCGGCAGGATCCTATTATTCTATTCAAGAGCAAGATATTAATGCCGCTAGAGATTTATACAAATCTGCATATGCAGCATAAAAAGAGTTTCGTAAACAAGTCTTAATTTGATTTAAAACATAACTCTTTAGAAAGTAAAAGCACTGATATATCAACGTTTATTTAACGATGATTATCAATGCTTTATTTTAATGTTTTTCCCTGGATACTTTTATTATTTTTGACACTTAAAGAACCAGCGTGTTGCCTTTTTATCTTTCATTTCTAAACTGAAGTCAGATCCAACTTCAATTGAGTTAAAACCAGCATGTTTCAACAATTCTTTAATGGTGTCTAAATCATATGCTCTTTCATAGTGAGTTTCCGATAAACGATTATATTCGCCATTAGGTAAACGATTAAAGAATGTTAAATCATGAATTACTCCATGTTCGACATCATCATTAGCATAACTCTGCCACATAAATGCTCGGCTATGATCATCATCTTGATAATTGTACATATAGCCTGGATAAATGTCATCAGTTTGATGAGGTGTAATTACATCGAAAAGAAATATACCATCGTCTTTTAACTGATTGGCTACCTCAGAAAATACTTGAAACAAGTCGGCTTCGTCATCAAGATAACAGAAAGAGTCCGCATAGCAAGTAATTACATCGAATTTTTCAAGGCCAGTTAAATTGCGCATATCAGCTTGAACCAACTGTAAAGAAACATTATTTTCAGCACTATGTTGATCTGCTAAACTAAGCATTTCATCTGAAAAATCAGCTACCGTGACATTTATACCATCTTTAGCAAGTAAAACAGCTAATCGTCCACTCCCACCAGCTAGGTCGAGTAGCTTACCATTCTTTTTATTAATATTAGCTAAGGTGAATTTCTCCCAGCTCTTATACATATCTGAATCAAACAACTGATCATATAATTGGGCAAAAGTTTGATAAATCATTTTTATTAATCCGATCTATTTAAATTATTATTCTCTTAATATTAACCCAATTATTAAAGATATTAAAACTATTTCTTCTTTCGCATATCCCAACCTGTGCAGCTCATTAATAAAATAATTAACATAATGATTATATAAGCGAAAACTACTGCATTTCTTTTTGGCATTATATTAAAGGAAACAAAAGTAGCGGATAAATTACACAAATTCATGAAAATCAAAATAATTGCACTGCCCCACCCTGGAATTGACTAAATCTTTCTATTCTTAAACTGTCCCATCATTCTCTTATCATCTGTCATAATCAAAAGCAGTACAATTGAAAATGGTACTGCAAATGCTAGAAAAACTTGAGAATTTTCCAAAAGCATATTCAGGGCAAAATGTTGCTGAGAAATTGAATCTTTTGCCGTCATCAGTACCCATATAATAACTGGAATCACGAATAATAATCTAGTAAATAGTCATCTTGCCATAGTGGCATCTTTAAGTGAATAAATCCTTCCATTACTACCTGTCCAGTTAGAGTCTCAGTAATTGTTGAATTTTGACCAGATGCAAGAAGTGTAACTGCAAATAAGACTGATAAAATTCCAGTCTTCGCTACTGAAATCAAAATTGGATTGCTTAACATAGTAGTATTGCTTAGAGCATCATACAAACCAAAGAAAGAACTATCTTTGACTGCACCACTTTTAAAAACAGCAGCTCCCATAATTAATAAAAGTATATTAACAAAAAAGGCAATAATTAATTGAATATTTGAATCCCACGTAGTAAACCGAACTGCATTTTGAACATCTGCCAGATCATCATAGTTAATTTTCCTAGTTTGGCAAATAGATGAATGCAAATAAAAATTGTGGGGCATAACAGTTGCACCAATTATTCCTAAACTCCCTGTTAGAGAGGATAATCCATTAACTACGGGATGCTGAGCTACTAATTCTGAACTTGGAAAAGCAGACAAAAAAATATTTTCTAGTTAGGATTAGCTAACATGACTTGATAAGTAAAAAGGCTGCATACTTTTTCCTGTTGATAAATATCTATGATATTCTATCGACAGGATTTTTTATTGCATAAAAAAGAGGCCATAGCCTCTCTTAACTTAAAATCCTTCTTCGACCAATTCAATTAAG
>NZ_CARBVX010000028.1 GCF_948948975.1 uncultured Lactobacillus sp. | reverse complement strand
TTTAGACATAATAAAAACCTCGAAATTCTTGTCCGAATTTCGGGGTTCATATCAACTCTTCTAATCCATAGTCCTTTTCTAGCATGTAATCATCAATATTTTTCAAATCAATGATATTAACCGTTGACTTCCATTCGTCTCCTTCTGTTTTTTAGTGAAAATTATAGGAGTCTCTTCTAATGCTTTGTCTACAGTTCTTTGATTTCTTGTATCATTAGTAAATTCAAAGCCTGCAT
This sequence comes from uncultured Lactobacillus sp., assembly GCF_948948975.1. Taxonomy (GTDB): domain Bacteria; phylum Bacillota; class Bacilli; order Lactobacillales; family Lactobacillaceae; genus Lactobacillus. The sequence goes on along the minus strand of NZ_CARBVX010000028.1, from coordinate 18,422 downwards.
TGCAGAAACCTACATAATCAACTCCCTTATCTTTAAAATAAGGCAAAATAAAATTTGTCAGCAAGTATTTTTTACTCTCAACTGTAGCTATGGAAGAATATAAGTAATAATAATCGATGATAGCAATACTGCTTCCACTATCTATTTTGTAATCATTAACCATTACATCAGCGACCGTAAATAGATCCCCGCTTTCATCATCTGCAACTTCCACTATATTTTCTTCAGCGCCATTCACCAAGAAACAATATGCCTCTGCAATTATCTTTTTTTCTTCTTTTTCATCTTCAGTACTTAAGCTTAAAGTCGACTTATATACTCCATGATCATAATCTATATCTTTTACTTCGTAATTTTCTAACGTTAGTACTTCTTCTTTTATTTCCTTATCTGTGAACGTACCGTTGGTATTTTTCCTATCCATGTGTTTTTTCTCCATTTGATTTTTCCTCCACAAACTGTAGAGATCACTTAATTTTAATCCTTTAATTAAAGGATCACCTCTATCAATTAAAGAGATCACTGACAATAGTATTCTCTATCTATGAGAACAGTTTAACTATAGCAGTAATTTTAAAAAATATCAAACTTAATAAAAGGATTAGCTTTTTTCTTAAATAGTTATCAAGCCAATGAAAATAATAATCTTCCTCCTTAAATAACTAAATTAAATTTCACATTTCTTATTTCCATTCTCCTAATAACTATAATGTACAATTAAGAGAGAAATAGTATTATTTAGAATGTTTACTTCTATAAAAACTGGAGTATTTAATTATTTTTAACAATTCAATTTATACAAAGTCATGTAATTATTAATATGAAAATAACCCTCAATATTAATAGAAAGGCCACTTTACAAAGAATTAGATCATTCTTTAATTACAATTATCCTAATTATCTTAATCTGAGTGACCTTACAAACTATGAATTAAAATCTATTGATTATACTCAACCATATGTTACCCAAACTAGGCGGACTGATGCCTTAGAAAAATTGATTAGCCAACAAATTGAGGCAAATTTGATTGTCATGAATGTTCAACAAGCAATTAATAAATGTCCTGATCGACCACATGCACCTTATAAAAATATACTTATTGACCGATATTTAAAATTTCATTCAGCATGGCAAGTTGTGTTAAAAATTCAATACAGTTCTTCTCAATATAATAAATTACAAAATAGAGTTCTTTTATTATTTGCCAAGAAATTTATCATTCAACTAATTTAGCTTTGCAGTAATAAATGCTGCAAGCCCCAGTACCATTGCCAAGCCACCAAAAATCCATGGAATCACAAAAGGCCACTTTTTATATATTCCATCGAACAATTTTATGATTTTTGCTCCTAAGAGAAAATATATAGCTATAATACCTACACTACAAATTGTATAGGCACAAAAATCAATAAAATTCATGATTCATCTTGTCTCTACAAAAAATAAATTATCATGAAATAAATTATTGGAATAATTTGATTTATTAAACTATATCGATTGATTCTTTTAAGATTTAAACTTTCCATATTTAAGTCTCCAATTTCTAAGCCAGATTAATAACAAAATTATCTTTTTTGTTATTAAATTTATTCATTCAGAAAATATTAAATTTCTGTACTTTACAATAATCCTATATTTTTATTTGTTTGATCTTCTAACATTATTGAATTATAGGCTTTCATTTTTATGATTTTCTACTTTAAGTCAATTCAGTCTTTCTCCGTCATATTAAATATGATTTTTTCTTAAGTATTATGATGACATCATCTTTTCGAGATATGTTTCGGATAATTCAAGAATCTCTTCAACTGTTAACCATTTCTTTTGCAATAGTCTATTTACCTATCCTAATCCCCAGAAAATTTTCAAAATCTGTCTCTCTATAAAGCATAATATATTTTGCATGTTTAAACCTTCTTATTCGTTTTTGTAAAGGCTGCAATACTTTTATCAATTTTCAACTGTATCGTCACCAATCATCATATTTTTTAAATTATTATAAGCTGTTTCATTTTTCAGTATCTCTACCATTTCCGGCATAATAAATTTATCAAAAATCTCATATTGATTGCTAGCAGGAGACTTTGAATTAATAAAATTCTTTAACATATTAGTTAGAGGTTCTCCAATCGCTATTTTAAAATTAAAACCTAATAATTGCATAGTTTTTAATGTGTCTACGCTTATTAAGTTTTTGATCTGTTCAAACGCAGAAATTTGTTTCATCACTTCTCGATTATCATCATTCTCAACAACAATTGTTTCTTTTAAAATGTCTAATATTTTTTCAATGGTATTATGCAAATGCGTTATATCATCATCACTAATTTCTACTTTTTCTAATTCATCTTTATAGCTTCTAGCGATTCTAATAGCTTCAGCTCTTTCAGATATAAGTTGATCAATCAATTCATTATAATCATTTTTTAGATTCTCTATATTGCTTTCATTCTTCATTGAAGCTATTTTAGTTTGAATTCCTGAAACCGTACCTTTTGCCGTTAAACTTGCTAGTTGTGTAGCTAATTCTAATATTACTGTCTGCATTTTATCACCTATACCTTCTATTTTTTTGAACATGTGTTCTAAAATACTATAAATCTTTTCTTAGTTCTTTACAATAAAAGATTTCAAATCAGTGTTCTACCCAATAAAATTCTTGCTCTAGTCACTTTTCATAAAAATAGTTTAAATAAATATAAATTTGTATCAGATTAAATAAGTGTAATAGGACTAGGAATGCAGGGATTAAATACATTGAAATAAGAGTAATTCTTCTCAGTATGTGTAGTTAATTTCGTAAAAAATTAATATTAAACACAAATTTAACTACTATTCCTTGCTCGAAATATAGCAAGACTGATAAAACTGACGCCTATTATCTCGCTCTAATTCAAAAGCTTCATCATTCAGTTAATCGTCCTCAATCTAAGTATAAAAAAGGTAGATAAAAACATTTTCATGTTTCTATCTACCTTTTTACTTTAGGATGCTTGACAAAGAGCCAGATAAATTTTTCCGTCAGAATTTCACTCATTTCTAAAGCTTATTATTTTCCTTTCATTATGCAATCTACGAAGAAAAATTAATGATGAAACGAATAAAAACCACTTAAAAGATTTAGCATCCATACTTTCTGTTCCATTCGCTAAATATACGTGATCTAGTATATGGCTTTAATGATTCTAATAAACTTTTTGTTTCTAAATTATATTCCTGCAATTTATTTAAAGTAATTTCTATTTCAGTTTCAATCAATTTAGTAATATGCATATACCCTTTTTCACATAAAATCCTAATCAACTCTACTGTCTTCTTTAATTGTTCTCTTGAGCACTCTTTTACAAAAGTCATTATAATAAAATCTTCTTCTCTCAATTTATAATTAGGCTCTATATTTGAAGATTTTAAAATATTAATTAAAGAATTTGTTTTATCAACTTCTTCATCTCGGATATATCTAACAATAGTTCTAATACTCTGAGAAATAAATATTTTATCTTCTAAAATTAATTGATTAACCCATTGAGTGGCAAACTTGGGCCTGCCATCGCTCTCCCAATATAGGTCAAAGATGAGCCTATAAATTTGACTTCTAAAAGAAGAGTGCGTAATTAAAGTAAATGTTGATGTTGTTGGTTGCTCATATCGTAAAATCATTGCTGTAATAAAGTTAATCACGTTTAGATCATTAACCGTTTCTTTTAAAAGAGATTCAATTGATTTTTTATAAAGGCAATAAATTTCTTCATTAATTCCATTATGAAATTTAATAAAAAAGTATAAAGATAATTTGCTATATTTTTCCTCATCTTTTGATGAAATACTATTAAAAAATATACCTTTAAAGACCTGACGCTTACTAATGTCAGCTTTATTTATTTCTTTGAGTAATTTGGGCATATAGTTACTTAGAACAGTTTTGTCAGATTCATTAATCACTGTTAAAACATAACAATAATTTAAAAATTCTGTTTGCATATAATCCTGCATATCAAAATAGTCTTTTTTAGGAACCAAAAGATTTAATTTATTTATTTCAACTTTTTTAAACAAAAATTTATAAATGCCTTTATTTTCAATATTTTTACACTCTAGAATTTTTTCCCATAAATTAAAGTCATTCGGATATGTAAATGCCAACTCTAAATGTCTTTCTAAAAATTCTATATACTTCATAACAATTTCATCTATTTTAGGTAAATTATTTTCTAAACCGAAATTAATAAGTTTGCCAATAGCATAATCAAATGATTTATACATTCTAATATTTTCAAACAGTCCGATAATAACGCTCAAGTACTCTCTTGAATAATTACTCCAAAAATTAACGTCGCATAATTTCTTCACTAATTCATTATTTTGACCAGACAAAGATTTTTCTGTAAAATTGTCCCAATTAATTTTACTAGTATCACCAATAGAGTTAGCTAAGTTGTTTAACAAAGTACTGGGCGTTTTTATATCTTTTTCAATATTTATTTCAAAAAAGGGAAGTTGATCAATTTCTCTTGCCACTCCCCCGATATCTGCTATTCCATCTTGAAAATAATTAGATTTCTTGGCAGGATTCAGCATATACTTTCTGTTTATTTTATTAAATTCATTCCCAATACTTTGAAAATTCCAATCAATTTTTGAAAATAATTTTTTCCTAACTTTTTTTGTTAAATTTACCTCAGCTAAATCTACGTTTACTAGTATCTTTTGAACAATCTTATATGTATAAAAGTTAGCTGGAAAATCTTTTCTTTTTAAGTATCTAATGTTTCCTTTCTTACATAAATCAAATAGAATTCGTACAGCTTGTCTATCTTTTATACTTTCCCAAGAACTATAAAATATCCCAGTTTTATCTATTTCTTGTAATTCATTACTTAATAATAAATACGTATCTTGATCAAAATTGAATCTTTGATCTGTATTTATTGCTATAGGATAAGATGATTTAAATCCAAGAGCAGCTATCAAATATAAACATTTTACTGTGTCATCTGGTACTTCTACCCTAATATACGGAGTTAAATATTTTTCTATATTATTTTTTAGAAAATCGCATTTTTTACTGGTAGAATATTTTTTCCAGAATTTAAGCGATATACTAATCATTAAGTTCGCTAGTTTTGAATTAGACGACTGCTCGGCTTTCACAATTTGGAAAGCATTTTTTTGTGCTTCTAAAGATAATTTATCAAAATTTTCTACAACATTATTCCAAAATGCTAAAAGTTGATTAGACTCTCTCTTTAATACCTTTAGAAACTCATCATTCTTCATTAAGTCATTTAGTATTGAATCTTCTTTTAGCGTTCCCAAGAACTCATCCACAATCATGAATTCTTGATTAGCTATTGCTTTTAAAATTTCTGGTATTGGATTTTCGTTATTATCAACCTTACTTTTTAGATCTTTTTCCGAAACGACAATTTCTTTACTAAATTCTAAATCAACATCCCTATTTAATTGTTTTAAAAAAGCAGGTAGATCATCAAAAGATTTTTCATACCAAATAAGACTAATTCCTTGTCTATTTAAATAATATGTCTTTAACTTTATAGATCGAATATTATCAAGTTCATTTCCCTCAGTCTGAAAAAGCATAATTGCATATTTTCTAACTTTAATGTTTTCAACATCTAAGAAATGTAGTACCTCGTCTTCTTGTAAACTAGATCCTACAAAGATTATTAATGGATCCTTTACTGAAGCAAATAATTTTTTTATCTGTTCTCGATATTGATTTCTCTCATTATACATTTTTAGATATGATTGAGAGGAGCTAATAAATACATCTTCTATGCTTTTGGGCATACCATGTAAGTGAATAACGTCATCAGTTATTAATTTTTCTCCATGATATTTGTCGATACTAGAATAAACAGTTGGTTTCAAGCCTATTGTTGCTAAACATGCTCGTTCTATCTGTTCATCATAATTAGTAGTAATAAAAATCGGACGTAGATTAACCAATTCATTTAGTATTTTATTTTCTTTAAGCATTGGTTCGGAATCAATAAACACAGTTTGCTCATATTGATGAATATATTTTTTCTCTATGGTAGCAGAATCCCGTGCATTATTACATTGAGAATACTCTGATATTATTTCGTGTACTAAATCAACTTTTCTCTCTTTAGAATAATTTACCTTTTTTAACCACTGCAAATATCTTCTATCTGCAACTTTGACTTGAGAAAATTTTGTTTTAGGATTAGCCACAATATCTTCTAAATGATAGCTCCAATAATCTATTAATCCATCTACATATTCATTCCAATTTGGAAATCCCTGACTAATAGATGTTCCAGCTCCGACAAAACAAAATAATGAACTACTTTTTTTTGCCTGAACAATATCTTTTATGAATTCTTTATAGTCTGAATGATTTATTTCTCGAAAGTTTTTCATACTTGTTCTTTATATTTTTTTCGTCACGTACCACTTATTATTTATAAATACTCTGAATAATTTTGAGGAATGTGCATATCCTGTAAAATTCCATCAAAACTAACCGATTGAAAACTATACTGATATGAATCTAAAAGAGATTTCATTTTTTTAATTAGTATTGTATATTCACGTTTATCTAATACTAGTTTAAGACTCATAATTAGTTCAAAAACTCCAGCTTGGCTTTGTAATTCTAAACTGGAATCATTAAGCATACTTTTGATAGGTTTTAATCTTGCCGATTTATAAATATATTTTGAATATGTAATTTCATTATGTGCAACTGCATTTCTAAAATGATTAACCATATGATTTATTGTTTCTATAACATCCGGAGTTAAACTAGGTGTCTTTTTTATCCCATATTCTTCTTTTCTCTTTTTTGTAAAAGCCTTAGCAGCAGCAACTTTTACATCTTCTGTACAATTACTATAGAAATAATTCAAATCTCCAAAAGTTAAAAAATTTACTAACACCCATAAGGGTACATGACGATGATTATTAACATAATGTTTAATAGCATTATCTCGTCTTTCTGAGGCTTTTCTATTTATCGTACTAGACAAGGAACTTATAGTTTTTAAAATCTGAGGGAGTTTATTTGGATTAGTACTAAAATTATCCATGGCCAAATATGCATGTTTTTCAGGATATTTTTCTGAAAAACAATATGAAATTTCTGCACCCAAAGTTGTCTCATAAGCTAGGAGTCCATCATAAAGAATAGACCTCAATTCTTTATCCAAATCATATAAAGCAACTATTTCTCTGAAACTAGCTCCCGGAATAAACTTTTCTGGATGAATAATATTACCATATGAATCTCTTGCTAAAAACAAATGTTTATATCCATTAATTAAAGTATAATAGCCTATTCTTTCTAAAGCCTGTTTAGCTTTCCCATCAGTCGGGACTTCTAATCCACGTGCTCTAAGTATGCGTAATTGTTGTCGATAAGTTTTAAAAGGTTTTGTATCTTCCATCTAAAAATCTCCAAAAAGAAAAGTCTTGATATAAAAATTATACCAAGACTTTCTTTAGTTTAGAACCTAACTCCTACGGCCTCTAAACTTGATCTGTTAAATATAGTTTATAGTTTACTGCCATAAATTTCAATAGAAATGTTTCAATAAAAACACCTTTTTATTTGGAAAGGTGTTTCTATTGAAACATTTTTCTCTGTAAGATTATACTTAAAAATTTTCCCCATCAAAAAAGACCAAGCAAAAATTGCTTGATCTCACATTCGGTATTATTTAACTAAGAAACTTTACTTCCCTAACTCATCAAAGAGGCCGTCGGCCTTTAAAATGTCTAAATACCGACCAATAGCATCTGGCCAAGTTGGAAGTGGCTTAAAGCCGTTTTCTTCTAACTTACTCTTGTCTAAGCGAGAGTTAAATGGACGAACAGCCTTTGATAAGCCATATTCTTCAGTAGTTACAGGAGTAACCTTAGTCTTGTAGCCCGCTTGACGATAGATTTCTTTAGTGAAATCGTACCAAGAAATATAGCCGGTCTTAGTACCATTTTCATCATGGTCGCCTTCACTTGCTGGTAATTCAGCATTAGTTGCATGGTAGTAACCATACTTATCAGTTTCAATCATGTCTACCAATAAACGAGCTAAATCAAAAGTATAAGTTGGTGTACCTACTTGGTCGCTAACCACCTTAACTTCATCATGGTTTGAACCAACTTTAAGCATAGTTTTAATGAAGTTAGATCCGTTTACACCAAATACCCAAGCAATACGAACGATGAAGTACTTGTCCAAGGTATTAGCAACAGCTTCTTCTCCACCAAGCTTAGTTTCACCGTAAACATTTAATGGCTTGTAACCCTTAAAGTCAGGTTCCCAAGGAGTAGTTCCTTGACCATCAAAGACGTAGTCAGTTGATAAGTAAACCATTGGGGCATCTAGCTTTTTAGCAACATTAGCGATGTTTTGAGTTCCATCAACGTTAACTTTGCGAACAGCAGCTACCTTGTCATCATCTTCAGCCATGTCAACTGCAGTCCAAGCAGCACAGTGAATAATCACGTCAGGATTTACTTCAGAAATAGCCTTGTCTACTGCGGCTGCATCAGTAATATCTAAAGAAACGTATGGAGCTTTAGTCACAGCTGTGCCGTCAGCTACACCAGCATACTCAGGTGCTAGGTCTGATCCAACACCTTCATAGCCACGTTTAGCAAGTTCATTCATTACGTCATGGCCAAGTTGACCATTAACGCCAGTTACAAAAACTTTCATTAATTTACCTCACTAATTAAAACTTAAAAGTATCCTTTAAGCCTTTCCATTCTTGATCACGGTCAGATAAAGTAAGCTTAGTACCATCATCAAGAGTGTAGCCACTAGCATCTGGACTGCCTGGGTAATCACCCTTAAGATGTGGCCATTCGATACCAATTTCAGGATCGTTCCAAGCCATACCACCTTCATCGTTTGGGTGCCAGAAATCGTTAACTTTGTAACAGAATTCTGCTTCATCACTTAAAACAAGGAAACCATGAGCAAAACCTTGTGGAATTAAGAATTGCTTCTTGTTTTCAGCAGTCAATTCAACCCCGTACCATTTACCGTAAGTCTTTGAGTCGCTACGAAGGTCAACAGCAACGTCAAATACGCTACCACGAACAGCACGAACCAACTTGATTTGTGGGTATTTCTTTTGGAAGTGTAAACCACGAAGTACACCCTTAGTTGAACTTGATTGGTTATCTTGAACGAAGTTAATGCTAAAACCAGCATCCATCATATCTCTTTGGTTAAAAGTTTCCATGAAGTAACCACGATCATCACCGTGAACAGTTGGAGTGATAACTGCTAAACCTTCAATTCCACCAACTTTTTTTTCAACTTTAATTTGTCCCATTTTAAAAAGCTTCTTTCTTAATTAAAAATTTTAGTAACGAACTTTACCTTCAGCAACTGATTTTAAATGTTTACCATATGGGCTCTTGCCATAGTGCTTAGCAGCCGCAAGTAATTGATCCTTGTCAATCCAGCCGTGAATATAAGCAATTTCTTCTGGAGCTGAAACTGAAACGCCTTGACGTTCTTCAATCATCTTAACATAGTTAGAAGCGTCAACTAAACTTTGCATCGTACCCGTATCAAGCCATGCATAACCACGGCCTAAAAGTTGTACACCTAAGTTATCGTCTTGTAAGTACATATCGTTCAGACTAGTAATTTCTACTTCGCCACGTGCACTTGGCTTAACTTGAGCAGCCTTTTCACTTACACCAGCTGGGTAGAAGTAAAGACCAGTAACCGCATAGTTACTCTTAGGTTGTTCTGGTTTTTCTTCGATAGATACAACATTATCATCTTCATCAAAACCAATAACACCAAAACGTTCTGGATCATTTACGTAGTAACCAAAGACAGTTGCCTTACCCTTTTGGGCATCTTCAGCAGCATTCTTAAGCAACTCAGTAAAACCATTACCGTAGAAAATGTTATCACCTAAAACCATGGCACACGCTTCACCATTAATGAAATCTTCACCTAATGTAAATGCTTGAGCCAACCCATCTGGACTTGGTTGAACCTTGTAAGAAAGGTTAACACCAAATTGTGAACCATTACCTAATAGTTCCTTAAAACGTGGAGTGTCGGCTGGAGTAGAAATAACTAAAATATCTTTAATACCAGCTAGCATCAAAGTAGATAATGGGTAATAAATCATTGGTTTGTCGTAAACTGGCAATAATTGCTTACTAGTTACTAAAGTCAATGGATATAAACGCGTACCTGAACCGCCTGCTAAAATAATTCCCTTCATGCTGAATTAGTCCTTATCTAAAACTTGCTTCTTACCGTACATTTCGTCGTAATAGTTTTGGTAGTCACCAGAAATGATGTTTTCCCACCATTCTTTGTTGTCAAGGTACCATTGGATAGTCTTCTTGATACCATCTTTAAACATAGTTTCTGGAAGCCAGCCTAATTCATTGTGAATCTTTTCTGGGTCGATAGCATAACGACGGTCATGACCCTTACGGTCAGTAACGTGTTCAATTAATGAGTATGGCTTGTCTAAGTAATCACAGATAAGTTTAACAATATCAATATTAGCCATTTCGTTGTGACCACCAATGTTGTAAACTTCACCAGGCTTACCATTTTCTAAGATAAGGTCAATTGCCTTGCAGTGATCTTCAACGTAGAGCCAGTCACGAACGTTCTTACCATCACCGTAAACTGGTAATTTTTCATTGTTTAATGCTCTTTGGATCATCAATGGAATCAATTTTTCTGGGAACTGATATGGACCATAGTTATTAGAACAACGTGAGATGGTTACTGGCAAGTTGAAAGTTCTGCCGTATGCACCAACTAACAAGTCTGCACTAGCCTTACTTGATGAGTAAGGACTTGAAGTATGAAGTGGAGTATCTTCGTGGAAGAAAAGATCTGGACGATCTAATGGTAAATCACCGTAAACCTCGTCAGTTGAAACTTGGTGGAAACGCTTGATACCGTACTTACGGCAAGCATCCATTAAGACAGAAGTACCAATAATGTTAGTTTCTAAGAAAATTTCTGGATTTTCAATAGAACGATCAACGTGACTTTCAGCAGCAAAGTTAACTACTACATCAGGCTTTTCTTCTTCGAATAACTTGTAAACACCTTCACGATCACGAATGTCTAACTTAACAAACTTGAAGTTAGGGTTATCCATAACATCCTTTAAAGTAGATAAATTACCTGCATAAGTTAAACTATCTAAACAGATAATTTCATAATCAGGATGCTTCTTTAACATGTAAAAAACAAAGTTTGAACCGATAAAACCGGCACCGCCAGTAACAATAACTTTCATAATTAGATCTGCCTTTCTTTATTCACTACTTATCATACATCCTTACGTTACGTCACCTTCAAGAAAATAAAAATAGAATTTTTAATTCTATAGAAAAAGATCAAGCACTTAGCTTCATGTGCTTGATCTTTGTTGCTATTTCTTACAGATAAAGTAACCTGCATCTTTAGTTATGTGAAAGCCATCTTTTACTTTATCATCAACGTAATTTTTAAATTCATTATAGTGATCTAGTAAAATTGAACTCTGATTGCCATGACAAGATAAGATGTAGGAAATTACTGGCGTAGATTCAGACAATTCAATCGCATCTTCATACTTATGGCAGGTAACATCCGTAAAATCATGAGATAAAATTTCTGCTCCATTGTCTAAGCCAAAGCGATCATACAGATTAGTTGAAGATAAAACAATTTCTGGATTAAATTCTTGAACTAGATCCGTAATTTCATGCATATGTCTCTTAGAATAAGTAGAACAAGCAAAAGAAGCGCCCGTTTTCATTACTCTCTTTACTTCCTTCAAGGTCTTAGGAATATTGTCACAGTAGAAAAGCATATGGTTAGCAATTACCAAATCAAATGTATTGTCCGCAAAAGGTATTTTTTGTGCATCAAATACGGCATATTGAAATTCTGGTCTGTCTCCAATTTCACTTTTCGCATCAGCTAAGATACCTTCAGAAATATCAGATAAAACAATGGTTAATTCTTTTGGAATTCTATTTAAATTTTGTGACCATAAAGTACCATTACCGGCACCTAGTTCTAGAATCTTCATCCCTGGCTTTAAGTCTAGTTGTCTAAACAACCAGTGGAACCATCCCTCTTTATTAAGAGAATAATCTCGGTGAAGTTTGATTCGCGCAGAAATATTGGAAGCATTTTGGTATTGAGTACTTAGGGACTGATTCATTGAAGTCAAATGGATCAAATCTAGCATCTTATTCCAGTCTACTTCTTCTCCCGCTTTTAAGGTGCTACTAGTCGAATCAATAGCAATAGCTACATTCTGCATCTCTTTAAGGCGTTCTTCCACTAGTCTTTTTTGAATCTGGAGAGAATCAAGTAAAAGCTGCCTGTCTCCTGTTCCTAAAGTCATTTCTCGAATGTCACTTAAAGAAAAGCCAAGATACTTTAGTAGGAGGATTTGTTGCAATTTAGCAAAATCAGCATCGGTGTAACGTCTTGCTCTACTTGCCGTGTGGGTTGATGGTTTTAATAGATTTTTTTGATCATAATAGCGAATTGTACGAATTGAAACATGCGCCTTCTTCGCAAATTCACCGCTTGTGTAGTATTTTGACATGTAATCTTATTTTTTTAAAAGAGAAGTACAAAATACGATTTTGTAGCCTTCTCCAATACCTTATTTTGCTACTACATCTAATAAATTCACTTCCATAATTTATAAAAAAATAGAGAAATATAGTTATAGAATTATAAAAATACTAAATTCTTTCTAATGTTAAATGAATATTATTTCTCTATTTCATTAAAATACATTAACATCCTTTCATAATAAGCTTGATTAACTTTGTTAAGGCCAACCTTTATTAGACTGATAAAAATTAATAAAAATAAAATTCCTATGAATATCTCAATAGTAAAATTAAGATTATTAATATTATCCCCCTTTCCAGGTGTAAAAGCATTAATAATATCCACAAAGAAATCATGAGAAACGAGAGTAGACAATATAGGTAAAAGGGCGATAAAAATAGAACCTAAATTCCAAAAAGGGGGATCATTTTTTAATTTTACATTTACTTTCAATTTAAAATAAGTATCAATATTCTTTTGTTTTAATTTAGATAAATTTTGTATAATATTTGTTCCATTTATCGAATCTAACTTATTACTTACAACTGGACTAAGAAATATATTTAATTTATCGTTATTATTGATGATAGAAGAAAGATCTTCTATATTTAAATGTTTTTGAGACAATTTACTAAAAAATGTTCCAATTATCGTATCCTTATATTCTCGTGAATATGTATATGGTACGATTGCCATAAGTGGATAAACCATAGCAGTTAGTAAGAAGAAAAAAATAAGATATATATCAATTAATGCTTTACTTAAATCTGTATTATTAAAAACAATTTTTGGAATAACCATTATTATCAAAAAGAAATACATTGTGTATATAAAAATTTTCAATATTCGATATTTAAAAAATGAATAACCTTCAAATTTTAAATTTCTCCTAAGCCGTTCAAATATCTTGCTACAATAATACCACACAGCTAAATTAATTAGTTCAAACACTATCAATAGAAATATCTCATGATTAAAAGTTTTTCGAATATCAAAAATTTTTAAAGACAATAGAGATAAAATAACTAAAATTAATAATTGAAGAATATTTTGATCATCAAAGCTAACCCCTATTTTATTCAAATAATTCATTATCTTCTTATCTTTAGTAAACTTTATTGCCATATATAAAATGGATCCTTTACTATTATTTATAATTAAACTTTACAATTTTAATTATAATTGTAAATATAATTTGTGTAAATATTTCTTACAAATTATGTTTTAATTATTGATTTAATTAATGAAAAATTCTAAGATATTTTAAACATGACTAAAATCTTTACAAAAATTTGATTAGTAGTAACGATCATTGTAAGTCATACCTGACTTATCAAGTACTTGCTAAGTTGAGAATTATACCCTCAGTTTGGATTTAACACTTGATGAAATTGTTAAAGAACTCAATTATATTGATTGAATAAAGTTTAGGCCTTAATCTACCTAAGATAATTGTAAAAGAGCAGTATGTCTACTTCGATATCGTTCAGGTCTTCAACGGTAAGACTATAAATATTATTTTATTATTTATAGAAACGTAATAACATTACAGATTCATTAATCAAATAGACAATACCACAAAAATCAATCCTTGCATATAATAAACTATTATGAAAACAAAAAGACTTTAATTGTAGTTAAATTGATCAATTTTATTACAGATTTATTTGTTATCCTTAATAATTGGGACGAATTTACGACACTTAGACACTCAAAAATAGGATTTTAAAGACTAAGACCTTGTTATGCTTGATTTTATGTAAAAAAGAGATGAATCACAACATTATCAGATTATAATTGATTTCCTGCTTTAGGCTGTGTGATAAACAACTATTTATATCTAAATTAATCAAACTACTCTCCTAATATTCATCTCCATTAAGGAATAAAACCAAAATACAATATATTCCTTTATTAGGTAAAAATGGTCGCATCTTAACATCATAACCACACTATCTGATAGAAAAATAGTATTATTCAATATATTTTGGCTTTTTCAAACAAATTTAACAATAAAATCAAGTGTAACTATATAAGTAAACCCTAATAGGATAATTATAAAATTTCATATTTCTATGTTCAAAATCTATTTATACTTTCTTTAAAAACTTACATTAAATATTTTCTTTGTATTTCTTTGAATGTATAATTAAACATAAATATTATCAAAATATTTATGGAGATTTTTATGGCAAAGGAACTGAGCTTGAATAATATTATTTATAAACAATATCCTTTTTTATTTAAAAATAGCAAAGAGTTCGAAGAAGAACTTAATCACTCAAGGCTAAATTCAAATCAAATTAATTCTTTAATTAATGAATTGCAGTTTAAGATAAATAATAAAAAGTTTCTAACTTTTATAAGTACTATTTTTTCATTTATTTTATCAATTTATTCTTTATACATTTCTTGTACAGCATTTTTATACTCAATATATTTTCAAGATCTGTCTGTAATTGATTCGCTAAAAGAAAAATTAGCTTTTATAAATAGTATGACACACACATATATGTATAAAGATATCAAAAAAACTTTATTACTCTATAGTAATCCAAATAGTTGGCTATTAGGTTTAATTACAATTTTAATTGTATATTCAATCTATTCTACTTACCATACCTTTCGTCTAAAAAAATTTCTCTCCTTTCTTTATTCATTCCAAAGAGAGCTTTTACAATAGATTAATCCCTATTATGACTAGTATTGAAGAAACATTCTGAGCTAAATAGTGAATCAATTATCCGACGGGATAATTGATTCACTATTTTCTGTTTTATTGTAGAATTGGAGTAGTAGTAAAACAATATGTTATGGTCTCTTTAGACACTTGATGTCGAGTTTAGAAAATTAGATCTATCCTTCTAAACAAATGCATTTTACTACTAATCTTTAAGAAGTATTTATTGTACAAGTTGTTTTTGAGATTGATGTAAGCAAGTCTACTTCTACTGTCTGGGAATTAATTGGTCAAATAGCCAATTCTGCTAAAACTGATTCTTGTCATATAGCAGATTATTATAAAAACAAAAAGCTATCCTCTCAAACCAAAGAGTTTCTATTGCTTCAATTTATAAGCTAATCAGAACTATTTACGCTCTGATTATCAATGATCAACCATATGAGCCAAACATAATCAAAAAGACTTTAATCGTATAATTACTTTATTGTAGACCTAAGCTCGTAAAAGCGACATGTTTTACATGCTTATTTGTCTTACTTTATTTGATAAATAAATTGAGTTGTATTTACGATATCATAAATATAATATAAAAAAATAAAGCTAAACACCTTAGTATGCTTAACTTCACGTAGAAAGAGGCCATAGCCTCTCTTAACTTAAAATCCTTCTTCGTCCAATTCAATTAAGTTTACTAGGAGTTTGTGCTCTGTCCTCTAACAATGATTGTATTAAATTTCATCTTAATATTAAAGACCCTACTATTGTTTTTTTCTGATTATTTCAAAAAATATATTAACGGCAAATATCATAATCTCTATGTAGCAAAACTTATTCAGCTTGATTACCCTTACTGCCATTCCAATAATCCTAAGCAATGGGCGATATACTTCCTTTATTACTGCTGATGCAAGCTATCGCTATCCAGTTACTAAATACAGACCCTTAAAATCCACCTAGAAGTTTTTATCTCATGAGATATGACAAGCTAAATAAAAAGACATCTTATTCTGACTAGAATTTCAAGGACTATCTCACTCAAGAGATTGCAAATATATATTAGGCGTGCAGAACTTTATGACTTCTATTCGAAACAAGCTATGAGAAAGTAAGTTATTAATTTTCAAGCATAATTAATTATATAATGTCATAAAAAAGCAAAAGACTTTAATAGAAAAGATTCTGTCTCATGGATAATCTAATGTATCAAGTTTTTTAAATTAACGAAACTATATAAATTGTTTTTGAAACGTGACAACTGTTTTTATTGAATGCTTTTTTTTGCATATTCTAACAAATCTTTATTACGATACTTTTCAGTATCAGTTTTTCTAATTAAATTAATTAAAAAATCGGGCTCAACTTCAAGAGTTTCATCAAAAACCTCATTTTGATTTACATCAAGAACCGCAAATCGGATTGTTTCTTCAATATGCTGCCCATTATTAGTCAATTTATGCTTAAAATCTTTAAAAACAAATTTTAATAATCCGATATTATTATTTCTAACTGGAACTTGAATTCTATCACTATCTTCTTCCTGCTTATCAATATGATATTTTTGAGATAATATTTTTCCAAGATCAGAATCTAACTTCAAAAATTGCCCATTTAAAATTTGAGCTGGACTACTTTCTGCAAATTTCCATGGTAAATTATCTGGAATAGTCCAGCGATATAACCATCCTTTGTTTCTAACAAAACTATTTAGCATCTTTTTAGCCAAATTTTCAGAGAAACATAATCCAGTTTGTATTTTTAAAATATAAATAATTCTATCAAATTGTTCTTTTAACATTTTTTTATTTCTCAATCCTAAAAGACTATTAGCATTTAAAGATGTATTATTAGTATGCCAATTCGGATTAGAATACGGACAATTATTATAATTATGTTGATTATAATTAGCAATATTCGGAACATCTTTCTTTACATGCCTTCCATACGGATTCACTTGTCCTACTTGATTCTTATATAGATTTACCAATAATATTGGATTACCGCATCCCGGACACACTCCATAATACCGATCTCCATTACTTTGGGATAATTGAACATAAGGATAATCTCTGTTTGTATAATTATCAAAATTGTTTGAATTAATTTTATAACTAAAATAATCACTATCTCTCAACATAAAACGATCCATATTAAATCCTCCTTAATTAATATATAAATCACTTTACATAATAACTTCATTAGAAAAAATCAAGCAACAGACTCATTATAATACTAAATTATAAAAGAAAAGCATTATGATTAATTCAATATTATATTCGCAATTTTTTAAATAAATATTTTGTTGATACATCAGCAGCAATTTGAAAATATGATTAATTTTAAGAAATGTAATTTTATTTTTACTAATCAATTTTCAAATTGAATTAATGGTCTACTTATCTTAAATCTCAAATATAGTTTATATAAATTGAAATTTACCAATTTACTATATTTACCCTTATTTCTATCCAAAGTCACAACCAAAAATAGCAAATTAATCATTTTATTGGATAATCAATTCACTATTTACTCTAATTTTTCATCATTTACTTTTAGCCAATCCAAACAGAGTGTGATAAAAGATACTTGTAGTTAATAAGTGATATCTTTTAATTTTACTAACTATCCTTCAAAATCTCCTATTAACTTCATAGCATAATCATCATCATAAATTCCTTTTAATCCACCCCAACCATTTTTTGCATCTGGAACACTCGCTAAGATATAATTTGCAGGTTCTCCATCTTCTTTACATTTTGCATTTAATGAATCACACACTTGATTTAAAGTTGGATTATGAACAAGGTCAGGAATAGTAAATACATCTACTTGTTTTTCTGTAACTGACTTATGATTTTGTAGTACCAAATAATCATAAAAATCATCCACTAACTTCTCAACAAAAAGTTTATCTGGTTTCTGCAAATGGATTTTTTCCATATCATATTTATTATTCATAAATATTTTTCTCCTCCCTTATTATTTAAAAACATTTCTATATTTTATTATCACTCAAAACAAATAATATGTTAATGATTTCTAACTCTTACATTCTTAGTCTATAAAAACTGGCTCTATACTTTTTCCTGTTGATGGATATCTATGATATCCTATCGACAGGATTTTTT
>NZ_CARBVX010000027.1 GCF_948948975.1 uncultured Lactobacillus sp. | reverse complement strand
TCAAAGGAATCATCAGTTCAATTTGATGAAGCTTCATTAAACGAAGAATAATCAAAAATTATATTAAAAAAGGCCTCATTTATGAGGTCTTTTTTTATTGGCTTAAGTGTGAAAAAATGCAAATAATATTTGATGATCGTGGATGTAAAAGCTTTTTTAAAAAATATAGTAGGCAAAAAAAGATAATCAAGAATTTAATTGAAAAAGCCATTGTTAAAGAAGTTACCACTGGGATGACAAAGATTAAATTGGCCAGTAGGAAAAGAATTAAGGGACAAAAAATTTATGAATTTCGATTAAATCTTGGTACTATTGGATCGGCTCGAATTGCCTTTTCAGTTTTTAAAGAAAAAGCCATTATTTATTTCATTAGTAAGGATATAGAAAAAGCATCTTTTAGTAAGGCATTTGAAAAAGTCTTGAAATAATACAGGTTAGTCATGATATACAAGTATAGTAAATGATATCACTTTCAAAAAATAGTTATCAAAGAAATAATAAGTAAACAAAACCCTCGTTGATTTAAGTCAACGAGGGTTTTTAATACTAAAAATGTAGAGGAAAATGAAGAATGAATTATGGATTTATTTCCGACGAACCTTTACAGGAACTGGAATTGGTTTATTTATGATTACTGCGTTAATAGCAAGTAATGTTACAGTGCTAATACCTAAAATTAATAATGTCATTTAAACCATTCCTTTCTTACTTGATTGATATTCATCTTAAGAGGAATTTGTGAATTTTTTGTGACTTATATTTAAGATAAAGTCTAAAAAAATCTAAATAATTTTTCTTTATTTATAAAATACGAACAATATAATTATTAATAGTAAAAATAATTAATAAATAAGTGTAAAAAGACTAAAAAAATCGACGAGTTTATGTTAGAATTTCATCATTGACGATTTTAATAAAGAGGAATTAAAGAATGAATAACGATATCGAAAGTGTATTGTATACTCAAAATGATTTAAACAATCGTATGGATGAAATGGCTGCTGAATTAAATAAAAAATATAAAAATGAAGAGCCAATTATCGTTCCAGTCTTAAATGGAGCAATGATTTTTGCTAGTGATATGATTAAGAGATTAAGTTTTAAGCTAATTATTGATCCTATTAAGGCATCTAGTTATGAAGGAAGCCAATCAACAGGAAAAGTAAAGATTACGCAAGATATTAAGTCAGATGTAACAAATCGGCCAGTAATTTTTATGGAAGATATTATTGACACAGGACGTACTTTGCAAGCACTTAGTGAAATAATGAAAAAACGTGGGGCTAAAAGCGTAGAGGTTGTATCGATGCTTGATAAACCTGAAACACGCGTCGTAGATTTCCATGCAGATTATTATGGTTTTAAGGCTCCTGATGAGTTTTTAGTTGGCTATGGGTTAGATTACAATGGCTTGTATAGAAACTTGCCTTATGTCGGAATTTTAAAGCATGAAGTTTATGCTAGTTAAAGGAATAAATAATGCGCGTTAATGTATTGCAACATACTCCAAACGAGGGGCCCGGTGCAATTAAAACCTGGGCCGATAGTCACCATTATGAACTCTATGTGTATCACCCTGAAACTTTTGGTAAATTGCCAACTGCTAATGAAACAGATCTACTCGTAATTCTAGGTGGTCCCATGAGTCCAAACGATAATCTAGAGTGGCTAAAAAAAGAAAGAATTTTAATTAAAAGAATGCTTGAAGCCGGTAAGCCGATGTTTGGGGCTTGTCTTGGCGCACAACAAATCGCAATGACGATGGGAGCTAAAATTTTGGATGCCCCTTATAAGGAAGTAGGGTGGGCTCCAGTTTACCTAAAAAATACAACAATATCTGGTATTCCGAAAGTATTAATAGCCCTTCATTGGCACCAACAAATGTTTGAAATTCCCGTAGGTGCAAAACATTTATTTTCTAGTGACTTAGTAGAGAATCAGGGCTTTTTATTAGGAGATAATGTTATCGGCTTACAGTTTCATTTTGAGCCTGAAGAAGATAACGTTCGAGAAATTGCTATTAACGACAGTGAGTATCCACTTGAAAATAATGCTCTAAATCAGACTGCTGAAGAAATTATTGCTCATGGTGTACCCCAAGAGAATAAAGAAGTAATGTTTAAATTACTTGATTTTATTACTAAAAATTGAGTGTAAATTTTGGACTACTAATAAAAAGTAAGCTATTATAAAGCTGTAAGTTTTTCGAGGAGGAAAAATTATGGCTAAAATTTTTATTTTTGGTGGTTCCGGCAGAGTAGCTACAGACTTAATTAAAGATTTAGTAGCTGATGGTAATACAGTAACAGCGGCTGCTCGTCATCCAGAAAATATTATTAAACTTGATGGTGTAACATCTGATAAGCTTGATTTACATTCTGATGTAGAAGATATTAGTAAACAAGTAAAAGGTTTTGATGCTATTTACTTTACTGCTGGGTCTCGTGGTAAGGACCTTATTCAAACTGATGCTATGGGAGCAATAAAAACTATGATGGCTGCTGAAAAAGCAGGTGTTAAACGCTATATTATGCTCAGTTCAATGCTTAGTTTAGATGTAGACTCATGGAAGAAGATTCCTGAACTTGAAGATTATTTAGCTGCTAAATTTTTTGCAGATACTTATTTAATGAATTCAACTAATCTTGAATATACAATCCTACAACCAGGGACGCTTATTGAGGAAGCTGGAACTGGTAAAATTCACCTGGATGTTAAGGCTGCTGATTCAAATCCAATACCTGATGTTGCTAAAACATTGGCTGAAATTCTAAAATATCCAAATACTATTGATAAGGTTATTCCAATGAGTAGTGGGAACACCCCAATTGATCAAGCATTGAAAGAAATCTAACTAGAAGAAAAAGCTCCATTGTGGAGCTTTTTTTGTGTTTGTAGTGTTAAATAATTAATTAGAATTTAAACACCTTAGAAATTTCTTCTAAGTATTTTTGGTCTAATTCATCAAAGTTAGCTAATTTAGTTGAATCGAAATCAAAAACTCCCCATAAATTGCCGTCTGTTTTAAAGATAGGGATAACAATTTCAGAATTTGATTCACTATCGCAGGCAATATGTCCAGCAAACTCATGTACATTTTGTACGATTTGAGTTTGCTTTTCTTTTGCGGCTGTTCCGCATACGCCTTTACCAATTTGAATATGAACACAAGCTGGTTTTCCCTGGAAAGGACCAAGAATTAATTCTTGATTCTCATAACGATATACACCAGCAAAGTTAACATTATTAAGGGAATTAAATAATAAAGCCGAAATATTTGCTGTATTTGCAATCCAATCATTTTCGCCTTCGACTAAGGCTTGAGCTTGTTTTAATAATAGTTGATAATTGTCTTCTGTAGTGGCAGTCATGATTGAATACCTTCTTTCTGTTAAATTGTTCTAATTCTAACATTAATTTAGTAAATTAAGGATTTTAAACCAATTTTTTTCAGGAGAAACTTATGTATTGTGATTACGATATAAGCAGTAATAAAAATAATAGGAGCTAAAGAAATTGGTAATAAAAAGATTAATAAAATAGCACTGAGTAGTGGTTTTTCCAAAATAATAGTAGTACTTGCAACAACTAGGATAGATACAGTGATTACTGGTTGAATTGGAAGAAACTGTGCAACAGCAGCTCCAACAGCAACACTGGCAAAGATAGCAGGGAAAATTTTACCACCACGCCATCCCATTGCAAAGCCAGCATGAGTAGAAAAAGTTTTAATCAAAGCAATGAGCAATAAGAATAAAGGAGAATAAGAAAGAGCAGTTTTAGAAAAGGGAACAATATGAAATTCTCCAGAGAACAGCACGTAGTTAGTTATTAAAGTTAAAAGACTTAATATTATTCCCCATAAAGTTGCCTTAAAAATTGTGTGTAGTCGCCAGGCCTCTGCTTTAGTAAATACTTTTTCGAAATATAAGAAAAAGTATCCAAAAATAATACCGATAATTACGGGAATTAAACTATACCATAAGATTGACCATGACCAATTAATAGGACGCTTATGAATTCCGAAGGCACCTTCTTCAGGAAAAAGAGTAAAGACTATAATAGTTCCAATTACTCCAATCAAAATATTGAATAGAATAAAAAAATTTTTATGATTTTTAGAATTAAAAAGGCTATTGAAGTTAGGCGTTTTAAGAAGCTTATCTTTATCAATACTTATTTGCCAGAAGTGTACCCAACCTGAGGCCTGCGTAGAGATCAATCTGATTTTATCCCCAAGCCAATTTATCATTCCAGAAGAAAGAACAGTAGTGGAGGCTTCTGGTCCAATACTTCCACCAGCTCCTAATGATAAAAGTCCTAGAGTAAAAGACTTCCACCAAGAATGATAATCGAGTTTCCCATTTTTTCGTACATCATGTAATACTTCTTCAATTGTTAGAGGATAGGAACCTAATTTTTTTACTAAGATCCCGATAATTATTCCAAATGGTATACAAATAAGAAAAGGATAGGCAGGACGTAAAGAAAAATTATTATGATGATTAAAATAACCCCAAATAAAGTCGATAATATAGTTAACTAAGTTGAGGTATAAAGCAGTTAGGATACCAATAATAAAGCTCCATGTACTACTAAAAATTAAAATATTTATACTTTTTTTAGTCATTATCGTCTATTAATTCCTCCATATAAATTAGATTTATGATAGCAGTGTACTTTATTTGTTGTCTTGGTTCAAATCGCTCATAATAAATTTGAGAGCAGAATAATAAAGAAAGGATTGGTCCAGTTATGATTGGAAGAGAAACTCAAATACGCCTAGTAAATAAATTAGAGAATATTCACCATGTTGTAGTTCAAGCTTCCGCAATTGATGGAAGTAACGTCTTTGCCTTGCAGCTTCTTCATAAACAAAGCGACGTTGTTGTTTACCAAACTCCAAATGATAGTGAAACTGTTACATTTGATGAAGACCATCCTATTTTATACTTAAAGGGCCAAAATTCAGCTGGAACTGCTGGTGGACATACACAGACCTGGGTGCAAAGCGGAGAAAATAATAAATGGTTTGTTGGTACTAAGCCAAAAAGACATGGAAGTACCTATTGGACAACACAAATTGCAAGAGTGGAAGTTCCTGGGTATCAAACACAAGTATTTGCTAATAATACTGATTTACCACGGCTTTCCTACCTTAACCGAGCAGGGGCTGGTTATGGAGATGGAGGTACAGTTTATCCAGGAAAAGATTTAGTAAGAGTAGAGGCAGCTGTTTCACCAAATGGTCATTATTTCTTGATTGCAAGTATTGATATAAATCATACAGGTTATTTTGCACTTTATGACCTTAATGAAGTGAATAATAAATTAGATGAGGCAGAAGAAAAAGCTGAAGATATTAATATTGAGAATTTAACATGTTTAGGAGCATTTAAGGTACCTCATTTTAATGATCAAAAGATTGTTTCTATTCAGGGATACGGAATAGATGATAATAAGGATATCTATATTTCGAGTCAACCAAGTCCGCATACAACTTTTTTAGGTTTTCCAAAACAGGGGAAACCTCGTGAAGTTGTTAAAATTCCGTGGGGGATAACTGATCCAGATAAGTGGTCTGTCGTTAATTTAGATAATAGCTTAAAACTTGATGCTTTAGATTTTTGTACTGAATTTGAAGGGATTCAAGTAACTAGTGACTGTCTTTACTTAACAGTAGCTTATCATCAGCGAAATAGTGATTTAACAACTCTAATGAATCGTATTTACCAAGTTGAAAAATTTTAGAATGAAAAATAGACAGACTTTTATGTCTGTCTATTTTGCTATAATTGATAAAAATGAGGTGTGAAAAATGGAAAAAATGCGTTGTAGTTGGGGAAATAGTAAGAATCCACTCTATCAAGAATATCATGATAATGAGTGGGGTAAGTTGAATCTAGATTCAACTTACCTATATGAGATGCTTGTATTAGAAAGTTTTCAATCGGGATTATCTTGGAAAACAATCTTAAATAAACGGGAAAATTTTCGAAAAGTATTTGCAAATTTCGACTATCATGAAGTAGCCAAATTTAATGAAGATGATTTTGAAAGATTAATGCAAGACAAAGGAATTATCCGAAACCGACTAAAGATTAATGCTGCAATTAATAATGCAAAAGTTTTAGTTAAACTAGAAAACAACAATCAAACTTTCAAACAAATTTTAACTAAGTCTATTCCTGAGCCAATAAATCATCATCCTAAAAAAATGGAGGATGTTCCTGCTTCAAATGATTTGTCTAAACAAATTTCAAAAGAAATGAAAAAAAGAGGTTTTAAATTTGTAGGGCCAGTAACAATATATTCATTTTTGCAGGCAGTTGGATTAATAAATGATCACCTAGAAGATTGTAGGTTTAAGAATGGAGAACTGTAATGCCTTTGTTACTACCGACAAAACAAGTAGTGATTATGTTTATCTTGATGTTTGTTGGCTGGATTTGCTACCAGGTAAAATTTCTCCATGAACAAACAGTAAAAGATTTAACTAAGATACTTCTTTATGTAGTATCACCATGCTTGATTATTAATTCTTTTCGACAATCTTTTTCAGTTACTAGATTAATACAATTTAGCTTAATTTTTTTGCTGGTACTTGTTTTATTTGTGTTCAAAATTATTGTAAGCTCGATTCTCTTTAACAAAAGAACAATTAAAGACGAGCAAAAAAGAACAATTCTACGATATGCTGGAACTTACACTAATGCAGGTTTTATGGGAATTCCCTTAGTACAGGCGCTTTTAGGAAATAATGGTGTATTTTTCGCAGTACCATATTTGATTATTTATAACATCTTTATGTGGACGCATGGCATTAGAATGTTTACTAGGAAGAAGCAGTCATTTAAAGAGAGTGTTCGTCAAGCTATCGTTAATCCTAATATTATTGCAGCGATTGTAGGAATGATATTGTTTGTAATTCAAATCAAATTACCTGATATAGTTTCTGATCCTATGAATTATATTGCTAATTTGAATACTCCTCTAAGTATGATTGTTATTGGTACAAATCTTGGAGCTATTAATTTAAAAGAAGACTGGCATGATAAGTTAGTTTGGAGTGGAGTATTAGTTAGAAACTTGTTTTTCCCCTTAATAATCTTAGGCTTTTTACTAGTTTTACCACTTCCATCAATTGCGAAAATGACAACTTTAATTATGGCAGCTTGTCCAGTAGCAGGGGTAGTAGTGCTTTTTAGCTTAATCAGTAATTTTGAAGTAAAATTTCCTACTAAATTAATGTGTTTATCTACTTTAGTAGCAATTATTACTCTTCCAGTCATAATTAGTTTGGCTAATTTAATGGGAATATAGAGGAAAAATGAAAGAAAAGAAGAATAATTATTTAGCAATCAATAAAACTAGTGTATCAATTAAGTGGCTCACAATAGCCTCACTAGTCTATCTGTTAATCTATACTGAAGCTGGTGATATAGTAACGGCATTTTCTGAACTTTGGGCCCCAATATTGTATTTAGTGATTGTTTGTTTTTTAGCACTGGGAGCAAAAATATTTTATAAAACAGATAGTGTTTTTATTAAGTTACCTAAAGAGGGTAAAGTCAAGATCTTAACCATTATCTTTTGTATTATGTTAATGGCTTTATACTTTTTAATGAATCTGATTGCAAGCTGGGCACAAGTCTTTAATTTAATGCCTGAAATGATGTGGTCTTCTATTTGTGTTGCTTTAGCCGCTGGAATTGGAGAGGAATTTCTTTGTCGTGTAACTTTGTTTAATTTATTTACCAAGATTTTTGAAAATAAACAGTACGTTTTGCTTTGGTCGAGCATTTTTTCTTCAGTTTTATTTGGATTATTCCATTTGATTAACTTAGGACATGGGGCACAGCTAGATGCAACTTTCCAACAAGTTTATTATGCAACTGCTATCGGGTTAGCCTTCTCCTATCTGCATATTTTTACTAATCGAATCTGGCCATGTATTCTAATGCATTTTTTATTAGATTTACAACCAAATATTGCAAATATGAATGCTGAGGCTTCACCATGGGGTCCGATATTAATTATTTTTGGAATTGTGATAATTGTTTCGATAATTTGTATTTATGCTTTTAATAAAAGAGTTAATAAAGTTGAAAATTAAAAAAAGCAGATCACTTGATCTGCTTTTTTATCAGAATAATTAAAGTCCAAATGGAATCTTGTAAAGGAAAATTCCGATGATTGCACCTAAGATAGGAGCAACTACAGGAACCCAGCCATAGCTCCAGTGAGCATCCTTTTTATTAGGAATTGGTAAGATTGAGTAAACAAGTCTTGGACCGAAGTCACGTGCCGGGTTAAGGGCTGGACCAGTTGGACCACCAAGTGCCATAACCAAAGCAGTGATTAAGAATCCTACACCGATATTGGCAATGTCAACTGCTTGTTTGAAGAACATACCCTTGTATAAACCGATTGCAACAAACATTAAGACACCAGTACCGACAAGTTCAGAAATGAAACCATTCCATTTACTGTTAACGCAGTCGCTAGTAGCAAAACATGCAAAAACAATATTAGAGTCGGTAGATTTTTTAATATATGGCCAGTAAATAGTGATAATAAGAAGTTGACCACAAATTGCACCAAGAACTTGTGAAATAATGTAAGGTGTTACTTGTGCCCAGGGGAAGACACCAGCAGTAGCTTGAGCAAGTGTAACGGCTGGATTAAGGTGATTACCAGAAATTGATCCAAAAAGCATTGCTGGAAGCATAACACCAAAACCAAAACTGAAGGCGATTAAAATCCAACCACCATTGGCTTTACCATCATGAGCATTACCAGTAGTTCCCTTTAAAAATGAGTTGGCAACGGCACCGTTACCAAACATAACCATGATTAGCGTACCGAAAAATTCGGCAAAATACTTGAGCATCCAACTATGTTCCATAAGATACTTTTTCCTCTCTTGAAAAAAATAAGTGAAAAATAAACACAAGTATTGATTATACCTAAGTTTGTAAAAAAAGCATAGATATTTTTTAAAGAATCTTGCAATTTTAAGCAAAAAGTTTGCATAATAAGAAGATAAATGTCCAAGCTCTAATTACCAAATGTAATAAGGGCTCTTTTTGTTATTGAGGGAAGTGCTTTAATGAATAAAAAACAGATTACGATGGTGACAGTAGCGTTGATGCTAGGGAACGTTATGGCAGGGTTAGATGGAACTATTACTAATACGGCTATTCCTGCTATCGTTTCAGCGTTACGTGGGATCCAATTTATGGGGTGGATTGTGGCGGTCTACCTCTTAGGAATGTCTGTTTCAATACCAATTTGGACAAAAATTGGAGAAAAAATTACTAATAAATTAGCTTTTGAGATTGCACTAGTGCTGTTTGTTTTAGGTTCAACGCTTGAAGGACTAGCACCTAATATCTACTTTTTCTTAGTTGCCCGAATGATTATGGGAATTGGTGGTGGAGGAATGGGGTCCTTGCCTTATATTATTGCAGGGTACGTCTTTCCAAATATTAAGAAAAGAACCCAAGTTTTGGGATATTTGACAGCTAGTTTCAATGGAGCAGCAATTTTAGGACCTTTAGTGGGAGGTTGGCTAATTGATGCTTTATCATGGCACTGGGTATTTTATATTAATATTCCAATTGGTTTAGTTGCTTTATTAATTTCCTTGATCTATTACAAGCCAGTTACACCAAAAACTGCTCCAGTTTTTGATTTACAAGGGGCCTGTCTACTAGTTAGTGGTTTAATTATATTTTTAATGGGAATTCAACTCTTAGGGTTAACTGCAACTTGGATTGTAGTAGGGTTGATCCTATTTAGCTTAGTTTTACTGATCTTTTTCTTTTTGCATGAAGCTAAAGCAGAAAATCCAATTATTCCTTTATCTATCTTTAGTAATCATGATTTAAATGGTGATTTGATTTTATTTGCGACTACGTGGGGAGCTTTTATTGCTGTAAATACATATTTACCAATGTGGGCTCAAGCTCTTTTAGGAATGTCGGCTTTAATGGGTGGGATGACGTTAATTCCTAACTCCATCGTTGAAATTATTGCATCCCAAACAGTTGCTACAATTCAAGAAAAAATTAGAACTTTTACGCTAGTAATGATTGGAATTGTTACAATGATGATTTCATCTGGTGGTCTTTTCTTAGCTAATGATCAAACTCCTCTCTGGATATTAATTTTGATTGGGGCATTTTCCGGCATTGGAGTAGGATTTATTTTTGTTGCACTTCAAGTAAAAGTACAAATCGATGCTGGAATGGAAGATATGGCAACTGCGACCTCAACTTCTTATTTAATTAGAATTTTAGCTCAAACTGTTATGGCAGCAGTATACGGGGTCATCATGAATTTAGCGTTAGCTAGTGGAATTAATACGCATTCAAATATTACGATGCATATGATGAATGAACTAAGTGACGCAAAATCAGCTAAATTATTGCCACAGTCTTTACTACCAGAAATGCGTAAAATTTTTCATAGTGGTATACACGAAATTATGGCTGTTTCATTCATTTTATTGTTAATTGCAACCATCTTTAACTTTTATTTTAATTTTAAGCAGCCAAATAAAAAACTTAATAGATCATCAAAATAAAGCTTGTGTTTAGGGAATTAAGCAAGTATATTTTAGATAAGATTATTAGCCTTGATTATTGCAAAATAATTGGGGTTTTTTATTTCATAGAAAAGTAGGTGTACTGATGACAAAAAGGCAAGTAACGATGGTCACATTTGCTATGGTTTTAGCAAATGTAATGGCGGGATTAGATAGTACGATTATTAATACAGCGATTCCAGCTATTATTGCAGACTTACATGGAATTCAATTTATGGGATGGATAATTGCCATTATGCTCTTAGGAATGTCTGTTTCAACCCCAATTTGGACTAAAGTTGGGGAAAAGATTGGTAATAAGTCGGCTTTTGAATTATCGTTACTCTTTTTTGTATTAGGGTCACTTTTTCAGGGACTGGCAAATAATATGTATTTTTTTCTTTTAGCTCGAGCTTTAATGGGAGTAGGGGCTGGAGGAATGGGTTCGCTACCCTATATAATGGCTGGTTTTATCTTTGATAATATTAAAGCAAGAACAAAAATTTTAGGTTATTTAGGGGCTGCCTTTAGTGTAGCAGCTATTATCGGACCGCTAGTAGGTGGTTATTTGGTTGATTCACTTTCTTGGCATTGGGTCTTTTATATCAATATTCCGATTGGACTTTTAGCAATTTTTCTTTCATTGTTCTATTATCGTGAAGGTACAATTAAAGAGACTCCAAAGTTTGATGTATTGGGCTCTTTCCTAATTATTGTTGGTCTAACTTTACTTTTATTAGGAATCCAACTTCTTGGTTTAACTAGCAGCTGGATTGTGATCAGCTTAGTCGTTGCTGGCATAATTTTACTAGTCTTATTTTTTATGCATGAAGCTAATCACCCCAATCCAGTTGTACCTATTAGCATGTTTAAAAATCGTGCTTTAGTTGGAGATTTTTTACTTTTTATTTTTAGCTGGGGAGCTTTTTTAGCTGTAAATACCTATTTGCCAATGTGGGCGCAAGGATTACTTGGAACAACTGCATTACTTGGCGGGATGACGCTAATTCCTAATTCTTTAGTTGATGTTGTAGGGACTTTAGTAGTTAACCCCTTAAAAGCACGCTTTAGTAATCGAACTCTGCTCTCAATGGGATTAATTTGTATTTTGATTTCGTCTTTAGGTTTAGCACTAGCGCCGCAAAGTACTAACATTTGGTGGTTAGCTGGTATCGGAACTTTTTCTGGCTTTGGTGTGGGTTTTATTTTTGTTTTACTTCAAATAAAAGTTCAGGTTGATGCTAGTGAAAAAAATATGGCACCAGCAACGTCACTTTCATATTTGATTAGAATTTTAGCTCAGACTGTGATGGCTGCAGTTTATGGAGTAATTATGAATATGGAATTAGCGCGCGGAGTAAGAGAGAATTCTGGTATAACAATGGGGATGCTCAATAAATTAAGTGATGCCAATTCCGCAAAAAGTTTGCCGCAGAATTTACTTCCAACAATGAGAAATATTTTTCATTTAGGACTTCAAGAAATTATGTGGTGTGCGACCGCCTTATTAGTAATTGCAATTGGTTTAAATTTAGTATTTAACAAAAAGAGTAAATAAAAAGATTGATAGATAATCGTTAAAGAAAACGACTATCTATCAACCTTTTACTTTATTAATTATTATTTACTAATTACTCTTTTTAATTTTGCCGACAGCTATTGGTAAAGTAACATGTGGACCATAGTTTAAAACGCTGCCTTGAACCGTATCTGGAAGAGATAAGCTGTCAGGCACACCATGAATATAAACTACGCGCTTATCTAGAGCTAGATCAGTTGTATTAAAGATTTCTTTAAAATGCTTCTTTAATTCATTTAAAGGAACATCAGCTTCGTATAGATAGTGACCATATTCATCAGCGTGTGGGTAGGAATCAGTCGGAACATTAATAGTTTCTGGATTTGCATTGAATGGAACCATCGTTGTACCTGATACCGGTTCAGTTTCTGGTAAATCGACAAAACCATCTCCGTTTAAGTCATTGTCCATTGTTGCTACATGAGCATCTTTACCATCGGGGAAACCATGGAAGTGTTGCCAGTGTTCGATGTTTGCTGGAGTGTCAAACATTTCAATCATAATATGTAGCGTATCTTGTTCCTCATCTTCAGTAAAAGTAGCAGTTCCGTGAGGAGAGCAAGCTATTTTTTCGGCATTAAGTGGTCCAATTTTAGCAATATATTTCTTCATTTTAATTTCCTTTCTAAAAAATTAAACTTTCAACTGTATTATAGAAAGGAAATTAAAATGAAGAAAATATGATGCTTAGAAATTATTGTTAGATAATGATAGGAGAAGATTTAACTATTAATGACGATATGATTCTCAATTATTTGTAATGTAATTAAAGAGGAGGACAAATTATTAGACAACGAACTTTCACTTATCATTGATATGACAATTAAACCATTACCATTTTTAAACGGTATCCCTAACTTAAATGTAAATCTATCTGCTGAAAATGCGGGCCGAACTGTAGTATTAATTGGTATTGCAGCCTTAGCTCTAGTAATTATTGGAAATCCTGAATTGCTTCCTGTAGCAATTGCTGCTATTTAAATTACACTATTAAAATCTAAAATAGTATTTACATCTATTTTTTATTGTTAAAAATAATTTAGTTTTTTTGAGTACTGTATTATTTTGAGATTTTGAAATTATTTTTATAATTACCTTCTGATGATGATTATTTAAATTAGAATCTTTAAACGAACTAATAATATACATCTTTTTTGTATTAATAAATATTGCAGTATCTAAGTCTAAGATTCCAGCAGGATTAATATTTTTTGATGAGATATTATATTTATTTTTTAGAATAGAAATATCGGAATTTGATAAAGAAAATAGAGAAATTAATGTTGGAGTTGGGTATTGTTGGGCCCAAAAAAATGCAGCATAGATTGTCATGATTAACGGAGAAAATATTCCTAATAAACAAATTATTTTAGAAAAAAAATCAGCATTATTTAAAGATAATATAAAAAATATAGTTGCTAAGAAATAAATTATATGTATAAAAAAACGTGTAAAGCGAGACTTTTGGGGTACATAGATTAAATTTAGAAAAAACACTAGCCATGTTGCCTTAAATACATCCCACTTAGTTAAGCGAGATAAAAAAATAGGGTTGTCTTGTGAATTCATAAAAAACACCTTTCGAAAGTTATAGATGTTACGATTTTAAAAGATAAAAAGTTGAATGTCAAAATTAATTAGTTTAAAGAAAAGAGGAGAGGATTGAGTACAAAAGACTATATAGAATTAGTAGAGCTGGCTTTATGGATTATTAGTATTATTAGTGTGACTGTATTAGGGTATGTTCATTTTAAGGAAAAACAACAAATATATTTTATCCAACTTGCTAGACAGCTAATGATTGATTATGTATATTTTTATGATAAAGAACTTATCTCAAATGAGAAAAAGTTAAATAATGTAGTAAGAGCAGTTGTGACCAGCTTAGAGAAAAAAGGATTCGTAGTTTCTGAAAATGATGTAAAAAATATCATTGCTGGTATTGAAAAGATAGTAACTGACTTACGATTGAAACAGATTAATAGTTAAAGCAATAGGGGCGAGCAGACAAGCTTGTCCCTATTTTGTATAGCATTAGAAATTTGATTTTTAAAGAAAAGTATTTTTTAATTAAAGAAGTAAATTATAATTTAGAAAAGAGAAGGATTCTTATTTTAGACGAACAACCCGCCCGATGGGGCTCTAAGAATTATCATAAAGTTAAAGATTTATATTATAGTGCTTTTCCAGAATGGGAAAGATTCTCATGGATCTCAATGGTATTAATGAGCTTGCGAAAGAAACTCCAACTTAATGCCGTTTATGATGGAGAAGTATTTTGCGGGATGGTTTGTTACTATATTAGTGACAATACTGTTTATTTGGCGTACTTAGCTGTTGAACCAGAATTACGTGGCAATGGATATGGGAGCAGAATTTTACATATGCTTGAAGAAAAATATCCAGATCAGCAAATTGTATTAGATATTGAACCGCTTGATCCTGATGCAGAGAATTATCATCAACGTGTTAGTCGTTTGCGTTTTTACCAGAAGAATGGTTGGCGTAGAACTCACCAGATGTTAATCGATGCAGATGGTGAATTTGAAGCATTAGTAGATCAAAACCATTTTGATAAAAAAGATTTTGCCAAAACGCTAAAACAAATGAGTTTAGGTTTTTATCGCTTTAGAATTGAAAAATAATATTTTTAGTCACTCAATTATTGAGTGACTATTTTTTTATGAAAAAGTATAAAATAGTATAAAAATAGATTTAAAGTATAAAATAGTATAAAATAATATAAAAACAATGATGAGGTGAGATACATGAACCCATTTAACCCTACATTTGGTGATGTGCCTAAAATATTTTTGGATAGAACCAAGCAATTGGATACTGTGATCAAGGGGTTAGAACATGAAACAAGTCCGTATCATACTACTTTGGTTTACGGATTACGGGGATCGGGAAAGACAACTTTTCTAAGTGACATCAGCAATCAAATGTCTAAAAAAGATAATTGGATTGTAATTAACTTAGCTGTTGGAGAAGATTTATTAATTACATTAGTAAAATTAATCTATGATCGGATGAACAATAAATTTCATAAGATATTTGATCAGCTAGATTGGCATTTTGAACTTTGGGGTATTAGCTTTAATAAGGAATCACAGAAGCTGGAAAGTAACGATGCAAGAATAATCTTAGAAGGAATTCTTAAGCAACTAAAGGCTAAGAGAATAAAAGTTTTAGTAACTTTAGATGAAGCTCAGTCTACAGTAGAAGTAAAACAATTTGCAACAACTTATCAACTAATGAGACGGGAAAAGTATGATATTTTTTTGATTATGACTGGCTTACCCTCAGAAGTATCTGAATTACAAAATGATGATATACTAACATTTCTTCTAAGAAGTGGAAGAATAACTTTAACGCCGCTTGATGCTATAAGTATGAAATATAGTTATCTCTCTGCTTTTACAAAAGGTAGAAGAAAAATTGATGATGGCGTTTTAACTAAAATGGTTAGAATGACGGCTGGTTATGCATATGCATTTCAATTATTGGGATATCTGGTTTGGGATACGGAAGATAAATTAATTACTGATAGCACTCTGCAAACTATATTGCCTGAATATAAGGAAATGCTTTTTAGAAATGTATATGTAAAAGTTTACAGCTCATTATCACCAAAGGATAAAGAATTTATACAAGCTATGATTGAGAGTGATGAAGATAAAGTTGCTATTAGTAAAATAATGGCGAAAATGGACAAGCCTAAAAATTATATTTCTATTTATCGCCGTAGATTAATTGATGACCAGGTAATCATTAGTAAAGAACGGGGAAGTGTTGAATTTACGTTGCCATATTTTGCTGATTTTGTTGAAGAATTTGGTGATATGTATTAAAAAGTAAAAAGACATGAAACGGGGGATTGTTTCATGCCTTTTTACTAAAGAATATTATCTGTAATGTAAGTAAGGACACCTTGTTCATTATTTGATGTAGTTGTATGATTTGCAACCTGTAAAAGCGCCGGATCTGCGTTTGCCATAGCAACTCCATCTCCAACTTCCTTAATCATTTCTAGATCATTTCCACCATCACCAAAAGCAGTCATTTCAGATAAAGGAATATTAAGTAGTGTGCCAAGCTCCTGTAAGCCGTGAGCTTTATGGATTCCGGGCTGGATGATGTCGATATCACCATGACCGCTGCTTGTAACATCACAATAATCTGTTAAGTTTTCTTTTAAGAAATTTACATAATAATCAGTTTTATCATCAGGACAAGAAATAGCAAATTTAACAATGTGGTCCTTAATGTCTGCTAGCTCATTAATTTTTTTAAGATGATAATAGTAGTGAGTTGATACATCATAGTAGCGGACGGAATATCTAATTGGAAAATACGCACTTTCAACTCCAGAAACTAAAAATTCTAGTTCTGGTTGTTTTAATAAAAAGTTGTAGATTACTTTACTTGATTCATCTGAAAAATAACTCAGTTTTAAAATTTCTTTTTGATTTCTAACAATCGCGCCATTTTCTGCGACATAGATTATATCAGGAAAGTCTTTAAAGAAAGAAACAAGTTGGTAATATTGATTACCACTAGCAACAGTGAATTTAATATTATTTCTTTCTAATTCTTGATAAATTTTAGTGAATTTGTCTTTATCATAAGTTTTATTATCATTTAAGAACGTACCGTCCATATCAACGGCAATTAATTTTGTCATTTAATATTTCTCCTTTAACTACGTATTACTGGGGTATAAGATCTCAAAATATGTATTGATAAATTGAACTCATTTTCTATAATTAATTATGTAATTGATATAAAGAGGGGAAAACTATGAATAAGAGTTCAAATGGTTGGCGCGTCTTTTTAAAGAGCGTCTGGTTTGGTATTATTGCGGGAATGATCTCTGGAATGGTTAAGATTGGTTGGGAGAAAATCTTACCACCGAGAACCTTAGCACGTGATGTTGTTAATCCACCACAACACATGTTGCAACAAATGGGTGCATCGTATAAATTTACTCATGCTTACGTCATTTATAATACTGATCAAAAAGTTTTCTGGGTTGCCTTAATTTTACACTTTAGCTTCTCAATTTTCTTTGCATGGCTTTTGATTTATATGGTCCAATTCAAGAAAACTGCTTGGGCTGGCCTATGGGAAGGTGCTTTGTATGGAATCATTATTTGGATCGCATGGCATCTAATTATTATGCCAGTTCTTGGTACAACGCCAGCACCTTGGCAAATGCCATTTGAGGAACACTTCTCAGAATTCTTTGGCCATATCGTTTGGGGTTGGTCAATCGCTGCAGTGGGCTATTACTTAATTGCTAAACAAAAGGTGAAGACCTTAACAAATCAATATTGGTAAAAACATCAATCGATCTTTCATTAGGAAGGTCGATTTTTTGTTAAAAAACAAATTTATCTAATGCTTTAGCAATCCCATCATTATCATTTGAATCAGTAATGTAGTCTGCATGATCTTTTGCTTCTTGACTTCCATTGCCCATAGCAACTGCAGTACCAACAATATCAAACATTGAAATATCGTTCTTTTCATCGCCAAAAGCAATCATTTCATCTGGAGTAATGCCTATCTTTTCACCCAACTCTTTTAAGCCATTTCCTTTATTAACATTGGGATGTAAACATTCTAAGAAATGATCATCAGCTCGAACAATATAAAAATCCTTGCTAAATTTTTCTCTTAGAGTAGGTTCAACTTGATCGAGGATTTCCTTTGAACCAACAAAACATCCCTTTGAAATTTCAAAATTATCGGGCATTTCATCAGGGGTTCGAATGAACATAGAGGCTGTATTTTTCCAGGCCTGAAGCAATTCAAAATAGTCTACATCATGATCGGCCGTAATAATTCTTGAATCAGGATCGACAATATTGAAAGGGACTTTTTGTTCTTTGGCAAATTTAGTTAAGGCACGATAAAGTGCATTGTTAACCAAATCTTGAGTCATTATTTTGCCATCAGCAGTTCTAGTGATTGCGCCATTTAAAGTAACGGCATATTGATCACTGCCTTCAATACCTAGTTCTTTCATGAAATGCGCTAAACCAGCGATTGGTCGACCAGAACAAAGTACAACTTTAATTCCTTGGTCTAAGGCTTTTTTTATAGCTATCTTAGTTGAAGGTAAGATTTTATTTCTTGAGTTTAGGAGTGTACCGTCCGTGTCTAAAGCAATTAGTTTAATCAATTTAATTCCTCCTCGTGTTTTATATATGATTAAGATATCATTTATAAATAGAGACTAAGTGTCATTTTCGTAACTAAGAAGTAATTATTTTGAAAGGGATTACAATGATTGAACATGAAGAGGTTCAAAATAATCAGCGACTACCATTTTATTTTTATTATGATAATAAAGTTATGCAGCCCGAACATTGGCATCAAGGAATTGAACTGAACTATTTAATTAAAGGAAAAGATCTTCGTTTTGCTCTTGAAGGACAGACTTATCATTTCAATAGTGGAGATATTTGGTTAGTTAATCGACGTCAAATTCATAGTGCATCAGGTGAAGCAGGAGAATGGGAATATGAGGGGTTAATTATTGATGATGATTTTTTATTAAGTCAGTATCCATCGAGTATTAACTGGAATCTCAACTTATTAGGCCAGAAGAGTACAAAAAAGCAGCGGGCATATAATGAATTAGTAAAAGAGGTAGCAGAACTTGGTCGGTTGTGCCGAAAGCCATTAACTGATGCTCGTCGTTTTATAGTATTAAGTCATCTGATGAAAATTATTGTTTTACTTGATCAAAATTTTAATAATAAAGAGCAAGTTGTTCAAAGTCCCAATCTAGCTTTAGGAGATGAGATAATTAAGTATATTAACGAGCACTTTCAAGAGGATATTCAAGTTGGTGATATTGCAGAGAAGTTTAATATTTCTCATGTGACATTAAACCGGCAATTGAAGCAGACTAATAACTTAAGCATGGGTAAATATCTAAAATTGGTTCGTTTAATGCATGCTAGAGAACTACTTTTAAATACAAATAAATCAATTGAATTAGTCGCTTATGAGAGTGGTTTTTCTAACACTAGAGTTTTAAATAGAAATTTTAAGTCCTGGAAACACAAGACTCCTACAGAGTACCGTAATGAATTTAGCAAATATTTTAGCTAAGAGAACTTGAGTATTATTTGTCAACTACACAGCAATTAAACAATATTTTTAGTGAATAAAAAAACTAGAGCCACATTACTTGCAGTTCTAGTTTTTTGAAATATTCAATTAATTAAAATATTTCTGCTCAGATTTTTCTTTCTTTTCAGCTTCAAGTGCCTTTTCACTGGCTGCTTGTTTAGGTAAGATCCAGTTCATTAACATACCAAAGATTGTACATAAAGCAACTGAAGTTAATTGGAAGTTACCAAGTTGTAGGTAAGCTCCACCGATACCAATAACTAAGATGACAGAAGCGATTAACATATTACGTTTTTCGCCAAAGTCGATTTTATCATCAACTA
>NZ_CARBVX010000026.1 GCF_948948975.1 uncultured Lactobacillus sp. | reverse complement strand
CCCCTCATCTCCATAAATAAAAGTCTGTAGGTACTAATCTTACAGGCTTTTTCTTATGCACTGATCCATAGTCAAGCTTTTAAGTTGCTTAGCGGATTTTTGATATAAAATGCTAAGCGATTAACACTTTCCTTTAAATAAGAAGTTTCTCTAAATCTATACAATTTTTTCTAAATTTTATTTATTTTTTACAAAAAGATAATAGGCTTTTAGATGAGATATTAAACGCTTAACATGTAGGAGGAGAAAAGATGTTGGAAAATAAAAATCATAAAAAGATATCTTTAAGCGGAAAATCTTTGTTAATGGGAACCTTGTCAACAGCAGCAATTGTATTAAGTGCATCAACTGAAAATGCTGCGACTACTAATGCAGGCAATGTTAATGAAAATCAAACTGTAGAAATAACTGCTACTTCAGTAAACAATGAAAATAATAAGCAAGTAACTGAAAAAGATAGTACAGATAAAAGTACTAGTGATGTGGCTGAAAATGCTAACACCAAGAAATCAAACGAAAATAAAGAAACTGCCAGTTGCTATTAATGCACCAGTAAGTGATGTAAAAAATACAAACACCATTACGCCTGAAATAACTGTTGATAAAGTAATAAATAATAGTAATAGTGATCAAAAGACCGCTCCTACTACCACTACTCAAACAGCTGATGTAAAGCACGTTGAAAAGAAGGATTCAGTAGATAAAAATAATACTGAAAAAAATAAAGAGACTTCAGTAAAGTCAAATGTAAGTTCTACTAAAGCTGAGCTAAAGGGTCAAGTCAAAGATATTGTTGAAGAATCTGGTGTTGATACTAGCAAGTTAACTAATGATCAAATTAATGAATTAAATAAAATTAATTTCTCCAAAGAAGCAAAAAGTGGTACGCAATTAACTTACAACGACTTTAAAAAAATTGCTAAAACTTTAATTGAACAAGATGCTCGTTATGCTATTCCATTCTTCAATGCAAGTAAAATTAAAAATATGCCTGCTGCTAAAACACTTGATGCTCAAAGTGGAAAAGTAGAAGATTTGGAAATTTGGGATTCATGGTCTGTTCAAGATGCAAAAACTGGTTACGTATCTAACTGGAATGGCTACTAATTAGTGATTGGTATGATGGGAGTTCCAAACGTCAATGATAACCACATTTATCTTCTTTACAATAAGTATGGTGATAATGACTTTAATCATTGGAAGAATGCCGGTCCTATTTTCGGCCTAGATACTCCAGTTATTCAACAATGGTCTGGATCAGCAACTTTAAATAAAGATGGTTCAATTCAACTTTACTATACTAAGGTTGATACTAGTGATAACTACACTAATCATCAAAAACTTGCTAGTGTAACTGTTTACTTAAATCTTGAAAAAGATCAAGATAAAATTTCTATTGCTCACGTTGACAACGACCATATTATCTTTGAAGGTGATGGTTACCACTACCAAACTTATGACCAATGGAAAGAAACTAATAAAGGTGCCGATAACATCGCAATGCGTGATGCACACGTGATTGATGATGAAGATGGTAATCGTTACCTTGTATTTGAAGCAAGTACTGGAACTGAAAACTATCAAGGTGATGATCAAATTTATCAATGGTTAAATTACGGTGGTACTAACAAAGATAATTTAGGCGATTTCTTCCAAATTTTATCTAACTCTGATATTAAAGATAGAGCGAAATGGTCAAATGCAGCAATTGGTATCATTAAATTAAACAATGATGTTAAAAATCCAAGCGTTGCAGAGGTTTACAGTCCACTTATTAGTGCTCCAATGGTAAGTGATGAAATTGAACGTCCTGATGTTGTTAAATTAGGTAACAAGTATTACTTATTTGCTGCCACTAGACTAAACCGTGGTAGTAACGATAATGATTGGATGGCTACTAACAAAGCAGTTGGTGATAACGTAGCTATGATTGGGTATGTTTCTGACAACTTAACTCATGGTTATGTTCCATTGAATGAATCTGGCGTTGTTTTAACTGCATCTGTACCGGCTAACTGGCGTACTGCAACTTATTCCTACTATGCAGTTCCAGTAGAAGGAAGAGATGATCAACTTTTGATTACTTCATACATCACGAATCGTGGTGAAGTTGCTGGAAAGGGTATGCACGTAACTTGGGCACCAAGTTTCTTGTTACAAATTAATCCAGATAATACTACTACTGTTTTAGCTAAAATGACTAACCAAGGTGATTGGATTTGGGATGATAGTAGTGAAAATGCGGATATGATGGGTGTACTTGAAAAAGATGCTCCAAATAGTGCTGCTCTACCAGGAGAATGGGGTAAGCCAGTTGATTGGGATCTAATTGG
Source organism: uncultured Lactobacillus sp. (assembly GCF_948948975.1). Lineage (GTDB taxonomy): Bacteria > Bacillota > Bacilli > Lactobacillales > Lactobacillaceae > Lactobacillus. The sequence continues at coordinate 19,090 of NZ_CARBVX010000026.1, read as the reverse complement.
TGGATACAACTTGAAGCCACACCAACCTGTAACTCCAATTCCAAATGTGCCAACAACTCCTGAAAAGCCAACTACTCCAGAAGTACCAACTACACCAGAGACACCAAATACCCCAGAAAATCCAACTCCAGAAGTTCCAACTAATTCGACTAAGAAAACTAGTCAAACTAAACTTCCAAAGGCTGGAACTAAAAATAGTGTCACTGCAGTTGTTTTAGGTGCTGTAAGTTCAATATTAGGTGCTATTGGCTTAACCGGTATTTCAAAACGCAAACGCAATAATTAAATTAAAAAGATGAGTTCCATTGAACTCATCTTTTTTGCTATAAATATAATTTATCCTAGTATGAAAAACTGTAAATTTTCTCAAAGATAACTTTTTTCTATAATGATGTAGAAAAGTAATAGAGCACTACCTATATAGTATGAAAGTATATTTAAGTATGCTTATCAAATATTAGACAATTACTTTTCATAATTTAGACTAGATGTTTGAAAGCTTTAATAAAAGAGAAAATATATGCAAGAAATTAAAGAAAAATATTTTGAAGGAGGAATGGCGCTGTATGGTCTTTCAAATACAATTTTAAGAAATATTACTTTTGGTGAAGGAGAATTTCCTTTAAAAGAAGCCGAAGATTTAGAAATAAAAGCTGCTATTTTTAAATATAAATATCCTTTATGGTATTCAAATAACATTAATATTGCTGATACGACTTTTGAAACAATGTCTCGAAGTGGAATCTGGTACACTAACAATATTTCTATTAAAAATTCTAATCTGCAAGCTCCAAAGCTATTTAGAAGATGTAAAAATATTACCTTAGACCATGTTTTCTTTTCTGACGCAGAAGAGACAATGTGGACCTATCAAGATATTACAATTAAAAGTACAGAAATTAATGGGGATTATTTTGGAAAAGATAGCTCTAATATTTACATGGAAAATGTTAGAGTAATTGGAAATTACGTATTTGATGGAGCTAAAAATATTGTATGTAAGAACTGTAGTTTTGTTTCAAAAGATGCTTTTTGGAATTGTGAAAATGTCACTTTAATCAATTGTCAAATAGATGGAGAATATTTGAGCTGGAATAGTAGTCATATTACGTTTAAAGATTGTACTATTGATAGTGATCAGGGACTATGTACATGGATCACGTTACTTTAGAAAATTGTATCTTGAATCAAACTCCTTTAGTCTTTGAAAAATGTAGTAATATTAATGCAACTATAAACAGCAAAATTACTAGTATCAAAAATCCGACTTCTGGGATAGTTAAGGCTAAAAAAATAGAAACAGTAATTATTGGTACTACTAAAGTTGATCCTAAGGCTACAAAAATTATTTCTATAGAACCAGTTGATAGAGAAATATCAGTTTCTGATCAAAATCAAGAAGGTGAATAAAATTGAAATATGATTTTAAGACAGTAGTAAATCGAAGACATACAGATTCCGTAAAGTGGGATGTGCAAGATAATGAGCTGCCGATGTCCATTGCAGACATGGATTTTAAAACAGCTCCTGAAATTATTTTGGCAATGCAAGAAAAGCTTAAGCTAGGCGCCTTTGGCTATGAAGAAGTGGGAGAGAACTATTTTAATGCTGTAAGCAATTGGTATCAACTAGAGCATGGAGTAAATGCTGATCCAACATGGATGATTTTTGTCACTGGGGTAGTACCAGCAATTTCATCAATTATCAGACGTATATCCCATATTGGGGATAATATATTGATACAGGAGCCAGTTTATAATATTTTTTATAATTCAATTGAGAATAATGGACGTCATGTACTATCAAGTAATTTGACCTGTCATGATGGAAAATATGAGATTGATTGGGAAGACTTAGAAAATAAATTAGCTAATCCATTGACCACATTAATGCTTTTCTGTAACCCACATAATCCTACTGGAATAGTATGGTCAAATAGTGAGGTAGAGCGAATAGCAGCTTTATGTCAAAAATATCATGTAGTTTTGTTATCAGATGAAATCCATGGTGACATAGTTAGAAATAATGTAAAATATATACCTGCATTTTCTGTTACCAAAGAATTGAGAAATAATGTAATCAGCCTCGTATCACCAAGTAAAACGTTTAATGTTGCTGCTCTTCATGCCGCTACGGTAATTATTCCTGATGAAAATTTACGCAGTATTGTTAATTGAGGACTCAATAGCGATGAATTAGCTGAGCCAAATCTGCTGGCAATTCCGGCAACAATTGCTGCTTATACAGAAGGATTTAATTGGCTTCATGCTTTATTGGATATAATTAATGACAATTTTATCTATGCTGAGCATGAAATAAATAAAAACTTGAAAAATGTGAAAATTGTATCCGGTCCTGCAACTTACTTAATGTGGCTAGATGTAAGTGAAATTTCGAAAGATAGTAAAAAATTAGCAGATTATATTCGAAAAGAAACTGGCTTAATTGTTTCAGCTGGCAGCATTTATCGTGGTAATGGTAATCAATTTTTACGTCTTAATTTGGCATCCCCGATATCGATGGTAGAGGATAGAATGGAACGATTGATTACTGGAATCAAAAATTTTTCTAAAAAATAACTGAAAGTGGTTTCAAAATTATTTCAAAAAGATATATACTTTTATTGAGGTGATTTTTTTATGGGACCATTATTTTTAACACCATACTTTAGACCAAAAATTTGGGGTGGTCGCAAATTAAATACTGTTTTGGGATATGATATTCCAGATGGAAAGGTTGGAGAAGCCTGGGTAATTTCAGGATATAAAGACGATGCTTCAATTGTTAATGCAGGTCCATTTAAAGGAAAGACATTACGAGAAGTATATTTAGAACATCCTGAGTTATTTGGTGATCCAAAAGCAAAGGAATTTCCTTTATTGGTTAAATTCTTAGATGCAAATGATAATTTGTCAGTTCAAGTTCATCCAGATGATGAATATGCCAGAATTCATGAAAACGATTCAGGAAAAACTGAAAGTTGGTACGTGCTTCATGCAGAACCGGGTGCTAAACTTATTTATGGGCACAATGCTAAGAGTAAGGAAGAGCTAGAAGATTGTATTAAAAATGGAAAGTGGTCTAAGCTTTTACGCTATGTCCCTGTAAAAGAAGGAGACTTTTTATATGTTCCTTCTGGTACTGTTCACGCTTTAACAAAGGGAATAATGGTTATTGAAACCCAACAATCAAGTGATGTAACGTATAGATTATATGATTGGGATCGAGTAGATAAAAAAACAGGGAAGAAGAGAGAGTTGCATATTAAGCAATCTCTTGATACTATTCAAGTACCACATAAAGATCCGAAACTGAAAATTACATCAGAAACAGTAGGAGACGCTAAGATTACTACGTTAGCAAAACCACCGATGTCACCACATTTTTATTTATGGCAGATTGATGTTGATGGGGATTTTGCTTGGAGTTTAAACGATCATCCTTATCTTCTAGTATCTGTAATTAAAGGTAGCGGTAAGTTTATTGCTGATGGTAAAGAGTATGATATTAAATTAGGAAGCAACTTTATTATTCCTAATGAAATGAAGAACTTTAGTTTTAGCGGTAACTTACGTTTAGTAATTTCAGCTCCGGGTAAAGAATAAATTTAAGTGAATGGAGTTGATCAAATGATTTATATTGGTTGCGGGGTAATAATGTTTGTAATCGGGGTCATTTGGCTGATTGCTCCTTCGCCCAACCCTAATCGAATTTATGGATATATGTCCTATTTAGCTTCAGTTAATGAAGCAAGCTACCAGTATGCACAAAAAGTAGCGCGTAATTATTTTATGTTGTTTGGCTTGATTCAAACTCTTTTAGGATTAGGAATTCATTTTTTGCACTGGGATCGCTACTTTTTAATTTGGTTGCTTACTTTTTATTTATTTATCTTGGCTCCAATAATCTTAACTGAAAAGAAATTGCAGGCTTTTCTACGTGCTCGGCATGAGTTGCCACATGATTATATTGAACCGGATAAGATTAAACATACTAGAGTAAAAGGATTTAAGGACAAATAATGCTAAAGATATTAATGGTTGAAGATGACAATTCTGTTGCAGAAATGATGAAAATGTTCTTTAGTAAAGAGCAGTGGGACGTAGATATAGCTAAAGATGGAGTAGAAGCTGTTGAAATGTTTAAGAGAAATCCCAGCTCTTATGATATCGTTACACTAGATCTTAATTTACCTAAAAAAGATGGTGTGGAAGTAGCTAAGGAAATTAGAGCGATTTCTCTTACAATACCGATAATTATGTTAACGGCTAGAGACTCAGAAACTGATCAGATTCTAGGATTGGGGATTGGTGCAGACGAATATGTTACTAAGCCGTTTAGTCCTTTGGCCTTAATAGCACGGATCAAAGCGCTGTATCGCAGAAGTCATCTGGAAAAGGATATGCATGCTTCTAATGGGATAAAATATGATGTAGTAACTAAGCATCTAAAAATTTCAAAGGACCGTCGAGAAGTACGGTTTGATGATAAAGTTGTTGAAGGTTTGACCCCTAAGGAATTTGATTTACTTTATACTATGGCTCAAAAGCCAAAGCAGGTTTTTTCAAGAGACAAACTTTTAGAGCTAGTGTGGGGATATGAGTTTTTTGGTGAGGAAAGAACTGTTGATGCTCATATTAAAAAATTACGCCAAAAATTAGAGAAAGCTGGTCCGCAAGTAGTTCAAACTGTTTGGGGTGTTGGCTACAAGTTTGATGATTCTGAGGTATAGAAGTTGAAGTTATTCTATCAAGAAATTTTAGGTTTTTTGCTAGTAATAGTTACTAGTATCGTAATTATTGGCTCATCAACTATTCATTTTGCGACTATTCAAGCCTACTCTCAAAGTTACACTCGCTTAGAAGGATATGGGACCTCGATTGGAAAACTAGCTTTAGCGAAAGATAATCCTAAACATGAATTAGATGCTAAATTTTTGAAAAATTTACAGGTAGTAATGGAAGGCGAAGATGTAAATCTTCGCATTTTTAATAATAAAAATAGACAAGTTTATCCAGAAACTACAATGAACTGGGCTTTACCGCAAAAGTTGTTTAAACAATTAAAGAATGGTAAGACGATTCGCATTAGGAATGATCATGAGGATGGACGAGTAAGTTCTTTTTCAAATAAAGATGCATATACTAGTGTAATTGTTCCCTGGCGTAGTAAAGGAAAACTGGTGGGAGTAATCTGGCTCGGGTCACGTGTGCAAAATGTGGAACAAATGATTGTACGAGAAAAGCATAATCTGTTGACAGCTTTACTTAGTTCTTTAGTTATTGGTGGGTTGATCAGTTTTATTTTGTCGTACTATATTTCAAGAAAGATTAAGCTTTTATCTAATGCTACTAAAAAAGTCGCACAGGGAGACTTTAGTGTCCATCTAAAACACAAGGATACTGATGAGATTGATGATTTAGCACGTAATTTTAATATTATGGTTAATGCTTTAAAAGAATCAAACGATGAAATTAAGGCACAAGAAAAGCGACGAGAGCAATTTATGGCTGATGCTGCTCATGAAATGCGAACTCCGCTTACTACAATTAACGGTTTGTTAGAAGGGTTTGAATATGATGCCATTCCTGAAGAAGCCAAACCTAAGTCTATTGCTTTAATGCACAGTGAAACAAAACGATTAATTAGATTAGTAAATGAAAACTTAGATTACGAAAAAATTAGAAATAATAAAATTAGTCTGATTCAATCAAAATTCAATGCAACTGAAGTTTTAGCTAATTTATTAACACAAATGAAGCAAAAAGCTGTTCAAAAGAATGATGAGCTGATTTTAAATTGTCCGCAGCAAGTTGAAGTTTATGCAGATAAAGACCGTTTCACTCAGATAATGGTTAATCTAGTTCAAAATGCATTACAATTTACTGAAAATGGAAAGATTACAATTTCTGCTAAGAGGATTGAGCATGGCGCCCAATTTAAAATAGCCGATACAGGAATTGGAATGAATAAGAAACAAATGAAATATATTTTTGAAAGATTCTATAAGGCAGATCCATCGAGAGCGAAAATTGGCTCGGGAGAATCTGGCTTAGGACTTTCGATTGTTTTATCTCTTATTAAACAGCATGGTGGTAAAATTAACGTTGATTCAGAACCTGGAAAAGGTGCAACATTTACCGTGACTTTATATGATAAAGGCTATAAGGAATTTATTAAAGACTAACAAAAAAGGGGTAGTACTTATATATTTTTTAAGTACTACCCCTTTTTCTATTTATCTAGATTATTTTTTCCTGGAGAACTGTTTTGATTATTTTTTTCACTTGTAGCTGACTGAATATTCTCAGGAATATTATTTATTTCGTCCTTATCGATTTCTGAAGCATCAGTTGTATAAAGATCAGTAGTTGTTCCCTTATGTTGAGAATAAAGAGAAGTAGATTTGTTACCTAGTTCTTTTCTTAATTGCAACATTTTTTGATAGTTAATTTTATAGTCGAATTCGTTCGGATTAGTTGGAATAAAGCCAGCTGGAGTGTAGAACCGTAGCAGATTATGATTATTTAACAAATCGGAATAGTGAAGAGAGGTACGTGCATACTCAACTAATTTAGCAATTTCAGCTTTTTGCTTTTTATTAAATTTAGTGATCTTTTCCCCAGTTTGATGATTGTAAATTGTACCCTTAATACCTTTACCGCCAATAATTATATATTTCGGAGTAACAATAGTACCGTTTCTAAACACAACTACTTGTCGATATTGTTGGGAGAATAAATCCTGACCAAATTGAATATAATTTTTATTTGAAATTCCTAAAAGATGAAGTAACGTTGGGAGAACATTAATTTCACCGCTGAGCTTGTTATCAATTGTCCCCTTAATTCCGTTCATATGGATCATGAAAGGAACTTTTTGAAGTTCGGTCGTGTCGTAAGATGTCCATTTACTAAAATCTTTACCTAAGACTGGTGCAAGAGCAGATAATTCATCATCTGAACTACCAACACCGTAATGGTCTCCGTAAAGGATGACCATCGTATTTTTATCAAGGCCACTCTTTTTTAGATAATCAAAGAACTCTTTAACTGATTGGTCAAGATAATGAGCTGTCTCAAAGTAATTATTGATGGTTGTATTTGAAGTATTTGTAGTAGTAAAGTTACTATCTTTATCTTCTTGATCAAGTTGAAATGGAATATGGTTAGTAACAGTTAAATACTTAACATAGAATGGTTGTTGCATCTGTTCAAGATACTTAATACTCTCACTAAACAATAGCTTATCTTTTAGGCCATATCCGATTTTGTCGTTCTTTTTTTGAGAGAAATAATTTGCATCGAAGAAGTAATTATATCCTAAATTTTTATATACTTCGTTTCGATTCCAAAAAGTTCCTGTGTTACCGTGAAAAACAGCCGAAGTATAGCCAGTTTGACGAAGAATTTGAGGTGCACCTTGGAAAGTATTTTCAGATCCTAATGATGAAAATAGGGAACCATCTGAAATGCCGTATGTTCCAGTTTCAAGCATATTTTCTGCATCACTGGTTCGTCCCAAGCCTACTTGATGATAAAAGTTACTAAAGCTAACGGTGTCTTTATTATGATAGAGTGAGTTAAGAAATGGAGTAACCTCTTGTCCATTAACTTTTAATCCAATTAGAAATTGTTGAAAACTTTCTAGATGTAGGACAATGACATTTTTTCCCTTGGCTTTACCAAAATATTCCGGATTTGCTTTTGCATAATGCTTTTTAGTAAAGTCGAGTACTTGATTAATATCTTCTGCATTAGCATTTTTCTTAACTTGGTTTGATTGTGCACTTTTTAAGATATCATATACTGAATAAGTATCAAGTCCAAGATATTTAACCACATAAGAGCGGTCGAATGTATTTCTTAATAATCGTGGACGTGAGGTTTCAGCTAAAAACATATTTAAAGTTAACATGAAAACACCAAATGATGAGACAGCAAATGGACGTTTAAATCCATACTTACGTGGATCAATTTTGATAACTTTAATAATCAATAAGATAATGATAATTATGAGATCTAGCCAAAGAAAAATATCGCTGGGATGCAGTAAAGCAACCGTACTCTTTCCTAGTCCTTGTGATACTTTTCCGGTGTTTTGAATAGTTTTACTAGTTAAAAAGTCTGAAAACTGACGATAATAAATGACATTTGCAAAAAGCAAAATCGTATTTATTGTGTCTAAAACTAGCATTGCAATATAAGAGACTAATGGCTTAGAGAAATAGAGTCCTAAACTAAGGATAATAATGCATGTACCTAAAGGCGTTAACCAGACGATGAAGTGCTGGTATGGGTCACTTAAGCCAAGCTTAAAATCAAAGTAAGCCGAATACATATATTTTGCCCAAAAACAAAGTGTTAGGATTGTTAAGAAACCAATTCTAGTTTGCCAGAAATTACGTTTTGTTTTATTCACGCTTCACTACTCCTTTTAATAAGGAATATTTTACTGGTAATTTCAAAAAACGACAAACTTTTGTTAAAGGTTTGCGATTTTTTAATATTTTGAAAAAAATTATCTTTCATCGTGATCTTTACGTTATAATTAAGCCAAAATTACGGAGTCGGTTAGGTTATGCTTTTTTTACAACCCTTATATGAATATATTTTTCACCATTATGCAGCGCATATTAATCACTTTGCCTTAATTAAGTTGATTTTGTATAGCTTAGATAAGACACTTTTTTACTTTATTATTTTTGTAATTATTCGATTGTGCTGGCTACTATTGGTGAGACATAGAAGAACCTTAAAGTCAGAAGCTTGTGTGTGGGTTTTTAGTTTTTATATCATTTTGCTCTTAATGCTGACAGTATTTAGAGATACATATTTTCCATGGCAGTTGACATTTAATTTCCATCGTAGTCTAAGCGATATAAACTTAGTATTTATGAAAGAAACGCTGAAATTGACTCATGGTCAGAGTTTACTTGACTTTTTTTATAATTCGCTTGGAAATGTTTTATGGTTCATCCCATTTGGTTTCTTATTTCCTACAGTTATTCAGAAAAAAAGTATGGTGGGAACCATTTTGGCTGGGGGATGTTTATCCGTAATTATTGAATCTTTGCAATTTGTTTTAGAAACTGGTGTAAGCGATATAGATGACGTATTTTTTAATGTTTGCGGGACTATAATTGGATTTATATTATATCGACTTATTTATAGATTCTTATAAGAAAAAACTCTAGTTTTATGAAGAAGTAACTGCTAAAATAAGGTTTGTATGTGAAAAAGTTACAAAAAAAGGAAGTTTAAATAATGAGTAAAGTTGTTCACTTTGATGCAAGTAAATTAACTCCTTTTGTTCATGAAAATGAATTAAAGGAAATGCAAGCAATGGTAACTGCTGCAGATCAAGAATTACGCGAAGGTACTGGCGCAGGTAGTGACTTCCGTGGTTGGATTGATTTACCAATTAATTATGATAAAGACGAATTTGATCGTATTAAAAAAGCAGCTAAAAAGATTCAAAATGATTCAGAAGTTTTAGTTGGTATTGGTATTGGTGGTTCATACCTTGGTGCCCAAGCTTCAATTGAGTTCTTAAATAGCTCTTTCTACGGTAGAGAAAAAGAAAAGTACCCAACTGTAGTATTTTGTGGTAATTCTCTTTCAGGTTCATACCTTTACGATTTGCTTGAATGGTTAGGAGATAAGGACTTTTCAATTAATATTATTTCTAAGTCTGGTACTACTACTGAACCTTCAATTGCTTTCCGTGTATTGAAGGATAAGTTAATCAAGAAATACGGTAAAGAAGAAGCTGCTAAGAGAATTTACGCAACTACTGACCGTGCTAAGGGTGCTTTGAAGACTGAAGCAGATGCAGAAGGTTACGAAGAATTCGTAGTTCCAGATGATATTGGTGGTCGTTTCTCAGTATTGTCAGCTGTTGGTTTGCTTCCAATTGCCGTAGCTGGTGGTGACATTGATGCTATGATGAAGGGTGCTGCAGATGCACGTGCTGCTTACACTGATCCAGATGTTTTAAAGGACAGTCCTTACCAATATGCAGCAATGCGTAATATCCTTTACCGTAAAGGTTACACTACTGAATTACTTGAAAACTATGAACCATCATTAAGAATGTTTGGTGAATGGTGGAAGCAATTAATGGGTGAATCAGAAGGTAAAGATCAAAAAGGTATTTACCCATCTAGTGCTAACTTCACTACTGATCTTCACTCACTTGGTCAATACATCCAAGAAGGTCGTCGTAACTTAATGGAAACAGTTATTCGTGTTGAACACCCAACACATGATGTAACTATTCCTGACGATAAGGAAAACCTAGATCAATTAAACTTCTTATCAGGTAAAACTATGAATTACGTAAATGATCGTGCTTACGAAGGTGTAGTTCTAGCTCATACTGATGGTGGTGTACCAGTTATGACTGTTGATATTGAAAATCAAACAGCTCATACTTTAGGTTACTTAATCTACTGGTTTGAATTAGCTGTAGGTATCTCGGGCTACTTAAATGGTATTAACCCATTTAACCAACCAGGTGTTGAAAGTTACAAGAGAAACATGTTTGGTCTTTTAAACAAACCTGGTTATGAAGACTTACATGATGATTTAACTAAACGCTTAAAATAAATCTACTTAACATATTTTTATAGTATGCAGATCGAATATAGCTAGATAATAGTTAAAGAAAGGGTAGAGGCTAATTGCCTCCACTCTTTTTTATTGGAGAAAAAATGAAAAAACAGACAGAAAATACATTGGCTGTCCTAGCAACAGCGTTCATGTCCTTTGTTGGAATTTTAACTGAAACAAGTTTAAATGTAACTTTTCCTGCGATGATGAAACAATTTAACGTATCTTTAGATACAATTCAGTGGACTACAACTGGATATCTATTGATGATTGCAATAATTATGATTAGTTCTTCTTATCAGAATGAGCGTTTTACTGCTAAGCAATTGTTTGTAACAGCTGCCATTGCATTTATGTTGGGAAGTATTATTTCAGCATTTGCATTAAACTTTTATATTTTATTGTTAGGGCGTTTAATTTCAGCTCTAGGTGTGGGACTCTCTACACCAATGATGTTTAATTTGATTGTAGAAGTAATGCCAAGAGATGAATGGGGACTATATATGGGAATTGCTGGTTTAGTAGTGGCAATGGCTCCGACTCTCGGTCCAGCTTTTGGGGGAAGCATTTCTTATTACCTTAATTGGCGGTGGATTTTTATAATTGCTACAATTTTTGCACTATTAGTTTTTATTGCTGGAATTTTTGTGATTGGAAGCTACCATCCAGTAAAAAAGAAATCTTTTAATTGGCTGGCTTACGCAATTTTAAGTGCCGGGATGGTAAGTTTAGTAATTGGTGTAAATCAATTGAGTAAGGGGCTGAAAAATTGGCGTCTATGGGTTTTATTAGTGTTAGCTGCAATTTTGTTCATACTATTTATCAGCATTTCTAAACGTTCTACTAGTAAGCTACTTGACTTATCAGTTTTTGAAGATAAGGGATTTATTTTTGGAGCGTGTGCTTATTTTTTGCTTCAGTTTATTAATATTGGAGTGAGTTTTGTCTTACCTAACTATATCCAAATCGTTAATAAACAAACTTCTTTAATTGGGGGACTAGTTTTACTTCCAGGCAGTATTATTGCTGGACTCCTGAATCCTTATTTTGGTCGACTATATGACCGCCTAGGAGCAAAAGTGCCATTATATGGTGGTGCGTTTTTAATGGCACTAGGGAGCTTTTTATTAGCTAATTGGGGCTTAAGCTTAACCACATGGATGATTATTTGTTTTTATGGAATTTTGATGTTAGGACATCGTATGTCCTTTAGCAATACGATGGCACAAAGTTTAAAAATAGTCGATAAAAATTTGAAAGCAGATGCAACAGCTGTTTGTCAAACAGCACAACAATTAGCTGGTTCAATGGGGACTGCAATTTTAGCTGCAATTATAGCAGTGTTTCAAAATAAGCAAACAGAGAGTTATGCTACTTTAACTGCTCAAGGAAGTCGACTAGCATTCTATTTCACTTTTGGTCTTGGAATTTTGATTTTAGTGTGTGATTGGTTTATGTTTAAACTAGATAAAGAAAAATCTACAAGAGAAGAAAGTGTAACTAAAGATGAATAATAATTTTTTAGCTATGGAAAAGAACATACACGATTTTGCTCAAGAGCTTTATTTTAGAAATGAAGCTGCAACTGATTTAGTGGAAAAAGATGAACAAAAAGACTTATTACATTTTGATAGAAGCGGTGTTGAAGAATTACAAGAGATTGCTGGTATTTTGAAAGATTTTTGTCAGCCACAAGTTCGAGCTATTTTAGAAGTTAGTGAAGACGCAAAGAAAACCGACCTAGATCAAAACTTATTGCAGAATCAATCTCATCAGTTACTTCAAAATTTCTCTAACTTAGAAAAGTTAGTTGTTTATGCGGAGAAACAAGCAGACCAAAAAAATAAGAAATTGAGTAAGCAATGGGTGGAGTTAAAAGAAAATCTAGCTAAAATGAATATTAATCAAATAGAAGATATTGAGAAAACTACAAAAGTATGTCATAAATAGTGAAAATAAGTGATATAATTGAAAAGCTGCATCATGGTGAGTAAGACGTGATGCAGCTTTTTTTCACTTTAAATTACTTTTCAAAGAAAAATGGCAATGTAACTTGACAGATTTACAATATTCAATTATATTTACATATGTTGAATTTGCCCGTTGGTCAAATGGTTAAGACGCCACCCTCTCAAGGTGGAGTTACGAGTTCAATTCTCGTACGGGTGATATACTGAGATATAGCCAAATTGGTAAGGCACAGGATTCTGGTTCCTGGATGTTTCGGTTCGAGCCCGAATATCTCAATACGTTACCGTCAGATCGCTGATCTGACGGTTTTATTTTATAATCCAGGTGGTAAGGATGATAGAATTTTTTAAGACTCAACATTTAGTTGAAAGTATGGTTAGTGAGCGGATTGTTCCTGGAGTAAATTATGCCTTTATTAAAAAAAAGCAAGTATTTACTTCAACAGTTGGCTTTGCTAGCTTAATACCTAAAGTTGAGCAACTTAGCCCTTTTGCTCTCTATGACTTAGCTAGTTTGACTAAAGTGTTAGGAACAACTAATGTTTTTTTGAAACTGAAAGAAGAAGGAAAACTTAATTTTACAGAACCTCTTAAAGATTTTATTCCTGAATTTAAAGATGAACGTATTCGCCTTAGTGATTTGTTGACACATACTAGTGGAATTCGGGGATGGATTCCTAATCGTGATGAATTAGCTGCACCCGATTTATTGAAGGCGATCATAGGCTTACCCGTGACTGATGAATTTAAAACCAAAATGCGATATGCCGATACTAATTTTATTTTATTGGGATTAGTTCTTGAAAAAATATATGGGCTACCTGTACAAGATATCATTATGCAGGAAATTATTTTACCTGCTAAATTGAAAGAGACAACTTTTCATCCTAAGGCAAGTGAGTGCGTTCCTACCGCTTTAACTGAAAATGGAAAAATGTTACGAGGGATTGTACATGATCCTAAAGCTCAGGTATTAGGAAAGGATTGCGGGTCTGCGGGCTTGTTTTCAAATCTGGAGGATCTCATAACGATAACCCAGGCTTACCTAGGACTACGTGATGATATTTTACCTCTAGAGCAGGCGACATTAGCTAATTTGTTTCAAATTGAAACACCTAAGAAAGTACATCCTCGTTCTTGGGGATGGGATTTACGTTTTGACCCTGTTGATCAACATCCATTGATTTACCATACTGGCTTTACTGGGACATTTATGTTAATTGATCGACTTAATCAAACAGCAATGATTGTTTTAACAAATAGAATCCATCCTAGCGGACATAATCAGATTTTCCTTGCAATGAGAGAAAAGATTGTTGATACGTTTTTGAAAGAAAATGTCTATAAAAATTAAAAAGGGATAATGTCAATTGACATTATCCCTTTTTATATTACATACCTGCTTTAATAATTTTCTTTTCACCCATTGTTTTACGAAGTGAAAGCATAGCAGTATAAGTAGCTAAAATATAAACTTTCTTAGTTGGTAATTTTGAAATTTCATCTAGCAAAGCTTCATTATTAGTAGCAGTGGTCATTGACCCAGGCTCAAAACCTGAAACTTCTAGTCTAAACCCCATATCATGCCAACGTTTTCCACCGACTATTACTTTTTTGATTTGATCTTTATTTAATCCTTCGTAATCTGCATCCCAGATCCAGGATGTATCAATTCCGTCTGCGTGATTTGCATTTAAAAGAGTAACTAAAGAATAGTTATCTTTTTCGGTATTTAACATATGGAGAACCTCATCAAGCCCAACTGGATTTTTAACTAGGATTAGATCTATTTCTTTATCTGCATAATTAATCAATTCTTGGCGACCAAAAATTCGTTTGTTTTCAGCAAAACTTTGGGCTACCTCTTCTTCACTTAAACCAAATTCACGTGCTACAGAATAAGCAGCTAGAGCATTATAGATATTATAGGTGCCACCGATACCAATGCTATATTCTTTTTCACCCATTTTGAATTTTAAGCTATTTGGAGTTTGATCAATAATTTGATTTACGCTATAAGTTAATTCTGGACGATGATAGCCACAATTAGGGCAGAAATAATCTCCTAGATTTGCATAAATACGTTCGTGATAATGCAAGATATGATCGCACTTAGGACACAAAACACCATCAGTATTTACGGGAGCCTTGAAGTCGTTTTCAGGCTTATCTTCTGGAAGTTTGAAACCATAGAATACTTTTTTATTAGGTAATTCCACGGATGAAAAAATACTTGCATCTCCGTTAGCGATAATAGTTGCATCGGGAGCTAATTTAATTCCGTCGACAATTTTTTGGTAGGTAGTATAAATTTCACCATATCTATCCATTTGATCACGGAAAATATTAGTTAAAACAAATACGCTTGGATGAAGGAGCTTGGTTACCATTTTTACATTTGCTTCATCTACTTCTAGCACAGCAATTTTCTTTTTTGCTCTTTTATTCTTATGAGCTAAAAATGCTGTAACAATTCCTTGTTGCATGTTTGAGCCTGATGGATTGGTTAAAATATCACCATATTTCTTCTTTAATGCTTCTACGATTAGAGCAGTTGTCATTGTTTTACCATTAGTTCCAGTGACAATGATTGTTTCATAGCCTTTTGCTAATGAATTTAATACTTCAGGATCAATTTTCATGGCAAATTTCCCAGGAAAACTCGTCCCGCCCTTTAATACGTTATGAAGAAACCAGTAAGATGATTTACCAGCTACCTTAGCGATGCCTGATTTTAAATTCATATTATTATCCCTCACTTTAAAACTAAGTTTTACTATAGCATATAGAGAAAATGAAGACGACCTTTTTTATTTTTGCCTGCACGATTTTTAAATTTACTTTATACTAATTAAGGCAATATTAGTGAAGTTACATAAACTTAACAATGGAGGAATTTTGCAGTGGCTCAGTTGTTTTTTCGCTATGGTGCAATGAGTAGTGGTAAGTCGATTGAAATACTAAAGGTTGCCCATAATTATGAGGCACAAGGGCGAAAAATTGCTTTAATGACGAGTAATGTAGATGATAGAAGTGGAGTAGGAACGGTAGCTTCTAGAATCGGTTTACATCGTAAAGCTATGCCTATAAGTGACGATTTAAATTTATTTAATTATGTTTCAGAATTGAATAAAAGTGATGTGGAGTCTGGCAATGGTAGGGTGGCTTGTGTTTTAATTGACGAGGCACAGTTTTTAAAAAGACACCACGTATTAGAATGTGCCAAAATTGTTGATGAATTAAAAATACCTGTAATGGCATTTGGTCTGAAAAATGATTTTCAAAATCATTTGTTTGAAGGTAGCGAAAATTTATTGATTTTTGCTGATAAAGTAGAAGAAATGAAGACAATTTGTCACTATTGCGGTCATAAGGCTACAATGAATTTACGAATTAATTCTGGAAAACCTGTTTATGAGGGTGAACAAGTTCAAATTGGCGGAGATGAATCTTACTATCCCGTTTGTCGTTTTCACTATTTTCATCCCAATAAGCAAAGATAATAGATAAGAGGATTAAGAAAGGATAATAATTATGGATAAAGTGATGGCTCAATTGGAAGGATTAGTTGCCCATTATGAAGAACTTCAAGAAATGATGGCTGATCCTGAAGTTATTAACGATACTAAGCGGTATATGGAAATCTCTAAAGAAGAAGCCGATATGCGTGAAGTAGTACAAAAATATCGCAAATATAAGTCAGATATTAAAGAAATTGATGACAATAAAGAAATTATTTCTAGTGAATCTGACAATGACTTAGTTGAGATGGCTAAGGAAGAAAATTCTGAATTAGAAAAAGAAGTTGCTGAATTAGAAGATGAGATTAAGATCTTAATGCTTCCTAAAGATCCAAACGATGATAAAGATATTATTATGGAAATTAGAGGAGCTGCTGGTGGGGATGAAGCATCATTATTTGCAGGTGATCTTCTTAGAATGTACGAAAAATACGCAGAAACTCAAGGTTGGAAAGTATCTTTAATTGATTCTGAGCCAACTGAAGTAGGCGGGTATAAGCGCGTTGCTGTTATGATCACAGGTGATAAAGTTTACTCAAAATTAAAGTATGAAAATGGAGCTCATCGTGTGCAACGTGTTCCAGTAACTGAATCTCAAGGCCGTGTTCACACTTCTACTGCGACTGTGGCGGTTATGCCCGAATACGAACAAGTAGACATCGACTTAGATCCAAAAGATATTCGTGTAGATGTTTACCGTTCATCTGGTGCTGGTGGACAGCATATTAACAAAACTTCTAGTGCCGTACGTATGACCCACCTTCCTACTGGTATTGTAGTTGCTATGCAGGATCAACGTAGTCAACAACAAAACCGTGAAAAGGCTATGCAAATTTTGAAATCACGTGTTTATGACTACTATGAAAGTCAAAATCGTGATCAATATGATGCTAAAAGAAAAGAATCTGTTGGTACAGGAGATCGGTCTGAAAGAATTAGAACCTATAACTATCCTCAAAACCGTGTAACTGATCACAGAATTGGTCTAACTTTAAACAAGCTTGATCGAATAATGAATGGCGAGTTGGATGAAATTATTAATGCACTCGTTCTTTACTACCAAACTCAGCAATTAGAAAAGATGGCTGAAGAAAATGCCTAAAAGTCTAAAAAAAATAAAAGAAACTGTGTTAAATGATAATTCTGAAATTCGTCCAGAGGATATTGATTACGTTCTGGGAGAAAGATTAGGCTATACACCTTCAGAATTTGAATTACACATTAATGATGAACTAACTCCGGAACAAGAAAAACAAGCATTAAAAGATATGAAAAAATTGCGTAGAGGAATTTCTCCGCAATATATTTTGGGATACGCTTGGTTTTATGGCTACAAAATTTTAGTTAACCGTGGAGTTTTAATTCCTCGGTTTGAAACTGAAGAGTTAGTTAAATGGGCACTTGAAAATATTGAATCTGGTAAAAAGATTCTTGATTTAGGAACTGGGTCTGGAGCTATTATGGTTGCCTTAGTAAAGCAAGCTCAGAAACAGGGGATTCAGAATTTGAATCTATACGCAAGTGATATTACAGATTCCGCTTTACGTGAAAGCGAAGAAAATTTCTTAAAGTATGATTTAGATGTTAAAACCCGTAAGGCAAATGTATTAGTGGGCTTAGAAAAATTCGACATGATTATTTCTAATCCACCCTATATTAAGACTAGTGAAAAGAACTTAATGGATGAAAATGTTATAAAAAACGAACCTGATACTGCCTTATATGGGGGAGAAGATGGTCTAGATTTTTATCGTAAATTTGCAAAGCAAGTTCAGTCACATTTAAATCCTCAAGGACAATTTTTCTTGGAGTTCGGTTTTAGTGAAAAAGAGCAATTAAAAGAATTATTTGAGACTGAATTACCAGATTTTGAAATTGAATTTAGGGATGACTTAGCAGGTAAGCCAAGAATGGTTCATGGAAGGTGGAAGAAATAATGGAAACGAAGATTTTCAATAAAGAACAAATTCCTGAAGCAGTTACCCTGTTGAGAAAAGGAGAATTAGTAGCTTTTCCAACTGAAACCGTATATGGGCTTGGGGCATTAGCAACTAATGAAAAGGCTGTTAAGGGTGTATATGCAGCTAAAGGCCGCCCAAGTGATAATCCATTAATTGTAACTGTGTCTGATGAACAAATGATGGAAAAGTATGTTAATGAAGTACCAGAACGTGCTAAAAAGCTAATTAAGCACTTTTGGCCTGGTCCATTAACTATTATTCTTTTTGTCAAAGAGGGGACTTTACCAGATGCTGTAACTGGTGGTCTCCCAACCGCAGCATTTCGCTGTCCAAATGATGACATGACTCATGATTTAATTAGCGGACTAGGAAAACCAATTGTTGGTCCATCTGCTAATACTTCCACTAAGCCTAGTCCAACAACTGCAGAACATGTTTTTCATGATTTAAAGGGAAAAATAGCGGGGATTATTGATAATGGTCCAACCGAGATTGGTTTAGAATCAACAATTGTTGATTTGTCCGTTGAAAAGCCAACAGTTCTTCGTCCTGGAGAAATTACGCCTGAAGAGATTTCAGCAGTTCTAGGAGAAGAAGTTTTGATGAATAGGGGAACTACGCAGACTAAGGGTGTGCCAAAGGCTCCTGGTATGAAATATCGTCATTACGCTCCTAGTGCTCCTGTTTTAATTGTTGATAAAGAAGAAGATTTTTCGAAAATCCAATGGGATGATGAGACTGGTGTAGCTGCTTTGGATGAAGTTCTTGAAAAGATCGATAGTCCTAATAAATATAGTCTAGGCAAGACCATTGATAAGGCAGCTCATAATTTGTTTGGTGCTTTAAGATATTTTGATGGTGAAGATAAGATTAAGCGCATTTATGTCCAAGGTTTTGACCATGGTGCAATTAGTGCTGCTTACATGAATCGTTTAAACAAAGCTGCCGCTGGTCATCATTTTCATTAAAAATAAAACATTCTAAGCTAAATAGTGAATTAGTTATCCGACGGGATAATTGATTCA
>NZ_CARBVX010000025.1 GCF_948948975.1 uncultured Lactobacillus sp. | reverse complement strand
AACTATTTTGAACCAGGAACAGACGAATATTACAACAGGAAAGCAAATACGTCATCTGCGAACACAATTGGGAATGACACAGGAAGAACTAGCCGGGGAATTGAATGTTACCCGGCAGGCACTATCGAATTGGGAGAGAGATGTTAATGAACCCGATTTAAATATGTTGAAAAAAATTTGCTTTCTTTTTGGAGTCAACATGGACGATTTTGCGAAGGAGGTAATAACAAAGATGGAAACATATGAAAAAAAGGAGAAACGACAATTTAATAAGTACGATATGGCAATTGGACTTTTTTATGGTGTTGGTATATTTCTTGGCATTGGTATTTTCTTTGTTGGCGGTTTTATGACAATGTCAGGTGCAGGGTGGGGAGCATCACTATTTGGCGGTGGCTGTTTTTCTCTTGTATTTGGCTTGATATGCCATGCAGTTATTACATTGAGAAGAAATGACAAATGATGACATATCCTGCTTTCTATACTTTTCGGTAATACCGAGTAAAAAAAGCCGCTGCTTTTGGCTTTCCAATAGCGGCGGCTTAATGCAAGCGGCGGCAAAGGGAAATATCCTTTGAATACCTTACAGAAGAAAAGTTTTGCAGCATTACAAAAATAAAAGCCTATACCATTTTGGAAAGAAAAGATACATAATAGTCAAGACGACAACAATCAGAAGTTATGGAGGGTAACAATGGAATATAGTAGGGTTGCTCATGAAATATAAACAATTAATTTTTGACGTTGATGATACTTTAATTGACTTTGCTGCTACGGAAGATTCATCCCTGCATGCATTGTTTAAATCGCATAAGCTGCCTCTCTCCTCTGACTTGCAGAAACAATACCATACTTACAATCAAGGACTTTGGCGCAGACTTGAATTGGGTGAAATTACTTATGAAGAATTAAGCGAGATGACATTTCATGATTTTATTAAGGAACATTTCGGTCTAGAAGTAGATGGAAATGAATGGATGAATGAATATCGCTCTTACTTTGGTGAAGCTCATCAGTTGCTACCAGGTGTGGAAGATACGCTGAAGTTTGCCAAAAAACAAGGCTATAAGTTAACAGTCTTAAGTAATGGTGAAAAGTTTATGCAGCGTCATCGCTTAGAATTAGCAGGTATCAAAGACTACTTTGATTTGATTGTAACGTCTGAAGAAGCTCATTATTCTAAGCCAAATCCGTATGCTTTTGATTATTTCTTTAGCCGTACAGAGATTGGACCAAATGAGACTTTATTCTTTGGGGATGGATTGCAGTCAGATATCTTAGGTGCTGAAAAATATGGCTTTGATAGTATTTGGTATAATCACCGTCACCGTAAGGATAATATTGGACTTCATCCCTTATTTGAAGTTGAAACATATCCAGAATTTGTTAAATTAATGCAAAATAATTTTAAGAAAGTATATTAAAAGGAGTGCTTAGGCACTCCTTTTGTATTACCCTATTCTTTTTCAAAACCAACCATTAAGCCGCCTTCTTCAGCATAGAAGCTGCAAAGTGCGCCGCATTCGCCAATGGTAACTTTAGCATCTGGGAAGTTATCTAAGATAATTTCTTTCATGCTTAAAGCAGAGCCTTCATTTTGTACATGGTCGATTTGAACGCGGCCTCCGCGATAGCCAGCTTTAACCATATCATCTAATAATTTTCTTCTAGCTTTCTTAGCGCCGCGAGCTTTCCCTAAAAGTTCAAACTCACCTTTATTGTTTGCTGTTCCAATAACAAATAGCTTCAGTAAACCAGCAATCTTTGCGACAGCTGGTGGAATTCGGCCATTGTTACCTAAGTTAGTTAAATCTTGTAAGGCAAACATTAAATCAAGGTGGTGTTGATATTCTTCTGTTGATTTAACAATCTCTTCAAAAGATTTTCCAGCACTTGCCAAACTAGCAATCTTTTCTGCAAGTAGTCTTAATTGTGGACCAGCTGAACGAGAATCAAAGACTAAAATTTTAGCTTTTGGATTCTTTTCATGATAAATTTTAGCAGCTTGGGTAGCTGAATTATAACTACCAGAGAGTGCGCTAGTTAAAGTAATGACAAAGATTTCGTCGCTACCTTCAAAGGCCTTAAGCCAGTCATTTACATTTGGACAGGCAGAAGTTGATTTGTTTTTAGTATGCTTTAAGGTGTAGAGAAATTTATCTAGATCAATATCAGGCGTATCGAGCCAAAGCTTGCCATCAACGTGAAGTGATAAAGGAACAGTAACATGATCAATTCCGTCAATTTGATCAGCTGTAATGTTTGCAGTTGAATCTGTAATAATTTTTATCGGCATATAGATTACCTCGAATTAAATATATTAAGCTGTTTTCTTTCAGTCTAAAGTACTATAGATAGTAAAGTCAAAGAAAATGCTATAGGTACAAAAAAGAGCAGCCATAAGGCTGCTCTTAGTTAATGTGAAAATACTAGTCCTAATAAGCCACCTAAAGCTACTAAGGCCAAAAGGGGCAGTACTAGATAAGAAACGAAGGCAAATAGCAGTCCGATCACGATTAAGAAACCGACGATCTTCAAAATGCCAATTCCTAGTTTCCAGAACAGCCAAATAATTAATAAGGCTAATAAAAGTGAAAACATATTTCGAACCTTCTTATAAAAATTAATTATATTTTGATATTAATCATATTACGAATTAAGGAGAAAGTGTAGATAAGTTTTTATTAAGAATGGTTAGAAGAATTTTCGTTAACGAAAGTTGTGTTCAAATACGATAAACCGAGAACATTTTAACCTCTTTATCTAAAAATGATGATAGAGGTGAAGAAAATGAAATACTTATTTAGATATTTAAAAAAAGAACCAGTAAAGGTGGGGATTGTAATCATCCTAACAATTATTACTTCTGCTTTACGAGTTACTCATGCTTTAATCAATGTAAATATTCTAAATTCTTTGATCAAATTACAGCTGCATAACTTTTTTAACTGGGTAATGATTGATATTGGAGTATTTGCAATCCTATCTATTTTTCTGATTTTGCTTCAAATTCAAACAGCTAAAACAATTGAATTTTTATGCTTGGATTTAAGAAAGGATATTGTTCGCCAAATTGCTAATAAGCCAATTATGAAATACCAGGAAAAAGATACAGGAGTATATGCTTCCTGGTTAACTAATGATATGAATACAATCGAAAATAATGGCTTTTATAATATTTTACAATCCATTCAAGTTATTACCGACCCATTATTTTCAATTATTGCCTTACTACAATTTTCTTGGACATTTATTCCTTTAATTTTACTAGTCTCGTTTTTAACAGTTTTTTTACCACAAATTGTTCATGATAGATTAGCTAGTGCGAGTTTATCAACTACTCAAGCTAATGAAAATTTACTTAGTACTATTAATGATGGCTTGAGAGGTTTTGCAACCTATTCTATTTTTGGCGTTGAGAGACAACTTGAAAATAGAATTACTAGTGCCACTATGACTTTAATTGGTAAAAAGGTACGACAAGCAAAATACCAGGCAGTAGCTAATAATATTGCTGGTTTTTCAAATATTTTAGGACAAACTGGTATTGAAGCTTGGACTGGTTTTCTAGCTCTCCAAAAAAGTATCTCGATTGGTGTAATCGGATCTTCAGAAAATTTGTCCTACAATGTTTTTAATTCATTAGCTGCGATTGCACCAATGTGGGCAGAAATGACTGCATTGACACCAATTTTTGAAAAATATCATCTTGATGATAAAAGTAAGCCTAAACAAATTGGTGGAACACTTGAAAATAATAATTTTCACACTTTAGATGTTGAGAATCTACAAATTTCTTTTGGAGATAAACCAGTTTTTAAACAGCCATTAAATTTACATATAAGTAAAAATCAAAAGATTGCTCTTGATGGCGATTCTGGTAGTGGCAAAAGTACACTTTTAAAAATAATTTCAGGTCAAATAAAAAATTATCAGGGGTCAGTTAAAATTAATAACCAAGATGAAAAAAATCTCAGTTATGATGCGATTAGAGAAGTATTGATCTATGTAGATCAGATTCCATACTTATTTAACGGGACGATTCGTTATAACTTAGAGTTAGGGGAGCACTTTAGCGATCAAGAAATATTCGATGCCTTAAGAAAAGCTGATTTGCTTGATTATGTTAAAGAGTTACCCGCAGGATTAGATACAAAAGTTGGCGAAAATGGTACAAAAATGTCTGGAGGACAGAAGCAGAGATTAGCTTTAGCTCGTGGCTTACTAAGAAATAGAAAGCTATTTTTATTAGATGAAAGTACCAGTAGCTTAGATAAGAAAAGTGCTTTGAATGTTGAAAATATCTTTTTGAGTCAGCCAGATATTACAGTTATTTTTGTTAGCCACCAGCTACATAATGAAAATAAACAGAAATTTGATAGGATCATTAGGATATAAAAGAGATGGCTATACTATACTGTCGGTAACATATCTGCAAAGTCATTATATCCTGCAAGCTTTAAAACTTTGGTTATTTGCTGACAAGTAGCAGCGTCATTTTGAAAAACAGCCTCATAATATTTTCCAAGTAACTTTATAAACAGGACAGATCCTTTACTATTAATGGTCGAAATATAGGTTAATACTTCTTGGATTAACTTTGTAGAGTTTTTCTCGTAGCAATTATCTAGGTAATTAATACAGATTGCGCCAATGCATTCTTGCAAAGAACTTTGTAGAATATTTGGATTAGAATACTTCGCTAAGATAGTACCTACTAAAAAATTCAATTCTTCTATATCGTAGATACGCATTGTTTCTCTAAAAATTTGAAGGGAATGAATATTCCAATTGTTGTTGACGAGAATGTATTGTTTCAGTTTATTTTTTAATTCAATTGGAACTTCTTTAGCTTTAGGAAGATAGACCTCTAAAGTAAGCTGCAACTGCAATTTATAATATTCAGTTTGGCGATTATTAGGAAGTAAATCTATCTCTTGTTTTATTTTTAATAATTTATCTTTGCTTTTTTGCTCAAAAGCTACAGAGATTCTATCCATAATATCTTCGGAGATATCTTCTTTATCATTTAGATTTTCAAAAAAATAGGTAGCGTTTATCTGATGTTTATCAAGAATTTGAAGGAGATCGTTAGTACCGATATCGTGAATATTTCTTTCAACTTTTGAATAAAAAGAGGTTGAGACTACATTTGCAGCCATTTCTGTTTGAGTTAATCCTAGTTGTTTCCTAAGATTTAGCAGTGCTTCACCAATTGTCATTCTGTATACCTCAAATTCAATTTTTTAATAATAATTTTATTTAATGCTTATTCTATCACGTTATAGGATGATAATAATTTCAATTGCGTTAATAAGCTATAATAAAGAGAAATTACCACAAAATTACTACGATTACATTTAGAAAACTAGAATAATGAAAAAACTAACAACAGGAATTTTAGCCCATGTAGATGCGGGAAAAACTACCTTGTCAGAAGGGATGCTCTACAAAAGTGGCACATTGAGAAAATTAGGTGCAGTTGATAAAGGAACTGCCTATTTAGATAGTGATGATTTAGAAAAGAAACGTGGAATTACGATTTTTTCCCATATTGCGCGCATTCAAACCGGTAATAGTGAATTACAAATTTTAGACACGCCGGGCCATATTGATTTCGCTCAAGAAATGGAAGAGACGTTAAGTGTTTTAGACTATGCCATCTTAGTTGTATCAGCAAGTGAAGGGGTAACCGCATACACCCGCACTCTTTGGAGCTTACTAAAAAAGCATCAAATTCCAGTTTTTATTTTCGTTAATAAAATGGATACCTTGAAGGCTGATAAGGAAAATATTCTTAAGCAGCTTAATGAGCTTGATGACAATTTTATTGAGTTTGGCAATCAAGATACAGATTTTTATGAAAAAGTTGCTACGGCAGATGAAACTACTTTAACTCAATATCTAGAACTTGGAAAAATAGAAGACAGTGCAGTCAAAAAATTAATCAATCAAAGAAAAATTTTTCCAGTATATTTTGGTGCAGCTTTAAAATTAATTGGAATAGACGAATTTCTAGCGGGCTTAGATAAGTGGACTGATGGAAAAAAGTATCCAAATGACTTTGGAGCTAGAATTTTCAAGGTTTCTTATGATGAAAAAGGCGAACGATTAACTTGGTTAAAAGTTACTGGCGGTAGCTTAAAAGCCAAGACCGAAATATTTCCTGATGAAAAGGTGAATGAAATTCGTCGATATAACGGCACTAAGTATCAAGTCATTCCACAGGCAGAAGTTAGTGAAATTATTGCTGTCAGCGGCTTGAAAAGCACTTATTCCGGACAAGGCTTAGGCTTTGAAAATGATCAGACTAATTTTACTGTTCAGCCAGTTCTAACTTATGCAGTAAAAGTTACCTCAGCTAACACAAATGCTTGTTTGCAGGCACTAAGACAGCTTGAAGATGAGAACCCTCAACTCCATGTTAAGTGGAACAAGCAGACAGAAGAGATAAGTATTGATGTTTTGGGTAAGATTCAGTTAGAGATTCTTCAGCAACTATTACGCGATCGCTTTAATTTAGAAGTTGAATTTACTCAGGGTAAGATCCTTTACCAAGAAAGTATTAAAGCTTCAGTTGAAGGGGTTGGTCACTTTGAACCTTTGAGACACTATGCAGAAGTTCACCTATTGCTCACACCCGGCAAAAACGGAAGTGGCTTAGTTTTCAAAAATCAGTGTAGTTTAGAAGTTTTGCCTAAAAAATGGCAAGATCAAGTGATGGAGAGCGTATCTAATAAAGAACACTTAGGTGTCTTAACTGGGGCGCCCATTACAGATCTTGAAATTACTCTAGTTGGAGGCCGGGGAAGTAATGTTCATACAGTTGGCGGAGATTTTCGTGAGGCAACTTATCGTGCAGTGCGCCAAGGGTTAATGGAGTTAAAAGCTAGAAAAAAAGTTTATTTACTTGAACCTTGGTATCAATTCACTCTAAGAATTAATCAGGATCAAGTTGGTAGGGCGATTAATGATATTGAGAGAATGGGTGGAAACTTTGAGCTTGGAGAAAGTAGTGGGAGCGTTACTACGATTAGCGGTCAAGCACCGGTAGCGCAGATGCAGGATTATGCTACTGAAGTTAGAAACTACACTCATGGTAGCGGACAGCTAGAATGTTTATTCTTGGGTTATCGAGAATGTAAAGATAGTGCTGCTATTATTGAAGAAATGGCTTATGATCCACTATCTGACATTAACAATACTCCTAACTCCGTCTTCTGCTCCCATGGCGCAGGTCATACAGTTGTTTGGGATGAGGTACCAAGTCATGCACAGTATACATATTTAGGATAGATTATTGCACGATTTTGGTAGATCAAGCTAAATAATTTTTGTAGTAAAACGCTTTCATTATTTATGAAAAGGTGCTATATTAAAAGTGTGAAATAGCTCTAGTAGAAGTCACGATTAGGATTGTTAATATTTATATTTTTTATTAAGTCGACGATACTCTAGCTATTGCAATTCATAAATATATTTTATAAGAAAAGGAAGTTCTAATTAATGAACTTCCTTTTTTGGTGCTAATAAAAATGTAAGTAAAGTAACTATTTGAATCCCATTTGCTTGCGTAGGACGGTGTAGATTGGTTCTCCACCTAAGAGAGCTAGAATTAGATAGGCAATAAAGACACTCATAATCATTGGCAAAACTTGTTCTACGGTTCCGATCATTTCTGTCAGCAAAATAATTGCGGTAAATGGAGCTCGCAAAATTGCCCCGAGGTAGGCTGCCATAGAGACAACAATGATATTAGTATAGTTATCAGTAGGAATAAGGCCTAAGTGGATAAAAACAGTCGCAAAAATCGTCCCCATTAAAGCCCCTAAAACTAAAATAGGCATAAAAGTACCACCAGGGATAGAACTACAATAAGAAATCATAGAAAAAATTAGTCTTAGTAGAAAGAAGACAACTGGGATTAAAATCCATGAAAGTTGCCCTAGTTTTTCTTCTTGGATAATTAATGGATTGTGAAAAAGTGAATCGATCAAGTAATGTGATCCACCCAAAACATGCGGAAAGGCAAGCCCAATCGGAATAACTAATAAAAGTGGAACAATACTGTGATATTGCATCGGAATAATTTTTAGCTTGCTGAAAAGCCACTTAGTATTTAAAAGAGACCGTTGATATCCGTATGCCATCAAGCCTGCTACAATTCCGACAGTGATTAAGGACCAGTAGGAGTGAACGGGTAATTTTTTAGCAATTGGAAGATAAAGACAGGGCCGCGTTCCAAAAAATATAATGGTAACTAAGTCAGCGGCAGCAGCGGCTCCTAAAGCACTGATACATTCTTTAGGTTTAAAAGAGTGGGTAATGACTTCAACAAGAAAAAATACACCTGCAAGTGGGGCTGAGAACGCTGCACTAAGGCCAGCCGCAATTCCAGCGCATTGAAGCAAGCGTCTATCTTCTTCACTGCATTCAAAAATATTTTCTGCAAAACCTTGACCTACTAAAGCTCCCATTTGGATGCAGGGTCCTTCTCGTCCAAGAAAAAGTCCCATCGAGCTTACTAAGAGGCCGCCTACGAATTTTCGCCATAAGACGGGGAACCAGTCAACTTCGTGTTCTCCCATTAAGGTTGCTTCGACTTGAGGAATACCTGAACCAGATAAGTCTAGTAAATACGGTTTAATAATTTTGCTCACAAGGATACAGATAAAGAATGTAAAGATGGTATATAGGCTTATCCATTGGGGATGAGCTGCGAGATAGGGATAGAGAAAGTATAAATAATGGATGCTTTTATCGATAACGAAACGGAAAATACTGACAATCATCCCTATAATTAATCCGATAATGATGCTTTGAACTAAAAGCTGGGGCACTCGGGTAGTGAAGGGGCGTCTAAGAAAATCTTTAGCAGGCTTCATAATTGTGACTTCTTTCATATATACGTTGTTAGGTTTATTGTATGCCGAAAGAAGAAAAGAAAACAAATAATAGCAGGAGAAGTACCATGAATTTTATATCCTTTTTGTGAAAGTGGAATAGGTATCATTGCTTTTTATTTATATTTAATTAAAAGCTTTGCAATCGCATTACCATATGTTTTCATACCAATGCTAATTAAAAAGTCTTTAATCTTTATGCTTTGGAGATAACTTTCTTCATTGCCGTTTAAATGATAATCAATAATATTTTTGAAGAAATAAAAAGCAGATTTATAAAAGACGAGCTCGGGTTTTGTTTTAATCTTTTCTCCACTTTCAATAAAATAATTGACTGATTTTTCTTTTTTCTCTTTAAGTGAAAAAGCTAGGATATTATCTATAATAGCTTGCATAGCTATTTACATTTTAATATCTTTAGTATTTATATATTGATCAATGATTCTTTTTCCAATTAGTTTTTCGGTTTCAAAATCATAAAATTGCATGTTATTACAAAATAAGGTTACTTTAGTTTTGTTGAAATTAGGTATATCAAATATTTTCTCTTTTATTTTAGTTCTTAATTCGATATTTGGTGTTTCATCAGGTGCTTTCATTGCTTCTAATAAAGCTTCCACCTCTAGTAATTCTTCTTCTTTATCTTTCGGAGATAAATTGCTTTCTACAATTAAAGGTTTTAATTGTAGAATTTTATCTTTGTCATTATCATAGAAGGCTTCTAACATAGTATTTTCAAAATTCTCTATTTCTTGTCTTTTCATCTCATCAGTTTGATTGAGCCTACTAAAAAATTCCCAAGTAGGGATGTTATTGTAATGAAGTAAATCTACTAAATTATCTACTGTGATTTTGTTAGCATTTTTTCTACCTTAGAGTAGTAGGATTGGCTAACAATCATTCCATCATTGATAAATTCTTTTTGAGTTTTGCCTTGACCGATGCGATATTCTTTAAGTAATTCACCAATTGTCATTATCTACTACCTCTTTAATATTCCAATATGACTATTTAATATTTATTTATATTTAATAAGAAGTTTTTCAAGTAATTTACCGTACTCGGTCATTCCAATACTAAGTAAAAAATTTTTAGTTTGTATACTTTTGTTATAATATTCATCACTATTTGTACGATGATAAAAAATTATGTTTTTAAAGAAATAGAATGCAGAACTATAGAATACAAGTTCAGGTTTTGTCTTAATCTTTTCTCCGCTTTCAATGAAATAATCAACATTTTTTTCTTTATTTTCATTAAGCGAAAAAGATAAAATGTTTGTTATTATTGCTAGTAATGCTACTTGCATTTTGGTGTTTTTAGTATTTATATACTGGTCTATTATCTTTTTTGCAATCACGATATTACTCTCAAGATCATAGAATGGCATAAAATTACAAAATAAAGCCACTTTTGTATCGTTGAAATTAGGAATATTGAATATTTTTTCTTTTATTTTGGTTCGTAATTGTAAATCAGGTTCTTCCGAGGGATCTTTCATTGCTTCAAGCCATGCTTCTACAAGCAGTAATTCTTCTTCTTTATCTTTATTTGATAGATTACTTTCTTTTACTAATGGCTTAAGCCCCCTAACTTTATCAATATTGTTTTCATAATAAGCTTCAATCATCATATTATTAAAGTCTTTTATTTGTTGATGACGAAGATCATCATTTGAATTAAGCCTACTAAAAAACTCCCAAATAGGGATGTTATTGTAATGAAGTAAATCTACTAAATTATCTACTGTAATCTTATTAGCATTTTTTTCTACCTTAGAGTAGTAAGATTGGCTGACGATCATCCCATTATTGATAAACTCTTTTTGATTTTTACCTTGAGCGATGCGGTATTCCTTGAGTAATTCACCTGTTGTCATAATCATGTTCTCCTAAAAAATTCAAATACGACTATTTCGTTAATTTCATTATAGAACCGATATTATATGTTTAACATCAAAAAAGGGAGTTAAACATTATGAACGTATTTTTGAAGAACAAAGATTACAGAAGATTTTCAGTCGCTAGTTTCTTATCTAGTGCTGGTGACATTCTTTTTTATTTAGCGTTTATGACTTATGCAAGTAAATTACAAAATTATTCTCTTGCCTTATCATTAATTGCAATCTCTGAATCATTACCAAGATTATTCGATATCTTTGGTGGCTACTTAGCTGATAGAACAAGAAAAAAGTTTAAGAACATCTTCTTAATGTCTCTAGTTAGATTTACCCTTTATAGCTTAGTTGGGATAGTGTTTGTTACTAATGTATCTCAATGGGGCTTAGTAATTGCAGTAGTAATTATTAACTTTATCTCTGATATGGCTGGTACTTATGCCGGAGGTTTAAGTGCTCCATTAATTGTTGACTTAGTTGGAGAAGATGAATTTGCGGAAGCAGAAGGCTTTACCAATGGTATTAGTCAAGTGATTACTACTGTGGCTCAATTTGTTGGATCAGGTCTCTTGCTTTTCTTATCTTACTCAAACTTAGCTTTCGTTAATGCATTTACCTTCTTAGCAGCTGGCTTGTTATATGCTAGTGTAGGCCTTCGTCATAAGAAAGATGATAAGCCACTTGAACCACAAGAAGTAAACGAGCAAAAATTCTTTGCGACAATGAAGACCTCATATACTCAAATCAAGAAGGCGCCAGGCTTATTGTCAGTTGTTTTAGTAATTGCACTTCTTAACGGTGCATTAACTTCTATGGGTTCATTATTACCAATTATTATGGCTGGCAATCGCTCAACAATGATTATTTCCACTTACAGCTTTACTCTTGCAGTAATTGGTTTGGTAGTAAGTGTTGGTGCAATCTTAGGTAGTACTTTTGGACCACAATTATTTAAAAAGCAATCTGTTTTCTTTATGGTTATTGCTGCCAATGTTTTAAGTGTAGCCACTACAGTTGCTGCAATGTTCGCTAACATTTTTGCAATTATGCCATTTTACTTCTTATTAGCTTTAGTAATAAGTACTGCTTCACTTAAAATGCAACAATGGTTAGTTACGACAATTGATCGTAAGATTTTAGCTTCAAGTGTAGGCTTACTTAATACAATTGTCATGGCGACTTCACCAGTAATGACTACAGTATTAACTACTATTTCAGGCTTAGGAGATGTTAGATATGCATTATTTGCACTCTTAGCAGTAGAAATTATTATTTTGTTTGTCGCAGTTAAATTGAGTGTTAAAACTAAAGTAAACAAAGAGGAAATTAAATCCGCTGTTGTAGTAAATAAATAGCTTATAAAATTAATGTTTAGCTACAAATTAAAAGATTACCTAATGAAACGAAAATTGAATCATGAATCGATTACCTCAAGAATATTAGTGAGATCATCAAAAAAATTCTATTAAATCAAAGTACAAGACAAGATTTAATAGAATTTTTTGTTATAAGCCAAATTAATATATTTGTATACTATATATAATAAGTTATTAAGGAAGTCTTAAGCTTAGCGCTTTGTAGGCAGTAGAATATCTTTATTGATTAGCCCTTGTTATGATTAAGTTAATCAATCATAAGTCATATAAAGATTAAAAATAGCTAGCTAAATCAATCTTTTATGTATTTTTAGGAAAG
This sequence comes from uncultured Lactobacillus sp., assembly GCF_948948975.1. Lineage (GTDB taxonomy): Bacteria > Bacillota > Bacilli > Lactobacillales > Lactobacillaceae > Lactobacillus. The sequence continues at coordinate 10,702 of NZ_CARBVX010000025.1, read as the reverse complement.
GAAGCCTAACTATGATGAAAGATAAACATGGAATTAAGGACAAAGTAGCAGGTAAACTTAAAGAAGTAGAAGGAAAAATCACTGGTGATAAAGCTCGTGAGGTCGAAGGAAAAGCTCAACAAGCTAAAGGAAAGGTGAAATCTAAGGCTACTGAAGTAAAAGAAGACTTAGAATAATCTGCTTATTGTATATTTTAGGAATAGGAGGCGATCCCCATGCTCCATTGGATTTGGGTTTTGATTGTCGGAGGTGTAATCGGGTTGATTGCAGGAGCCATTACTCATAAAGGCGGCTCAATGAACTGGATTGCAAATATTATTGCTGGGCTAGTAGGTTCATCTCTAGGCGAGGCTTTGCTGGGTGCCTGGGGTCCGCAAGTAGCGGGAATGGCAATTGTTCCATCATTACTAGGAGCTATTATTTTAGTTATCTTAGTTTCATGGATTATGACTATGCTATTTGGGTCAAAAGCTCATTCATAAATCATATTTAACACAATTTAATAATTCTCTCTCAAAAGAGCAGTCTTAGTCGACTGCTTTTTTCTATGGGCGGCCTTTTAAATTTTCATAGTATAATGGATGTGATATAAAAATCTAGGTAAGAAAAGAGATAATAATGCGTTTAATTTCATGGAATATTGACTCCCTTAATGCTGCTTTAACCAGTGATTCACCACGTGCTAAGCTTACACGCGGCGTTTTAGATACAATTAAAGAAAAAGATCCTGATATTATTGCTATTCAAGAAACTAAATTACGCGCTACTGGCCCAACGAAGAAGCACCAAGAAGTTCTTGCAGAAATGTTTCCTAACTATGATTATGTCTGGCGTTCATCGGAAGAGCCAGCAAGAAAGGGTTATGCAGGAACTATGTTTTTGTACAAAAATTCTTTGACTCCTGAAGTAACTAAGCCGGCTATTGGCGCACCAGACACCATGGATTATGAAGGACGAATTTTAACCTTAGAATTCGATAATTATTATGTTACTCAAGTCTATACTCCTAATTCTGGTAATGAATTGAAGCGATTAGAAGATCGTCAAATTTGGGATGAAAAGTATACAGAATATTTACAAAAATTAGATAAAAGTAAGCCAGTAATTGCGAGTGGTGACTATAATGTTGCGCATACTCCAATTGATTTGAAACACCCAGAAAATAACCACCATAACGCTGGCTTTACTGATGAAGAGCGTCAAGGCTTTGATAAATTATTGAAGCTTGGCTTTACTGATACCTTCAGAAAGGTACATGGTAATATAGAAGGTGTTTACTCATGGTGGGCACAACGAGTAAGAACGAGCAAAGACAATAACTCAGGCTGGAGAATTGACTATTATATCGTTTCTGATAGAATCGCTGATCAGGTAACTAAATCAGAAATGATTGATACAGGAGATCGCAAAGATCATTGTCCAATTATGCTAGAAATTAATTTATAATTATCCACTTGTGGATAAATGAAGAAGATCGTTTGGGTCTTCTTTTTTAATTTAGATGGGAAGTGAAGGTTGTGGATAACGTTTTAAAAGAAGCAATTTTAAATGGTTTATACGATAAAGATAAAAATAATGGAAATGAATTCTTTAGTCCGCAATTAGTAAGTAATGATAAAGAAAATAAAATTTGGTTTACTCTTCGGCAAGAATTGCTGTCATCAACTTCTTTTACTTGGGCAGTTGCTTTTATTTCTGAAAATATGCTTGTTCCATTTAAATTAGTAATGTCGGAACTAGCTAAAAAAGGGATTAGCGGTACGTTAATTACAGGTACTTATCTTGGCTTTAATAGTCCAAAAGTTTTCAAGGAATTAATGAAAATACCGAACCTGAAAGTTCGTCTAAGTGAAGAAGCTGGGTTTCACGCTAAGGGATATATTTTTAATCATGAAGATTATCAAACTATTTTAATTGGGAGCGCAAATTTTACTAGATCAGCTTTATTGAAAAATTGCGAGTGGGGATTAAAAGTAACATCTCATGAAAATGGCCAATTAGTTCAAGAACTTAATAATCAAATTCAAATTACATTGACTACGAGCATTCCGCTTACCAATTCCTGGATTAGAGAATACGAGAAAAATTGGCAACCTGTCAAAAAGACAGCTATGCATTTGGTAAATGATCAGAAAGAAGATATTTTGCCTAATAAGATGCAAAAAACTGCTTTAAATAATTTAACTGCTCTAGTAAATGGGGATGCAAAAAGAGCCCTAGTCGTTTCTGCCACGGGGACTGGAAAAACATATTTAGGAGCCTTTGCAGTTCGAGAATATCGTCCGAAGAAATTTCTTTATCTAGTTCATCGAGAACAAATTGCCAAAAAATCTTTAGAGAGTTTTTATAAGGTAATTGGCGGAAGTCGCGAGGACTATGGCTTATTAACTGGAAATAAGCATGATTTTAATAAAAAGTATCTTTTTGGAACGATTCAAACTTTAAGTCAGGACAAAGTTTTAGCAGAATTAGATCCAAAAGAATTCGATTATATTTTAATTGATGAAGCTCACCGAGTAGCTGCTCCAACTTATCAAAAAATTTTAGAACACTTTACGCCTAAATTTTTACTAGGAATGACCGCTACGCCAGAAAGAATGGATAAGCAAAACATCTATGAAGTATTTGATTATCACTTAGCTTATGAAATTAGGCTAAAGGATGCCTTGAATGAGCAGATGTTAACACCGTTTCATTATGTGGGAGTAGAAGATTATACGGTAGGCGATGAGGTAATTACTGAAACTAGTAAATTAAAAGACTTAGTTGCTGAAAAGCGAGTTGATTATGTCCTTAAGCAGCTTGATTACTATGGCTATTGTGGCAAAAAAGCTAAAGGATTAGTATTTTGCAGTCGGCAAGAAGAAGCACGAAAGTTAGCAAACTTATTTACGCAAGCTGGACACCCAGCACAAGCTCTTACTAATGAAGATAGTCAGAAAAAACGAAGAGAAGTAACTAAACAGTTAGAAAATGGTAAATTAGAATATATATTTACCGTAGATTTATTTAACGAAGGAATCGATATTCCGTCCCTAAACCAAATTGTGATGCTCCGAAATACCCAATCGAGTATTATTTTTATTCAACAACTAGGGCGTGGGCTGCGTAAATTCCCGGAAAAAGACTATGTAACTGTAATTGATTTCCTGGGTAATTATAAGAATAATTATCTAATTCCAATTGCCTTAAATGGTGATAAGAGCCGTGACAAAGACCAAGTTGTTAGAGAAAGTAAATTACCGCAAGTTATCGATGTTTCAACAATTAACTTTACTGAGGTAGCTTCACAAAGGATTTTAGATTCCCTTGAAAAAATAAAACTAGATAGCATGCGGGAGCTGAAAAAGTCCTATGAAGATTTAAAGGCAAAACTAGGTCACGCCCCTCTTTTATATGACTTTTATCAATATGGAACAACTGCTCCAACTGTTTTTGCCAAAAATCACCTTTTAGTCCACTATGGCGATTTTTTAAAGAAAATGGGAGAAAACGTCGTGCTAACGGAGTATCAAAGTTCTGTTTTGTCTTTTGTAACGAAGGAATTGTTATTTGGCAAAAGACCGCATGAATTATTACTCTTAGAAAGCTGTTTAATTAAAGAAAAGGTAAGTGAAGCATCCTATCTGCAATTACTTGAAGGAAAAAATTGTTACGTAAATGATGCTGTACTAGAGTCAGTTGATAAAGTTCTATCCTTAGAATTTTTTGACGTGAAACAGGGAAAAACAACGAAAAAAAAGCAGTATGGCAATGTTCCCTTAGTTGAAAAAATAGGAAAGAACTATTTATTCTCAAGTCAACTTTCACAAGCCTTAAGTGCTAATCAGCAATTTAAAAATCTATTTAATGATGTTATAAAAACAGGCTTGGCGCTTTCAAAAGAATATAATTCTGATCAACAATTTACTTTGTATAAGCAATATGATCGTAAAGATGTTTGTCGCCTATTGAATTGGCCTAAGGATATTTCAGCACCAATGTATGGTTATCGTGTTGGGGAAAAAGAAACGCCAATTTTTATCACTTACCAAAAAGATTCAAAGAAGAAGAGAAATGCCCGCTATCATAATACTTTAGAAAATGGACATAGTTTACGGTGGTATACCCGTACGCCGCGTCACATTGATTCAGATGAAGTAAAACGGCTGCTTAATACAAAAGATATGAAATTACACCTATTTGTTAAGCAAAGCGATGCAGCAGGAAAGGAATTTTATTACTTAGGTACTGCCGATATCCAAAAGGATTCTGTTAAAGAAGAAAAAATAGGTTTAAAACAAAAGAGTACAGTTGGAATGAATCTGATTCTCAAGCATCCGTTAAATCAAGCAATCTATGATTTGCTTTTCAGTTAAGAATTAAGCATAGTTTAGGATAAATTATAGAAATTCATAATAATTATTTGATAAATTTCAAGTTGCGAAAATGGAGGGGATGAGATAAGGGTGAAAATAAAACTAGTCTCTTTAATTACTTTATTAGCGTTAGTTTTGACTGGATGCAGTTTTCAAAACAAACCTAATAGAGCTGATGCAGCACATAAATACTATGTTGAAAAAAGTGAAACGCCGAAAAACAATCTCAATGTAATTCCAACATTATTTTTCCATGGTGGACTAAGTAATTATCATGGGGAAGAGAATATGGTAAAAGCTGCTCAAGAAGCTGGAGTGACTAATTCTGTCATTAGAGCCGATGTAGATGCCAATGGAAAGGTTAAACTGATTGGTACTATTCCAAATAACGCTGTTAATCCAATTGTAGAGGTAAACTATCGAAATAACGTTCAACTTGATTTTAAAGAAAATGGACGTTACGCCAGAAACGTAGTCCAGACTTTACAAATTGAGTATGGAATTAAAAAGGTAAATATGGTGGGACATTCCCTGGGAAATACTTCAATTATGTATTATCTATTGCAAGCTGCTCACAATCCAAATTTACCAAGGCTAAATAAGCAAGTCTCAATTGGTGGACATTTTGATGGACTTGATTTTAAGCAGTTGCCAATTGCTATTAGACAACCTCCTAGTCTTCGAGTTGATAATGAAGGAAAGCCAAATAAAATGAATGCCACCTATCGTGAAATGACAAAATTACGAACTCTTTATCCAAACAAAGAAATAGACGTCTTAAACATTATTGGTAATATTGGTGGAAATTCGGATGGGATTGTAAAAAATGCTTCATCTCTTTCATTAGAATACTTAGTTGCTCCTATGGCTAAAAGCTATCGTGTAGTTACAATAACTGGCAAGAATGCGGAACATGGGCAATTAACTTATAATAAACAGGTAGAGAAACAAATTATTAATTTTTTATGGCTACAATAGCAAAATAAAAGAAGATGTTTGAAAGGTAGTGACCCCGGAATTCGGACATGGATTTCGGGGTTTTCCTATGACCACATTATCTAAAGAAGATCAAATGAATCTCTTTAAAGAATGGAAATACTAATATAAAGGTACTAAGTATTTAATTAAAATATGGGATGAACTAAGATGAGTAAAATTCAAGAGTTTATTAGAGAAGACATTAGAAAAAATCCAGAATTGAAAGAACAATATGAGCAAGTGAATTTAAATTTGGATGCTTCAATTTTTGTTAGAGAAATGCGCGACTGCTAATGTTTTTGGTTAAAAGAGATATTTTAATTAAAAACTTTTCAAATTTAGAGTACGAAAAAAGCCACTTAAGAAAAGTGACTTCTGATTGTTTTGCTCACGAAGCATTAACGCTTAATTTCGTGGATCAATCGAGTGACTGAAACAACGAGTCGTGAAGCTTGGTACAATATTAAACCAATAGCAATTAAAGTAAATGCGTCAAGCAAGGCGTACAATTCCTTAAAGAGAACCTGATTAGGCTACGTTGCTAGCGCGCATATATTTGTCAAAAGACGTCTTGTGGGTGGTCATTGAACCACCTTTTTTGTTGCAAATTTTCATTGCTTTCTTTATTTCTAAAATTGTTGTGAGAATTAAACAGGGATAGTAAACTATCGATTAAATTATTTATTATAAATATAAGGATGGAAGATTGATGACTGTTGGAGATTTACTTAGATATTACCGTGTTAATCAAAATAAAACTTTGAAAGAATTTGCAGGGAGTATAATTGATAGTTCCTATTATAGTAAAGTGGAAAAGAATATCCATCAAATCTCAATAAATAATTTGATCGATTTACTTAATTACAATCAAATTAATACTACAGAATTTATAGGAAAACTAGATCCCAATTATGAAAACTACCAAAGCAAACTTCAGACACAAAGAAAGCTTATGGAAGAAGCATACTATCAAGTTGATAAGGATAAGCTACAAGAAATAAAAATGCTGGTTTCAGAGAGTGATTTCTCTGAAAAGGATAAAGAAATGCAAACTTTAATAGCTTCCGGTTTCATAGAACTTCTAAGTCCTGATAATCCTAATCAAAAACTTAGAGATAAGATTAAAAAGCAAGTTTTTGAAATTCCTAATTTCAACAGCACAAAATTTATGCTTTACTGCAATTCGATGCGGTTTTATAGTCTTTCTGATAATAAAACAATAGTTAAAAGACTTATCGAGCAATATAAGAATTATGAGTCTAAAATTGTTCAGAAATCGCTTATTTCAATAGTAATAAATATTTTGATTTTTTCCATTGAAGAAAATGACTTCAAGAATATGGATTACTATATTTCCTTTGTAAATAATATTCCTACTAATCCTGATATTTTCTTCTATAAAAACATAATGGGATTCTTTACCTCTTTTATTCAATATAAAAATAAAAAAGATAGATCTGCACTAAAATATTGCAATTTGATAATTGAAAATATCAGCATTGCTGGTATGCCTAAATACGCTAAAGAACTTTCGGAATTCAAAAAGAAGTACCAATAATGTAATAAAGGGCAAATACGCCCCATTTCACTTCTTTCACTCTCTTACAATTTAAACTTAATCTAAACACAAAATCACTGAAAGGAACGGTTATATGGATTTAAAAGATGTAGTTATTATTATCGTTACCGGAAAAGCAGGGAGGAAAACATAATGAAAAAGTTTAGTAAATTAACTGCTCAAGCAGCAGTAGCTGTATCGCTATTATCTGTAGGTGCTCCTACATTTACTTCTGCTGTACAAGCCTCAAGTGTAGAATCAGCTACTAAAAGTTCTGAATTATCAACAAAATCAACTGTATTAAGTAGTCAACCTAATTCTGAAAAATTAGCTTCTGTAATTCAAAAAAATGTAAGAGTACTACAAAACTATGACAATTCAGTAGAAATGAGTGTTGTAAAAACTCCAGAATTAGAAAAAGCTTTAAAAGAAAACAATATGAGTTATGCTGACTTAAAAGAGATGGTAAGTCAAGTAAATTCATACCTTAAAGAAAACAAAAAAGAAATTGCCACATCTCTTAAATATGTATATGTTAATGACACACTTAGAAAAAATAAAAATAGTGGTACATGTGCTAAAGCATTGAGATTTATTGGATTTGTTCACAGTGGAGCATATAAAGCTGCGGCTGCTATGTTGGGTGTCACGGGTCCTACCGCAGTTCTGGTACCTCTTTTAGTTGGACTCCTTTACCAAGCTGGAGCTCTATTTTGTTAAAATATCTTTTTTATAAATATGACGTAACAGCAACTTTTGTGTTATTAGCCATATTAAATCTTGGATCACCGTGGGGAAATTTTTCTTACCGTATGGTTATGGTTCTAATGAACATTGTTGTTGGAGCTAGTATGGAATATTTAGTTAATAGGTTTTCTTCAACAAGACGCCCATTGTTTAAAGGGATGGTAGCTTTAATTTTACTTTTTATAAATATAATTTGGATTTTAGTTACGGTCATCTAGTCAAGTGATGGTGAATTATGAAAAAGCTACTACTAGTTTTTGAAATAGTATTAGGATTAATTCCTTTTTTTCCTATACTTTCAGATACTATTTTCAAAACGAATATCCATACTTCAATTATAAATGTGACAATGCAGTGGCCACTGTGGGTTAAGCTTCCGCTTTTACTCATTTGTATTTTGTTATATCTGTATTTTTGGCACACAATTTTTAAAGAAATTAAAAAGGTTCTACGATAATTTAAAGATATACGTAGCTCTCTCTAACTCCCCTCCGCTTCGGGCAAGTCTATCCTCGACGCTTCAGCCGGCTAAAGCCGTCTTCCGTATCGTCTCGGAATAGCCAGACCCTCCACTACTGGACTTGAGAGAGAAAAACAAAAAGCAGTTTTCGAACTGCTTTTTTGGTATATTCAAGTTTAAATAGATGCAGACGATACATTAGGATCGTGCAAAAAATGAGTGTTAGATACTATCACCGTATGATGGTTTAGTTACTTCATCAATGGACTTAGACACTTGTAGTCTGCAACCTGTCGTCCTTATCGCAATGTTTATAAATTGCATTATCTACCATTAGGAGAGGAATACACTCAATCAAGTAGCTTTACTTTAGCTATGAAATAAAAATCATATATTTAATCTAAAAATTTTTATATCTTAGTAGGTAATTTTAATAAAAAAGCAATACTTTAAACAAAAATTTATTGACTTTTAATTTTTATCGTTGTAATATTATGTTCAATCAAAAATAAAAACGGCTTTGATAAGGAAAGTAAGTTTTACTGAAGTACTACAGAGAGTTTCTGGTTGGTGCGAAGAAACAACGAAGGTTTAGCTGAAAATCACCTTTGAGTAGAAATTACGAATTGAGTAGTTTCAGGGTGCGCCCTTTATAGCGTCGACGTATCGCTCTTTTTGAGCCGCACGTGCAACGAGACTGGGTTTATGCCCGGCGAACATAGGTGGTACAGCGCCAAAAAGCGCCCTATTAGATCAAAATAAAATTGGTCTGGTAGGGCGTTTTTTCTTTAACAACGCTGTTAAATTGTAAAACAGGAGGATAATTTTATGAATGCACAATTATCAAAAAAATCGAAGTTTTTTTGTTTAATGATGACCTTTGTTATGATTTTAGAATTTTTTGCTACAACTGCTGTACCAGCATTTGCAAGTCAACAAAAAACAGATGTAGATAATGATCCTGAAGTTGCTGTAGTAGCACAAGAATTAGAAAAAATTTTTTGCAAATGGAGTTAGTCAGGAAAATCTAAATAAATATGTATTAAAAAATTTCTCTAATAAAGAATTTACTGTTGCGGAAAAAGAACTAGATGTTAATTATAATCCGTTTTCTCTACAATCAAAAAATGATAATAGCTCATTACATTCTGTTTCTGTATACGGTTGGAATAATTTAGGACAATGCATGTACAATAAAATCAAAGATGAATTTTTTGCAATGGTTAATATCGGAGTAATTGTTAAGTATGCTAAGAAAAAAGCATGGAAGGAATTAGCTAAAGTTGTTATTCGTTTTGCTAAAGGTGCGGGTGTTAGAACGAATGCAGCGATTGTTACAGCTCAGTTGGCTGTATGGGCTGTCCAATGTGGAATGAATGGGGATTAATTATGCAACATGTAGTAGATTTTCTAATTACTTATGTCCTTGTAGTTATATATTATTTTCTGGATAGCGGATATTTTCGCCCATTTGCTTCCCTAATTATGACTTTAGTATTAATAGGTTCAGGATATTTCATTGGCAAGCTATATTATGAATATAAAAATAGAATTAATAAATAACTAAAACTATAGCTTTTAGCAATTTTCGGTGTAGTGCTACTTATGACGAATATAAATTGCATTATCTACCATTAGGAAAAGAATATACTCAATCAAGTAGCTTTACTTTAGCTATGAAATAAAAATCATATATCTAATCTAAAAATTTTTATATCTTAGTAGATAATTTTAATAAAAAAATAATACTTTAAACAAACAATTATTGATTTTTAATTTTTATCGTTGTAATATTATGTTCAATCAAAAATAAAAACGGCTTTGATAAGGAAAGTAAGTTTTACTGAAGTACTACAGAGAGTTTCTGGTTGGTGCGAAGAAACAACGAAGGTTTAGCTGAAAATCACCTTTGAGTAGAAATTACGAATTGAGTAGTTTCAGGGTGCGCCCTTTATAGCGTCGACGTATCGCTCTTTTTGAGCCGCACGTGCAACGAGGCTGGGTATATGCCCGGCGAACATAGTTGGTACAGCGCCAAAAGCGCCCTAGTAGTATCAACTGCTGTAGCAGTGTCCTTATTATCAGTAACAACAACATCTGCTGTTCATGCGGCGGAAACTACACAAAATGAAAATTACAATATTTCTAGTGATGAAGTTAATGACGCGGTTGATAATTTGGCTGTTAAAAATCTTGCAAATCTTGCATTACCTGGAGTTAGTTGGGATGAATTCCATTAAAAAGTTTTTAAAATGGATATTTGGATTATTATTAATTAATTTTGCAGGACTAATACTAATTACACTTTATTCGGCTTATTACAACTTTGGTACTATGATTTTTGGAGTTCATACCGAAGCCGCCATAAAGGATTTTTGGAATACTGAATTTATTACTGCGGTTCCTTTTATTATTGGAGTAAATTTACTCGCAATTAGCACTGCACTTTTTCGAATGTATAAGAATAAGAAGAAAAAAACTCTTAGTTAGTTTGATAAATTGGTGTAAGTCATATTTCGAAAGATACACTCACTGGATATAGAGGACAATAATCTTATGAAAAGAAAGCAATTAATTTTATATTTTATTTGTTTAACATTG
>NZ_CARBVX010000024.1:16083-23814 GCF_948948975.1 uncultured Lactobacillus sp. | reverse complement strand
TGAACTAGGTATTTTTACTTGGTTTTTAGGATGTACAACTCTCTCTGCCGAAGTAGTTGCTTTATTAACTATTCTAAAGAGTTTTCTACCTATTTTTAAAAATAATGCAGTCTACATTAGTGGAGTTATCTTCTTGATTTTACTGTTTTCAATTATTAATTTCTTTGGTAGATCTTGGGTAAAAATTGTTAATAACATTTCAGCTGCAGCTAAGATTATTACATTACTTGTCTTCATTATTGTGGGGGCCTTCTTTATTAAGAAAGCTCACTTTACTCCGATAATTCCACATGCAGCTTTAACTGGTGTTGGACCATTCTTTAAGCATTTTGGGGATGCCTTCACACCAATTTTTTACTTATTTACTGGCTTTTCCTTTATTCCAATTGCCGCAAAGCAAATGAATAATCCAGAAAAGAATATTCCACGCGTTTTAGTTGCAGTAATGACTAGTGTAACAATTCTAGATTGCTTGATGCTTTTAGTTGCCATTGGTTTAAGTGGGCAAAAACTAGGAAGTTATTCTAATCCATTAGCGAGTGCTCTAAAGACTGGTGTTGGTCAATGGGGTTTTGCTTTTATGATTGTCGGGATGTTAATTTCAATCTTTGGAGTTGCATTTAGTGCTTCGTTTAATACGCCTTCACTGATTGCATCCCTTGCTACCGAACACGGAATGCTTCCGAAATGGATTGGTAAGAAGAACAAACATGATGCTCCTTGGGTTGGTATTATTTTTACCGCTGTTCTTTCAGGAGCCTTAGCTACTCAAAGTTACCTATTCCTTGTCTCATGTACAGTTTTAGCATCCTTTGTTCAATATGTACCATCAATTTTAGCAGTCATTAAATTTAAGCATAGTAATGAATATCCAACGCACGGTTTTTCACTACCTGGAAAATATACTATTCCAATTATTGCTTTGATTATTTCTTGTTATATGGTTACTAACTTTACTCCTAAGACACTACTCTTAGGAGCTGTGGTGGCAGTAATTGCAGCTGCCTGCTACTTCTTTATTGATAAGGATGAAAAGTTAGAAAAAGAACATGAAGACTTTTTAGCTAAATTAAGACGTAAAAACTAAAAAAGTGAGCTGCCTATAAAATGCAGCTTACTTTTTTTAGTTAAGGTTATAGGGTATAATTCACTTATCTTAATTTAAAGGAGCTAAAGAGATGGGTTTAACTTTTGAAAAAAATAATCAATTAGAAAAAATGCTTGATAAATTTGCTATCTTGCCAGATGATCCTAAAAAGAAAAAAGCTCAAAATAGCAAAGACAAGGAAAAAAATAAGGATAAATAAAATAAGAGGTTGAAACGACTAGTTTCAACCTCTTTTATTGTCTATTAGTTTCTTTTCTTTAATTTTTTACTCCAAATCACTGCACCACTTACAGCCGCAATTAATGCACCGAAAATTATTACAAGTGGATTAGTAGCCTTAGCCACAGTTTCTGGTAAGCGAGTAGCGACAGAAATTGGATTTGAATCCTTGTCCTTATCCTTTGAGTTACTTACAACACTAACATTTTTTTCAGTAACAGTAGTTGATCCTAAATCCTTCACAACTACGTCTTTGTCAGATTTAGAACTGGATTTTGCTGCTTGATCTTTATCAGCTTTATCTACAGTAGTTGTCTTTTCAGTATCAGTGTCTTTGGCAGAAGTTTTAGCTTCACTTTCTACTTGTGAGCTCTTAGCAGTTGACTTTGATGCTACCGCAGCTGAAGAGTTTTTATCTGAAGAAGTAGTGGTAGTAGTTGTATTTTCACTACTTTGACTAGCTGCACCATCTTTAACTGTTACGTAAACTGCTAATCTTGATCTAGATCCATCTGGGAAAGTAACATAAACGGTTCCGTAACTAGTTCCGGCCTTATTAACGTCAGGCTTATTATCCCAAGCAGCTACTGTTCCAGCTGGAACCTGACTCCAATTAGAAATGCCACTTGTTGCATCAGGTAAAACCCCCTTAGTAGTAGTTAACGCTTGTACAGTTAATGGATTAGTATAAGCTTGTAAATTCTTATGTTCTTCAAGTTGAGTTTGATAAGTCTTGGCTTGATCAGTAGTAGCGGTGCTACTATTAACACTTGTAGTACTTGCTGCAAAAGCAGTTCCCCCTACACTCAAAGATGCTAACATTGCAGCTGCACCCAAACTTGTAATGATACTTCTCTTCTTAACTTTTCTCATCATAATTCACGCTCCTCAGCAAGGTAAGCTATACTTAAGCTTGCTGTTTTATTTACTTTTATTATACCGTAGTTTTACAAAAATGTTACAAATTAAGATTTTTTTTACATTCTTTGTAATATTTTAAGAAATACACTATATTAGCGCTTTCATATTATTTATATCATAGGCAATAAGAAAAACAAAAAATTTGTACTTAAAAACTTAATTATGATGGGAAAGTTATCAGCTGGCTAAATAAGTCAAAGCAACCTGTAATTGAGTCAGATCGTTAAGTGTAGCGGGGATATCCTCTTGATCTACCACTTGGTAAATTTCTAAAGTCTCTTCATCAAATTCAAAACCAGCTCCAATTACAATATCCATTGCTTCTTCAAGTAAATCCATATTTTCTTGGCCAGGATCAAGTTTAAATAAAGTTCCCCCGTCATCAGTAATTCGGTAATAATCGTCTTCTTTTTCAATCCAGCAATATACTAAGTCCCCATATGCACCAATTAAGGGTGTTGCTACCTCAATATCTGAACCAGCTTTTATAAAATGAATATGTTCTTTTAACCAATTCATGGCATTTTGCCCAATTAACTCTATTTCAGAATCTTTCATAGTTCTCTCCTTGTTTTTATTCAAATTATAACTTAATTAGACAAAAAAAAAGAAGCTTCTGCTTTCAGCTTCTTCTCTTGTAATTAAATTATCTATGGATTTGAGCAAATTCAACTACGCGATTTAATAATTGAGTAAAGTTGTTTACTTCATTTCTAAGATCGCGAGCATTAATATAGTCACGTGTTAGTTCTCCGCGGTCATCTAATAATACACCAAATTCACTAGCTAAACGTGCCACATCACTGGCAATGCTTGCGAAACTCCCAATATTATCATCAATCATTTGTGCCGTAAATACTCGATCATTCAAGGCACAAGTTCCGTTAGGATAAACAACTAAATAAAAGTGAATAGTATCGTTCAAGCCATCAACCACATTAGTTGAAACACGATATTCATTATCATCAACCGGTTCAATTGAAAATGCCGAACTAATGCCATTATCTTCTCTAAAAGATTTCATTAAAACGTCTTCAAGATCATACATAGAAACTGACCTCCAACATCTTTATCTAAAAATAAATTTAACAAATTAATTCACTACATATCTATTATATCTTTTCTAGAAAAAATATGTTCTTTGAACTTCCAAACTTGAAAAATAATATATTAATTTTCAAATCCCTTCTTATCAATACTTAATTTTACTGTTTTATATTAATAATTTTGGTTATAATAAAAGAAGTTTTAAATGGAGAAAATTAATTTGAAAAAGTTAATCGTTGGTGCTTTAAGTTGTGGTCTCTTATTACTTGCAGGTTGTCGTAACAACTTGGTTGAGCCAAAACATAAATCTTCTGCAGCAGACTATGCCATTATTCAGTCTTCTCATAAGCAATCTCATAAAAAAGTTGAAAAAGAGAAACCTAAAAATAAAGACGATAAAAAAGAAAAATCAGACAAGACTGAGCAGAAAAAAGATGAAGACACTAAGATGGATGATCAACTAGATAGTCTCCAAAATAAAGAAGATCAATCTAGTTCTGAAAGCCAAAGTTCTAGTTCATCAAGTACTACTTTACCTATTCAACGCAGTGAACATAAGGCAAGCAGTACTCTACCACAATCTAACTTTGGTACATCTTCCTATACTGTTCCACGCCGCAATTATAGTTATTATAATCCTCAACCTAACTATTACTTTGATAACAGCTGGACTACTAACAGTAATGCAAATGCAACTACTCAAAGTTCTTCTACAAATAGTTCAAACTCGGGGAATTCAAATACTTCATCATCTTCTACTGCTTCATCTGAATCTTCTTCAAGTTCAAGCAAGGAAACAGAAACGCCAGCTAGTCAAAATAATGACTCTGAGTCAACTAGCTCAACTGAAAATACTCAAGACTAATAGAAAAGACATTCAAATCGAATGTCTTTTTTAATAAGTCTGATCCCTATCTCCATCTAAGATATGTTCACTTAACTTTTCATCGAAAAAGATTGGTAAATCATGATCAAAATTATATGCTAATTTTGATTTTTCTATTTCTTCCCTTGTCATCCAAGTTAAATCTCCTTCATCAGAAGCTTTTAATGTACCAGTAAACTTAGTAGCCACATAGAAAAATACAAGATAGCGTTCATCATTATGGTCAAAAAATTGATTTACTCCAACTAAACGTGGGTCCTCTATTTCTAATCCCGTCTCTTCTTTTATTTCTCTAACCACTGAGTCATGAAAAGCTTCATGAGATTCGACGTGGCCGCCTGGAAAAGTTAAACCGGGCCAAACTGGATCAGTTCTATTTAGAACTAAAATTTTATCCTTATCTTTTATCATACACATATTAGTTAAAGTTACAGCTTCTGATCTTTTCATTTCTTCTCCATTTTACATAATTTTAATTATATTATTTCTATAGTTTATAATTGTTTAAGTTTTATTTTACTACTGTTAATTAATTTCTCTAAGTAAATTTTATTAGTATAATTGAATTAAATAGACTAAAGTTTTTCAAAGGAATTTAGATATGACATTACAAATCAATACCAGAGTAGACTCAATTACCTGGCCTCTTAATCAAAATCTGACCAATCAAGAAATAATTTCTCAACTGGAACTTACAGTTACAGAAAATGGCCATCTTATTTCAAATGATAATCTTAGTATAAATAAAAAGGCTGTTAATCGTTCTGAAGCAGGTGTATATCCTGTAATTATCACAGCAATTGGCACTAAGAACGAATATGCAACCAAGAAAATTCAAGCCTGGGTAACTGATAAAAATAATGTGGCTGATTCTGCTCCTGCTCCTCAACCGGCTCCAGAAAAACCAGCACAATATACTTCTTCTAATAAACGTGCTCGTCCTAAAAAGAAAGGCAAGAAAAAGATAGTATATATTGTTCTTGGAATACTGGTTTTACTAATTGCCATCATCTTTGGTATTTCAGCTTGTCAGGCTCATAATGATACAGTTCAAAATGAGCAAGCTCAAAGTAATGCCCTCAATAATACTAACAGTAAATTAGATAATCTGTCTGAACAAAACAAGCAATTAATGCAACAAAATAAAGAACTACAAAGTGCTATCAATACCTATAAGCAGGATCAAGATAAAGAAGAATTACAAAACCAATTAAACCAAATCAAAACTGAAAATGAACAGTTGAAAAATAATGCTGCTAATAATCAAGCCTTACAAAATCAAATTGATCAATTGGGCTCTACTATCGACCAAATCAAACAAAATCCAAATCAGGCCGATTCATTATTAGATCAAATGAAAAATAATCAAAACGAATTTATGCAGAATTTAAATGCCACTTTTCAAAAACTAGTTAGCGATTTCCAGCAACTAATTGGACAATAATACTACCTAATAAAAAAACTGAGAATCATGAAATACCCTCATAGTTCTCAGTTTTTTAATATTTAATTAGTCATCTGTATCAGCATCGCTGCTTGTATCGGCACTTGAATTTGTGTCTGTACTTTCGTCAGAATGTGAATTGCTGGCTGCATTATTGCCAGATTTCTTAATGGTCTTAGACTCATAAACTTTTACAGTTAATGATTTACCAAATTTAGAATCGTAAGGGTCGAATACATAATGGGTTGCATTAGTTTTAGCTCCATTTGCAGGATCTAATTTATATACTATAACAAAATTACCGGTCATATTAGGATCAATCTTCTTACGACCTTCCTTAATCTGGTTTTCCCAAGGTGTTAATTCATTTTCAATGTCTGTGGTGACCAAAACAATATCATGCGTAGCTTTGCCAACTTTCTCCATTACTTTTAAGTGATTGCTAAAGAAAGATGTTGGGTCAACGCTTTCTTTAGCATTATTAGTAAAAGTTCCTTGCACTAGAGCATAATGGTTATCGCCGTCAGAACCCTTAACAGTGACGTTGGTTACATTATTAATAGCGATATATCCCTTACTGTCTTGGAAGTTTCCGCCATAAGCTTTTCCATCGTTACTGTTACTATTATTAGCTTGATTGTCAGCCGCTGTACTTAAATCTTTTTTAGAGCGTTTTGTACTCTCACTACTGCTTTCACCTGTCTTTTCGACAGACTTCTTTGACTTACTAGTAGTTGTTTGTTTGCTGCTACTATTATCACTTTGACTAGAGCAAGCACTTGTTCCCAATCCCAGAAGTACTAAACTTAATGCTCCTAAAATATATCTTTTTTTCATCAAAAAACCTCCCTATTTGAATACATCAACAATTTTAGCATTTTTAGTTAAAAAATTATACAGATTATATAACGAATCGAGTTTTTAAATTACGGATTAGCCCGTTATGAGAGCAGGCTTAAAATGTGCTGTACGTGATGATTTTTCCTTGCACAACAAGTAGAAACAGCTTGATTTCATAACAAGTAGAGTTAGTGTATTTAGTTATGGGATGATAATCTGGATTATCTTTATTAAATATTTAAGTCCTATCCTCGAGAAAAAATACCAAAATAAAAACGATACTCAACTGAGTATCGTTTTCTTTAAGACAAGTGAGGTGGGATTTGTACCCACACCTATCTGACTACTATGCGCACTCACTTAACTATCTACTACTTTCACTTGTCTTTTCTTTTATTGTAGCAAATCCTACTAGTCTTTAGTCGATCGGTGGTGTCACATCTCTTCTCTCTTGATATTTTTATATTAAATTAGCTAATGTGAGCTATCTAATCATTGAACTAACTCATGTAGAATTAGGTATATGGATAACAGGAGTTAGTAGTTCTGCCAACGCCACTTTTTATGAGGTTACCTCCACATGTGTGGAGAATACAAAAATGAAGCTGACTTCATTCGATGTGTGGCAGGATCATCTCTACATACGTGGAGAACACTCAGTTGCCATAGGAGGCTGCGCACCTCCACGAGGATCACCTCCACATACGTGGAGAACACTTTTCGAGTGGTGTAAATTCCGTAAAAGGAAGAGGATCACCTCCACATACGTGGAGAACACCCTCTAGACGCTTATCCTCCAGAAACTTTTCCAGGATCATCTCCACCTACGTGGAGAACACCATTCATGAGACCAAGTACCAAAAAGCAGCACAGGATCATCTCCACATACGTGGAGAACACTAGTTGGAGTATTTGAACCATACCCAGCATAACGGATCATCTCCACCTACGTGGAGAACACCTTTAGCCTTAACCACTGGGTTAATGGGCGGTAGGATCATCTCCACCTACGTGGAGAACACCATATGCTCCCTGTTCTAGTGTACAAGATCCAGGGATCATCTCCACCTACGTGGAGAACACTGTGTTACATTGACCAAGGATTCTAGTTTGATAGGATCATCTCCACCTACGTGGAGAACACCTGCATATTGCTAAATCACAATTTAATACAATGGGATCATCTCCACCTACGTGGAGAACACTTCTTTTTTACTTGGCATATTATCACCTAATAGGGATCATCTCCACCTACGTGGAGAACAC
>NZ_CARBVX010000024.1:3275-15983 GCF_948948975.1 uncultured Lactobacillus sp. | reverse complement strand
GGATCATCTCCACCTACGTGGAGAACACTGGATAAAATTTTGAAAATCTGTAAAAGGTGTGGGATCATCTCCACCTACGTGGAGAACACTCACTGTTAGACATGAGATAGTCTTTATATTTAGGATCATCTCCACCTACGTGGAGAACACACAAAAATAAAATTGAAGTATTTAGTGGTGGTAGGATCATCTCCACCTACGTGGAGAACACCTTTTAATTTAGATGTAAGTTTTACAGATTTTAGGATCATCTCCACCTACGTGGAGAACACTAACAATACCATCATATTCTTGACCTGTTGAAGGGATCATCTCCACCTACGTGGAGAACACTTACAAACGCCACATTTAAAACTAATTGAAAAAGGATCATCTCCACCTACGTGGAGAACACAGAACGATCAATTAATCCAGCTGCACCGTCTAAGGATCATCTCCACCTACGTGGAGAACACTTGTATACCCGGTTAAGCTGATCGCTACCTAAGGGATCATCTCCACCTACGTGGAGAACACACTAAAAGAATCCTATGATAGCAGCATTTTAAAAAGATGTAATCGTCCAAATACATTACTTTTATCAAACTTTAAAGCTTTAATTTTCCCTCATTAATCAACTTCAAGGCCAATTGATACGTACATTTTGCATCAAAATCTGCATGATGTGGATTTTGATTTTCAATTTTATATTCAGATAATACTGTACTCAACTTATAATTATCAAGAAACTTATTATTCTTTTTAATTATTGGAAGTAAATCTTTAGAAGTATTAATTAGTCCAGAAATTTTATTTCTTTTATATGCTATATCCAAAAAACTCATATCAAAGATTAAATTGTAACCTAATAAAATTCGATCTCCAAGAAAGTCTTTTAGCATTTTTAAAACTTCGATTAAATTACTTCCTTTCGATTTTAATATCTTCATATTCAAACCAGTTAATTCACTTATATCGGCCGGAATACAGTTTACATCCCTAATTAATTTATAAAATACATCAACTTTTCCATTCTTCAAGTACTTAACGGCACCAATAGAAAGAATCTCGCTTTTATTGGGAGCTAAGCCTGTAGTTTCGATATCAATTACTGCAAACTTTAATAAAGTTGAATTACGTAACACAGATCGTGAATTTGCCTTAGCCTTATGATATTTTGCAGCATTACTAAATCCTAATTTCAAATTTGGCGTTACATTAACATGTTTTAACAGAGGAATACCATCAAAATCTACTATTTTTCTGTCTAATCGAGTGGTTCGAAAAGTATATCCAAGTTCATTATTCGTATTATAAACTAGAGTAGCTTCTCCTTGACCAATATTTTTTTGAACTCGTTCCCATAATAAGTCTCTAACTTTCGCATTAACACTTCCAACATAGATTCCAGTTTGAATTTCTTGACACCATTTTGTTAAATCACCACGTAAGGAAGCTGGTGTTTTGGATAGAGTAATTACAATCATTAAAACTACTCCTCTAGCTCATGATATTGGACTCCAAATTTTTGAAGCCCTTCTTTATTGTCCCAAAGACTCATTACTGCATGCACTTCGTCTTGATCTTTAATATCTAATAAATATTTGAGATCTTTGACCATTTTTTCTATTAACTTTCCATCTTTAAAAGCATCCCTCATTGCATGTCTTGTATGGGCTGCAATGTCATCTTTTCCATATTCCTTAACCATTTCAAAGGCAATAGGAATTGAATAATCCGCCTTATACAGATCAGAAAAATCATATACAACGGATAAATCATGGCCAGTATGAATAAAACCTAGTCCAGCGGATGCACCTAAAGCAACAATTACACTATAACTTAATCCATAGAGAGCTTGATGAGCTGCTGTTAGAGCTTGATTAATTGGAGTACTTGACTCAAAATCATCAACCTTGTATTCTCTCCGTGACCAGGCAACTCCTGTTTTCTGAGATTGGTCCTGATAAACTCTTCTAATACGTGCTCCCTCTTTACCACGCAACTGTTGCATAGTCAGCCCAGAAACATCCATTCCTGGGAAACGCATTTGATACATTTTTCGAGCAACCGCTAAGCGTGTCCTCGTGTTAGAAACTAATTTAGCTTGTGCTTGAAGTAAGATAGATGAATGATTTAGTGAACGCCCATGAGCATATTGTCTTACCCCATCTTCACCTACCCACACGACTGCCATTGCTGCATCCCCCATTAGTTCCATTGCACGATGTGTTACATCAACACCAGGCCCAAGAAGCAAAACACTAATAATTGCAGCTGGAATATATACCGTTCCTGTACTATCGGCTACGCTAAGTGCGCTATCAATCCGATTTAACTTTGCATGTTCTAAGTATA
Source organism: uncultured Lactobacillus sp. (assembly GCF_948948975.1). Taxonomy (GTDB): domain Bacteria; phylum Bacillota; class Bacilli; order Lactobacillales; family Lactobacillaceae; genus Lactobacillus. Next base: position 13,646 of record NZ_CARBVX010000024.1, on the reverse strand, counting down.
AAAAAGTTATTCTGTCACTAACCTTACTTAGTTCACTAATTTCTGGTTTTTTTGCCCCAAATTTTCTCTGCATGATTACATTGGGATAACTGTTAGTAATCCCATCCCATACGCTTTCTCTCTTCCAATACCGCTTATCATTGCATTTTTAATTTTTTTCAAATCGGTTATTTCTAAAATCCCTTCAAAAGTAACACAACTAAGTCTAGCTGTTCCACTTCCTTTATGACGCAATAATTTCCACTCACGGTTAACAATATCAAATTCTGGATAATTTTCCTGAGTTTTTACTATTTTGAATCCGTTGCTTTCAGTCCGATCTAAAAACCACTTTTTTTGCTGATCAATAGTAATATGTGGCATAATTCGCCCTTGTCTTTGACCAGGAACACTTATTTTTCGACTAGGATTTGCTGTTAAACGAAATCGTAATCTTTCTCCCTCATATAATCTATCCAGAAAATCATCATACTTTTTCGTGATAGCTGTTCCTAACACTCCATACTTAGTTAGCTTTTCTAAATCTGGTTTCTGTTCACTTAAAACTAATAAGTAACTTTTTCCATTTAAAACATCTATACGCCATAGGTTTCTGGGTCGATTATCTTTGTCTTGATATTTTGGAAAACATGATTCAACCCAATTGTGATAAGCACCCAAATGAGACAAATCGCTTATTTTTCGTCTATTTTTTAAATCAATTTCAACTCTTGATAAATACATTATTAACCTCTTTATATATTCGACATTATGTCATGCATTGTTTCAGCATGTTTATTTATTTGATTCTTCATTGGTATATATGTACTTACCACTTCACGATAATCATGATATCGATTTCTTTGGTCAAATGAGCCCACTTTATCCTTCACTTGAAATACAAAATGATCTCTTGCTCCAAGATTAGCATCATAAACGAGCTCTGCATTAAAACTAGAATGCTTTTTTTGATACCATTCGGCTGCTTGCCAATCCATTGATTTTAAAACATTTAATGGATTTTGATTATTAAACACTTCAATTTCCAGTGGTCCAGTCGGAGGACATGAGCGTCTACCTAAAAATAATGAAAATTTAGGATGCTGCAAAGCATAATGAATTTTTTCTATTAGTTCATCATCGTCTGCTCCAATCGCTACCATAAACAGTGCATCTTGTAGATAATAGCGGTACGTTAATTTCTTGGCTTTTTTTGTAGCGCTTTTTGCATATTCAACAATTTGAAAGTCATTTACGACATGGCCTGGTTGATCGCTTCTTACTGCAAACGCTAAATTATTTAATTCTAAGATTTTTTTATCATTCCGACTATATCCTAAAGCCGCAGAAATCATTCCAATTACTGCACTTTTAGTAGGATATGGATTGGTAGTACGTCTCCCAAAAGTAGCCTCATTACCATAAGCTTGAAGTGGTGCCTTCAACTTAATCGTTAGTGTCTTCATTTTCTACCCTCTTAGCCACTACAGTAGAAACATTATCTAGTAATTTATTAATATCTGGTTCTTTTTCTCCCACAGTTGTTTCAAATTCTTTATTCGCATGAACAAAACTAGCAATTGGCTTACCAATCCATCCGCTAATATTATCAAATTCGTTTTCTAGTCGCTTAATTGATTTTTCAGTATAACCACTATTACTTTGAACAGCTGCTTCAAATGCAGAAACTAAGTTTACAGGAGTATCTTCTCTTAGAGTTACTAAAATATACTGAGGTAAAGTTTTATTTGCATAAGAGTTTTGATGGCCAGTAGGCATTGTTAAAGCAAAGTTTTTAATAAATTCTTTTAATCCAATTTGAGCCAAATCTATTCCTAAATTATGAATTAATTCATCCATATTGATATTTGCATATCTATATAAAGTAGAAGAATTATATTCAAGAGTTCCAAGCATAGCAGAACCTGATTCTTCGGATGTTTTAGCATCATCTACTGCTGTAAAGAAGTCAAATTCTGGCACAACTTCATGAGTTGAAATAGCATGCGCTACTTGAGAGGAAGCTTCAACGTTTAGCTCTGGATCATCGGCTACCATCCTACCAAAGAGCGCTAAATCTAATGATTGATTTTCAGTCAAAAGCTTCTTTGCTTCTTTTTTATCAATTTCTTTATTATTTAACACATATTCTGCCAATTTTCTTAGTTGACCAGGGCTAAAGAAAAGTAAAACCTTGGTTTCAAAGTCTTTATCATTATTTTTATCATTTTTCTTTGCCTTATCAAACTTTAATCCCATATTAGATAAGACTTCTTTAGCTTTTTTGCGTGCATCATCAAAACTTAAAGAAGAATCTTGTTTCATTAACTCTTTAGCCAATAAGGTAGCTGTTCGTTTAGTACGAAAGCCACTAAGCCAATCATGTTCTTTACTATCTTTTTTAAATCCTTCTCTAATCGCTTTTTTCCAGCTTTGTGATGATACACGTGATCGAGTGGTTCCACCATATACAGCAGTTTTAGGTGCGCCCGTGTCATCTCTATTAATATTTGAAGATGGAACAGTCTGTAATACATGAATATCTACGTATAAGTTATTTTGTGTCATTTTTTAATCCTCATTACTTTCTTTATTGTCATTAATCCAAAAATATTCTCTTCCCCATTTAATGGCTATTTTTCTAGCTGATTCAAAACCTAATTGAAAATTATATATATCATTTGCTAATTTAGGATAATTAATACTTGCTGCTGGATTATTAGCTTTTATAATTTTAGTTAAACTTACTAATGATCTAGTAACAACTTCTGCATTAGTTGTACTTAACACAGCTCGCACACGTCTATCTAAAGCTTCTCGAAGCTGTTCGTCTTTACGCAAAAACGATAGGCTTCTAAATAGTGACATTGCATTTTCATTATCATATTCTCGATCTCTTTCAATATCATTACCTTGCTCAAAAACAGCATAACATCGTAAGGCTGTAAAAATTGCTCGTTCTGAAGTTGTTTGCCTACTATTTTCACCAAAGGTATCTTTTTCTTTAATGTATTCAAATAACAGCGGCCAAACAATAGTAGCTTGACGGCTTAGAATAGAATTGGAACGTCTAAGAGCAGACAAAATCGCTTTATCATTACCCTCTCGTTCATGCAATTTCTTTATAATTTTATCGGTATTTCTTTCAATCTTTGTCATCAAAATAATCATCCCTCCTTAAAATTTATTATTCAATATGACGAAATACATTTAATTTATACCAGTTAAAAATAGTAAAAATATTATTTATTCCGTTTCCCTCTTCTTTCGAACTTTCTTGTCCAATAATATCTCTTGGAGAAGCATTTTTTAGAAGTTCTTCAGCTTTTGTTATGGCTATTCTCTTTAATATTCTTTTCCATTCAGCTGTTTTATCTGCCCGTTCTTGGTCATTTCTTAAACTTGCAAGCCAAGTAAGAAAAGGAAGATTCAGACTTTCATAAAATTTAGCAGTCGAATTATCAGAAAAATTAGTTCCATCTAGACCTCTTAATTTGCTAATGTTATTAGTAAAAATCCAAAAATCTTTTCCTACTTGCTGAGTCAAATCAATCATATTTTCAATGTCTTCTGGCCAATAGTCTTTATCATTTTTATCAAACAGTACCTCTGCCTTGATCCTAAATTGATCGTTAGCTTCTACTACTGGAGACTGTGAAGTGGCATTTCCGTCACTAATTAATGTGGTAGTTCGCAAGGTTAAGGAAGTATCTGTAGGGAGATATTCGTTACCTTGTACATTTCTTAGCCACTTAATTATTTCTGGCTCATGCATATCTTCTAATTCATCAGAATCTGTAGTCCTAACATATTGCCCAAAATTTCTCCACATTGCTTTTGTTAGATCGGTCAAATGCTTAGTAGCAGGATAAACTTCTCCTGTTTTTGTGTTTCTACGCCAAGTGGTCATCGGCTCAACAAAAGCTTCCGTACTATCCAATTTTGGTAAACCGGCAGTAAAAATAATTGGCTCATCATCTATCCATTCAATATGCAGCATTCTTGACCATAACGTATACAAAGTACTGATTGAAAGCTCGCGAGCAAAAGGCTCGTCTTTTAGAAACTCAATATATTCAACTGCGTTTTCAAATTCCCAAAAAGCTTTTTCTTCTTTATATTCTTCTGGAAAGACCAAGTTCAGCATTAAAGTATGAAACAGGTTTTCGCCTTGAGCAAACACTGGATTTAAACCATATAGCCAACCAGCCGATACAGAAAATTTCTTTTTACTATTTACTTTTGTTTTATCTGTTACACCCGTAAAGCTTTGATAAGTTATGATCCAGCGCACTAATTGAGCCAAATTCACTTCATTTTTAGTTTGTCTTGTTCTAGGTGAAAAAATTGCTGGGCTATTATTACTTTCAGAAATAGTTCGATTTATTTGTTTAATATCAACCGTTCCCTTGGGACTTTTGATATTAACTTTTTTATTAGCTGGTACTTCCTCATCATAAACTTCCTTATTAACCTGATAGAAAGGATCATCCCCTAAAAAATCAAATTTAGAACTATTTTCTTTTAAGTATTGGGCAACAGACTTAGAGAATTTTCCATTTTTATATAAAAGTTGCCACGTATTTACTAAATCATCGTATTCATAATCTTCTTCCTCTGCTTCTTTAAGATGCATTTTTTCATCAAGAGTTAACCATTCATAATTTTTTCCATTTGCATCAACTCGAGAGTATACAGTAGTTAAAATAGCAACAAGTAAGCGTAATATTACTAAATCTTGACTCGCCATATCACCAGCTAAGCGCTGGTAACTAGCAGCATTTTCAAAAACTTCTAATAGTGAAACTTCCTTGGGATTTCCATCTTTGTCCAAGACTTGAATCCAAGGCTCAGTGACAAGATTAAAACTTTTTTTATCCATCTTCCTCCTCCTTTTCGTACATTAATCCTAATTTCGAAGAATATTTTAAGTTAAATCCGTTTAAAGTAGTTAAATTATTCTCATTAAACTCTAGTGCTAAAGCACCACGTAACCAAATATCCTCTTTCCATTTATTACGCAATGTCAGCATGTTTTTTTCCAATGTTGTAATTGTTTTATCAACTGGATCTTTACTTTTTGAATTATTTACGACTGCAAATGGCAATCTAATAGTTTGACCGGCTATTTCTTCACTACTTACTTCTTCAATATTACGTCCATCCATCAGAAAGGTTCCTTCACTAGTATTTTTTAAAAGAATTACTTCAATAGTTTCTTTTATATCTCGAACACAAGCAGCGGCATGATTATCATCGCTAACATTAATTTGTCCATCACTTAACCAACCAAATAAATTATTTCTGTCTTTTTCATTCGGATTTTCTATTTGAAATACTCGTGCTTTCTTCTTAGATTTTTTTAAATCTTTTTCAAACTTTGTCTTAGACTCACTAATATCTTTAATATTCTTATCTACATTAGGACTATATACTTGTTGTACCAATGGAGATACATCATTAGGAATACTAATCTTATTTTTTAGAAAATAATCGGTTTTCATTAATAAGTATTTTTCATAGATAAATTCATTTCCTTTACCGTAATCACCATAGCCGTTTATGCCTGTGATGTAGACTGTCGGCTTCGCTAAAGTTGTAGGTCGGGAAATTTTATGACGATGTAGTCTACCAATTCGCTGAATAATTAAATCTACTGGTGCAATATCAGTAAAAAGCACATCAAAATCAATATCTAGAGATTGCTCTAAAACTTGCGTTCCGATAACTATCATTTTTTGGGGACGAGTGACACCCTTTCCAATCTTCGCTTGAAGTCTTTCTTCAATTTTTTCACGCTCTGGTGCTAAATAAGCAGAATGTAAAAGTAATACTTCAATGTTTTCAGGGACTAATCTTGCTAAGTCTTGAGCTCGTTTAACGGTATTAACAACTATTCCCGCTATTCCGCCATCCTCTATTTCGGCAACTGCTTTATTAATAATTTCTTCTTCATTTCCATTAAAACGAACAACATTAATCGTTCTATTTTCATCATTCGCAATCGAAAACTCACTTGCTTGTTCTAATTTGTTTCCATCCAGAATACTAAGTAAGGGATAGCCTTCATTAGCTTCCCAATTATCATTGGTTTTTATTTTTATACTGCCATATTTTCCTTTCAGATAAGCTTTTAACAAATCATTTCTTTTTTTCTTAGGTAAAGTTGCGGACAAAGCAATTACTGGTACATGATATGCTCCTAACCATTTAATAGCTTTCTCTAAATATGAACTCATATAAGAATCGTACGCGTGAAGTTCGTCAATTATTACCACTTTATCACTAAAGCCTAAGTGTCTTAGAAAAAGATGTTTTTGCTTTAAGGCAGTGAGTAAGAGATGATCAATTGTTCCAACTGCAAAATGGGATAAACTCGACTTTTTTCCCGCAAACCAACTATTAATTACTACTGCTCCATCTGTATCATCATAAATATTCTCGGCATAAGGTAATTTAGTATAGGGTTTATTAAATTTTGCTTTACCTTGGAGCAATTTCACATCAGGATGTGCAGCTTGTTCTTTTGCTATACTATCAAGCCACTCTTTAACTCTTGAAAACATTGCGTTAGTTGTTGCCTGCGTTGGTAAACCCATATATAAGCCGGATTTTCCTTGCTTAAAGGCTAGTTGTTCGGCTGCTGTCAATGCTAGCTCGGTTTTGCCAATTCCAGTCGGTGCCTCAATAATAACTAAGCCTGGATCATTAGCTTGAGAAATTGTTTCTGACATTTCTTTTTGCACTGGACGAGGAATAAAATTAAACCTTAAGCGATATTGTTCATTAACAGAAGCAATCTTTTCTGGCATCCATCGATCACTAATATCCCATTTTTTAATTGCTTGATGATAACGTTCTTCCATATTCAATTCATCAAAATCTTCTTCTAACGAAATCAAGGGAAATAATGATATATTGCTATAATTAGTTAATTTTTCGCTAGAGGCAAGCCAGTCAGCCATGATTAACATTCCCTCTAAAATTACTGCTTGTGGCAAAGTAACCTCTGGAACATCCTTAATATCATTATAACCACACAATGCTAGTCCATATTTAAAAAGATTATTTTGAACAGACTTCCACTCATGTTGAATTTTAGTATCTGTGTCTCGGCCCCAAAGATTCGAAGCATAGATATTCAGTTGTTTAAAAGTGACATCTTTTTTTGGAGGTAGACCGTGATGGCCACCAATAATTGAGCCTATTGATTCATTTAATCCAAAAGATTCTAGTAAAGTTTCACCAGCAATGGGATGAGGTGACTTACGGACTCTATAGTTATCCATGGAGATGGACGAAAAACCTGCTCTTCTTAATTTTTCATTTATATCCTCATCCAAATCTTTATTCCTTGGAAAGGACTGTTTATATTGAAAAGCTGGCGTGGCCTTACCAAAATCATGATAAAATCCCAAAAATCCTACCAGCTTTTGAGTATCTTCAGGAGAAAGATTTTGTTGCAAAATTTTTCTAGTACCTTCACTAATCCAGTTATTATAAAGCCACTGCATTACATTTTTAGTATCAATTAAATGCGCTACTAAAGGAAGCCAAAATTCTTGATCATCATGAACCGCTTTCTTTCCCCATAAAGCCTTAGTGGCCGGAAATAAGTTCACCATTAATTTTCATCTCCTTTTTTGAATTCGATTTCATTATAGCACAGTTAATTTACTTTACACTATATTATTATTTATTTTTGCCAAAACTCCACATACGTGGAGAATACTTTCCGAACTATACACTATATTCGGATCACCTTCACTCGTGTGAAGAACAACACCTTTTCTAATTATACTCTATTATTAAATGTAACTAAGTTTTTTTAGATTATCTATCAGTAGCGATAAGCCCATTGCAAAACAAAAAGCGCTACCAGAGCGCTTAATGAATGATATAAAACTTTTACCTTTGCTGAATTAGATTCAACTTTATTTTTGGAACAGAGATTAAAGGTTTGATTGTGCACTATACAATTTTTTAAATTCAGAATTATCGTGCATCACTTTTCCAAAAGGGCCTAGCTTAATTACTTTGGCATCAATGTTATATAGTTCTAATCGTCTCTTCACCTTAATACGTTCAATGGACCAATAGTACAGTTGATTTTCTTCCTACACCATTTTCGATAATTTTGCTTTATACAATATAGTAAGTACTCTAATTAAAAGCCAAAAAGGTCACTTATAGAATAATTAATTTTTAACTCTTTCCATGATCTTTATGGCCAGTAAACCATATGACTACTACTTATTGCATCATTTTGATAAAAAGTACTCAAATATAAATTATTTTTGCTAATATCCTAGGTTATATCCTCTTACGTGGAAAACACTTGGCTACTTCATCAGCCAAGTTAGAGGAATAGGATCACCTCCACTTACGTGGAGAATACTCGAAACGTCTCTAAACTTTAATCTGTTGAGTAGGATCATCTCTACATACGTGGAGAATACAAAAAAGAGAGGGTCCCTACGGGCGCAACTGGGATCATCTCCACCTACGTGGAGAACACTTCATGAGCTTTTAGGGTATATTTCTTATTTCGGGATCATCTCCACCTACGTGGAGAACACGATGATGAAAAAGAGTTGAAAAAAGAGTGGGAAGGATCATCTCCACCTACGTGGAGAACACCTAAAATGAATCGTGATTTAGCTAAATCAGCTTGGATCATCTCCACCTACGTGGAGAACACGCTAGGTCTAAGTAGAATTAAAGCCATCGGTTTAGGATCATCTCCACCTACGTGGAGAACACCAAACATCGACTTTTGAAGCTGATGGAAAGTAAGGATCATCTCCACCTACGTGGAGAACACGGCACTGTTGGTTGTCACTATATGCAGACAACAGGATCATCTCCACCTACGTGGAGAACACAACAAGATGAACTCTGTTAATCCAGCCGGCAAAGGATCATCTCCACCTACGTGGAGAACACCCATTTTCTTGCGTCTTCAACATTGGTGAATCGGGATCATCTCCACCTACGTGGAGAACACCTTACGATATTTTGAATTTGTTCGACACTAAAAGGATCATCTCCACCTACGTGGAGAACACTCTTTGGTGGTACTCAAGACGGTGGGCACTATAGGATCATCTCCACCTACGTGGAGAACACTAAAAGATCCTTGATATAATGCCATTCTCTAATTCAAATAATATCATTTTCCATTAGTTTCTATCAACAAAAAATAGAGTGCTTAACCTACAGCTTAACCCAACAAAAAGACCAAATACCATCTCATGATATTTGGTCGTACTTATCTTATTTTATCCGATTACTATTTTCTAGACGTTCGATTCTTTTATCCAAAGGTGGATGATCGGAGAAAAGGTGGCTAATCCAATTATGAGCACTCGGAAAATTAAAATACAAATGTTGTAGGGCTAAATCTTGAGAGCCAATTTGCGGGGTACTCTCTCCTTCTTCTAGTTTTTCAAGTTTAGACAGAGCGGAAATTAAGCCACTTGGTTCACGTGTCAAATCAACTGAACCAATATCTGCCAAATACTCTCTCTGACGTGATACTAGTAAAAATAGCAACTTTGCTATAGGAATTCCAATAATAGAAATAATTCCACCTACAATAATCAAAAATAAGGCAAAGAATTTGATAAGAAGACTTAACAAACCTTTATTCTCACTAGTTAATACAGTCCATCCAAATACAACGATTCCTACACCAGTCATTGTAATTAAACTGGTTAGCGCACTCGCTAAAACTGTAATACGAGTATCGTAGTTTCGAATATGAGAAAGTTCATGGCCAATGACACCTTGAACTTCTTTTTTATTCATCATATTCAATAGTCCCTGCGTTAAAGCTAAACTTGCATGTTGTGGATCACGTCCGGTAGCAAAAGCATTCGGCGCCTGATCAGGAGTAATATATAATTTTGGAACTGGCAGCCCACCTGCTAAACAGAGTTCTTCAACTAATTCATAAATTTGGGGCTCTGTTTCTTTAGTAATTTCAACAGCATTTGTTACTTTCATAAGATGGCGAGTTGCATCAAAATAGACGTGTGCAATGTAAATTAAACCTATAACAAAGAAAGCTCCTCCAACATAAACTGTAAAAAGCATTCCCAGAAAAATACTTATTATTAGTATCAACACGGTGTATAGACCCAAAATAATCCAAGTATTTCGTTTATTCTGTTCAATTTGTTTATAAAGCATTATATTCACTCCAAGTACTATTCAGAATCATTTTACCTCTTTTAAAAACAAGTTAACAGCCAAATTCATTCTTATTATTTATAGGTATTTTAAGGTTAAGAGTTATTAAAACTCATTAAAAATGTTAGTATTTATTTTGGGATTTATTATTACATTGGGATTTTCTTAGTCTATTCTCCACGGATGTGGAGATGATCC
>NZ_CARBVX010000024.1:0-3175 GCF_948948975.1 uncultured Lactobacillus sp. | reverse complement strand
TTATTATTACATTGGGATTTTCTTAGTCTATTCTCCACGGATGTGGAGATGATCCTATTGTTTACTTGTTGCTGTAAATCATCAATTACTATTCTCCACGGATGTGGAGATGATCCCACCAGCGTCCTTATCAACGGCTAAAACGTTAACTATTCTCCACGGATGTGGAGATGATCCTATTGTTTACTTGTTGCTGTAAATCATCAATTACTATTCTCCACGGATGTGGAGATGATCCTCTACAGGACTAACAATACCATCATATTCTTGACTATTCTCCACGGATGTGGAGATGATCCTATATGTCGGTCTGGTAGTGATGTAATTGTAATCTATTCTCCACGGATGTGGAGATGATCCTATGAAAGATTGGAAAAGCGAAGTTGATAAGTGCTATTCTCCACGGATGTGGAGATAATCCCTTCACCCCTACCAATCGAGTTGGTAAAATCACCTATTCTCCACGGATGTGGAGATGATCCTCATGATTTGAATACTCATGAGCATCAAATTGTCTATTCTCCACGGATGTGGAGATGATCCCCTAGTGAAAATGTTGAGGAAAAATCAGAAAAACTATTCTCCACGGATGTGGAGATGATCCCATCTGTAACACGATTAGTATTCTTAATTTGTTCTATTCTCCACGGATGTGGAGGTGATCCTTTAGCTAGTTTTATGGGTGGCTTATTCATGCGCTATTCTCCACAGTCGTGGAGGCAATACAAAATCTAACTAAGTACATTAATATTTTCCCATAATTATCCATATTAAAAAGATAGTCCACTGAACAAGAGGACTATCTTTTTATCTACAAATATTAACCTGCCAAATAAACCTTAATTACTAATTCCAAATTTTTACCATCCCAATGGAAAGTTTTTACACGACCAAATAAAAGATTTCCTGCATCAATTAAGCGACTAAATATCAAATTATGTTCGTGTGGAACATAGCCCAGTTTCAGGCCAGAAGGTGTAGTAACAGAAATTGCATTCTTATCGTATTTATTATCTGCTTCACGTACTAGTAAAACTGGGTCGTTTTCCTTTAAGCGAGGAACTATCTTATCTTCTAAATGCAAATAGTCTGAGCCACGTACCTCACATCCATATAGAAATGTACTACGACTTTCTCCAGATTGTTTATAGTATATCTTTTTTAATTCAGCCATTTGATTTTCCAAATTACTAATTCGATCCATCAAATCTGTAATTAAAATATCATCATTCCTGTACATACTCATTACATTTACTCTTTCTATTGAATAATTTTAGGCTTATTTTGTCCGTTCGTCGGAAACTCTAGTAGACTGTTTACCTCAATGATCTTATGATAAAGTATTATTTGATTTTTCAAATTCCGCAGCAGCTTGCTCGAAAGCCTGTGGTAAAAAGATAGAAATGTTAAACTAAAGAAGGTTTTCGCTCATGATATTAACCCCTAAAGAACTGGAGGGTGTGTTATGGTATGTTGATTATGCACCGTTGCCAATATTGAAAAGTAATGCTACAAACGAACAAAAGATAATTTATGCTAATTATATCATTGAGCGATTAAATGAAAATAAAATAGATACACCATTTTTTAGTAAGAATACAAGTAATAATTAAATATCGACCTATGTAGGTCTTTAAACAAACTATTTCTGTGTATTTCCGATGAGAGATGAGATTGTATAAACCTTACGAAAGCATAGCACAATAAAAAGAAAAGAATTCGAAAAGCTTGGAAATATATATCAAAGAGAGTGCATCTCCACCTACGTGGAGAACACTAAATATTCTTTGTTCTTATCACATTCATAGTTTATAATAAGACAATTTTTCATTAGTTTTACTAAATTCATAAAGGCTTCTTAAAAAATAATGATTTCAAAAATCATTTATATATTTTTTTGATTCATGGCTTTAAAGCGAGTGATCACTAATTCAATAACCGACACATACTTTTTAACCGTATTTCATTTTCAAATCACAAATAATCAATATAACCTAATCATACTATAAAGTCTCATTTTCTATTCTTTACATACTTACCAATCACTATTATTGAATTACTTACAAATAAATTTATTCCCTTAAAAGTAATCAATTATCTTCCAAGCAAATGCGTTCTAAGTATATTCTTTAGGGCGTCTCCTGAAGACGCTCTTATATCTGCAGTATCTTCTTGACCGTTCCGAATATCCAAAATGACTTGTGCATTAATAATCCCTTTTTTCTCTAGACTATGCAAAAAATAATCTACATCAAAAGTCGTAATAACATCATCAGCATAGTCTTCTCCGGTAATTTGGAATTCATAATCGTCAACACTTTTTATCAATCTTTCATTAAAATTATGGGTAACCAGGTAATAATAAACTTCCTGAATATCTTCCAAATTATTAGCTACAAATTGACTCAGGGCTAAATTATAAAGTATTGTTAAATTAATCATATAATTACTTGCATAAGGTGTAAATAAATCATTTTTTTGAAGAGTAAAGAGATCATGCCTCAGTTTATACTTAGTCTTGCCATCAGAAATAATTCCTATGATATTCAAACGATACTCTATTCTTTTTTTATCAATGTCTTCTTCTGTTTCTTTTATCACTTGTCGTGCTGCATGTCCCTGAGGATGCTGGTCAAAATCACGTAAGTTATAGCACAACCTGTAGCCTAAATTACTATCATAGATATATGAACAAATTTTTTCCAATTATCTTTAAAGTTAGACACATACCGTTCTAACCATTGTTGATCAAGATAATCTATAAAGGCATTCCCATCAGAAAGAAAAGCTCCAATAATTGTATTAGGATTTATTTCCATATCTTGAGAAATAGATGTTTTTATTAAATTTTTATACGAAGAAGCCACTCTATCATACAGCTCTTCAATATTTTCAAAAGTTCCTCTGATAGTTTGAAACCGATTCATTTCTTTTCTATCTTCAGTAGTGATATTTACTCTTCTTCCATCTTCAGAGTAATATAAATTTTTCTTAAATTTATACACATCTTTTATTTGAGCCAATACATCATCTTCAATCTTGGGATCTTCTTCAAAAATAAATTTATCATACTCCTCTTTAAAATTATCAGATAATTCTATTCCTTTTTCTTTCTCATACTTGATATGAACCCAAAAATTAGGACATATTATTAAACTGTTTGATTTAAAACCAT
>NZ_CARBVX010000023.1 GCF_948948975.1 uncultured Lactobacillus sp. | reverse complement strand
AACGCCGATAGTAGTTAGGGGATCGCCCCTTGCGAGGGTAGGAAGTTGCCACGCGATCAAAGTCGTTAGTTGATTTGACTAGCGGCTTTTTTTGTATATCCTGATATTTAATAACCACTTTGTTCAAAGTATTAGAGTTATAGTTTAGCTAAAAGCATCTTTATGGGCACGCTATTTTACTCAAGATCATGGGTACTAACATCGGCAAGTGGTAGGAACTTGTTTTTAAGTATTAAAAAAACATTTAAAAATGAGAAGGTATATAGTAAAATATTAAAAAATCAAGCGATGAGCATGTGTGCAACATAGAAAGGACAAAATGTGAAGTGGATCGAGCATGCTCCTAGCTAAAAGTGATCTAGATGATCGGAAAGGAAAAACTATATTTCTTTCTCAAATATAACTCGTATTTGTTCACATTTTTATAGCGGTAATACTATGTTCAGTAAGATCGGTGAATTGATTTTTGAAAATGAAGCAGTCTCTAAGACTTCAGACTTTAAAATGGGATTAGAAGTCGAGATGCATCGAGTCGATGGTACAGGCAATCTCAGTGAAGAACCGTATCCAGCTGCGATCGGTGATGAAAAAGTCAATCCTTGGATAACTAATGATTTCTTAGAAACAATGTCGGAAGTCGTGACACCGGCTGCCAGTAATTCCTTAGATGCGATGCACTATCTTTATAGCATCAATACGGCACTTAGGACAGCACTTTCACCAGGAGAGTTTTTGTGGCCGTTGTCTATGCCACCTAAACTAGCTAATGATCGCGTCAGGATCGCTAAAGCTGGGCCAGAGAAAGAAAAGTATTTTCGAGAATGGTTAAAAAAACACCGCTTAGCAGAAGGAGCTCCATGTGGTGCACATATCAATCTAAGTATTGACTACCATCTGATCGAGATGGTCTATCAAAAAATGCCTGATAAATTTGCTGATAAACTGGCTGTGCAAAACTATCTCTATACGATCGTGGCACAAGGATTCGTCCGTTATCGGTGGTTATTGACGTATCTATTTGGAGCTAGTCCGATCGCTGAAGAAAATTACTTTAAAAAAGGTGATAAATTGTCACATCCAGTTCGTAGTTTACGCCAGAGCAAAAAATATGGTTTTGGGTCTAAATTTACACCTGATTACACTGATGTTGAAAGTTATGTCGCGCGGATCAAGCGTGCTGTGGCTAAAAAAGAGATCTATACAGCAGCGCAATTCCATGGCCCTGTTCGTTTTAAAGGCGATAATGTGGAGACCTTAGCAACAGATGGGATCAAATATTTAGAATTGCGGATGTTAGACCTTGATCCAACGAGCTATGTCGGGATAAGAACGGGGACCTTGCGCTTTATTCGGCTGTTAGCGAGTTACTTTATCATGAGCCCAGCTCTAAATAAAAGCGAAGTCAATGAAGCTTTAGCTGTTGCTGATAAGCGAAATGAGATCGTTGCTTTAGAAGATCCAACTAAAAAGAGTCAATTATCAGAAGCTGCGATCGCATTGATCGAGCATCTAAAAGTCTATGTCGACCTGATCCAAGCTGGCCCTGAATATCAAGAATTGATCGAAGATATGGAGTATCGGGTCAAGATCCCGATGAATACTCCAAGTGCCCGTCTAGTTCGGCATATCAAAGATGATTCTTTGACACAGTATGCCTTAAAGCGGGCAAAAGATTATCAAAAATCTGCCTTACTTGCACTTCATCCCTTTAGAGGTTTTGAAGATAATGCAAGTTTGACCGCTGAAGAATTAAAAGAACAGATCTTTCGGGGAAGCTGGGAACCGCGAAAGTGATCTAAAAAAATAGCCGGCCATTTTTAACGGTCGGCTGTTTTTATGTAAGTTGCTCAACTGCTTTTATGCTTGGCTGAATAAAGGCGGTAGAGGTGCCACGAGAAGATCAAGTTGCCACTGATGATGAAGAGACTGATCAAGATCAAACGGACCATAAAAGCTGGGAAGGTATCTTTTAACATGGCTTGGTGGTAGACATTAGAATAGAGCAAAGCAGTCGGACTATGTAGTTGCCAAAGTGAGACTAGTTCGATCGTCAGACCTAAACATACTTGTTGCAAAAGGCTCCCAAGCGTTTTTATCTGACCACTTTTGTCAGCCAAAAGCCCATCGTTTGTATTAGCTTTACCAGCGATCAGTGCAAAGAAAGATGTGATAAAGTAGCCGACAAGATAGATCCTAGAAGATAGCATTATCAAAAGCCCACATACCGTCCCTAAGAATGCACCTACTTGGATGGTTACGTTAGAATAGGTCGATTTGTGATAAAAAAGCCCACCCAAAAAGTTGCTGAGCATCAAAATGATAAAAGACCAGATGATCAGCGCCACTTGACCGCAAATAAAGAACCAAAAGAGGCTATAGATGATCAAAAAGTTTTTCAATGCCCCTAACCAAAATTGATAGGTCTGCTCATAGACGCAAAAGATATCTTGATAAAGAAAAAACAAGAAGATGATCCCACTAAAGATCAACATCCATTCAAAATCAGCGATCAAAGCCGTCTGACGATAAGTTCTGATCATTACATAGAGACATAAAATGATACCTGCAGGAACAAAAGAGTGCAGATCTAACTTGAGCTGAGCTAGCATCTGTGTTTTAGGTGCAGGTAGATAAAATGAGGCTATCAACGTCATGAGCAATAAAAGCGCCAGTAGATAGAGGTTGAAAAGATTGCTGAAATATTTAATATTTACTCCGACTAGAAAAACGATCAAAAGTGAGAATACAAAACTGAGCTTACTGCTTTTGTGTGGAAGTCCTTTTTTGATGAGCGTCGGTAAGCAAGAAAGACCTGTCCCAACTAGGATCCCACTGAGATCTAGTAAGATCTGTTGTCTGAAGAGCGTTCCACTGATCGCAAGTACCACGCCCCCTAAAGCTAAAAATAGATCTATCCGTAAGACTTTAGTGTAGTTTGTGATCTTGCCAAAACTATTTAACGTAAAGATCCCCATTTTTTGAAAAGAATAGAGTAAGATAAAGGGCAGTGCGGTATGTAAAGTTCCAAGGCCAACTTTGACATTGATCATAAAAGCAAAGATGATATTAGGTAAAAGTATGTAGAGTTTGCCAAGCGTATCGCTAAATAAACTAAAAATTTTTTCCAATTGTTACACTTCTTTCTTTGTATACATTTTACACCCTAAATTCTAAAAATTACCTTAACGAGTCTACTATGAGAGTAAATTAAAAGAATAAAATAAAAAAATTAAGCGAAAAGGTTTACATTTTTAAGAAGAGTCGCTATAATAAAAAATGTAATGAAACCGATTGCATAAACCGGTTGCATAACTTAACGATCTAGAGATAATTTTTAAAGGAGTGAGGTAGTTGAAAGCACAATTTCAAAAGTTTTTCAGTTTCGAATTTTGGCAAAAGTTCGGTAAATGTTTGATGGTCGTTATCGCCGTCATGCCAGCTGCTGGTTTGATGATCAGTATCGGTAAGACATTGGCAATGATCGATCCTAATATGACCGCCTTAGTTACAACTGGTGGTGTTATTGAACAGCTCGGTTGGGGCGTTATCAATAACCTAAATATCCTCTTTGCATTAGCGATCGGGGGTAGTTGGGCTAAGGAACGTGCTGGCGGTGCTTTTGCTGCAGGTTTAGCATTTATTTTGATCAACATCGTAACCGGTACTGTCTTTGGCGTTAATGCTGAGATGATGGCAGACTCTAAGGCTTACGTACATACCATCTTTGGTAGCAAGATCTTAGTTAGTGACTATTTTGTTAACGTTTTAGGGGCACCAGCTCTTAACATGGGTGTGTTTGTTGGTATCATTGCTGGTTTTGTTGGGGCAACAGCTTACAACAAATACTACAACTTCCGTAAGTTGCCAGATGCGTTATCATTTTTCAACGGTAAACGTTTCGTACCTTTCGTAGTTATTTGGCGTTCGACAGTCGTAGCGTTAGTTTTAGCTATTATTTGGCCAGTTATCCAATACGGGATCAACAGCTTTGGGATGTGGATCGCTAACTCCCAAGAAACAGCACGCTTCTTGGCACCATTCCTCTATGGTACTTTGGAACGTCTCTTACTTCCATTTGGTTTGCACCACATGTTGACGATCCCGATCAACTACACCTCTTTAGGTGGAACTTACGAGATCTTGACTGGTGCTCAAGCTGGTCACCACGTATTTGGGCAAGATCCATTGTGGCTTGCTTGGACAACTGACTTAGTCAACTTAAAAGGTGCTGGCGACATGGCTAAATACAACTATGTCTTAACACACTGGACACCAGCTCGTTTCAAAGTTGGTCAAATGATCGGTTCAACTGGCATCTTGATGGGTCTGACCCTTGCGATGTATCGCAATGTTGATCCAGATAAGAGAAAACAATACAGCTCAATGTTTATCTCAGCTGCACTTGCCGTATTCTTGACTGGTGTTACAGAACCATTGGAATACATGTTCATGTTCGTAGCGGTACCATTGTATATCGTCTATGCGATCATGCAAGGTTTGGCATTTGCTTCAGCTGACCTTATCAACTTACGTGTTCACTCCTTTGGTAACATCGAATTGCTCACCCGCTCACCAATGGCATTTAAAGCTGGTTTAGGGCAAGATATCTTCAACTTTGTTTGGGTATCCTTACTCTTTGCGGTAGCGATGTACTTTATCGCAAACTTCATGATCAAGAAGTTCAATTTAGCAACTCCTGGGCGCAATGGTAACTATGATGGTATCGATAATGGAGACGCTGGTTCTGATACAGCAACTACAGCAGATGGTCAAGCTGATCCTAACTCACAAGTTGTTAAGATCATCAACTTGCTTGGCGGTCGCGAAAATATTTCCGATGTTGATGCCTGCATGACGCGTCTACGTGTAACTGTTAAAGATAGTGCCAAAGTTGGTTCGGAAGAAGAATGGAAGCAAGTTGGTGCGATGGGCTTGATCGTCAAAGGTGAAGGTGTTCAAGCTGTTTATGGTCCAAAAGCTGATGTTTTGAAATCTGATGTCCAAGACTTGCTTGATTCTGGTGTCGAAATTCCAAAAGTCGACGTTATGAGTGGTACAGTCACAGAAGAAAAGAAGATCCAATTCAAAGGTGTAACTGAAGAGATCCATACTGTTTCTGATGGTGATGTGATCAAGATCGAAGACGTTAATGACCCAGTCTTCTCACAAAAGATGATGGGTGATGGTTTCGGGGTCAAACCAGATAACCAAAATGTTTACGCTCCAGTTTCTGGGACAGTAACAAGTGTCTTCCCAACTAAGCATGCGATCGGACTAGTAACTGATGCAGGTCTAGAAGTCTTAGTTCACATGGGACTTGATACAGTAGGCTTGAATGGAGAACCATTTGAAGTCAAAGTTAATGACGGGGCTAAAGTTAAAGCCGGTGACTTACTTGCCTTAGCTGATCTTGATAAGATCAAAGCTGCTGGTAAAGATGATACAATTGTTGTAGCATTTACTAATGTACAGGATATCAAGGAAGTCAAAATCGATAAGTTAGGCCATCAGGCTGCTAAGACAGTTGTCGGAACAGTTGAAGTCTAAATGATAAAACTAAGCGACGCCCAGATATCAGGCGTCGCTTAGTTATTTTATGGAGGAATTTTACGTGGCAAAATTTTTAACGTTGAACACACATAGTTGGTTAGGCGAAGATCCAGATCTTGCTTTGGAGATCTTAGGTAAACAGATCTTGGCTGCAGATTACGATGTGATCGCATTACAAGAGGTAAATCAACGGATCGATTCACCTGATGTTTTACAAGCGCCGTATACGCTAGAAAATCAACATCATTTGCACGAAGACAATTATGCTTTAAAATTAGTCGAATATTTAAAAGAACATGGAGCAAATTATTATTTCACATGGGCTTACGGGCATATTGGCTATGATGAGTATCATGAAGGGGTGGCTTTGTTATCTAAACAGCCATTCACCTCAGAAAGAAGCGTTTTGACGTCAAATGTTGATGATGAATACGACTACCATACGCGTCGGGCGTTGATCGCTAAGACGCAGGTCGCAGGTCAGGAAATGTGTGTTGTCAGCGGGCATTTCTCATGGTGGAAGAATGATTTTAAATCAGAATGGCATCGTTTAGAAGCTGCTTTGGCTACCGAAGAAGCACCATTGGTCATCATGGGAGACTTTAATAACCCAGAAAATACTTCAGGTCATGAATTGATCTTAGCTAGTCCTTTAAAACTAAAAGACAGCCATTTAGCTGCTAAAGAGGTGACTGGTGGAGCAACGATCTTGCAAGATATCGATGGATGGGAAAATAATGACAAAGCTTTGCGGATCGACTATATCTTTGTTAGTCAACAACTTGAAGTTACGCAAAGTCATGTACTTTTTGATGGTAAAGAGCAACTCTTGATCAGTGATCATTTTGGCGTGGAATGTGTGATCAAATAGAGAAAACAAATAAAGGCGTTACCTGTAGAAATCTTTTATTGAAATGGATTTAAGACTATGAAAAGTAGTTTTAGATCCATTTTTTATCTAAATTTTATTTAACTTTAATTTTTTATGTATAGGTAACCGTTGTGTGTTTGGGTTTTTAAAGGATTTGGGAATGCTATTTTTAATTTTTAACTTATAAAAAAAGTGTTGACTTAAATTTTGGTTAGATATATAATTTGTGTAAAATTAAACCTGTAATAGGGTGATTCTATGGTTGCTATTTAAAAATATGTCGAAGCTTAAGGTACATAATAACTTGTATGGGCAAGATTTGAGTTGGTTAAAGATTCATACTTCATACTTAAGCAATGAAGGGGAGGAGGATATCTGGAACATTTTCACTATTACTAGCAATGCTCTTGATTGAAGGAATTAAAATATTGAATATATATTTGCTTTAGCAATAGATGGTAACTTTAATATACATTTATAGATATGGAGCTTAGCACAGAGTGATTATTGTCGATAGTAAAGATATTGACGAGAAAAGAATAAAAGAACAACATGGTTAAACCGATACTTTTTCAAAAATAATATGAGGATAAAAAAGGAGGTTGAGGAAGTTTTCATTCGGAAGATATGTAGTTTTTGTTAATAAGGATGTCTGCAAAAATAAAGAAAAAATGTAGAAGGAATAAAGTGGGAACATCAAAATTTGGAAATGATAGGAGATTGTAATGTCTTCAAATGGTGAAGTATTTGTGTTAGGTATAGTTAAAAATATTGATTATAATGTTAAAAATGTAGAGAAAGAGTTGCAGACACTTCCACATGATAGGCAAAAAGAAGCTTTGAAATATGCTGATAAAGATTGTATTAATTCAATTATAGGATATAGACTACTAGAACACATTATAAAAAATAAATTGCGTATCAAAAAGATACCGAGGATTGGTTATGCCAAATACGGGAAACCATATTTTAAAATAAAACAAGGACTGAGAAAGTTATACTTTAATATTTCCCATACAGATGGGTGTGTAGTTGTTGCTGTATCAGATTCAGAGATTGGAATTGATGTAGAGACTATTGAAAATATGGATTTATCTATAGAAGAAATGTTTTTAAGTATGGAAGAAAGGAAAAAAATATACTTAGAAAGTAGAAATGATGAAAGTGAGGCGACAAGAATTTGGACATTAAAGGAGTCATACTTAAAGATGAAAGGAATTGGCTTAATTGATGATTTATGTAAAGTTGATACTGCTAAGTTGAATTTAAATTCTATAAGTATCAATATTCAGGAATATTGGATATCGGCTAATATTTTAAGTGAGAACTCTGACTGGCAGTTGCTTATTTATGAAGATAAAGATTTTGGAGAATGGTTTTAGTTTGTTAAGAATAATGAGGGATTTTATGTGATTAAATTAATTATGATACCTTATGCAGGCGGGAATTCTTGGGGATATGCTGATATTTTTAAACAACTGAAGAAAAATAATATTGATTGTATTCTTTATGATTATCCTGGGCATGGTAAACGAATTACTGAGGAATTAATGGATGATATTGATAAAGTGAGAGAAGATTGTATAAATTATATTCGAGCAAATACTAGTGATAATGATACTTTGTTTATTTTTGGACATAGTTTAGGTGCATTAATTACATACGAAGTTGTTAAAGATTTTAATAAATTAAAAAATAGAATACAAGGAATGATAGTTTCTGGAATGTATCCACCTGATATGAAAGAAAATATGGGAGCCTCAAAATATTATTCAAATGAAAACTTTATTGAGAACATAATGAAACTAGGTGGTATACCGCTAGAAATTTTAAATAATCCAGAAGCTGTGGAATTCTTCGGAGAGATTATTAAAAACGATTATCAAATATTTGATAGTATTCAAGCAAGTTGTGAATTAATCGATATTCCTATTCTTGCTTTTAGTGGTAGTGAAGATAAGAACTTTTCTGAAGAAAAAGTAACTCTTTGGAGAAAGGTAACAAATTCAAAGTTTAAAGTTCAGAATTTTCAGGGGGATCATTTTTTTATTTTTGACAATGTTAAATCAATTGTTGAGAGCATAACAGACTTTATAGAGGAGAATTTAAAATGAAGATAGCAAATAGTATTATTGAAATTTTTAAAAAGCAAGTTAAAAAGTCTCCAAACAATATAGGACTAATTACGGATTTTTCCAAGTATAGTTATGATGAGATTGACAAAAATTCTGATAAAGTAGCTAATGAACTTTTACGAAATAATGTTGTAAAAGGTGATTTTGTTTCTGTTATTATGCGGAGATCAGAAAATATGCTATTTGCAATTTTAGGAATTCTTAAGGTTGGTGCTGTATATGTTCCAATTTCACGAGAATTTCCAGAAGAAAGAAAAGATTACATATTAAAGGATACAAATTCTAAATTAGCAATTGTGGATGAAGATCTTAATCTAAACAATACAATTTTTTCGTTAGTTGCCAATGATAGTTTCTTCAAAAGAGAATTAAATTCAAAGATTAGCATTCCTTCTATAAATGGTGAGGATTCTCTTTATTGTATATATACTTCAGGAACTACTGGGGTACCTAAGGGTGTTGTGAATACGAATTCAGGCTGTATAAATAGAATTTCATGGATGCAAGAAGAATATCCAATTAGTAACAATGATAGGGTGCTTCAAAAGACAAATTATATTTTTGATGTATCTGTATGGGAACTTTTTTGGTGGTTCTTTACAGGTGCAGCATGTGTATTATTAGAAGATGGAGAACAAGGAAACCCTGAAAAAATTTATCAAAAAATTGTTGAAGAAAAAATTACAGTTACCCATTTTGTACCAACTATGTTATCAGAATATTTGAATTATTTGGAAAATAATAATATTGAAGATTCATCTAAATTGAAATGGGTTTTTTCAAGTGGTGAATCATTATTTCCAGAATATGCCTCTAAGTTTTATAAATTAAGCAAGGGAACCTTAGTAAATTTATATGGACCAACTGAAGCTAGTATAGATGTTACTCACTATAAAGTATCTGGTGAAGAATCTCAAATACCAATTGGTGTACCGATTAAAAATATGCAAGTAGTAATAGCTGATCCCAGAACTTTGAGGATATGTGATGAAGGTGATAAGGGAGAAATATTTATTTTAGGAGTAGGTTTAGCTAAGGAATATTTGAATAATGTCGAAAAAACTTCTGAAGCGTTTTTAATTAATCCATTTGGAACAGGGAGAGCTTATAGGACGGGAGATTTTGGATATATTAAAAACGGATTGATATATTATGTTGGAAGAAAAGATAATCAAATAAAAATTAATGGTTATAGAGTCGATTTAAATGAAATACTCTTTCATTTAAAGAAATTCAGAAGTATTGATGATGTTAGAATTATTTATGCTAAAGGGTTAGTGAATACCTTAAAAGTATATTTTATTTCAAGGGAAAAGATAGAAGAAGAATCTATAAGAACTTATTTGCAAACAAAACTTCCTGAGTATATGATACCTCATGAATATTATCAAATAGATAAGTTTCCTCTAACGTTAAACGGAAAACTTGATAAGAAAAAATTGCTGGAATTGTCAAATAGTAAATTAAGATACTTGCAGAATTATGCCGATAAACTAGATGAAAAGCAAAAGATTATTTATAAGTCGTTGGCACTGTCTTTAGGGAAAAAAGATATTGATTTGAAAAAAAGCTATATTTCCTTGGGTGGTGACTCTATGAAGGCAATACGAGCAGTATCATTTTTACGAAAAAATGGATTTAACTGTACAACAAAACAGATATTAACAAGTGGTAAAATTATCGATCTTTGTCAGAATATTGTAGAAGATACTTTGGAATTTGAAGACAGTGTTACTCCATATGGAAGTGTTATCGATACTCCTATTATGAAATTGTTTAAAAAATATCAGATGAAGTGTCCTGGACATTTTAATCAGATTCGGTCAAAAACTGAAGAGACCTTAAATGTTGATCAGATTGAAAGAGTGCTAGTTAATTTAGTAAGAATTCATCCTGAACTATCAGCCACTTTTTTAAATAATGGTACTTTGATTATTGAAAATCGTTCTTTCTCAAATTTAGAAGTTATAGATCGTAAATTGAATCAAAAATTAGATTGGAAGAAGGAGTTAGATAAACTGCTAATTGAAGGAAACTTAGAATTTCATAATGGTGAACCATTGTTTAAAGTAATTGTATTTGAAATGGATAATAAATATTTACTCCTATTTGTTGCACATCATTTAATTATTGATGAAATATCTTGGGAAAATATTTTTGATGATTTTGATCAATTAGGAAGAAATATTTTGGGTAATTCTAGTTATGAAGAAAACAAAAATAGTAGTACTTCTTTTAGATCCTGGAGCTACTTTTTAGAGTCATATAAAAAGAATTTTGTAAATTCTTCAGAGTTTGAATATTGGAAAAATTTAAACAATGACTTTTCTGAATTAAATAAAAATCTGAATCAAGTTACTTCTAATAAAATAAGTAAAAATGTTGTGAATATAACACAGAAAATTTCTTCAATCTCTTCATTGAAGAAAATAATCAATGGTAGTCAATACACTATTCTAGATCTTATCTTATTCCTTTTAAAAAAGTCTTTACAAAAAATTAAAAATATCGAAAAAGTTCCATTATTAGTTGAGAGTCATGGGAGACATGATTTTTCTGGAAAATTAAGAATAGAAAATACTGTTGGTTGGTTTACTAGCTTTTATCCTTTGATTTTAACCGGGGAAAGCACACCCGAAGAAGGAATATTTAAGATACACCAACAAATTAAGTCAATCCCTAACGATGGAATTGGCTATGGACTTTTATTTGATAAGTTAAATTTTATTATGCCGCATTTTCTATTTAATTTTTTTGGAGAGTTAACAGAGGATAATAGCATTCAATATGTAAAAGATTTCTTCAAGTATGAAAAAAATGAAATAAACTTTATTAATATGCATCCAATGAAAATTGATGTAATGATTCTGGATGGGGATGTTACTATTTCTATTGAAGCTCAACAAAGATTTTATTCACAAAAAGTTTTGAAACAGATTGTCGAAGAAATTATTACTGAAGCACTAAAATTAGAGAATAAAGGGGTTAATGAAGCAAAGGTTGAAGTTGGTGAAGGTATTGACTTTGATGATTTCTCGTATATTTTAGATAAACTTAATTAAGAACTACAGGGGGAAGCTATGGAAAAGAACAATGTCGAAAGAATTAATAATTTAACTGCTGCTCAAGAAGGGATACTTTTCCAAATTTTAAGTAATAAGTACCATTCTAAATATTCCGTTCAAAGACTATATAAATCAAAAATCCCTTTAGATATTGAAAAATGTCAAAAAATTTTAGATAAATTAACAGATATGTACGTTGCTCTGAGAACAGTGATTATTTATAAAGATGTGAAACAGCCTGTTGCTGTTACATTGAAGAATATTAAAAATAAAGTAAATCTTTTTAAAGTCAATAATTCTGAAGAATTAAATGAAACTTGTGAGCGAAGATATTTAAAAAGATTTGATATACAAACAGATTCAGCTGTTCGAATGGATATTATAAAGAGTGATACAGATTATTATTTATGTTTGACAACTAATCATTTGTTAGTTGATGGGAAGAGTTTTGAAAACTTAATTTTATCATTTATAAAATTGTATAATGATAAAATGGTAAATACTAACTTGAATGATAATATTTTTGGCGCATATTCCAATTTTTATAGTAGCGTAAAAAAAGAAAATCAAGATTATTGGAATGAAAAAGTTAGTAATATAAAAAGTGATTATCACTTATATGATATTTTTTCAGAAAAATCGTGCAAGAGTGAATGGTTGCATCAGAGTACAAGTTTTAAAGGAACTCAGTTTGATAAATTGAAGCAATTATCAAGTTCTTGGAATGTAACAATCAATAATATTTTGGAATATCTTTGGGGTGTCACTCAAGCCAGACTTTCATTATCAAAGAATATCTTATTTGCAAGAGCTACTTCAGGAAGAAGCTGGGAACTGGATAGTATAGATGATGAAGTAGGGAATTTTGTCAATATTGTTCCCGTAATTTTTAATATTGACTATGGAATGACAATAAAAGAATCAGTAGTTAGTTTTAATAGTAAGAGCTTAAATGATAATATTCATCAGTTTTACCCATTCTCAGACATTGTAAAAGTTGCTCCTACTAATAATTTTAGCTCTTTAGTAGTCAATAATAATTATTCTGAGGAAGACACAAGCCATTTTTTGGAAAAAAAATATGAAAAGGAGGAAAATGAATTTCCTATACACTTTGTTATTAGTAGTTACAAAAATAGTATTAAAATTACGGTAAATTACAGCACTATTGAATTTTCTAGTAATTTTGTTAGTCATTTAATGAATTTGTATGAAGAATGTTTAGGTGTCTTACTAAATTCGGAAGGAGATGAACTCAATTCTTCTTTCTTCTTTAGAGAGCATTCAAATACTATCGTAAATAATGAGTCAATTATGTTACCAATTGATAGGTTTCAAATTCTAGCTAGTGAATACCCTAATAAGATAGCCGTAATGGAAAAAGAAAAAACAGTAACATATGCTGAATTGTTGAAAAAATCTCAAAGAGTCGCTACATACATTCAATGGAAATATGGAGAAAAGTTAGAGAATAAAGTTATAGTGTTAGGTATGAAAAAATCTACTGATTTAATTATTGCTATGTATGGTTGTTGGCTTGTAGGGATAGCATACTTTGTATTAGATCCCGACATTCCTAATGATAGATCAAAAAATATTATAAATGATTTAAATCCATTATGTGTATTAACTAGGACAGATATTGTTAATATTAATGAATCTAAAGATTTAATAGGTAAGACATATAAAAATGTGAAAGTAGATCCTAACAGCATATGTACGTATATTTACACTTCTGGGTCAACTGGGAATCCTAAAGGAGTGAAAATAAGTTTTGATAATTTAGCAAATTTTACACTTTTGAATAATAAAGACACAATTGTAAAGGAAAATGATATAAAGAATCGCACGATGCTTTCCTTAACCTCAACCTCCTTTGATATTTTTCAAAATGAAATTCATGTCCCATTAACAAATTTAGGCACGGTAGTGATACCAGATGAAAAAAATATTGTGGAATCGATTATCAAAACAGATATTTTACAAACTACACCATCAAAATTTCAATATGTATTCGATACTGTTGAAAAGAAGGAGTGTTTGAATAATGTAAGTGTAATAATTCTTGCTGGAGAAAAATTATCGAGTAAGTTAGTTAGAGAAATAAGAAAATATACAAGCGCAGATATTATTAATGGCTATGGGCCAACGGAATGTACGATTTATTCAAGTTTTAAGAGAATTAAATTTACGGATAAAATTCCAAACTCAAAAATTATATCTATTGGAAAACCTTATTCAAATTATCAAATTTCGATAGAAAGAGATAATAAGAACTGTTTAGCTGGTACAGTTGGTGAAATTGTAGTATATGGTAGAGGAGTAGGACTGGGCTATCAAAATCTAGAGTCAGATGCATTTTTTAAAGATCGAAAGGGGTACCGTACCGGTGATTGCGGTTTTATATTATCAGATGGAGAAATAAGAATTATTGGTAGGATTGATAATCAAGTTAAATTAAATGGTTATAGGATAGAACTTGAAGAGATCGAGTATCAATTTAACCAAATTCCAGAGGTAGTAAATGCGGTTGCTAAATTACAAAATATTGATGGATTTGACTATTTAACTGTTTATTATGTGTCTGAAAAAGACCTAGATAAGAATTATATTGATTCAAAATTAACTGGGAAATTAATGCCGTATATGCTTCCAAACTATTGTATAAGAATTGATCAAGTACCAACTAATATTAATGGGAAAGTAGATAGAGATAGATTACCCAAAATATCATTTAGAGATTCTGGAAAAGTTATAGATAATAGTTCTAGTATTATAGAAATTGTAAAAGAAATATTAAATAGTGTTGATTTAGAAATGACAGATAACTTGTTGTCAAAAGGATTAACATCACTACATTCAATCAGATTAGTTGGACGTATAAATAAGGTTTTTGGGATAGATTGTACCATTAGTGATATCTTTTATAATTTAAGGGTATCTGATTTATGCAATATGGTAAGTCAGAAAATTTCTAATTCTAGAAATCATCCAATAAAAAAAGAACTATCTATAAGTGAGATGCCAGAAACTCAAAAAAGAATATATCTTGCAAATCAAAAGTATAATGATACAAGGTATAATTTACCATACATTTGTAATTATCAAAATAGTATTTCTACAAAACAAGTTCATAAAGTTGTGGACTCTATTTGTGAGCATTTTCAAGCTTTGAAAATGAATTTGGTTTTTGATAAAAATGGTTTCCGTAGAGTAAGAAGGGATATTCATAATAATAAAGTAATTGAAGTAGAAGAAAAAGATATTCAGTCTATAGATGATTTAATTCAGCCATTTGATATCAGTAATGGAGAAGCTTTTCGAATTTTTATAATTAAATCATCAAGAAAAACTATACGATTATTATTTGATTTCCACCATGCATTTTTTGATGGAATTTCGGTAAAAAATTTCTTTAGCATTTTTTCTAAAATATTAGACAATGAAAATTACCTTGAGAGATCTGAGATCAACCCATCATTATTCCTGCCTAATTTTAAAATCGAAAGTAGTAATAAAGATTTTGAGTATTGGGAAGAAAAACAGGCAAATTTATCACCTATGAATATTGTTGGGAATTATATTGTTCCAGAAAATTCAGATGATAATAATGATACTACCTATTCAGAAGAGTTTCCTAAAGAGTTATGGACTAGTCTTATGAAGTATTCGGCTCGAATGAAAACAACCCCCTATATTATTTTAATGTCAGTCTATGCTGTCCTTTTATATAAATATACTGGGAATAATAAAATATCATTTTCATTTCCAATTTTAGGGAGAGAAACTGAAGAAAGTCAAGAACAGATTGATGTGTTTGTGAAGTCATTGTTTATATCAGTTGACATTAAAAACTGTAAATTTTATGAAGTTGTTGATAGGGTTAAGAAAGATTTTTATGAATCGATTGCTCACCCAACATTTATTCCAAATCAGGCAATTGACTTTGTATTTGCTAGTCAGCCAAGTAACGTAAAAATTGAAACTAGTAATGATACCATCATTTTTTCTCCGATTTCTAATGGCAAATCAAAATTTCAACTTTCATTACTGTTTTCTGAACCAGAGGAAAATTCGGGAAATATAAAATTTGAATATGATACTTCACGTTACTCTGTTGACTTTATTAGGTACACAATGAAGCACTATTTGTATCTCCTTAAAGAAGTTATGGAGAAAAAAGATTCTGATATTACAGATTTAACATTAGTTGATAGTGAAGAAAAAAATTTAATTAAACAATATTCAATGACTCCTGAATGGACTGTTAATAAAGATATTTTAGAGGAAGTTAGTAGAATTGCACGAAGAACCCCTAATGAGGTTTGTCTGTATTTTCTAAATGAGTATATAACTTATGGGGATTTAGTTCGAAGGATTTCAATATTGGCTAAATGTTTAATTGATAATTATGGGGTAAAACCAGGAGATAGAATAGGTATCTTTTTAGATAGAGGACCGGATATTATTATATCTATGTTAGCAATACTCTATTCGGGAGGATGCTATGTCCCACTTTCTAAAGAGGATCCGGAGGAAAGACTTTCATTTATTGAAAAAGATTCTGATTTATCCATCATTATTAGTGATACAAGTGAAGCTACACATTTGTTTGGAACAACTATAGTAAATAAAAACAACATTGATTTTAATAAGGAATATGAATATGCCCCTTTAAAAATAGATGAAGAGACTTCAGCGTATATAATATATACATCTGGTACTACTGGTGTTCCAAAGGGAGTTGAAATTTCCCGAAAAAATTTAAGGAATTTTTATCAAGATAATCGTATTTTATGCTTACTTGACAAAGTATGTGATTACGTATTTTTCTTAAATGATTTCATTTTCGATATAACTGTTCAGGAAATTTATCTACCGTTGATTAAAGGAATCCCTGTAATTATCTCAAAGGATATAAGGGAAACACCAGATTTGCATAATTTTAGAAATATAGGAATATTTTCAACACCAAGTAGATTAGAGCTATTAGACGAAAAAGTTTTTGACGTTACTTCTATGATAATGATGGGTGGGGAAAAATTCGATGTGAGTTTGTACAAGAGAATAGCTAATAGAAATAAGAAAGTGGTAGTTATTAATGGCTATGGCCCAACTGAAGCCACTGTTGGGTGTATATATTATCAAGTAGACTCACAGACAAATTTGAAAAAGCGAATCCCTATTGGTAAACCTCTTGAAGGCTATGAAGTAAGAATAGTTGACCAAAAGTTAGAAGATACAGGGATAGGAATTATTGGAGAGTTAATAATATCTGGAAAAGGAATTGCAAAAGGATATGTAAATAGACCTGCTCTTACTGCAAAAGTATTTATTGAACAAAATGGCAAACGATATTACAAAACTGGGGACTTATGTCGTTGGAATTCTGATGGAAATATAGAATTCATAGGTAGATGTGATAAGCAAGTAAAGGTTAATGGACATAGAATAGAGTTGGCTGAAATAGAGCAAAAATTACTTGCCTTATCTGGAATTACTCAGGCTAAAGTGATTTGGGATGAAAGGAATGAGTCATTAGTAGCTTATGTAATTTCAAATAATATTTTGGATTTATATACTATAATGAAATCTCTTGAAAAGAGGCTTCCAAATTATATGGTTCCTAGAAGGTATGCGCAAATTGATACATTTCCTGTGAAAACGACTGGGAAATTAGATATTTCTAAACTACCGAGTGCTGAAATTGTTTCTGATACTCCTATGTTTCTACCCGTATCTGAAACTGATAAAGCGGTAATCGAAATTATAGCAAATATTTTAAATATACCAGCTAATAGTATTTCAATGAATGACAATATTTTTGATATGGGAGCACAGTCCATTTTAGTTTTAAAAATGATAAGGGAATTTGAAAGGTATACAGGAAAACGATTAAAAATAAGTACAATTTTTAAAAATCCGCTAGTTAAAGAAATTTCCCAATTGCTTGAATCTGCAACTAAAAGTGATTTTAAACGTCCAATACATCAAGAACTAACTACTGCTCCTATGTCGAATGCACAAGTGAGAATGCTTTATTTAAGTGAGAGTATGGGAGGAATAACGTATAATGTTCCGTTTTTATATTCTCTCTCATCTCCTGTATGTTCTAATAAAATCCATAAAGCATTTAAATCTATTGTCAATAATCATGTTGAGTACAGAACGGCATTTAAAATAAAAAAAGAAGGGTTCTTTCAAGAAGTTATCAATAACTATAATGTGGACTTTAAAGATTTAGGAGAAATTGTTCAATCACCTGTTGAATTTTCTAAAACTTTGATTCAACCTTTTAAACTAAAATTAGGTAATACAATAAGGATGCGAATTTTTAGTTTCAAGGGAAATCAATTTATATTTTTAGATTCGCATCATATAGTATCAGATGAACAATCAATGAAGATTTTTTGGAACGAATTTATTTCCGTTTTGTTAGAAGAGAAAATTGTAAGAAGTAATTTGACCTATTTGGATTACAGTACGTATATTGATAAATTAGATTTTTCGCAATCAAAAGTATTTTGGAAAAATGAGATGTTAAAAATTGAGCAATCAGCGAGAGTGATAAAAAAAGCTATAACAAATGATAATAATAGCTATTTTGAAAGAAATATTAAAGCTAGAAAAAATGAAATTTATGCTCAAGTTCCAAGTTTGACCCCAGCATCTTATTTTCAAACATTATTTGCAATTAGCATGAGCGTATATTATGAATGTGATCAATTAACTATAGGAATTCCAGTGAGTGGTAGGGCTATACCAGAAACTGATTCAATTATTGGGTTATTTACCAATACTCTGCCTATAGTTTATGATTTTGAACAAAAAAATATTAGTTTACTGGAGGTTATAAATAGAGAAAATGAACACCTTTTAAGTTGCATGGAACATCAGTTATATCCATTTAACAAAATTGTTGAACTGGGTCATACTGTACCTACTGCCAAAGGTAATCCATTATTTAATATTTTTTATTCATATCATGCAAAAGAAGAAAGTTTCAAAAAAATTAAGCGAAAAGAATTAATATTGAATTTAATTCCTATTCATGATTTAACTCCTAAATTTGGAGCATCCCTGACTGTGTATGAAGAACAAGATGAATTTGTATTCCAATTTGAATTTTTAGAATCATTTTGTGATAAAGCAGCCGCTGAAACTATTGTGAATATCTTTAACAAAGTATGTAAAATTGCTAAGTTCAATAAAGAGACAGAAATTTTGGAGGATATAAAAAATGATCTCAAATAATGGTATTGGTGAATTACATGGAAGTAAAACAAAATTAGATAATGTAAAAAATGTTTTAGAGTTATTTAAAGATCAAGCAATAAAGAATCCAGAGAAAGTGGTTTTAATTGAAAAAGATAAAAAGCTTACTATGGGAAAGCTGTATCAATTTTCAATGATCGGTGCATATTTATTAAGGAAAAAGTATGATGTTTCTTATGGAGATAAAGTAGCTTTTTTGTTAGGGAGAAGTATTGATTCATTAATTTTAATATATTCTGTATTGTTAGCGGGAGGAATTTACGTTCCAATTTCAAATGAATATCCGAATTCGAAGTTAGATAACTTACTAGATAATTTGAAACCAAAAATTATAATTTCAGAAACGGAAAAGGAGGGTATAGTCGGAATTCAACAAATTATTGATGAGATAAAATCTTTTTCTCTGGATAATAAAAAAATAATTGAAAGTAAACAAGTCAGTAAAGAAGATGACATATGTTATATAATATGTACTTCAGGATCAACTGGAGATCCTAAGTTAGTTCCTAATAGTTATCGTAGTGTAAAAAATTTAATGTTAAATCTTGGACGTTATATTCTAGACGATGCTCGTATTTTGCATAAAACTCCTCTTTGTTTTGGTGTATCACTAACAGAAGTTTTTGGGTTCTTACTCCATTTATCCCCATTGGTAATATTAAGTGATGGAGAAGAAAAAGACATTGAACTAATTACTCAGACTGTAATTGATTATGATATATTTTACGTAAATTTTGTGCCATCTTTTATTGCCAGTTTTTCAAAAGTATTACATAGAAAAGTAAAAGAAAGCGGGAAATATCCTAGCTTGGTGATTATGTGTGCTGGAGAAAAATTGAGTAAGCAAAAAGTATCAGTTTTTAATAAGACAATTGGTCAATTAGGTATTAAATTAATTAATTTGTATGGTTCATCTGAAACGGCTGTTTACATTACGGGTAGTGAAATAAATTGTGAAGATGATATTGTAGAAGGGGAGCCATTCACAAATACAGACATTTTGATTGTAGACGATAATGATAATCCTGTCTCTCCAGAAACTATAGGTCGTATTATTGTAAAAGGTGAGAGTGTTTTTACTGGTTATGAAAATGAGAGCGGTAGAAATTATAGGAATTTTGTTAATATTAACAATGAAAAATACTTTGATATTGGGGATGTCGGGAAAATTAATTTTGATGGAAAGTTAGTGGTTAACGGTAGAAGAGATAATCAGATACAAATTTTAGGTGTTCGTGTTGAATTGGAGGAAATCGAGAATACTGCGTTAAATATTCAATCGATTTCTAATGTAGTGGCCTTTGCTACAGGCGATGATGAAAATAAGAAGATTTCCGTTGTATTTGAAGGAGATAATATAAAGTTAACCAAAAAAGAAATTGATAGCTTTTTTATCAGAACTTTACCGCCATATATGAGACCATCAACTTATTATTTTATTAAATCATTACCTAAGCTAGCATCAGGTAAAGTAGATAGAAATTCGATTATTAATAATAAAAATTTGATAGAAATAACTGAAAAAACATCTCAATTAGAGGAAAAAAACTTAATAGAAGAAAAAGTTATTGAGATTTTTTCTTTTTTATTATTAAAAGAGAAAATCTCTATTAATTCAAATAGTTCTTTTTTTGCAAGTGGTGGTAATTCGATTTTAATTATGAGGCTTTTGCAGTTAATTGAAGAGGAGTTTGATGTAGAAGTAACAATTTCGGAAATTTTCGATGGTGATACTGTGAAAGAAATATCGGAAAAAATAGGCATCAGATTAAAAAGTAATAGAAAAACTTCGACTCTAAAAACCTTAGAGCATGCAGCTAAAAAAGCAAGATATGTAATGTCTGATATGCAAAAGAGAATGTTTATAACTCAGACAATTCAAGAAAATACAGCGTATAACGTTACAATGGCGTACACTATTGATGGAAATTTAGATTGTAACAAATTAGTAAAAGTTTTGAACAATCTTGTATATAGACACTCAATATTAGGAACAGTATTTGAATTAATAGATGGAGAATATATTCAAATTCCAGGCGTAATAAAGAAAATGGATATAGAATTAAAAAGCTTAGTAGGGCATAACTTTAACATTGAAGAAGTGATTAATGACTTTGTTAAGCCATTTAATTTGAATCAAGGCGAAGTCATTCGTTCAGCAATTTATAAATTGGATGAGGATCGGTGGCTGTTTATTATTGATTTACATCACATAGTGACTGACCAAATTAGTAACCAAATATTAATTGATGAAATTACTCAAAGTTACAATAACGGTTTGGAATTTGCCAAAGAAAGCGATGTGGACCAATATCAATACATTGATTTTTCAGAAAATAGAATTAATGAAAAAATTGATGACTATTGGTATGAGTATTTTTCAGCGCTTGATTTAGATAATTTAACAAATTCAAGTAATGAAGATGGTGATAAAAAAGTACGTCGTATTAAACAAACTGTTGAAGTATCTCCTAAGTTAAGAGAAACTCTGTTTTCAAAAAATGTGACGCTGTTTTCGTATTTTGCTTCTTGTTATGCGTGTTCTTTGAGACAAATAGAAAATAATAGTCAAATTATTTTTGGAATCCCTATTAATCAAAGAAAATTTTTAGAATTAGATAATACATTGGGAATGTTTAGTGATTCTGTTCCTTTTGGAATAAGAATATCAAAAAGTGAAACGTTTAGTGATGTGTTGCAAAATGTTTCTGATTTAACTAAAACATTTTTGGATAAATCAACAAAGGGAACGTTTGAATTATTGAATGAAAAACTTCAAAAATATAAAACAAAAATTTTAAATCCATATTCTTACTTTTTTGTTTTTAATGATGTGGTTTCAGATCATCTAAATTTAAATGGTACGACTGCTAGGGTATTACAGGTTGATAATGATATTAGTAAATTTGATATTACCCTTATTGTTAATAGTGTTGATGGTAAATTTGAAATTGAGCTAGACTACAATGTAGATAAATACAATAAATATTTTATGGAATATTTCTTTAAAATGTTTATCTCTATGCTCAATGAAGCAGAAAATGTTGCGCTGAGTCTAGAGGAATTTCAATCATTTTTCAATTTTAGAGAATATGTAAAACAAAAATATTTACATCAAGGAAATAAAATAGAGATTGGCTATTCAAATATCATTGATAGATTTAGTGATATTGTTAAGGACTATCCTCAAAATACAGCAGTTCGCCATAACAATATAGAATTAACATATGCCGAACTGGACGATCTTTCATCAGGTATTGCTAATTTATTATTACAGAAATACGATATTTTTGGGAAAAATGTTGTTATTCATTTGTCAAGGTCAGTAAACCAAATTCTAGCGATTATTTCAGTTTTAAAAGCAGGTGGTTGCTACGTTCCTATTAATGAAGAGTTTCCTACTGTAAGAATTCAACGGGTGTTGGATGAAGTTGATCCAGTTCTTATGATTACGGAAAAAGAGCTATTAGGAGAATTTAGTGTAAGTGGTTCAAAGGTGTCGTTTGATGAAATTTTCTCAAGAAGTGGTAAAAAACAATTTAAGGAAACAAAAATCTCAGAAAATTCTTTAGCCTATATAATGTATACTTCGGGGACAACAGGAATTCCTAAAGGAGTAAAGGTAACTCACAGAAATTTATTAAATCTCAATTCATATTTTATTAATGAATTAGCTGTTAAATCATCAGATACAGTGTTACAGTATGCAAATATAGGTTTTGATGGATCAGTTTGGGAAATATTTATGGCTTTATTGAATGGTGCTACGTTACAACTTATTGATAAAGATAATAGGCTAATTCCTGAAAAAATCGATGATATTATTAAGGAAAATAATGTAACGATAGCAGCTATCCCAAGTCATGTTGTATCAATGTATAATTTAGCCCCATTAAGAATATTAATAAATGGTGGTACAGTTATTAATCAAAAAAGTTTGAAAAAGTATATTGGGACAAAACGTATAGTGAATTCTTAT
Organism: uncultured Lactobacillus sp.; assembly: GCF_948948975.1. Classification (GTDB taxonomy): domain Bacteria; phylum Bacillota; class Bacilli; order Lactobacillales; family Lactobacillaceae; genus Lactobacillus. The sequence continues at coordinate 6,298 of NZ_CARBVX010000023.1, read as the reverse complement.
GGTCCAACAGAATGTACTGTAGCGGTAACTCATTTTGAACTTCAAGCATATGCTGAAAATGAACAAGTGCCTATTGGAACTCCTAATCCTAATATAGATATAGTTATCAAGAATGGTAACAAGTATTGCGCAGAGGGAGAAGTAGGAGAAATACTTATTTGTGGAGAAAGCACCTCTCAAGGATATTGGAATAATGATAGTTTAACGCATGAAAAATTTATTTTTGATGAAACATTACAAAATGTTTTTTATAAAACAGGTGATATTGGCAGTTGGGATGCCTCAGGTAATCTAGTACTTTTTGGAAGAGAAGACGAACAAGTAAAACTTAACGGGCATAGAGTCGAATTAGGTGAAATTCGAAATTATTTATTAAGTCAAGAAGAAGTACAAGATGCAGTAGTGATTTTTGATCATAAAAAACAAGAACTAGTTGCGTTTATTCTAGGTAGTATAATTCATGGTGATATTTTAAAAACAAGGATGTTGGATGTTTTCCCTATGTATATGATTCCCCATAAATTTATCAATATTGAATCAGTTCCCCTGACCTCAAATGGCAAACCTGATAAAAAAGCGTTGATAAATATTAGCAATGTAGCGAAAACAAATTCAAAATCTGAAAAAGAGAAAGCAATATTATTTACAGTGTGTTACAAAATATTAAAACAGGAATTGGGAGATAATTTGGACCTTGAGGAATCCTTTGTAGATAATGGTGGCGATTCTTTAAGAGCTATGAAAGTAATATCCGAGTTAAAGAAGAATAATTATGTTGCATCGGTTAGGGATCTATTAAAAAACAAGAAGTTGGAAGACTTTATTATAAATACTAATTCACAGGCTCGTATTCATAATAAAAATAAGCAACATAAAGCATATAAAACACTGGGAACTCCGATAATGCAAGATTTTCTTCAAAAAAATCTTCCAAATTTATCGCACTTTTGTCAAGTTATTATGGTTGATATCTCTAAAACTCCCATTACTACATTTTTAAATGGAATTGATTATTTGATTGACAGACATGATTCATTACGTTTGTCGATTACTGAGAACCGTGACTTTGTAATAAATTTACCAGGATATAGAAAGTATTATTTTGAACATCAAATTTTTAAAGAACAAATGTCTCAACAAATTGTAGATGTAATTGCAGAAAAAATAGTATCTAAAATTAATTTAGAAGATAATAATTTAATTGCAGTTGAATACATTGAGACTCCAGATACTAACTATGCTGTCCTCTGTATTCATCATTTACTAGTGGATGTTGTTTCTTGGGGTATTATCTTACAGGATCTAGATGATTATATTTGTAACAAAGGATGTAGTATTACTAAACCTAGCCTATTAAAAGCAATTGAAAGTATTAATAACTTACCTGTGGATGAGAAAGAAATTAATTACTGGAACCATACAATCTTGGAGCATGAAGCAAATTATTCTGAAAATTATGAATACTCACAGGGAATACAAAAAAACTATTTAAATCTTGAACTTTCACAAGATAATTTGAAAAATCTTCAAAGCAAAATAAAAGTTGAACATTTTCTTTTAGCGCTAATTGTACGATGCTACGCAATGATATCTCAAAAAATTAATATTCAAGTCATATTAGAAGGTCATGGACGAATATGTCAAGAGTATTTAGAGAGTGTTACTGATGTAGTGGGGTGGTTTACTTCAGAATACCCGATAAATTTTGATGTTAAAAAGGATCTAGTTTCCCAATGCAATGAAGTTGAGAAAAGAATGTCGGTAGTTCCAAATGATGGAATTATGTATAATAAGGTAAAAAAATCCTTACCAAGGGTGGCATGTCCAGATATATTATTTAATTATTTGGGTGAATCGTTTGTAGAAAATTCATGGACAATTTTAAGAAAAACTGACTATTTAATTGATAACATGATATCGGATAATAATTATCAAAAATCAATTTTTATGGTACTTCTTGAAAAGGAAGGTAATACATTTAAATTTAGCATTACTAGTGATTCACAAGAGTATTCATCAGAATTTATGGGAAAATTCTTTAAACTAGTAAAACAAGAATTTGAAAATTTTTTATCTTGAGTATTTATCACGGGAGAGATTTAAATGCAGTCAAAAAATAATATAGAAAAGAAGAATATTTTTCTGTTAATTGTCAGTGGTCAATTAAATGAATTTGGAGCTACTATTTATGATTATGCCAACAAATTGGTTATAGCTTCTTCTGGAAGTAAATCAAATTATTACATGAGGATTTATCAATTTTCAGAGATTATTATACAACTGTTATTCAGCCTTTTCGGCGGCGTGTTTGCTGATAGTAAAAATAAGAAAAAAATATTAATTATTACTGATTTTATAGCTAGTTTACTAACTTTTATAGTTTACATGTTTTATAGCAAGAGTAATGTGTATATGTTGATAGTGATAAATGTCTGTCTAGCAATTTTGTATGCATTTAATGTTCCCGCCTATAGAGCGATAGTTAGTGATTTATTAAGCAAAGACAATATAATTAAATATAATTCTTATTCAAAATCAATATCTGAATTTTTAAGTATTCTCTCACCTATTGTTGGAATGCTTACTATAGCATTAGTAGGATATAAATATGGAATGCTTATCAATTCTCTCAGTTTTTTATTGTCTGGGTGTTTAGAAATTTTTTTTGTTGAATTAAATTTCTCTATTGACTCTTCAAAAAAATCCGATGATACTTCAATAAAGTATGGCTTCAATTACATCTATAATAATAAAGAGTTGCTTCTCTTAGTGATTGCAAGTTCGATGATTAATTTCTTTTCTTCAGGAATAAACTTTTATTTACCATTTATTAATAAAATGTACGGTTTGGATAATTTATATGGTATGGTTTTAATTGGTCAAGCAGTCGGAAATATTATTGGAGCAGTATCAAATAACTTTTTTAAAAGAAGTTTTTCATCAGACAAATATAGCATGTTCCTTTTGATATCATCTTTGCCATTAATTATGATTCCTTTAGTGAAGATTTGGCTGGTTACCTTACTGTTGTTTTCATTATCATCTTTATCTATGACAATTTTTAACGTACAAATGTTATCTTACTTACAGTCTACAATTGAAAAGAAATATTTAGGAAGGGTATTTAGTATAATTTCATTTTTTGCTTTGATGCTTATGCCTTTAGGAACAGTTATATTTTCATATTTGAATTTTAAAACCTTACTTGTGTTTGGGATTGTAGGAATAGGAGATTTTCTAACTTGTATACTCTTAAAAATTGCATTAAAAAATATAGGTTAAATGAATATACTAACTTAGTTTTAAAATAATATTCCAAACAAACTTTGTACGAATCTAAAAGTTATCAATAATATATATAGTCACTTTATTTTTTCAACTAGACTAGAATTGTTCTATTAAACTCTAGTGAATATTTTGGCAACTGAAAGTACTAATTAATTGTGCCGTTTATTGAAGAATCAAGATACTTATCACTATTTATATGAGTTCTGAAAAGCCTATCTTTGTATTATAATAAGCTGTTATCGTTTGTAAGACTCATCTGCCCTGTTTTGAAAGGAATTTCTCATGACTGAAAGAAAATCATTCTATATTACAACTCCGATTTATTATCCATCAGGCAAACTTCATATTGGCTCTGCTTATACAACCATTGCCTGTGATGTTTTAGCCCGTTATAAACGTATGATGAACTATGATGTGCGTTACCTGACAGGTCTTGATGAACATGGTCAAAAAATTCAACAAAAGGCTGAAAAATCTGGCATTACACCTCAAACGTACGTTGATGGCATGACGAAAGACGTTAAGGAACTGTGGAAACTCTTGGATATTTCTTATGACCAATTTATCCGTACCACAGATGATTTCCATGAAAAAGTAGTAGCTAAAATTTTTGAAAAATTACTAGCGCAGGATGATATTTACCTCGGTGAGTATACGGGATGGTATTCTGTATCGGATGAGGAATTTTTTACCGAAAGTCAATTGGTAGAAGTTTATCGTGATGAAGCTGGCAATATGATCGGTGGGGTTGCCCCATCAGGTCATGAGGTTGAAAAGGTTTCTGAAGAATCCTACTTTTTCCGTGTGAGCAAGTATGCGGACCGTTTAGTAGCCTATTATAAAAAACACCCAGAATTTATCCAACCAGATGGTCGTATGAATGAAATGTTTAGTAATTTCATTGAGCCCGGTTTGGAAGATTTGGCAGTTTCTCGTACAACTTACACTTGGGGAATTAAGGTGCCATCTAATCCAAAACATGTGATCTATGTTTGGATTGATGCCTTGATGAACTATATTACTGCACTCGGCTATGGACGAGACAACTGTACTAACTTTGATAAGTTCTGGCACAATGATGATCACCACGAAATCATTCACATGCTTGGAAAAGACATTCTTCGTTTCCACTCGATCTATTGGCCAATAATGCTTATGGCGCTTGATTTGCCATTGCCAACTCGTCTCATTGTCCACGGCTGGTTTGTTATGCAAGACGGTAAAATGTCTAAATCAAAGGGGAATGTTGTTTACCCAGAAATGTTAGTAGAACGTTTTGGGCTTGATCCTCTCCGTTATTATCTCATGCGGAGTCTGCCAGTTGGTTCAGATGGCACCTTCACCCCTGAAGATTATGTTGGGCGTATCAATTACGAACTTGCCAATGACCTTGGAAATCTCCTTAATCGTACGGTTGCTATGGTTAATAAATACTTCGGTGGTGAAGTACCGGCTTTTGTGACTGCAACAGAATTTGATGCGGACTTGTCGGCTGTTGTGGCTGACAACATCGCAGCCTACCATAAACAAATGGAAGCTGTTGATTATCCAAAAGTATTTGATGCCATCTGGACGATCATTTCTCGCACCAACAAGTATATTGATGAAACAGAGCCTTGGGTACTTGCTAAAGATAAAGATGATCGCAATAAATTGTCGGCAGTCATGGCTCACTTAGTAGCAAGTCTCAGAGTCATAGCGCATCTCATACAACCATTCATGATGACAACATCAAATGCTATTATGGAACAATTGGGACTTAGAGCAGTTTTTGATCTTGAAAATCTTGAATTTTCAGGATTGTCAACGGGTATCAAAGTTGTTGCTAAAGGAACACCGATTTTCCCACGTCTGAATATTGATGAGGAAATTGCCTACATCAAAGAACAAATGAATGATGGTAAGGCTACTACTGAATAGTGAATAGGTTCAAGAAAAAATCGAAATTTCTCAGATAAATTGCTGTATCTCCGCGTGTATACCGAAGATGTTGCATTGTCTCATTTGAAGATGTTCTCTAATAATAATACAAAAGGTCACTCGAAATTTTTGGTTATAATGCCCTCTAAGTATACAGATGAAATAGAAAATTCATCTTAATACTTGGAGGGTATTTTATATGTCTAGGAAATCAAAATATAGTGCAGAGCAAAAATTATCTATACTAAATGAACTAACCAGTTCTAGTATCAGTGAGGTAGCTCAAAAGTATGCAGTTGGCAAGAAAACTATTAGAACTTGGGGATATCTATATAAATACCAGGGCATTGATGGCTTACGATCTACTCACAATAATCATAGATATTCAAAGGAATTTAAATTATCTTTGGTCCAACAGTATCAAAAATCAGACGAGTCGCTTGAAATATTCGCGATCAAGCATGGGCTAAAGTCCAAAACACAACTATCAGATTGGATTATGCAGTATAATGAATCAAAACTAAAGGCTTATACGCCAAGAAAGCGAGATTCAATTATGCCAGGAAGAAAAACTACTTTTGAGGAACGATTATCAATAATCGAAGAGTTGATCAAGCATGATGTCAATTACAACTGGGCCGTAGAAAAATATAACGTTAGTTATCAACAAGTTTATGGGTGGTATCAAAAGTATCGTAAAAGTGGCAATAATCCACAGTCACTTCGTGATCGCCGAGGCAAAACCAAACCACAAAAAGAGTGGACAGAAATTGATCAGCTAAAGGCTGAAAATCGATTATTAAAGGCTCAACTTCTCCGTAAAGAAATGGAAGAAGCATACGCAAAAAAAGTGATGGAAATACGAAATCGGGAGGTGAACGATTCTTCAGACAACAAGCCATCAAAGAACTAAATAAAGAATATGGTTGGTCAATCATTAGCTTGTGTCAAATCGCTGGTATTACTAGAGACGCCTATTACAAATGGGTTCGCAGAAAGCCAAGTAAGCACGAAAATGAACAAGCAGAGTTACTTAGTTCAATTCTAGAATTGGAAGAAGAACATAAGTGGACTTTGGGTTATTTAGGTA
>NZ_CARBVX010000022.1 GCF_948948975.1 uncultured Lactobacillus sp. | reverse complement strand
TAATTATAAGAGATGAGGAAAATTATGAAAATAAATGACTCTAGTCTTAAAGAAATACTTATAAAAGCAAAGAATCAATCGGATGTAGTAACTGATTTAAAAGCTCAGGAGCTAATAGAAGGAGCTCTTGAAAAATTAGATAAGAAAACAAACGTGAAAAGAGTAATTTTTAATCTAAAGCAAGATATTAATATGTATGCTGTAACACATGGATTTAAGCTACCAGAGACTTTGACAAAGTTGCAGCTTTTATTAGATAAAGATCCTGATAAATGGGCTGGTGCTGGAGAAACTTTGGCACTGACTAATTTTTAGAAAAATACTTTTATTAATTTAAATAGGTAGCAAAATTAAGATGAGTACTGAGCTAGTTAATTTAACTAAATCAGTACCTTTTTTCTTTTTTAGTCATCTTCCAGGCAAAATTAGTAAAGATAATAACTGAAAAAAGAGAAAGTATATTAAGACTAATCTCAAGAGATTGACAGCATAAATAGTAAATACCAAATCGGTCATAAAAAAGACTGATTTGGTATTTTTTATCTTTAGTGAGTTTTTGAATGATAGAATTATAAACAAGGAAAGGATGAGAAAAATGGTCATAGGATATATTCCAATTATTTTACTGTTATTAGTTATTTTATGTGATATTGCTATTTCGCTAAAATTGCACAAGATAGTCAGAACATCTGACGCCTCAAATATCTTGGTGCTTGGAATTGTGACCATGGTTATTTTTGCCTTAAAAGATTTAAACTCATTTTCTTGGAGTTCAGCAATTGCTTGTGTTTTTATGAGCATCGTTGTTTTTAAAGATTTGTACGATGAGTATCAAATCCAAATAAAGAATAAATCTGAGGAACAGAACTAATGGGAAAGTCATTAACGTTTAGATGCATCTTCGCGGGAGTTGCTTTTTGTTTACTTCAAACTCTAGGAGATATATTGGTTGGTAGTCAACTAACTCTTTGGATAATTCTCGGAAATATTCTGTGGGGAGCGATTTTTGCTTACTTAATGTTTAAATTATTAAAAAGAATGCAAATGCGGAAGGAGCATAAAAGGAAAGGTACAGATGAAATTTATTGAAGCTAGCAAGAAGAAAGATACTCATACTGAAGAATGGATCGTAATTATTCTTAGTGTAATCTTTGCATATTTGATTAATAAATTATTTTTATCTTTGACTAATAGCGATAGTATTACAGCAAGTCTTGTAGTTCTAATTGCTGGGATGAGTGTTTTTTCAATCACTTACTATTATGGTAAAGATAAACTTCAACAAAGATTAAAGAGCAAGAAGTGAAAACCAAATTGGTTATTAAAGGTGCTAAATCGGTCTAATTTGCATTCTTATTAAAAAATGATAGTAAAATTAATAAATAAATGATAATATTTAAACAAATATAATCCTTTGGAGGACAAAAATATGGAAAATGAATTGGCACAAGTATTGAATGATTTCATTTCACTTGCTAAGACTCATTATGATCGAAAAGGTAACGAATACTTACTAGAACAGTTAGAGGGTGCCTTAGATAAGACAAAGCATAATGTTCAAGATGCCGTAAACGAAGCACGAACAACCTATCAAAATGTGAATACGATTTGTTTAGTAAACCATCTTCACTTAGAAAAAGATGAAGAAGCATTACTTGAAAAAATTAAAGAAATTTCAATGAGTCAAGGCTGGCTTGGTGGCTTAAACAGTTGGAATACTACTAATACTTGGCCTGGAAAGTAGGAATGAAATTGCAAGCTTTTTATTATGCAATGCCAACCTTAGCAGTAATTGCAATTGCAGCATATATTTTTACTTCGGTTAAGCTTCATAAGTTTATTTGGTTTTCACCAGTTGTTTATTTAGCTTTGATGGGAAGTGTAGGACTCTGGATTAAAATTGGTACAAATATTTTTTCTACCTCAGAAACTGGAGTTTTAGGATTGCTTACCCTAGAAGTAATTCTCTTAGAGGGAATTATTGAAGAATATAGATATCAAAAAGAGCTTCTTGTAGAGAATAAAAAGTAGCTAACTATCTGTACATCACTAAGTAAAAGTTTTTTGACAAGTCAAAATAAATTTTAACTGCTAGTTTTAACTAGCAGTTTTTTCTTGCTAAAATATTAAAAATACGGAGGTGGAGAAAGTATGAAAAAAGGTTTAGTAATGGAAGGTGGCGCAATGCGCTGCATGTTTACTGCTGGGGTAATTGATACCCTAATGAAAGCCGGCATTGATTTTGATGGTGGAATTGGTGTATCAGCTGGGGCAGCATTTGGTTGCAATTATAAGTCAAATCAAATAGGAAGAGTTCTGCGCTATAACGTAAAATATGCTAGTGATCCCCGTTTATCAAGTTGGCAGTCGTGGCTTAAGACCGGTGATTTATATGGCGCTGACTTTTGTTATCATGAATTACCAGTTAAACTTGATGTTTTTGATACCGTTGCTTTTCAAGAAAACCCAATGGATTTTTGGTGTGTAGCAACTGATATTAATAATGGTGAATCGGTATATCATAAATTAACGTCCGGTAAAGAAGCCGATTTGGAATGGATTCGTGCTTCTTCTTCCATCCCAGTTTTTTCTAGACCAGTTGAAATTGGAAGTCGCAAGTATTGGGATGGAGGAATTAGTGATTCAATTCCTATTAAATTTTTTGAAAAAATTGGCTATGACAAGAACGTTGTTATTTTAACGCAGCCCCTCTCTTATCGAAAAGAAGCAAGTAAACTATATCCAGCTTTAGAATTAGTCTTACATAAATATCCCGCTGTTTTAAAAAAATTAAAAACTCGAGCACATGATTATAATGATGTGCTTCATTACATTAGAAAAAAAGAAGTTCAAGGTAAGTTACTAGCAATTCGTCCTCCTTATCCTTTAGAAATTGGCACAATGGAGAAAGATCCTCAGGAATTGAGGCGCGTATACCAGATTGGTGTAAAGGAAGCTAAGAAAAATTTACAAGCAATAAAAACCTATTTGAGTGAATAATCTTCTTGAATAACTTGTCTAGATTCCATTTCATTCGCTATAATTAACAAAAGCTTAAATTTTCAGTTTTTTTAATAGTAATTGTAGAGGGAATGAATGTAATGAAAAAAACAAAGCTTTTGAGCTTTTTCTTTGCACTTTTGATGTTTTTCTCACTAGGTGCTACTTTTATCAAGCCAGCTCAAGCGGCTAGTGAAAAGCAGGTAGCAGAAGGTAGTGTCTTGAAGAAGATTAAAAAGAGTGGAGAATTAGTAGTCGGTACATCTGCTGATTATCCGCCACTAGAATTTACCGCAAGTGAAAATGGTAAGACTAAATATGTTGGAGTAGATATTGAACTAGCCAAAGATATCGCCAAAGACTTAGGTGTGAAGTTAGTAATTAAGAACATGTCTTTTGACTCCTTATTAGTTGCACTTGAGACAGGAAAGGTAGATATGGTTATTTCTGCCATGACGCCTACTCCTGAAAGAAAGCAAAGTGTAGCATTTTCAAAAATTTACTATAAACCAAGTGGTGAATATTTTTTAGTAAATAAAAAAGATAAAGACAAGTACACTAGTATTCAGAGCCTTAAAGGTCAAACGGTTGGAGCACAAACGGGAAGCAATCAATATAATTTAGTTAAGTCTCAAATGAAAGGTTCTAAATTAAAGGGTCTTGGGAAAATTAACAACTTGGTTTTAGCTCTGCAATCAGGCAAGGTGTCTGCAGTAGTAGTAGAAGAACTAATTGCTAAAGCATATGCAGAAAATAATAGTAGCCTCGCTGCAGTTCGTTCAAACTTAAAAGAAACTCAAGCGGGAAATGCAGTTGCAATTGCTAAAGGACAAGATGATTTAGTAGCTCAAGTAAATAAGACAATTGACCAAGTTCAGAAGAAAGACTTGATTAATAAAGAATATTTACCAGCAGCTGCTAAATATATGAAAACAGAAAAGAAAAGCAATACTTTTGCCAAGTACATTCCGTATTTCTTTAAGGGTATTTGGTACACAATCGTAATTACTATTTTCTCAGTAATTATTGGTATTGTTTTAGGTATCATTTTAGCTTTGATGCGTTTATCAAAGAATCCAATTTTACACTGGCTTGCTGTTTGCTACATTGAATTTATCCGTGGTACGCCACAAATGGTACAAATTTTATTTGTTTACTTTGGAATTGGATATTTGATTTCTAATCTTTCCGCTTTGGTTGCAGGTATTATTGCGATTGGACTCAATTCAGGGGCCTATGTGGCTGAAGATATTAGGTCAGGAATTGATTCTTTACCAAAAGGCCAAATGGAAGCAGCTCGCTCACTTGGTTTAAGCCGTCAAAAAGCTTTTAGATATGTCATTATTCCGCAGGCAATTAAGAATATTTGGCCAGCTTTAGGCAACGAATTTATTACTTTATTAAAGGATAGTTCGTTGGTCTCAGTAATCGGAGTTGCAGAATTAATGTATCAAACACAATTAGTTCAAACTTCTACTTATAAGGGTGTTCTACCATTATTTATTGCCATGATTATTTACTTTATTATGACTTTCTCATTAACGAGATTATTGAATCACTTTGAAAAGAGGATGAAGCGTAATGACAATGATTAAGGTGGAACATTTAAAGAAGAGCTTTGGAAAAAAAGAAGTCCTCAAAGATATTTCGGCAAATGTTGAGAAGGGAAAAGTTATTAGTATCATTGGTCCATCAGGTTCAGGTAAGAGTACATTTTTACGCTGTCTTAATGTACTTGAGACACCAACAAGCGGCAAAATAATTTTTGATGGGCAAGATTTAACACATATTAGTGAAAAAGAATTAGATATTTTAAGGGAAAAAATGGGAATGGTTTTCCAAAGCTTTAATCTTTTTCCAAATATGAATGTAGTTGAAAATGTTAAATTGGCTCCTATGAAAGTTAAAGGTGTAAGTGAAGAAGAAGCTGAAAAGCAGGCTTTAGAATTGCTTGATAAAGTTGGTTTGAAAGATCGGGCTAAGCAATATCCTTCTAGTTTGTCTGGTGGTCAGCAGCAACGTGTTGCGATTGCTAGAGCTTTAGCAATGGATCCAGAAGTAATGCTATTTGATGAACCAACAAGTGCGTTAGATCCAGAAATGGTTGGCGAAGTTTTAAAGACAATGCAAGACTTGGCAGATTCAGGTATGACAATGGTTATTGTTACTCATGAAATGGGATTTGCCCGTGAAGTTTCTGATGAAGTGTGGTTTATGGCAGATGGATATTTGCAGGAGCAAGGAAGTCCGGAACAAATTTTTGAAAGTCCGCAAAGTCCACGTGCAAAAGACTTTCTTTCTAAAGTACTTTAAATATTAATATTTTTCAAAATAAGCACTTTCTTTTTACAAGGAGAGTGCTTTTCTTTATAATAGTTGCGTTAGAAAAGTTAAAGGGGATGAGTTTAATGAAGATTAGACAAGCTACAATGGATGATTATGATCAAATTATGACGATTTTAAAGGATGGTGCTAACCAACTAGCAGAACGCGGAGTTGACCAATGGCAAGGAGATTATCCTTCGCCAGGTCAAATTAAAGAAGATATTGAAAAAGGCTTCGCATATTTAGCTGTTTCAGCTGATGGGGAAACAGTAGGGGCTATTTCTATAGTTGAAGCACCAGATCATTCTTATGATGATTTGAAAGGTGAATGGCTTTTAGATACTGATAAGTATGTTGTAATTCACCGCGTTGCCATTCATTCAAAGCATGCAGGTCACGGTTATGCTACTAAACTTTTGACTGAAGTAATTGATTATATTCGCGATCACCGTAAGGACATTGACAGCATTCGAATTGATACGCATGAAAATAATAGCGCGATGCAGCACCTAATTGATAAAATGAATTTTACCAAAGTGGGAGAATTGCATGGAGTATATCGTCCAGATGAAATTTCATACGTTTATGAGAATGTTAGAGAATAAATAAATTTTAGCTAGGTTGAAAAACCTAGCTTTTTTGTTGAGGATAAGCATTCTGTTGACAGGTATTAATATGATAGAATATTCTTGTTGAATACTGTAAATTACATGGAGAAATCGATGAGAAAAAATTTTAAATTTAAAATAGCCGCTGTTTGTGGACTGCTAGCTATTTTAATCGGACTTACAGGCTGTGCTAACAATAATAGCAATAAGATTACTGTTGTTGGATCTAGTGCCATGCAGCTTTTAGCTGAGCAAGCTGGAAATGACTATCGTCTGTCTCATCCTGACAGTAATATTGTTGTTCAAGGAGGAGGTTCGGGAACTGGTCTTAGCCAGGTACAAGCAGGAGCAGTTGAGATTGGAACTTCCGATGTTTTTGCTGAAACTCAAAAGGGAATAGATCCTAAAAAATTGCAAAATTATCTTGTTGCCGTTGTAGGTATTGTACCAATTGTGAATAAGAGTGCTGGCGTAAGTAATTTGAGCAAGCAACAATTAAGTGATATTTTTACGGGTAAAATTACTAACTGGAAGCAAGTTGGGGGAAAGAACCAAACTATTACTGTAATTAACCGTTCTAAAGGTAGTGGTACGCGTGGAACTTTTGAAGGATTGATTCTCAATGGCAAAAAGCCAATTCAAGCCCAAGAACAAGACTCTAATGGTACCGTGCGTAAAATTGTTAGCTCTACGCCAGGAACAATTTCTTATATTTCATTTCCATATGCTAACGATGAAAATATTCAAAAATTGAGTATCGACGGGGTAAAGCCTACAAATAAAAATGTAGAAACGAATCATTGGCAACTTTGGTCTTACGAACACATGTATACTAAAGGTAAACCTAGCAAGAATGTTCAAAAATTTATTGATTATATGCTTGGAAGTAAAGTGCAAAATGATTTAGTACCTAAACTAGGCTATATCAGTATCGATAAGATGCAGGTTGAACGTGATAGTAATAATCATGTTGTTCAAAAATAAAGAATAGGACGTTTTGATGAATAACAAAGATCTTAAAAAAGTGGTTGAGTCTGCTTTAGATAAGCAAAAAGTTCCTCATGTTAAATTAAAAAAGATAGGTGCAAGTAAGGTTGATGTTGCTAGCTTAACTGAGCCATCAAAAGAAACACGACAAGAATATTGGGGTAAAGGATTAACTTACTGCGCTATTATTTTAATTATTATTTTGGTCGCTTCAATTATTGGTTTTATTGGATTTCATGGACTAGAAACTTTTACTAAAGATCATGTGAATGTTTTTCAATTTTTAACTTCTAGTGATTGGGATCCAGGTGAAGGGAAGAATCACGTCGGAGCAGCAGCGATGATTGTAACTTCGTTTTCTGTAACCTTACTAGCTGCTTTAGTGGCAACCCCATTTGCAATTGCAGTAGCCTTATTTATGACTGAGTATTCTTCTAAAAAGGGTGCACGCTTTTTACAATCAGTAATTGAATTATTGGTAGGAATTCCGTCTGTTGTTTATGGATTCTTGGGATTAACAGTTATTGTTCCTTTTATTAGAAATATTTTTGGTGGAACCGGGTTTGGTATTTTATCAGCGACTTTAGTTTTATTTGTCATGGTTTTACCTACAATTACTTCACTAACTGTTGATAGTTTAAAAGCTGTGCCATCTGATTACCGGAAAGCTTCTTTAGCTTTAGGTGCAACTAAATGGCAAACAATCTATAAGGTGATTTTGCGAGTTGCCTCGCCTAGAATCATGACAGCGGTAATTTTTGGGATGGCTAGAGCCTTTGGTGAAGCCTTAGCTGTACAGATGGTTATTGGTAATGCAGTTTTAATGCCAGCTAACTTAGTAAGTCCATCTGCTACTTTAACTAGTCAGTTAACTAGTCAAATGGGAAATACAGTTATGGGAACTTTACCCAACAATGCACTTTGGTCATTAGCCCTTCTATTGTTAATTATGTCTTTGGTCTTTAACTTCTTAGTCCGCTTAATTGGAAAGAGAGGACAGAAATAATGAATGCAAAAACTCGTAATAAGATTGCTACTGCTGGTATTTATACCTTAGTGAGTATTGTGGTAATAATCCTTTTTGGGATTTTAGGCGATATTCTGGTTTCGGGTGTACCACATCTTTCATGGCATTTTTTATCTTCTGAGGCTTCTTCCTATCAAGCTGGTGGAGGAGTAAGAGATCAGCTATTTAATTCCTTATATTTGCTAGTATTAACCTTAATTATTTCACTTCCTATTGCTTTGGGAGCAGGTATTTATCTAGCAGAATATGCTAAAGATAATTGGTTTACTAACTTAATTAGAACAACGATTGAAATTTTAAGCTCACTTCCTTCAATTGTTGTTGGTTTATTTGGTTATTTACTATTTGTAGTACAGTTTGGTTTTGGATTTTCAATTATTTCTGGTGCTTTGGCTCTTACATTCTTTAATTTACCAACACTAACTAGTAATATTGAACAAGCTATTGAAGGTGTTCCACAAGCGCAAAGAGATGCGGGACTTGCCTTGGGTTTATCTAACTGGAAAACAATTCGCGGGATCGTTTTGCCAGCAGCCTTACCAGGAATTTTAACTGGTATTATTTTGAGTGCTGGTAGAATTTTTGGTGAAGCCGCTGCCTTAATTTATACTGCAGGTCAAAGTGGATCTACAATTGACTATAGTAATTGGAACCCATTTAGTCCAACTAGTTTTTTGAATGTGATGCGCCCAGCAGAAACTTTAGCTGTTCACATTTGGAAGGTTAATACTGAAGGAATCATCCCCGATGCAACAATTGTTTCAGCTGCAACTTCTGCTTTATTAATTATTGTGGTAATTTTATTCAATCTTGGTGCACGTGCCTTGGGTAATCATTTATACCGCAAATTAACAGCTGCTAAGTCATAAGGAGAAATTTATGCAAAATGTAAATGAAGCCCCGACATATATTCATCAATTTGATAAAGATGAGCAGATTATTTCGACGCAAGACCTTAGTGTTTTTTATGGAGGTAGCGTTCAAAAGCTTTTTAATGCTAGTCTTCAATTTAAGAAAAAAACTATCACAGCCTTAATTGGAGGATCTGGTTCAGGAAAGTCTACTTTTTTACGTTGTCTTAATAGAATGAATGATAAAGTGGCTCGAGTAGACGGTGAAATTTGGTACCATGGCTTAGATATCAATAAAAACAATATTAACGTTTACCAGTTAAGAAAAAATATTGGAATGGTTTTCCAAAAGCCTAATCCATTTCCAAAATCAATTAGAGAAAATATTACTTATGCTCTAAAAGCAAATGGTGAAAATGATAAGCAAAAATTAGATCAAATTGTAGAAGAAAGTTTAAGAGCAGCTGCTTTATGGGATGAAGTTAAGGATAAGTTAGATAAGAGTGCATTGGCAATGTCTGGTGGTCAACAGCAGCGCTTATGTATTGCGCGAGCTCTTGCATTGAAGCCCGAAATTTTGCTGCTTGATGAGCCCGCTAGTGCTCTTGATCCTGTTTCTACTTCTAAACTTGAGGATACTCTTAAGCAGTTGAGAACTGACTATACAATGATCATGGTAACGCACAATATGCAACAAGCTAGTCGTATTAGTGATTACACAGCTTTCTTTCATTTAGGTCATGTTTTAGAGTATGACACTACTGAAAATATTTTTACTAATCCTAAGGGTGAAATTACGGAAGACTACATTCGCGGAAGTTTTGGATAAGGGGTTTACTGTGGAAAATATTATTACAAGTAAAGATGTTCACCTAAGCTATGGAAATGTTGAGGCTTTACATGGTATTAGCCTAGACTTTGAAGAAAAAGAACTTACTGCCTTAATTGGTCCTTCAGGATGCGGAAAATCAACCTTTCTTCGCTGTTTAAATAGAATGAATGATGACATACCTAATATTCATATTAGTGGTGAGATTAAATTCGAAAATGAAAATATTTACGGTCCTAAAATGGACTTGGTAGAGTTGCGTAAGAATGTTGGAATGGTGTTTCAGCAACCAAGCCCGTTTCCATTTTCGGTTTATGATAATATTGCTTATGGTCTTAGAATTGCTGGCATTAAAGATAAAGAATTAATCGACCAGCGAGTTGAAGAAAGTCTAAAGCAAGCCGCCATTTGGAAAGAGACTAAAGATAATTTAGATCGAATCGCTCAAGCCTTTTCGGGAGGACAACAACAGAGAATTTGTATTGCTCGTGCTTTAGCAGTTCGTCCAAAAGTGGTTCTGCTTGACGAGCCTACTAGTGCTCTTGACCCAATTTCAAGTAGTGAGATTGAAGAAACTCTTCTTGAATTAAAGCATGATTTTACTTTTATCATGGTAACGCATAACTTGCAACAAGCTTCTCGAATTAGTGACTACACTGCTTTCTTAATGAGCGGAGACTTAATTGAGTACGGCAAGACATCAGATATGTTTATGAATCCGAAAAAGCAAATTACTAGTGATTATCTGAATGGACGTTTTGGTTAATAAAGGAGATTTTTAAGATGCATGAAGTTTTTTTAGATGAATTACGTAAGTTGAATACTCGTTTCATGGGAATGGGTATTGATGTCAGTGAAGCAATTGACGAAGCAACGCAAGCTTTCGTTGAACATGATAAGAAATTAGCGCAAAGCTTAGTCAAAGATGATCAAAAGGTGTCACGTGCTGCTACAAAAGTTGAAAAAAGAACCTTGAAATTGATGGCTCTTCAACAACCAGTGGCTAGTGACTTTAGAAATGTTATTAGTATCTTAAAAGCTACTAATGATTTAGAACGAATTGGTGAAAATGCTAATTCAATTGCTTGGGAAACAATTCGAGTAAAGGGAAATCCTCGTATTCCGGAAGTTGAAGCAATTATTAAGTCAATGTCCAAGAAAGTTAACTTTATGTTAGATCAAGTTTTAAAGGCCTATGTACAAGGTGATGAAAAATTGGCTCGTGAAGTTGCTAAAAAAGATGATGAAGTAGATGAAGATTACGTAAAAGCTCGTAAGTTAATTATTTCTGGAATTAAGCAAGATCCAGAAGCAGCGGTTGCTTCTTCAAGCTACTTTATGGTAATTCGTTTACTTGAACGTATTGGTGACCACGTAGTTAATCTAGCACAATGGGTTATCTATAAAATGTCGGGAGAATTAGTAGATTTAAATACTAAAGATACCGATGAAATGACTGAATTATAAAATTGAATATTTTTATGAAGCAGACCAACAATTGATTGATATGGTCTACTTAAAAAAGAAAATCTGAATACAGAAAAATAGGAACCTTCACTATGAGAGTTCCTATTTTTATTTAACTTTATACTCTCGGTTGTAAGCGCGTGCAAATAATAGAAAAGAAATCTATAATGAAACTATAAATTAAACTGTAGTATTAAGTAGGGAGAAGTTATGAGCGATACAGTGCAAAAAAAGAAGAAACATCAATTTCCAACAGCATATACAGTTATTATTATCGTTTTATTATTGGTACAGATTTTAACGTTTTTTATACCTTCAGGTAATTATGCAACTCTTGAATATGATCAACCAAGTAAAGAGTTTGTAATTACAAAACCAAATGGTAGCAAACATAAAGAAGCAGCGACACAAAAAACGTTAGATAAATATAAAGTTAAGATTAATGTTAAAAAGTTTACTAGTGGCACGATCTATAAACCCGTAGCTATTCCTGATTCTTATGAAAAAATCAATCAGAAAAAGCCAGGACTCGGTGGAGCGATTTATCAATTTCTTTCTTCTCAAGTAAACGGGATTGCTCAAAGTATTGATATTATTGCCTTCGTTTTGATTCTAGGTGGTTGTATTGGAGTCGTTCATGCAAATGGTGCAATTGATGCCGGAATGCAGGCACTTTCTAAAAAGATTAAGGGTAAGCAAGTTTTATTGATTGTTTTAGTAATGGGATTGATCGCCATTGGTGGAACAACCTTTGGACTAGCTGAAGAAACAATGGCCTTTTATCCAATTTTAATTCCAGTTTTCTTATTAGCCGGGTTTGATCGAATGACTGTTGTTGCAACGATCTTTTTAGGTACAAGCATTGGGACGATGGCATCAACTATTAACCCATTTTCAACGGTAATTGCTTCTAATACTGCTGGGGTCAATTTTACAGATGCACTGCCACTTAGGATTTGCATGTGGGCAACTTGTGTTATTGTAGGGATGATTTATGTGATTCTTTATGCTAAAAAAGTGCAAAAGAATCCTAAAGCTTCATATGTTTATAATGACTTTGCTAAAGAAGATCAAGAATATATGGATCAGAATGAAGATATGCAGGACAGTAAATTTACTTGGCGTCAAAAATTAACTTTGCTTGTCTTTGCGATTGCCTTTATCGTAATGATTTGGGGTGTTCAACAAAAGGGATGGTACTTTACTGAAATTGCCGTTGTCTTCCTAGCAACGGGATATATTTTTGCCTTTATTTCAGGCTTAAGTGAGCATAAATTTGTCGAGAGCTTTGTAAATGGTGCAGCCGATTTATTAGGTGTAGCTTTAACAATTGGCCTAGCACGTGCTGTTTCAATTGTGATGGAAGAAAGTCATACAAGTGATACAATTATGAATTTCTTTAGTCAACAAGTTTCAGGGATGCCGCCGTTATTATTTATTTGGTTTATGTTCCTGGTCTACATTGTTCTTGGTTTCTTTATTCAGTCATCATCTGGCTTAGCAGTGCTTTCAATGCCAATTATGGCACCCCTAGCTAACGTGGTTGGCATTGATCGCGCAAGCATTATTGATGCCTATAATTGGGGTCAAGGATTTATTAGTTTAATTGCACCAACTGGATTAATTTTAATGAGCTTAATGATGGTAAATATTGGGTTCAATAAATGGTTTAAGTTTTGTTGGAAACTGTTAGTTATTGAATTTGGGATTTGTTTAGCCTTTTTGGCAATTGGTTTAGTTGTTTACTAACTAAGCAAATAAGTAGCTTTTAGTATTTTTTATAGTTATGATGAAGCTAAAGACATTGTTTAATATTTTAAGGAGGCTTTTGTATGGCTTATCCAAAAACTAAAAAAATTATGAATGAAATTATTGCTGATTTAACTCAAACTCACATGGTTGTCCACCAACACCATTGGTATATGCTTGGAAGAGGATTTTTAAAATTGCATCCGTATTTAGATGGTGTAATGGAGGAATTAGCTGAGCAGCAAGATGGGGTTGCTGAAAGATTGATCGCCATTAATGGTAATCCGATTTCTACTTACGAGGAAGTATTGGAAGAAACTAACGTTCCAGATCAAATTGGTAGTTGGGATTTATCAATCGAAGAAAGATTCCAACTAATTATAAATGCATACAAACAATTGCGAGATGATTATGAAAGAGGGATCAAGATTAGTGAAGGAGAAGGAGACAACTCAACTAATGATTTATTGATTTCTTATCATACCGCGATTGAAAAAAGAATTTGGATGATGTCAGCTGAACTTGGTCAACGTCCAGGTGAAGGTGAATAGGATAAATATATTTATGCAAAGCATTCCGTGTATGGAATGCTTTTTTGCTATAATGAAAGTAAATATTGCCATACAGGGAAGGAAATACCATGAATAAAGTTACAATTGTTGGGTCAATTAACGTTGATAATATTATGCATATCAAGAAACTTCCTCAACCAGGAGAAACAATAGCAATGTCTGAATTTTCAAAAGCTGCTGGTGGTAAGGGAGCCAATCAAGCTGTAGCAAGTAGTCGAGCAAAAAATGAAACAATTTTTGTTGGACGGGTTGGGGATGATGACAATGGTCGTTTTATGCTTGAGCAATTTAAAGAAAATGGAATTAATGTTGACCATGTAGCTGTAACCCCAAACCAACAAACTGGACAAGCTTATATTTTGCTTCAAGAGACAGGACAAAACTCAATTATTATTCAACATGGTGCAAATTTTGACGTAACAGCAGAAGATGTTAGAAATGCGAAAAGTCAAATTGAAGATAGTGATTTTGTGATTGCTCAATTTGAAACACCAATTGAAGCAACTATTGAAGCTTTTAAGGTTGCTAGAGAAGCTGGTAAAATTACTATTTTAAATCCTGCGCCTGCTCGTACTGATATTCCAGAAGAATTATTAGAGTTAACCGACTTGATTACTCCTAATGAAACTGAAGCTGAGAGTATTACAGGAATTAAAGTTGACAGTGAAGAGTCAATGAAGAAGAGCAGTGAAATTTTTCATCAAATGGGAATTAAGGGTGTAATTATCACAATCGGTGAACGTGGATCTTATGTTTCTTATGAAGATATTGAAGAAATTGTTCCAGCTTTCAAAGTAAAGGCAGCTGATACAACGGCAGCTGGTGATACATTCTTAGGTGCTTTATCTAGCGAATTGAAGCCTGATTTAAGTAACTTAAGAGATAGTGTGATTTATGCATCCAAATCATCCTCATTTACAGTCCAAAAATTAGGTGCATTTCCATCTATTCCAACTAGAGAAGTAGTTGAAGAAGCTTTGAAGGAGAAAAACTAATGAATAAGACAGAGCAAGATCAATTAAAAAAAGAAGCAGCTACTAAAGCTGCTAAGATGGTAGAGCCTAATTCTGTTTTAGGAGTTGGAACAGGCTCAACAGTTGCATTTTTTATCGATGCATTAGGTGAACGCAAAGAAAAAGAAGGGTTTAGTTTAAAGCATATTGTTACTACTTCTAATCGTAGTAAGAAGCAACTTGAAGGACTGGGCTTTAAGGTTGATGAGTTAGCAGATATTGATCAAGCTGATTTAACAGTAGATGGCGCTGATCGAGTAGACGATAATTTAGATGGAATTAAAGGCGGCGGTGGTGCCTTAACTTTAGAAAAAAATGTTGCTATCAACTCAAAGAAAATTATTTGGATTGTTGATGAATCAAAACTTGTTCACCATCTGAGCGGTTTTCCGCTTCCAGTTGAAGTATTACCAGTATCTGCTGAACAAAACTTTAAGCGTTTTGAAGCAGAAGGTTTGAAGCCTCAATGGCGTTTAGATGATGAGGGTAAGCGTTATGTAACGCATTACGGTAATTACATCATTGATTTAGCTGCTGATCCAACTCCAGTACCACACGGTTTAGCTGATTATTTGGACCACACTGTTGGTGTAGTTGAGCATGGTTTGTTTTTAGACATGTGTGATGAAGTCATCATTGCACATAGTGATGGTACAATCGAAGACAAAAAGAAAAATTAATATAATTTTTAAAAGACTTGATCAGTTCAAGTCTTTTTTTGTAACAAATCTTAGTTCATAATGAATATGATACGTATATTTAGAAAGAAGGACCTTTATGTCAAAAAAGCCCTTAATTATTAGTACAGATCCAGGTATTGATGATGTTGCTGCAATGACAATCAGTTTTTTTGCAGATGAACTTGATGTTAAAATGATTGTCCCAACATGGGGAAATGTTTCTTTAGAACATACTTTACAAAATACTCTTGATTTAGAGAACTTTTTACACACAAAAGTTCCTGTAGTCAAAGGAGCTAATCAGCCATTAGTACGTCCAGCAATTAGTGCAGCTTCTGTTCATGGTGAAACGGGAATTGCTGGCTTTGAATTCGAAAAAGCTAGCGATGATTTATTAGATCCAGGACTTGCAGCTACGAAGATGTATGAAACAATTAAAAACAGTCCTGAAAAAGTTACTCTATTAGGAGTCGGTCCTTTAACTGACTTTGCCCTTTTATTTAAGCAGTATCCTGATGTGGTAGAAAATATTGCCGAAGTTTATATTATGGGTGGAAACATTGGACATGGAAACCATAGTCCATTTGCAGAGTATAATATTGCGGGTGATCCAGAAGCGGCACAAATTGTTTTCCATTCCGGCTTGCCAGTTTATGTAGCTCCACTTGAAATTGGAGATAAGGCCCATTTAACTCAAGATCAGATGGACAAGATTAAAGAATGCGGCGAAGTTGGTAAAATGCTTTATTCAATGTTTTCTAATATTCATGAACCTGATGGAGATACTCGAATTAAGATTTATGATCCAACAGCAGTTGGAATTATGCTTCATCCTGAATTCTTTACTTTAAAGCCAGCTAATGTTGAAATTGAATTAGCTGGACGCTATACATATGGTGCTAGTGTGATGGATTTCTTAAGTGAAAAACATAATGCACAAATTGCAACAGACGTTGATACAGAGAAGTTTGCAGCTTGGTTCATTGATAGTATCAAGACTGCTAATAATGGGAGAAAATAATGACTGATTTAGTCTATCGCTCAGTAATGCGCGATATTAAACAAAAAATACTTAATAATGAATATGAAGATATGCGTTTGCCTGATGAGCGAAGCCTAAGCGACTATTATCATGTAAGTCGTTCATCGATGAAACGCGCTTTAGGTTTGCTTGCTCAGCAAGGGATAGTTTTTAAAAAAAGAGGTAGCGGAACATTTATTAATCCGCTCTATTTGAAAAATCAGGCACTTTTTAAGTATGAGGGATCAAATTTAGGTATTACTGATTCCTTTAGTGTTCCCGGTAAGAAGCAAAGTATTGAGCTGTTAGACTATCAGGTAATTAAGGCTGACGAAGATTTGAGACAAGACTTATTTTTAAAAGATTCAGATTTTGTTTATCAAATAAAACGACTTCGTTTATTAGATGATCAGCCATTTTTAATTGAAACAGGTTTTATTCCTATTAAGATTACTCCAGAATTAAATCCAGATATTCTTAAAGGCTCACTCTTTAACTACTTAGAAGATACACAAAATAAAACTGTAACTCGTTCATTCTTAACAATTACAGTTGAGCCATCAACTTTAGAAGATCAGTCTAAACTGATGTTGGCACCTAATGAACCTGTAGGTGTAATGGAGGGTATTTTCTTTTTAGATGATGGAACTCCATTTGAAGTTTCAAATATGAGAATTCATTATAAATACATGAAGTACAATACTTTTGTTAATTTAAGTCAAGAATAAAAAATAAGCCATTGTTTTTCTCGGGGGATGAGAGAAACAATGGCTTTTTGTATAGGACGAGTAGCTTAATCAAATTGCAAGCTATCGTCAACAGGAGACAGATATACATAGTTTAAGTTAGTGTTTTTACATTGCTCACTGAGGAAATTAATTAAAGTATCTTGTTCCGTGGTAATCGGAATTTGCTTAAGTACTATTTGAGATTGCAAATATATAACTAACTTATTACTCCAAGCAGCTGCGTCATCGTGGTTTTCAGCTTTGGCGATGACTTTTAAAATTGTCTGCTCAAGCGGAAGATATGCTTTAATTTGAACTTTTTTGAAACTAGTATATAAATCTTTTAATACTGTGATGATTTCATCGTGCTTTGTAATAGATTTTTCTAATCTCTTTTGATACGGCTCGAAGGGATGTAATTAAATTAACCAATACGGGTCAAGCGATTCGAATTCATGGTGGATTGATGAGAATTAAACAGGGGATCGTCCCAGGTTATAATTTTAGATCCCATGTTTTATCGCCCATTAAGAAAAAATAGCTAAGATGACAGCAAAATATTTAACAGCCGATAAGTTAATTTACTTAAATGCGTCAACTACTATTTCACAGTTGTGTCCCTGTCTTAAGGACCTAAATGCAACCGTTATGACAAATTCGATTGATAATGCGAGTGCCCTAATGATGGATAACTTGCCCAATGTGATCTTATTAGGCGGCTATTTAATGAAATCCGCTCGTAAATCCCCGTATTTTAATGCGCGGATGGATAGGGCTTACCGTCTTTGATTGCGTTATAGACTTGATCGTTGATGTATTTCTCTACCACTTCTTTTGACATATTGCCTACACTGCCAAAATAATAGCTTGGCGACCATAGATGTCCGCCCCACATCTTGTTTTGCCTAATTTCGGGATGTGCCTGCAAAAACAACCTGCCACTTCTGCCTTTTAGAGCCTTGATTACACTAGAACCAGATTTAGAAGGCTTAAAGCTAACCAATAAGTGAACATACTCGGGCATGATCTCCATTTTTTCTATCTTAATTTGATTATCCTCGGCAATCTGCAATAAAAGCTTTCGCATTTCTTCGGCTAAATTGGTATTTGTAAAAAGATGATTGCGGTATTTGGTACACCAAATCAAATGATAATGAGTATTGTAGACGTAGTGCTTTTCATAGCTTGCGTCTTTTATTTTGTCTTTCTTTACAGCTGGGAAGTGATATTGCCTTTGTCAAAGACTATGCTAAAACACAAAAGCAGATCGGCATTGATCTTAACTTGGATAATTTCTTGACGGATTCTAACGGTGCAATAGTAGCTAATCCAAGGTTTTATCGCAGAGCCAAGAAAAAGCTCGCCCACGCTCAAAGAATACTTTCACGTAGAGAACGCAGAGCCAAAAAAGAAGGACGCTCTTTGTGTGAATCCAAGAACTATCAAAAACAGCGCCTAGCCGTAGCTAAACTGCACGACAGGATTCGCAGACAGAGACAAGACTTCTTGCAGGTTCTTTCTACTGCATTAATCAAAAACCACGATTTAGTAGTAGCCGAAGAACTAAGAAGTAAAAATCTCTTAAAGAATCATGCTCTTGCCCAATCTATTTCTGATGTAGGATGGCGGAGTTTCTTAACCATGCTCGAATATAAAGCTGATCTTCATGGCAAAAAGTTTGTCACGATTGATCCAAAATTTACTACGCAAAGGTGTCATAATTGCGGAAACATAATGGGACAAAACGGCTATAAGAAACTTACGCTTAAGGATCGGAAATGGACTTGCCCAGTATGCGGAAGTTATCATATAAGAGATTGGAATGCTTCTGTAAACATCTTAGAAAAAAGCAAAGGTATTTGGAAAAATCCTAAAATAAAAAAAGCAATCTAAATAGACTGTAGTCCGTTTGGCAACTTGCGGACTCAAAAGGCTTTGGTAATTGGAAAAACCGCTGTTTGGATTTTCGCAATTCAAACAAGTTAAGCCTGTATCTAAGCAAATTGGTGAAATAGTTAGCGCAAGCTAACGAACCACCAAGCCCCAGAATTCATTCTGGGGTAGTTGACATAAAGAGAATCACTATACATCTTCTTTAAATAGTTTAAAAGAAATAGATAAATATGAATTTGATATTGCCGTAATTGGGACATCATCGGTTAATAAAAATGGAGTTTTTGTAATTAATCACTCTGATGCACAAATTGAAAGAGAAGTAGTTAATCGAACCAAAACAGTTATTTTACTGGCAGAAGAATATAAATTTAAAGAAGATAGATCTTCGCCGTATAAGGTAATGGATTGCAAGCAAGCTGATATTTTGATCACAGATAATAAGCTTGATCCCCAGTATCGAAAATATTTTAAAAAGAATATTAAGATTCGGGAAGTACTTGAGGAGGAAAATATAAAAAGTAAGTAATTATAATTGGACCGTCCCAATTTTCTTAAAAGTTGAATTTATGCATTTGATACTATATGATATTACTGTAATAAGGAAATGAAAACTATTTCAAGGAGATATAGCTATGGCAGTAAATTACGATTCTCAAGAATACTTAAAGAGTGTTGACGCATACTGGCGTGCAGCTAACTACTTATCAGTGGGACAATTATTTTTAATGAGTAATCCTTTACTTAAAAGAGAATTAAAGGCAGAAGATGTAAAACCTAAGCCAATTGGTCACTGGGGTACAATTGTGCCACAGAACTTTATTTATGCACATTTAAATCGTGCAATTAAGAAATATGATTTAAACATGTTCTACATTGAAGGTTCTGGTCACGGTGGTCAAGTAATGGTATCGAACTCATATTTAGATGGTTCTTATACTGAACGCTACCCAGAAATTACTCAAGATGAAAAGGGAATGGCTAAGTTATTTAAGCAATTTAGTTTTCCAGGTGGAGTTGCTTCTCATGCTGCTCCAGAAACTCCTGGATCCATCCATGAAGGTGGAGAATTAGGATATTCACTGTCCCACGGTGTTGGTGCAATTTTAGATAATCCAGACGTAATTGCAGCAGTTGAAATTGGTGATGGTGAATCAGAAACTGGTCCACTTGCTACTTCTTGGTTTTCAAGTAAGTTCATTAATCCAATTAAAGATGGTGCAGTTATTCCGATCTTGCAAATTAATGGCTTTAAGATTTCTAACCCAACTATCGTTTCTAGAATGAGTGATGAAGACTTAACTAAGTACTTTGAAGGAATGGGTTGGAAGCCATACTTTGTTTCTGCATATAAAGACGGCGAATTTAATGGTTATAAAGACCATATGGAAGTTCACCAAGAAATGGCAAAGACAATGGACGAAGTTGTTGAAGAGATTAAGTCTATTCAAAAACATGCGCGTGAAAACAACGATGATTCCTTAGTGAAGTGGCCAATGATTGTCTTTAGAGTACCTAAGGGTTGGACGGGTCCAAAATTTGATCTAGATGGCAATCCAATTGAAAATAGTTTCCGTGCTCACCAAATTCCAATTCCTGTTGCTCAAGATGATATGACTCATAAAGAAATGCTTACTGATTGGATGGAAAGCTATAAGCCAGAAGAATTATTCGATGAAGATGGCTCACCAAAAGATATTGTTAAGGAAAATACCTTATCAGGCGACCAAAGAATGGCTATGAATCCAGTAACCAATGGTGGTATTGATCCAAAAGTCTTAAATATGCCTGATTACCGCGACTTTGCAATTAAATTTGATAAACCTGGCTCTGTTGAAAAACAAGATATGGCTGAATGGGCAAAATATTTAGATAAGATGTCTGACTTGAACCCAACTAATTTCCGCGGTTTTGGTCCAGATGAAACTAAGTCTAATCGTTTGTTCCAACTTTTAGATAATCAAAAACGTCAATGGATGGAAAATATTCATACTCCAAACGATGAAAACTTGGCTCACGAAGGTCGTGTGATTGACTCACAATTGTCAGAACACCAAGATGAAGGTTGGCTTGAAGGATATGTGTTAACTGGTCGTCACGGATTCTTTGCTACTTATGAAGCATTTGGCCGTGTAGTTGATTCAATGCTTACTCAACATATGAAATGGTTGAGAAAAGCTAAAGAACAAGCTTGGAGACATGATTATCCAGCCTTAAACTTAGTTGATACTTCAACTGTTTTCCAGCAAGACCACAATGGTTATACTCACCAAGATCCCGGTATGTTGACTCATTTGTATGAAAAGAATCGTCCAGATTTAATTCACGAATACTTGCCAGCGGATACTAATTCACTTCTTGCTGTATCTGATAAGGCATTTAGAGATCGTGAATGCATCAATGTGTTAGTAACTTCTAAACAACCTCGTCCTCAATGGTTCTCAATTGAAGAAGCTAAGAAATTAGTTGATAAAGGCCTTGGTTATGTTGACTGGGCATCAACTGATAAGGGTGCTAAGCCAGATGTTGTTTTTGCTTCAACTGGTACTGAACCAACAATTGAATCTTTAGCTGCCATTGACTTACTTCATAAGAAATTCCCAGACTTAAAGATTCGCTATATTAATGTGATTGATGTAATGAAGTTAATGTCACCAGAAAAGAATCCAAATGCAATTAGCAATGAAGAATTCAACCGTCTTTTCCCTAAAGGTACACCAGTTATCTTTGCATGGCATGGATTTAAGCCAATGATGGAATCAATTTGGTTTGATCGTGGCCGTGGAAAAGACGATGTTCATATTCATGGCTATGAAGAAAATGGTGACATTACCACTCCTTTTGATATGCGTGTTTTAAACCACATGGATCGCTATGATTTAGCAAAAGATGTAGTAGAAAGTATTCCTGAGCTCAGTGAAAAGAATGCCGATTTCATTGATGAAATGGATAGCTTGCTTGCTAAACATCATCAATATATCCGTGATAACGGTAAAGATATGCCTGAAGTTACTGAATGGCAATGGAATGGCTTAAATTAAATATATTATTTTTTAAAGATCGGATTAATTTCCGATCTTTTTTAATTGTAGTTATTAAAAAATCATTGTATTGTTAGTGTGACATTTATTGTTATAATATATTAAGTAAAGTAAGTGTAATTTTAATAAAAAAGATATTGTAGGAAGGGATGATGAGATGGATTTTAAAGATGTTTTAGCAAGTGAACATGCAACAAGAAAGTTTACTGATCAAAGAGTAAGCGAAAAAACTGTGATTAAGGTAATCGAAGAGGCACAAAGAACACCATCATTACTAAATTCACAACCATGGCGAATTTATGTAGCTGAAGGTGAGGTGGCAAAAGCAATAAGAAAAGATCATGAGGAGAAGGCCTTGGCTCATGAAGAACCACATGAAGATTTTGCCTCATTGCTAAAAGTTGAGTGGGATACATTCCCAAGTAAGAACATGGCAACAATGAGTGAAACGTTAGATTACTTTTTACGTGGTGAATCTGATACTTTTGATCAAGCCCAAGTGAAACTATTTAATGCTCCTGTGATCGTATTTTTGACTATTCCTAAAAAATCTCCCGCTTGGTCAATTTTTGACTTAGGTGCGTTTTCTCAGACATTAATGTTAGCTGCTAATAATCGCGGCTTAAGCACAATGCCTGCGCAGGCCTTTGTTAAATATCCAGATGTAATAAGAAAATATTTGGATATTCCAGAGGATGAATCAATCGGAATTGGGATTGGTTTAGGATATCCTAATAAGAAGGCAACAATTAATAATTACAAGTCTAAGCGTGTACCGTTAGATGAAGTTTTAAAGATTAAAAAAGATATCTAATTGAGAAACTCTTGAAGAATTAAAGGATACCTAATATATTAGATGGAATTCTTCAAGAGTTTTTTGCTTACTTATTTAAAATAAAATTAAAATATGACATAATTATAAAAAAACAAAGGAGAAGAAGAATGATGCTGTTAGTTTCTCCCGAGCAATGGGCTAATTGGGATAAATGGTTCAATTATACATTGCCAGGTTATATTTTAATTTTAGGAACGATTTTTTTATTTGTTGGATTGATTCCATTTTTATGTGTACATAATAAAATTACTTATACTTTATTTGGGGTAATAACTGTATTTTTAGTAACTTTTCTTGGGATAGCGTATTTTAAAAATAAGGAATCAACAGAATATGTCAATGAAAATCACTATTTGACACCGATGGTTAGAGAATACGATGCTCAGATTTTTTCTAATAAATATTATGATCCAGAAGAAATCGAGGCGTTTAAATATGTAGCTGATATTCAGACTCCGTCACACTTACCCTCAATTTATAAAAAGATACCAGTGAAGCAAGAAGTTACCTATCTTGGTAAAAATGATTATTATGCTTTTATTGAATTAAATAATGTAGTAATGAAGTTCAGTTTAGCAGATTGTAAAAAAATCCCAGGAAATAAAGCTTACTTTACAGGCTATCATTTTAAGATTAAAAATAGGAAGTTTTTGAAGTTAGGATTTATTGATTTAAAACATAATTTACGCGAGAAAGTTGAACTACCAGCTAATTCCTATAATAAGCAGGTTTCAAGTAATATTGAAGAAAATTATAATCATCCCGGATTAGTTGCAAACTGGATCCCTGATTCAGAAAAATAATGCTAAAATAGAGATGTAATTATTTAATATATAAAAAAGGTGAAGATCACTTGTCTACAAGTACTATAACTACTAATTTAATTGTTATTTTCATAACGTTTTTAATTGCAATTTTCTTTGTTGTTGCTGAATTTGCTTTAGTGCAAACTAGATCGAGTCAGCTAGAAGATATGCTGGCAAACGGTCAAGGCAATCCTAAGAAACTAAAGCGTGCTCTACATATGGTTCATAACTTGAATGAGTCATTATCTACCACTCAAGTAGGTACTACTTTAGTTGGTGTTATTTTAGGTTGGATTGGTCAAGGAACTATTGAAGAATTATTGACCGATGTGTTTAAAATGACACCTTGGTTTGGAGCAAAGACTAGTGGAGTATTAGGAGCAACTTTAGGTGTTGTATTGCTAACTTATTTAGAAGTTGTTGTAACTGAAATTGTTCCTAAGAATATTGCTATTGACATGCCTGTTAAGTGTTTAATGGCAGTTGTTACTCCTTTAGCTGCTTTCCATACGATTGTATATCCATTCGTCTGGTTACTTAACCATAGTGCTAATGGATTGCTGCATCTATTGGGAATGCAGTCAGCTGATGAAGAAAGTGAAGTTTATTCACAATCTGAAATCTTACGTTTATCTCGTAACGCTGTAACTGGCGGCTCACTTGATAAAGACGATCTTTTGTACATGGAACGTGCTTTTGAATTAAATGACAAAGTTGCTAAAGATATCATGACAGATCGTACCCAACTTCAAGTTTTAAATGCTACTGATGATGTGAAGACGGCTTTAGAGAAATACATTAAAGATGGCTTTAGCCGTTTCCCAGTTGTGCGTGATAACGATAAAGATGATGTTGTAGGATACGTTTATGCTTATGATATCGTAAGTC
Source organism: uncultured Lactobacillus sp. (assembly GCF_948948975.1). Taxonomy (GTDB): domain Bacteria; phylum Bacillota; class Bacilli; order Lactobacillales; family Lactobacillaceae; genus Lactobacillus. Next base: position 6,137 of record NZ_CARBVX010000022.1, on the reverse strand, counting down.
AAGATCAGGAAAATCCTAATGTTCCGATTACTAGAATTATTAGAGCGATTATTACTGTGCCTGAATCAATGTTAATTCAAGATATTTTGAAATTAATGATTAAAAAGCACACACCAATTGTTTTAGTAGTTGATGAGTATGGTGGAACAAGTGGAATTGTAACTGATAAAGATATTTATGAAGAACTCTTCGGATCAATTAAGGATGAAATCGATGATGTTTCAGACGAATATATTGTCCGCGATGATCATGGAAATATTCACGTTTCAGGAAAGACTACTTTATATGATTTTGAACGCTACTTCCATACTAAGCTAAAGGCATTCGAAGATAGTGATATTATTACCATTGGTGGTTATATGATGGAACACTATCCTAACTTAAAGAAGGGTGAATCTGTTGATTTAGAAGGCTTTAAGTTTAAGCTAGTAAACATTGAACAGGGATTCATGCGTTGGTTCCTCGTTTCTAAGATTGATCAAGCCAGTGAAAATGGTGATTCAGAAAATAGCGATCAAAGCGATAAAGAAAAAGATAAATAATCGGAAAAAGCACCTCAAGATAGGTGCTTTTTTATCTAATTAAATGTTATAATTCTACTATTAACAACGCATTTATAAAAGGATATAGAGGGTTAAAATGCAAAATAGTGATAATATTGACAACATTATTGATCGTGTTTTATTTAGTCAAGATGACATCGAAGAGATCTGTCAAAGGCTAGGTAAGCAATTAACTGAGGATTACGCTGGTAAGTTTCCATTAGTCATTGGGGTACTAAAGGGTGCTGTATACTTTATGACTGATTTAACACGCCATATGAACGTAAAAATGCAAAATGACTTTATGGATGTTTCAAGCTACGGTGATGGCTTTGAATCAACCGGTAAAGTTAGATTAGATATTGATGTTCAAGCAGATGTTAAAGGTAGAGATGTATTACTGGTTGAAGATATTGTTGATACTGGTCATACTTTAAAATTTATGAAGGATCTATTAATTGAACGTGGCGCAAAAAGTGTAAAGTGTTGCGCACTTCTTAACAAGACAGAACGTCGTGAAGATGATGTGGTTGTAGATTACTATGGCTCAAAAGTTGAAAATGAATTTGTAGTTGGCTATGGACTAGATTATTTAAATGCTTACCGTAATCTACCTTATGTGGGTGTTTTAAAACCAGAAGTTATTCAGGCAAACTTAAACCGTTAATCATTCAAAATATCTTTATCATAAAGTTAAAAAGGGTTGAGACTTCCTTCTTAGCTAGTGGAAGTTTCAACCCTTTATCTATAAGCTTTATTATTGGCGATTATTCTGTTTTTTCATATAGTAATAAATAGGAAGGCCCAATAGGGTTAGACCTATACCAGTTATTGAGAGCCAGAATTCGTTAATTACAGTACTGATCACAATGAATAAACCACCACCAATTGAGATGATCGGGACAATTGGATACCAAGGAACAACATAAGGACGTTCCAGTTTAGGTTCGCGGTAGCGCAAAATTACTACTGCAATTGAAATTAGGGTGGTAAAAGTCCACATGACGAAAACGAGCATATTAGTTAACAGGTCAAAAGTTCCTAGTAGAATCATTATTAAAGATACGAAAAGAATAATTAGTGCACTCAGTGTAGGCACACCTGTATTAACATTAGTACGACTAATTTTATCAGAAAATGGTAACATTTTATTTCGTGCTAAAGTATAAGGTATTCTCATTCCTGTAAGCATAAAACCATTAATTGCGCCATAAACTGAAATTAAAATTCCAATAGTAACTAATTTACCGCCTAAACTACCAAATAGTTTTAACGAAGCTAAATAGGCAGTATTTTGATTCCCAATAATTTCTTTAAAAGGGATAGCGGTTAAAAATGCGTAGTTGACTAATACATAAATTAAAGTAATAGCCGATAGTCCAATAATGATCGCTCTTGATAGGTTTTTCTCAGGCTTTTCAATCTCGCCAGCTAAATTAGTTACGTTAATCCAGCCATCATAAGCAAATAAAGCTGCAAGTAAACCACCACTTAAACCTGTCCAAAAAGAAACATTATGTCCAGAGCTTAAAGGAAGTAGGGTAATATTGACTTTGTTTGAGTTAAAAAGTCCAAACAGCACAATTAAAGCAATTGGGATGGTCTTAAGAATAGTCATGACTGATTGCATCCGGGTTGAAAATTTTGTAGAAATAAAATTTAACCCCATTAAAAATATGGCTAGCAGTAGAGCAATTAAAGTTGCGTATTTAGCAGGCAGGTTAAATAAAACAACAAATTGTTGTCCAAATATAACGCTTAGAGCAGCGATATTAGCAGGAAAATAGACTAGCATTTGAGCCCAGCCAAATAAAAAGCCCCAAACTTTCCCGTAAGTATACTCGATGTACTTGATAGAACCCCCAGTAACTGGAAGAGCAGCCGCAATTTCAGATACGGTGAGGCCAGAAGCAATGGAAACAATACCGGCTAAAATCCAGACGAAAAGAGTTAATGAGGGAGTGCCAGTTTCATGACTAATGCTTCCTATTTTGAAAAAAACGCCCCCACCAATTACAGTGCCAACGACTGTAGCTAGGGCTTGACCAAAGCTAATTTGTCTTTTCAAGATTATGCTTTCCTTTCGATATATCTATAACTTTTAGTAATGATATCATTTTATACTAAATCTTAATGAAAGTGGTGTAGAAAGAAGAAGTTCGTTAAAATAGCTAATGGAGGGACTGCAATGCATCGTTATCGACATAAATATACTTTTCCAAGTATTATTATCTTACTTATTCTAGCTTTCTCAGGACTAGTGTGGGGATACTTTAATATGAGGCAAAATACAACTGTTCCTCGTGGTTCAAATATGAGTGTACTAGGCATTGAACTAGACCAAACAAAAGATTACATTGATCTACATAAGTTAGAAAAAAATGGTATTTCTTTTGTATATTTGCGATCAACACAAGGAAAATCTTATTTTGACGATAATTATTTACTTTATCGCGATCAAATTCAAGGAACTAACTTAAATTTTGGTACAATTATTGCTTATAGTGATGAAACAAGTAATCAAGAACAATACCAATACTTTTTGAATAAAGTTGGAACTAACACCGGAAGTTTGCCTGTTATGATTGTTCCAGCGGCTAGTCACTTGACTAAATCATATTGGAAGCGAATGGGAGTTTTTGCTCAAATGATAAATAATCTTGGAAAAAGAGTAATGATAGCTGGTGATTACCGTTATCATAATTACTTTCCTGCAGGAACAAGATTTTTATATACAGGAGCAAGTTTAAAAGATAGGCGACACTATGCCTTTTGGTGTTACACTCAAAATGGAAGAGTTAAAAATATAGATAATCTCGAACGGGATGTAACTATGTTTGCTTATATTGGTACTAATACACAGTATGAGCAATTATATGGTCAGCAAGGAACACAATAGAGGAAATAAAATGTATTCAAACGCAATTACACAAGTTTTAGAAAAAGAACATAAGAATAAACCAACCTTAATTCAAGAAAGAACATACGATGCCATTCGTAATGGTGCTAGCATCGTAGGATTAGCTAAGACTGGTACTGGTAAAACTTTAGCTTATGGTTTACCAGTAATGGAGCGAATTGCCGAAATTGGTGGTCGAGGCATTATTTTAGAGCCTACTACTGAATTAGCGATTCAAACTAGGAATAATCTTTTATCTTATGCAAAATCATTAGGATTAAAAACAATTGCATTAGTTGGAGCAGGAAATAGAAAAAGACAATTAGAACGTTTAAAAAAGGAAAAGCCGGAAATAATAATTGCTACACCAGGGAGATTTTTTGACTTTTTATCAGAGAATAGAATCAAGTATCAAGACATTAATGCTTTGGTAATTGATGAAGCAGATGATATTTTAGAATTCACAAAATTAGATTTGCTGAGTTCATTAGGACAAAATTTGTCTTCGTCTGCTCAAATCTTACTTTTTGGAGCATCAGAGTCAGAAATTACGAAAGATGCTGAAGATTTGTTTAATCATACTTTCTTACTGATTGATGTAAGACCAGAACAAAAATCTGAAGTTAAACATTACTTTTTACAAGTTTCAAATGAATATAAAATGCAGTTTTTGCAGCGGTTGGCAAAGTTAGATAAGTTTAAGGGCATTCTCTTTTTTGATAGTACAGAAAGTGAAATGAGATTTGCTCGAATTTTTAGTCACAGTAAGACAAAATTTGCTGTTTTAAGTAATGAAACTAGTAAACAAAATAGAGAAAAGATTCTTAGTGATTTTAGAGCAGGTCGAATTAAGTTTTTATTTGCGACTGATTTAGCAGCTCGTGGGTTAGATTTACCTGATGTTAGCTATGTTATTAACTTTGAAATTCCAAGTGAAGTGAACACTTACTTGCATCGGAGTGGTAGAACGGGCAGAATGAATAAATCAGGAACTGTTGTCACTCTTGGGGATGATCATGACTTTAGAGACTTAAAGAAATTACTGTCTGATACTTATCAAGTCCAAAGGGCATATTTTGCAGGCTATAGTTTAACGACTGAAAAGCCAAAACGAAAAAAAGAAGAGCCAGAAACTCAAGAGAAGAAAGTAAAGGAAATTAAGCCTAAGCATAAAAAGAAGCGTTGGCGCAATAAGAAAAATAAAGGATATCATCCTCGAAAGGATAGAAGAGAAAAATAATGTCATCTTTAGTTAAATGGCTAGAAACTTATGTTTTGCCACCTGCATCTCGTTTAGCTCAAGTACACTGGCTAGTTGCAATGCGGGATACTTTTATTTCTTTACTGCCAATTACAATGGCTGGTTCAATTGCAATGCTATTTAATAGCATCATTAGAGCAGCTAAAGTACAAATGCATTGGGATACTTTTTATTCTTTGATGCAGCCCGTAGTAGCAATTGACAACATCATATGGGAAGGTACATTTGCCCTTTTTGCTGTTTATTTTGCAATTTCTTGGGGTTATCATCTAGCTAAAATATATGAAGTGAACCGATTTGCAGGTTCTGTCGCTTCTTTAGTTGCTTTTTCAATGAGCATTAGTGATTCTGTTAAATTGCGCATTGATGGGGATATAGTTGATATTAAGAATGCTTTTGATATTAAACAATTTTCTACAATGGGCCTATTTACAGCTATTATCTTTGGCTGTATTGGGACAGCTTTATTTATTACCTTTTATAAGGCTAGAATTAGACTAAAAGTAGATAGTAGTATGCCGCATGCGGAATGGGTGGCGTTTAGCACTCTGATTCCGATCCTGCTTTCTATTTTTATTGTAGGTTTTGTTAATTATGCTTTTCAAAGGCTTACAGGAACATATTTTGGTAATTGGCTGCTTACTACTATCCAACGGCCCTTGGTTAATTTAGGACAGGGCTTTGGAGTTGTTTTATTAGTTACATTTTTGGTTCAGATATTCTGGTTCTTTGGAATTAATGGTATAAGTGTACTGACGCCAGTAATGGATTCTTTATGGCTGACACCAGAAAATATTAATGTTACCGCTGTTAGAAATAGTGAGCATGTTCCTTATATTTGGGTTCGCGACTCTTTTAATGTTTTTGCATGGTTTGGCGGAGCAGGCGGAACTCTGGTATTAATTATTGCCATTTTAATGTTTTCTAAGCGTAAAGATTATCGAACAATAGCAAAGATGGCTGTAGCACCAGGAATTTTTAATATTAATGAACCTATTATTTTCGGTCTGCCGGTTGTTTTTAACCCTGTCTATTTAATTCCGTTTGTTGTAGCTCCTTTAGTAAATGTATCCTTAGCTTATTGGGCTACACAGGCTGGTTTAGTTAATCCAGTTCAAATTTTTGTTCCAACTGTAATGCCGCCACTTATTGGACCGTTCTTAGCCTGCAATTATGATTGGCGTGCTATTGTACTGGCTCTTATTAATATGGTAATTGCACTTCTTATTTGGATGCCATTTGTTTTTGCGGCAGATAAGATTGCTAAGCAAGATAATAATCAACGGAATTTCTATTTACCTCAATATTAAATTTATGATAGTGAAAAACTAGTTTTTATGTTAAAGTAGAAACTAGTTCTGACCCCGTAGTTCATCTGGATAGAACAATGGTCTCCTAAACCGTAGAGGTGAGTTCGAATCTCACCGGGGTCATA
>NZ_CARBVX010000021.1 GCF_948948975.1 uncultured Lactobacillus sp. | reverse complement strand
TTCATTTAAAGATGCCTTCTGTAGGCGCAACAATGAACATAATTATGGCTAGCGTAATGGCAAAGGGCCAAACTATTATTGAAAATGCAGCTAAGGAACCAGAAATTATTGATTTAGCTACATTTTTGAATAATATGGGCGCTGTTATTCGTGGTGCAGGTACTGAAGTAATTCGAATTGAAGGAGTGGAGGAGCTAAAAGCACAAACTCCTCATACTATTATTCCTGATCGAATTGAAGCTGGAACTTATGTGGCTCTAGCTGCTTGTATCGGAAACGGTATTAGAATTCATAATATTATCGAAGAACACCTAGATTCTTATTTAGCTAAAGTAGAAGAGATGGGTGTAGTAATTGATGCTGATGAAGATTCCCTTTATGTTTATCCAGCTGGTGACTTGAAGATGACGCAAGTTAGAACTGATGTCTATCCTGGATTTGCGACTGATTTACAGCAACCAATTACTCCGCTTCTTCTAACTGCTAAGAGTGGTGAAGGTGTAATAATTGATCAAATATATCCTAAGCGTGTTGGTCATATTCCTGAACTTCAAAAGATGGGTGCAAATATTCAAGTAGAAGATAATATTATCTTAGTTCATCCAACTCATCATTTGCATGGAGCACATGTTAGTGCTGGTGAAATTAGAGCAGGAGCTTGTTTGATGCTGGCTGGTTTAATGGCAGATGGTGAAACTATCATTTCAAATGCAGGCAATATTTTGCGTGGCTATGATAGAATTGAACAAAAGTTGCGTCAACTAGGTGCAGAAGTATCTGTGATTGATGTTTAATTAAAATAGAATATTAAAAAGGACTTGGAATTTCCAAGTCCTTTTTGCGTGGTTTTAAGAAAATATTTTATTTAGTTTTGTACTTCAATTTTTTCTGGAGTAGCGGGAATATGTTGCTCTTCTAAGCCAGATTTTCCTTTAAATAGTAAATTGAGAATAGTAGCACTTAAACTTGCTACAACAATACCATTTCCAAGGAATAATTGAATAGTTTCTGGTAAAGATTGGAAAACTTGTGGATAAACAGTAACACCTAATCCGAGACCAATTGAAATAGCTACGATTAGGATATTACGAGTATCCTCAAAGTCTACTCTCTTTAGCATTCTCATTCCTTGGACGGCAATCATTGTAAACATCACAAGCATAGCGCCGCCTAAGACAGAGTCAGGGATGATAGTTACTAGAGCACCAAATTTAGGTAATAATCCCATTAACATTAAAAATCCGGATGCCCAGTAAATTGGTCTTTTTGTAGTAATGCCTGATAATTCAAGCAAACCTACGTTTTGTGAAAAAGTAGTGTAGGGGAATGTGTTAAAAATTCCGCCAAGGATCTGTGCGAGCCCTTCAGCACGATAACCCTTTTTAAGGTCATCACTAGTGATATCTTTGTGGAGTAAGTCACCAATAGCAAAGAATACTCCGGTAGATTCAACCATTGAAACGAGAGCAATAATAATCATAGTTAAACTGGATGACCACTCAAATTGTGGCATTCCAAAGTAAAATGGTTGAGGTAAGTGGAACCAAGAAGCTTGAGCAACTGGAGTAAGTGAAACCATGCCAAGAGTGCTGGCAATTAAGGTTCCTACAATTAACCCTACTAAAACCGCGATCGATTTAATAAATCCTTTGCCCCAAACTTGAAGTGCAAGAATAATTGCTACAGTTATAAAGCCAGTTAAAAGATTTTTAGGATCACCAAAATTTTTAGCGGTAGAATTACCTCCACCAAGATTTTGAATAGAAACTGGAATTAAAGAAAGACCAATTACTGTGATTAAGCTCCCGGTTACAACTGGTGGAAAGAGCTTTTTGATTTTAGAAAAATAACCTGCTACTAAAAATACGAAAACACCTGCTACAATGATTGCACCATACATAGTACCAATGGTGAATTTTTTTCCAATCATTTGAAGAGGAGCTACAGCTTGAATAGCACACCCTAAAACAACAGGTAAGCCAATTCCAAAATAGCGATTACGTAGAAGCTGGAGAGCAGTTGCTAAACCACACATGAAGATATCAATTGAAACCAGATAAGTCATCTGAGTGGAGTTAAATTTCAAAGCAGCTCCAATTAAAAGAGGTACGGCAATTGCTCCTGAATACATTGCTAGTAGGTGTTGTAGACTTAGTAAAGCAGCTTTTTTATGGTTAACTTGTGTGTGCTTCAATTTATTTTTCTCCTACAAAATGTACTTGATTGTTTTTAAAATCAGCAATTCTGGCTAAGGCTTCAAGACGGTAGCCATGATCTTTAACCCATTCGCTGCCACCTTGGAATTCTTTAGCTACGACTACGCCAACACCAGCTACAGTTGCATTTGCTTGATTTGCAATATTAAGCATTCCTTTAACAGCTTCTCCATGTGCTAAGAAGTCATCAATAATTAATAAGTGATCATCACTACTCAAGAATTTCTCTTCAACACAAATTTTATTATTAACTTTTTTAGTGTAAGAAAATACGTCTGCCCAATAAACAGCATCATTAAGAGTTGAAGGTTTTTTCTTTCTCGCAAAAACCATTGGCACTCCTAATTGATATGCAGCCATAATACCAGGAGCAATTCCTGAGGCTTCACAAGTAAGAACCTTAGTAATTTTTTCATTTTCGAATAAACGCTTAAATTCCTTACCGACTTCCATCATAAGTTGCGGATCGACTTGATGATTTAGAAAAGAGTTAATTTTTAAAACATTGCCATCTAATACTTCTCCATCTTTACGAATCCGTTCCTCAAGTAATTTCAATTTTATCCTCCTACAAAAAAGACTTCTTCTACCCGTAAATTAGGGTAAAAGAAGTCCTTTGTAGTGCTACTTATGACATCGATTACCTATAGTCCAGAATTAATTGGTTCCGGGTAGAAACTGTCGACCTTATTACGACGATATATAGATATTTTGATATCTAGAGTGTAGCAGAATCATTTTCCGAACACAAGTCCTCTTTTTTGATGTATTATTCTGAAATTGATTTTTTCTTTTTTAAAGAAATGATTGCCTCAAGAATTCCATATGTAATTCCAGCAAGTGGCCAAATAATCCAGCTTTGACTCCAACTTTTGCTAATGAAACTATAAGCAAGATAGATAAAAGAAATAGTCATCCAATAAATAGTGGCATATTTTTCAATTATTTTTTTGCTAGCCTTTTTCTCAGGAGTATAGTCTTCCATTTGCAAAATAATATTAAAACTATCACGAACAATATTGGTTTTGACTAAGAAAAAGACACCAATTCCTACAAGAAAAATCGTAGCAGTTGAAAGACCAGTCATTAGGTCATCAATTCGGCTATTTGAAAGAGAACCAATAAATAAAGATCCCGTCATAAGTGGAATGACAGATAAAATACAGAAAGTAATGCCAATAATTTTTAGAACTAGGTGCTGATCTTCATATTCTTTACTTGACTTAAGAACTTGCTCTTTTGTTTCTTCAGAAAGATTACATTCTTCATACTCGAAATTTTCGTGAACTTTTAGCCAGTGATTTCCTGCAATCAAGAGAGCCACAGCTGCTGTAACTAGAAGTATTAAAATAATTACGCCAATTCCTGTCGCAAAATTAATCGATGAAGTTAAGACATCTAATCTTGTTAGGCTGATTAAGATTAATAAAGTAATTGGCGAGAAAATACATAGCATGACGCCAATAGCAATCAATGTAGAACTGCGTTTTCTAGCGGATAAGAAATCTTGAACCGAAGATTGAGATAAGTATTTTTTTTGAGACATAAGTATCACGTCTTTTGTATATAAAAGCTGAATAATATAGTTTTACTTCAATTTTATATAACAAATTATCAAAGTGCTATTTTGCTGCTTGTGAAGTTAAAAAATAAATTAATGATTGACCAATTGAATTTTTCTTAGTAAAGTTTCTAGTAAATAGGGATAAATTATTTTTTAGAAGGAGAAAATTGTGGCTAAGACTAATCTAAATGATTTTGACAAGATTATTGTGCTTGATTTTGGTAGTCAATATAACCAATTGATTACTCGTCGAATTCGTGATTTTGGTATTTATTCAGAACTTTTACCACATGACTTAAGTATTGAAAAGATCAAGGAAATGGCTCCTAAGGGAATTATCTTTTCTGGTGGTCCAAATAGTGTTTACGATAAGGATGCTTTAAAAGTTGATCCTGAAATTTTCAAGCTTGGTATTCCAATTTTGGGAATTTGTTATGGGATGCAACTCATGAGTTACGATTTAGGCGGTAAGGTTGAAAAGGCTGATAATTCCGAATATGGCCGTGCTGATATTGAGGTAACTGATCCTAATGCAGTTTTATTTGAGGGCTTGCCAAGAGAACAATACGTTTGGATGAGTCACGGTGACTTAGTAACTAAGGCTCCAGAAGGCTTTACTGTAACTGCTAAGAGTAAGAACTGCCCAATTTCTGCAATTGCTAACAATGAGAAGAGGTTCTATGGAATTCAATTCCATGCTGAAGTTCGTAATTCCGAATATGGTTTAGATATTTTGAAGAACTTTGCCTTTAAGGTTTGTGGTGCTGAAGCCAACTGGACCATGGATGATTTTATTGAAATGCAAGTTGATGAAATCCGTAAAAAAGTTGGCGATAAGAAGGTTATCTTAGGTCTTTCTGGTGGAGTTGATTCTAGTGTTACTGCTACTCTTCTTCACAAGGCAATTGGTGATCAATTAACTGCAATTTTTGTTGATCACGGAATGCTTCGTAAAGACGAAGGGGATCAAGTAATGCAAGCTTTGAACAAGGATCTTGGCGTTAATATTATTCGCGTTAATGCACAAGAGCGTTTCTTGAACAAGCTCAAAGGCGTAACTGATCCTGAACAAAAGCGTAAGATCATCGGTAAGGAATTCATTGAAGTCTTCAACGAAGAAGCTAAAAAGTTAAAAGATGTTGACTTCTTGGCCCAAGGTACTCTATATACTGACGTTATTGAGTCTGGAACTAATACCGCTCAAACTATTAAGTCACACCACAATGTCGGTGGTCTTCCTGAAGACATGCACTTTGAATTGATTGAACCACTTCGTAAGCTATTCAAGGATGAAGTTCGTGAACTTGGTGAAAAGCTTGGTATTCCTCATGACTTAGTATGGCGTCAGCCATTCCCAGGCCCAGGTCTTGGTATCCGTGTTATCGGTGAAGTTACTGAAGACAAACTTAAGATTGTGCGTGAATCAGACGCAATTTTACGTGAAGAAATTAAGAATGCTGGCCTTCAAGAAGATATTTGGCAATACTTCACAGTTTTGCCAGGTATTCGTTCAGTTGGTGTTATGGGTGATGGTCGTACTTATGACTACACTATCGGTATTCGTGCCGTAACTTCAATTGATGGTATGACTGCTGACTTTGCTCAAATTCCATGGGATGTTTTGAGTAAGATTTCTACTAGAATCGTAGATGAATGTGACCACATTAACCGCGTAGTTTACGATATTACCAGTAAGCCACCTTCCACTATTGAATGGGAATAAGAGACTCATCTCTGAAAAAATAATAGAAATTAAAGAAGCCTATTAAATCTTGGTATTGATGAACCATGATTTAATAGGCTTTTATAGTATTTAATTAAACTCAAGATTATTTGCTTCATCGATCTTAGTTAGGAAAGATGAAACATCGGTAATAATATCATTGGTGTATGAAACATTAATCAGATTAACCCAATTTTTTCTAAGAAAATAGTCGTCAATGTCGTATCTAACTTTAGTTAAGTATTTATAACTAATAAATAGTAGGTCAGAAAAGATTACATTACGTTTTTTAGGCTGCATTACAAAATCAAGTAACAAGTCTTTTCCTGAGCCTTTAATAAAGTGGAAAAATTCGCAGTTGATATGTCTAATCGGCTGAAAAGGATATAAGATTTGAGAATTTAGAACTTGTTTTTCAAATTGTTTAAGTAGTTTTTGATCTTTTTTGTTAATGACATAATCACTGCTATATAAGTTAATCATCGCTATCAATTCCTATTCTTACTATTGCACCTAAAGTATATAAATTTAAAAAAGTAAAAACAATGAATATTAACTAAGTTGAAAAAGAAAAACTTTTTATATCGAAAGTAAAAAAATATTTTACTTTTGATATAATATTTTTAATAATTAAGTAAAAGAAAGTTACAGACTGTAAATATTTACGGAAAAGAAGTGAGGAACAAGTTTGAGTGATATTAGGGTACAGAATACAAAAAATAATTTGATTGCTGCTCTTTTCAGCTGCTTAGAAGATAAGAGTTTCCATAAGCTAAAAGTAAAAGATATTATTGATAAGGCTGGCGTAAGTACTAGAACGTTTTATCAATATTATTCAGATGTCAATGATTTGCTAAGAGATACAGAAGATGGCTTTATTACAGAGTATCTAAAAAATGTTGAAAAAGATCGTGATTCATTAGGAGATCTTGATTTAGATGTGCCTTTTGAAGATCAGTTAGAAACTATTTTAAATGCAACAAAAAATACCATCGAGTTCTGTTATGCGCATAAAAAAGAGATTCAACTCTTGTTATCTGATAATGGGGATACGCGTTTCTACAATATGATTTTCCACACTGGTTGTGAGGAAATTATGAAACGTATGAGCCAGATTAAAAATATCGATAAGTTAAAGATGAATGAAAAAGAACAAATGAGAATGATGATTAGTGTGCAGGTATTTGTACACAGCATCATTGGTATGGTAAGAGTTTTGCTTGAATACAGTGATAGGTTAGCTCCATATGATGTTCGTCAGAGTATACTTACATTTTTGCGTGAATCCCCGATAGCTTATATGAATATAAATAAAAAATAGAGACGATAAAATAATTTATAGTATATTAGGCTGAACTCCACGATAACTGGCTAAAGTATTGAATTAAGTGGTTTTATTGGCAATTGAGAAATAATTGTACTTAAATATGAAGTAGTATAAGAAGAATAGTAATTAAAAAACTCAGTTTTAGTGGATACGTCAATGAAAATAGAAATTCCAACTATGAATGGATTTATTCCGGATTGCTACAGTAAGTTTGCCAATGCTGATCAAAAGATTGAAGGAAAGCCTAGTAGATCTTTCCCAATTTTTATTACTGATGCACCCGATAATGCAAAAACTTTAGCTGTATATTTTAGAGATTTTGATTCAGTTCCAGTTTGTGGATTTACATGGATTCACTGGTTAGCTGCCAATCTTCCGGTTCAAGATATTCCAGCTAATATTAGTCATTCTAAGAATACCAGCCTTGATTTCGTCCAAGGAAATAATAGCAATATTAGCAAGTTTTTAGGTAAAAATTCTGGCCCAGTTAAAGGCTATACAGGTCCAATGCCTCCTGATAAGACGCACTATTACACCTTAACCGTGTATGCATTAGATACAAAACTTGATCTAAAAGATGGCTATTGGTTAAACGACTTTTTGCGTAAAATGGAAGGTCATATAATTGATAGTGCGACTATTTCAGTTCCAAGTAGAGCAAAATAAAAGTCGAAGTTACTAATAAATATGCTATAATTTAGGTAAAGAAAAAGGAGATCCGAAGATCTCCCATGCAGCCCGCTTTAAGAGCGGTGGCTAAGGTTATAAAAACGACTAAAACGACGCTCTATAACTCGCCAAAGTTATAGGTAGAGCGGCGTTTTTTATTTTCTGTTGTGATGATCGATATATGTTAGCAAAGCTAACATAAAACTACCAAACAAAAGCATTAACGAGATGGGCTCGTATACGCTCATCTGGCTGAACCCTTTCCAATTGATGTCGGTCCATAGGCCTCACCTTCGGGAGGAAAAACAGCCACCGCTCATAAAATTTTCTGCGGATATAATTATAGCGAAAATTTTTTTGCAACAGAATATAGACTAGTGAAAAAGCTCGCGATTAATTTCGCGGGCTTTTACTATTAAACTTATTCTGCTTTTTCCTTAATAAAAAAATATGTAAATAGACAATAGACTATAATTCCTAAATAAAAAACATTCGTAGCGCTAAAAGTAGGTTCAATAAATCTACTAACAATGTAATCTATACCTAAAACACCGAAAATATAAATCCAGCTTCCGTAAACAAATAATTTGTGTAGGTTAGATGGCAGATGCTTTCTATATTTAACTAAAAGGGAAAGATAGCGGAGTTGCGATACATAAGATATAAAGAAATATGTGGCACCACTGAAAATTGAGAAAGTTATTCCCCAGGCAATAAGAGAGACGGTCCCGTTAGAGTTGCTGAGTCCACTAATTACTGGGCCAATAATACCTAAGACTGCTAGGATGCAGGATAAAACTAAATATTTATCATTGGTATGATGAAAGGATTGGATAGCAGACCCTAATCTCTTTTTCTCTTCCATAATGTCAAAGTTTTGTTTATTTAGATGCTTAAATTCACGCATAATAAGAAAACTATAAATTAGAAGACCAAATGAAATTGCAAGAACTACAATGGTTGCAGCAAAGCCTATAAGTGAAATGATTAACCGCATTTTATCACTGGCACCTATTAGGAACCATGGAAGAGCACTGCAAAAACTAATACATGCTGGACTGAAAATAGCAAGAGCTATTGAGAGAGCGCGTAATTTTGAGCTCTTCTTAGCAGTAGATAAATATTTTTGAACCAATTCATCAGGTAAAATAGGTAATTGCTCTTCTACTGGAATATCTGCCGTTTTAATTTCAAAAGATGGAGCTCCACTTTTTAGTAAATAATCTGTGGTGACACCAAATAATTCTGATAAGTTAACGATTTTTTCAATATCTGGAATTGATTGATCACTTTCCCATTTTGAAACTGCTTGGCGACTAACATTCATTTTTTCAGCTAAGCCTTCTTGAGAAAGATTATTCTTTTTTCGTAATTCCGTGATTTTTTGACCTAATCTCATATAGATTGTCCTTTCGTTGTTGATTGATTTTAATTTATTAAAAATTACGGTTGCAGACAACCACTTTTTGATTGCATTGTATGCAACTAATGGTTGCGAGAGGAAAAATTATAGTGATTAATCATTATCTTAATAAATTTGTATCTACAAATGCTATAATTGTAATTACATAATTGTGAAAGGTTTGATTCTATGGATTACATTACAAATTATGATAAAGATAAAATGGCTAAAGTATTTAAGGCTGGAAATTCTGAAGCAATAAGACTGACAAAAAAAGATGCTGAACTATTAGATCTTAATCCTGGCGATCAAGTAATTAAAGAAATATCTTCAGATGGAATGTCGATAACTTATAAAAAAATCCCCCAGATTTCCCAAGAAACTAAAAAAGAGATTGCTAACATTTTAGATGAAGATGCAGACTTGATTTGGGCATTAAAGGATTTATAGAATGGAATTTAAATATCTAACTGAAAGTGAATTAATCTATATAAACAAAATGGTACTTGAGTTTACAGATGAAAAACAGGATGTGATTCAATATCCCGAAGGCTTAAGTATTATTATTCAACAGCCTAAGCAGGTATTATTTGGACATGAATTATATCCTAACATTTGGCTAAAGGCTGCTTTCATTCTGCAAAAAATCACTAAAAAACATATTTTTACTGATGGAAATAAGCGCACCGCATATGTTGCAACTAAATTATTTTTAAAGAAGAATGGATACCACTTGTTGCTAAATAAGTCGGAAGGGATAGCATTGATGTTAGGAGTTACCACTGCAGCTGATAGTGAAGATGAAATGATAAAAGTTGCCACTGTTTTGAAGAAAAATAGCTCTAAGCGTTAGCAAAGTGAAAAAGCTCGCGATTAATTTCGCGGGCTTTTTGCGTACAAAAAATTATTCTTGGCCAAAGCAGCTAAATTAGACAGTGAAATTTCAGTAGGATTGATTAACCAAATAGAAAATGCATTCCATAAACTACCGACACTTAAAAGAGCAATATATTTCATTTGGATTGAGTCATATTCATTGCCTTGGTAAGAAAGAGAGAGATGCTGGTTGTGAAAATCCATGAAGTACTGGGGAAAAATAGAATTGAATTTGTTTAAAATTACCGACGATAGATTTGCATTAACTAAAATAGTTAATTGTGGAATGTATCGTTTCCAAAATTCAAAAAGTAAAGTGATCAGATCTTCATAATTTTGAGGATTCTTTTTGTTAGCATAAGTAACCCAATCATTAAGTAACTGATCAATATATGTATTTAATAAGTTTTCTTTATTTTTAAATAAACGATAAAAGGTCTTTCGCGACACACTTGCACCAATAGAAATATCCACAATCGTAATTTCAGAATATGGTTTTTCCTCTAATAGTTTAAAAAAGCTTTTTAAAATTTTTTCTTTATTTTGCTTGGACATTCTATTTCTCATCGCCTATTACTCCTAATTTTGACACAATTTAAGTTTTCACTGAATCTATTGTCAAATAAAAAATTTCTTTGTATGGTGATATTACAGTTAATGTCACACGTGTGTCAATAATTTTTAACTGTAAATGACAGAGTTAAAACGGGAGGAATAGACAATGTCAAAAACAAGAAAAATTATTGGCTTTATTGGTTTAATACTTGCAATGTTCATGGGAGCATTAGATGCAACAATTGTTAATATTGCTTTACCCGACATTATGAAAGACTTAAAAACCGGATTAACAGATACTAGTTGGGTTGCTACAATCTATGTTTTAGCAATGGCAGCATTTATTATTACTGCATCAAAATTAGCAGATATTTTTGGTCGTAAAAAGATTATGTTGTTGGGAGTTATTATCTTTGGCGGATTTTCTTTTGCTTGTATGACAGCAGACTCGTTAAAGTTGTTAATTGTTTATCGTTTCTTTCAGGGAATAGGAGGAGCAATTTTAACGCCCATTGTTTTACCAATGGGTATTGAGTTATTTGGAAAAGCAAACACTAGTAAAATTACTGCGTTAATGGGAGCATTTAGCGCATTAGCTGCCGCTGGTGGACCTGCAATAGGTGGGCTAATCATTAACTATCAAAATTATCACTGGATTTTTGGAATTAATATTCCAATTTCACTTATTGCTTTCTTACTGATTTTGCTTGGAACAAATGAATCATATGATGAGTCAATTAGTAAATCTGTTGATTGGCTAGGAGTTATTTTTTTAACCGGATTTATGGGTTCACTATGTTTTGGCTTACTAGAAGGTAGAGAATATGGCTGGAATTCAAATATTATTGTTGGATGTTTTATTGGAAGTTTGATTAGCTTAATATTATTTATCATGGTAGAAGCGAAGGCTCAATCACCTATTGTTAATTTAAATTTATTTAAAGAGAAGACTTTTTCAGCTTCTTGTATCATCTATATGGTTTTTGGTTTTGCAATTATAGGACCATCCTTAATTTTGAACTACTTCTTGCAAAACGTTAAAAACTATTCAGCATTACATTCTGCTTATTTAATTATTCCAGCATCATTAGCCATCGCAATAGGGATGCCCCTAGCAACAAAAATGTATAGAACTATTAGTGCCAAGATGTTAATTGGAATTGGCTTAGTTGTTACTGCGGGTGGTCTAGCAATGCTAGGTATGATTAAAATCAATACTAACCAGGATATAATTGTTAGTTGTAATAGTATCATTGGTATAGGACTTGGCTTTATGGCTATTGCCTTAACTTCATCAGTTAAATATTTACCAGTAGAAAAAACTGGTATTGGATCTGGGATAGTTAATGCTGCTAGATATGTTGGTCAAGCGATAGGAATGGCATTATTAGTAACCGTACTTAATAATAACGTAGCAAGTGCTAAAAATAATATTCGAGAAACTGCATATACTCAAATTCATAGGAGAAATCTTTCTCCAGAAGTTAAAAAGGTGGCTCGACAACAGATTAGCTTAGTTTTTAAAAATTCAAAAAGTGATAATAAGATAAATAGTAAGCAAAAGCAGATGAAAATTAAAATAATGCAAGCTGCTGAGGATACGGCTAATTTACCAATTCCAAAGGAAGGAACAGCCTATAGAAAATTATATTTAGCAAGTCAAAAGCTAAATCATGGAACCGAAAAATTAGGTATATTACCAGTACCTCAATTAAAGCTAGGTATAAATGCTTTAAGTAAGGGACAAAGAAAAATAGGAAGAGCTATTAAGTTATTGGCTCAAAAACAACAATTGATTTCTGCGTTAAATAAAATTCAAGCAACGAAGAATAATGAACTTGCAAATGCTTTTGCGCAGGTGTTCATCCTAACTAGTTTATTAACGATTATTTGGTTGCCTTTATGTTGGTTTACAGATCGAAAAGAAGCCAGTAACTAGTGGTAGAGATACTTCTTTATAATAGTAATTAATTTTAATATAATTTGATCTAAGGAAAGTAAAAACACAATTCGGTTGGTAGTCCGAATGTATAATTTATTTATATCAGTAACTTTCCCTCCTAGGATGTCCCTCTTTCCTCTTATTTTTAGGAGGGGACATAATGATTAAAGGTGTATTAACTATTATTTTTGATGAACCATTCTACAAAGCAATTTTTGAGCAATTCGATGGTACTCAGTATAAAGTGGCTCAAGTTAATATGGGAACTTCATTGCCAACGATGCCGAAAATAATTGACTTAGTGAATGAGCATTATTCTGACTTACGATTTAGCAAATCAACTCGAGATCAGGAAGTAATGCATCATATTAACCCGAAAAGAGCTCAAAGATTAGCGCATAAAGAAGTTCGAAAACGTGGAATTGGTACTAAAGCTCAACAAGCTTTAAAAAAGCAATTTGAGAAATCGAAAATAACTAGAAAAAAGATGAATAAAGATAGAAAGCGTGAAATGCAAAAAGGGCGTTTTCTACAAAAACAAATTAAACGTCGAAAAAACATCGAGGTCATTAATGAATAAAAGCTATTAAATCAAGGCTTGAAGCCAAGTTTTAATAGCTTTTTGTTTTATATTGATAAGAATCTATTTCAAGTTTGCTAAGTATTTTAAAGTTCTAACCAGTTGAGAAGTATAAGACATTTCGTTGTCGTACCATGCAACGGTCTTAACTAATTGACGCCCGTTAACATCCATTACATGAGTTTGAGTTGCATCGAACAATGAACCATACGTAATGCCAATAATATCAGATGAAACAATTGGATCAGTATTATAGCCAAATGATTCGTTTTCAGCATTCTGCATAGCTGCATTAATTTTCTCAACTGTAACATTTTTATCTAGAACGGTGTAAAGTTCAGTTAAGGAACCGGCTTTAACAGGGACTCTTTGAGAGACACCGTCTAATTTACCTTCAAGTTCAGGAACAACTTGACCAATTGCGCGAGCTGCACCTGTGGTAGTAGGAGTAATATTTTCTGCAGCTGCGCGTGCTCTACGAAAATCATTTTTACGGTGTGGACCATCTAATGTCATTTGATCTCCAGTATAAGCATGGATCGTAGTCATCAAACCTTCTACAATGCCAAAATTATCATTCAATACTTTAGCCATGGGTGCTAGTGAATTAGTTGTACATGAAGCACCAGAAACAATTTTATCATCTGGAGTCAGAATATCTTGATTAGTGTTGTAGACAATAGTTGGGACATTGTTACCAGCGAAAGATGAAATTAAGACCTTTTTTGCACCAGCTTTGAGATGAGAAGAAGCCTTTTCTTTTGAAGTAAAGAAACCAGTACATTCAAGTACGATATCAATTCCTAACTTCTTCCAAGGTAAATTTTCTGGCTTAGGCTCTGCTAGAATTTGAATTTTGTGATCATCAACAATAATTTGATTATCTTCAATTCTAACTTCTCTATTAAATCGACCTTGAGTAGTGTCATATTTTAACAAGTTGGCTAACATGTCAACATTGGTTAAGTCGTTAATTGCTACAACCTCAATATCTTGCACATCTTGGATTCTTCTAAAAGCCAAGCGTCCAATTCTACCAAATCCATTAATTGCTACTTTAATAGTCATTGTAAGTTCCTCTCTTTCATTTGCTTTTGCTTTAACTTACACATAAAATATAGCTAAAAACATTGATATTAACCATTTAGTATCTAAAATAACTAACTATACTTTTTGAAAAAGAGTGATATTATGACTAAAAAAGATAGGTTTAAAGACCGTGATGTAGAAATAGATTTTCAAGCAAATTGCTCTGGGCAAAGCTTAAGTGAAAGAGATGCTTATACATTTGTTTTATTAACATCAGGAAGTTTGAAAGGTAAGTTAAATGATATTTCCTTTATACTTAAGGCTCCCACTTTAATGTGTTTGAATAATGAAGATAAAATAGAAATAAATACTGATAATCATGCAGTTTTATCAAAAATAAGCATTGAACCTAATTTCCTTTCAACTTTACGGGTTTCTGAGAAAAAATATATTCCCACAAAAGTCCTCCAAATCAAGAAAGGAATGGAGCTCTTTAACCGCAAGGAAGGCTTTAATGGACTGTATCATTTGCCTACGCAAATTAATAGTCAAGTACTTAATAATTTTCTGATTGCAAGTGCAGAAATTCAAATTCAAACAGATTCTTTTTGGGTTTGTCGGATTAAAAAATCATTGATTGAAATTATAATTATGGTTCATGATTGGTACAAAAAAACGATGAAAGAGCCCCTACAAGTTGCTATTCAGTATATTTCTGCCAATTATCATAGAAAAATTACTCAAGATGATTTAGTAAGAGTAAGTCATATCAATAGAGTATCTTTGAATACTTTGTTTAAGAAAAATTATGATTGTACTTCTATGCAGTATCTTAAGCAATACCGGCTAAAAATAGCTTGTCAACTACTTGCTTTAACAGGATTAAGTATTACTGAAATTGCATATTCGGTTGGTTATAACTTTGATACATTTTTTATTAAACAGTTTGAGAAAGAAAAAGGAAAAACACCAACCCAGTATCGTCTAGAAAAACGAAAAGTGGCTGCTAATCAATAAGGACATTTTCTAAATCAGTACTAGTTTAAAAGCAGGTAATAAGGTTGTAAAATTGGCAAATGCTACAACTATGAACTGAGTGGCGTAAGACTCATGGAGCTGATTATACACAGTTTCATCTCACATCATCCTATTAGGTTATAACGCTAATAAAAAAGAGTTCGTCAGAACTCTTTTTTAATTTTGATCCTCTGGCCAAAAAAGATCATCTAATTTTTTATCTAAAACCTGGCAAATTTTGATACATAGATTAATCGTTGGATTGTAGTCACCTTTTTCAATTGATGAAATGGTTTGACGTGATACCTCTACTTTGTCGGCTAATTCCTGCTGTGATAGATCTTTGCCTGCGCGAGCAGCTTTCATTCTTAGGTTTTTCATCTATTCATCATCTCTCTCAGTTTTATAGCGATCAATCCAAATAGAAACTGCTGGAATTAGGCAGATAAGACTTAGAAAACCATTTGTAATTTTGTCTTCTAAAGAAGGATTGATAAAAACAGCCATTAACCAGATGATACCTAATACTGTTAAAAGTATTGGAGTATTATTCTTTTTGTTATAACCATAATAGGCATGGTTTAAAATTGTATAAGTCATAAAAATGAGATCACTTATGAAAATCGGAATTAAGACAAAGAAAAATCTAGGAATTGGCATTAGATTAGAGAGTAGATAGACAGCAATATCTGCTAACATCATTGAAATAAAACCATATTTATATCCACGTCCGCGAATCATTTTTTGTCTCTCATCAAACTTTGTAGGATTAGATTTTCTTAGTCCTATAACAGCTATCAAACCAATAAGTATTCCTCCTATAATGGCTATTGTGTTTGTATCCATTGAATTCATATTTTTTATCTTCTTTCATGATTCATTTTATGATGTAATTGTAAAATATTGTTTTTCTAATGTAAAGTATATTTTACATAAAGTAATAAATAAGTGCTGATACAAATTTATTACAATTTTTGATAGACTGAGATTAATTATTGATAATTAGGGTAGAGGATAAGGATTAATGAAACACCTAAGAATTTTAAGAAAAATTACTATAACAACGGGGTTTAATAAATTTACAGCTTCTTTTGTTTCATATTTGCTTATTGCTAGTGGAATATTATATTTCGTTGAACCGCAACTACATAGCTATGGTGATAGTTTGTGGTTTGCCTTTATTACTGCTACGACCGTGGGATATGGTGATATAGTTGCGACCACAGTATTAGGGAGAATTGTTTGTGTTACTTTAACACTTTATGGTCTAATTTTCTTTGGATGCTTATCTGGTGTGATTGTCAATTATTATAGTGAACTTAATAGGAAAAGATAGATTGAAATACTATGTTTTAAATGATGATACTGGTTAGGATGGAAAATAATAACTCTAGTTAAAAAGAAAGAGGATAGGATAGTTGAGAAGAAAGTTAACCTCAAAAAAAGTTTCTCGATGGTTGATTGTAGGAATAATTTTGATTTTGTGCGGAATAGTTGCTACAGTTTGGAGTGTTAAAAATTCTAAAAAGGAAACTCCATATCATAAATTAAAACCACAACCGGCTTTAGTTGATAATACGAGTACTCGTCCAGCTTCTTACACAACTAAAGAATTTAAATCTTTATTATTCCAAAATTACCCAGATATTTATAAAAACTTGAATTTTAAGCAAAAACCAACTTTCTACGTGATTCCTGGTTTGATTCAGTCAGCAGCAATTAAATATACTCCTCCTGGTCAGGGAAAACCAGGTATTGCATATGATATGGATCCGCAGGGCTTAGCGATTATTGACCATAAATATTTGATTATTTCGGCGTATAGTAAGAGCAAGACATTTGATTCAGTTCTGTGGGTATTAGATTTTAAAACAGGGCGTTTTGTAAAAACAATTGCCTTAAATAATATTGATCATGTTGGGGGGATTGCTTATGATAAAGATCATAAACGTCTATGGGTAGCCACAATTAATCAATATCAACGAGCACAAGTTCAATCTGTAACATTGAAAGAAATTGAAAAATATAATTTTAAGAAACAGAAAAAGCCAATAAAATTTGAGCACGGCACTAACTTATCTGCACCACTGCGAACGTCTTATATGACTTATCATAAAAATAAACTCTATATCGGCTACTTTGATAAAGTTCAAGGTGGTCAACTTTTTGCCTATAAACTTAATAAAAAGGGCTTATTCAAAAAAGATGAAATGCAAGATGATTTAGCTCTTCCTAATGAGAACTGGTCAACTTATTCTCAAATTCAAGGAATTAGTTTTGATAAAAATGATATTTTATTATCTACTTCATACGGGGATTTTAATTCACAATTATTAATTTTTAAAAATAAATTGAATAAACCAAACTATAATCTTGACCTTTCAGAAGCAGATAAAGCCATTATTTTACCTCCATATATGGAACAAATTATTGGTAAAGATGGTGAAATTTATATGTTGTTTGAATCCGCTACAGCATTATACCGTCAAAATCCTAATTTACTGCATATGGATAGAGTAATTAAGTTGAAAGTTAAATTTAACCATATAGGAGACAATAAATAAGATTTATAAAAAAGTCCTAAAAATACATATTTAACAATAGAACTCACAATTAAGTTTGTGAGTTTTTTATATGGTCAAAATTACCATTTATAGTCCAAGCAGCACCGCTTATTTGAAATGATGGTACAAATTTCTTTTATTTAGCTAGCATTTAGGTAAAAGAAAGAAGGTAATCACATGCTTATTGAAACTTATGGTTTAACTAAAAAATATGGTCAAAAATTAGCCTTAAATAATGTCGACCTTAAAATTGATCGAGGACAACTTGTTGCCTATCTTGGTACTAACGGCGCAGGTAAATCGACGACAATCAATATTTTAACGGGTCTACTAAAGCCAACTTCAGGGACTATTACCTATGCTCAGAATTTAAAAATTGGAGTAGTTTTCCAAGATAGTGTTTTAGATAGCAACTTAACTGTTAAAGATAATCTTTATCTTAGAGCTAAGATGTATAAAACTTTTTCTAAAGAATGGCTAGTGCAATTAATTGACCTAATTGGAATTAAAAATTTTTTGAATCAAAAATATGGAACTTTGTCTGGTGGCCAAAGAAGAAGAGTTGATATTGCACGAGCTTTAATTGATCATCCCGATTTACTATTTTTAGATGAGCCAACTACTGGACTTGATTTGCAGACACGGTTGGTGATTTGGAATCTACTTCAAAAATTGCAAAAAGAACAGGGCTTAACAATTTTCTTAACCACCCATTATCTTGAAGAAGCAGAAAATGCCGATCAAATGTACATTTTGGAAAATGGTAATATTTTGGCAAATGGATCAGCAAGTGACATTAAAGCAAAGTATGCACCAAGTAAATTGACAGTGAAGATGAAAGATAATAAGTCGCCACTTCATTCTAAAACTCTTAAGGATAATAAATTTGAGCTGGATGCATTAGATTCAAGTCAAGCAATTGATTTTTTGACTAAAAATAAAAATCAGATTGAGGATTTTGAATATCACAAAGGCTCAATCAATGATGCATTTATCAAGATTACAGGAAAGGAACTTCAATAATGGTTGCTTTAGTTAAAAGAAATATTAAAATTTATTTTTCCAGTATTCCTGGTGTAATTATGTCACTTTTAGGGGCTTTAATTGCGTTCTTTATATACATTGGATTTTTACAGAAAAATTTGGAAAGTTCATGGCAACACGTCGCAAATGCAGCACAATTACTTGATTTATGGATGATGGCGGGAATTGTTTCAATTGCAGGAATCACAACTTCTTTTCAAGCACTAGGACAATTAGTCAAAGATCGAGAAACTAGAACTGCTGATGATATGCGTTTGACTGATCTTTCTCTTTCAAAGCAAAACTTGGCGTATGCTATCTCGAGTTCAATTGTAAGCTTTTTAATGCAAATTATTACATTTATCGTGATGGATGTTTACTTTACAGCAGTAGATAAGATTAGTATTTCTTTTGGAAATAGGTTATTAGCGCTGATTTTCACGGCATTAGGAGCAATTGGAGCAACCTTATTAAATGAAATTATTGTTCTGTTTATCCATTCGTCAACTACATTCAGTCGCTTGTCTGCGGTAATTGGAGCAATTTCTGGATTTGCTGTTGCAACTTATATGCCATATGGAACTCTATCTTCTACTGCGCAAACTTTGGTAAAATTAGTGCCAAGTAGTTATGAGGCTTCTGCTTTAAGAAGTTTGTTTTTAAATAGAATTAGTGAAAATCAAATGTCAGTAAGTGTAAGAAATACAATGATTAGCTATCTAGGCATTCATTTCAAGATTAACGGTTTTCAGTTAACACGTGCAGATACAGGCTATGTGATGATTGGAATGATTTTAATTTTAAGCCTAGTGATTATTCTTGCTTCGCTGGTAATAGGAAAGAGAAAAGTTCAAATTGAAAGTTAAGTTTCAAGTAGACCCATCTTTGGATGATGAGATAGAGGTCGAAGTTAGAGCAAGTGCAGAAAGCGGCACAGTTAAGCGGCTAATCAATCACTTGAATAAATTTGGTAAAAGAAATAGAAATCTTATACCTTTGAAAACTAGTGAACGAATAGTTACTGTTAAAAGGGATGAGTTGATTAAAGTCGAAGTTCAAGGAACGAGCTTAACTTATTACACTTTAGGTGAAGTGGTGAAGACAAATGGGCGATTGTATCAAGTATTAGAAAATTTAAATGATGATTTTGTACAAGTTTCCCGTCATTCGGTAATTAACTTAAATTATTTAGAGTCACTAGAGAGTGGTTTTGCAGGAAATATGGTCGCAATTTTAGCTGAAGGATTGAAGACTGATGTTTCGCGTCGTTATTTGCCAGATTTAGAAAGAGAGCTGGGACTATAATATGAAATGGCTTGGAAAATGCGTAGATTATTTTTTTACAGGGATGGGATTTGGCGCAATTTGTTACGTATGTATTTTGACTTTTTTTAATCCAGGAGTAGCTCCAACTATCAAAGAAACAATTTCTGTTCTTGGAATTTCTGGTGTAATTGGACTCCTTTCGATGATTTTTAAAACTGATTTACCCATGACAGTAGAATTTACAATTCACTTGATAATTACATTTATTTTATTCTTGTTAATGGCAGTAATTAATAATTGGGAAGTTAGCCTAAGAAGTGTTCTTTTGTTTGTTTTCACTTATGTTATAATTTGGCTCATTTGCCTTTTGGAACAAAAAAAGACAGTAAACCGAATCAATGATAGGATTAAGAAAAGAAATCTAAAATAGAAAACATAACTGCGAGGAAAACAGATGACTTTAAAGATTCGTACTGTAAAAATGAATGATTTAGATGCAATTGTTGAGCTTGAATCAAGTGCTTTCCATATGTCAGAGGAAATGACGCATAGGGATATGATTGGACGAATTGAAAATTACCCAGATACTTTTTTAGTTGCAGAAGTTGATGGAAAAGTAGTGGGACACGTTTTTGGCCCAGTAAGCAAAGAGCGGTACATAAGAGATGAACTTTATTTCAAAAATCAACCTAATAATGCACAATATCCTTATCAAACGATTTTGAGTTTGGCGACTAGCACACATTATCGCAAGCAAGGAATTGCATCAGCTTTAATTGAAGAATTGTGTAAGATTGCCCAACAACAGAATAGACGTGCAATTACACTGACTTGTTTACCTAAACTCTTCCATTTTTATGAAAAGCGTGGTTTTATCAATGAAGGTAAGACTAGTGATGATATTCCAGATCCAGATAATGTAAGTAGTTATAACATGGTGAGAGCATTAAAAATTTAAATTTTTGGAAATCAATAAGAGTAGATCTATAATTTGAAATAAAAAGGGGGGGTTAACTATGAGCAATGAATTTTGTCATAATGGTATGAAATGTCAACAGGGATGTCCATGCGCTAGTAAAGATGGTGTTTGTCATTGTTCCATGGTAAGTGAGAAAAAGTGCGCTTGTCAGAGTCATTGTAAAGAAAAAGAAGAGTAAAATCAAAAATCTCATGTTACTAACTCAATAGCTAACATGAGATTTATTTAATTCTCGGAATCTGTTTTCTAAAAATTGATAATTACTTTCCCACGACTTTTTCTTTGCGCAACATCTGCCAAGGCGGCATTGACTTCAGTAAGGAAATATTGATTTCCAATGAGGGGATGAATTTGGTTCTTCTCTAAAATCTTAGCAGCTTCCTTAAGCTGTTGACCATTAGCTTGAACGAAGATGAAGTGGTAGTTTTGGTTACGTTTTTTTGCTTCTTTTTCAATTTTGCGAGCAGCTACATTAAAAAGCAGTTCCTTAGCCAATCCCATGTTCATTTTCTTAGCAAATTCTCTATTTGGCATCCCTTTCAACGAAACAATCTCGCCGCCATCTTTAAGAATAGAAAGTTGCTTAACAGTTTCTTCTCCACCTATTGTATCAATGACTGCATCCACATTAGCGACAGCTTTGGTATAATCTTCGGTTTTATAATTGAGAAATTTTTCAACGCCTAATTTTTCTAAACGAGCACGACTAGTTTCGTTTCCTGTAGTAATAACTTTGTAGCCTTGCGCAATTGCTAAAGGAATTGCCATTGCGCCAAAACTTCCGGATCCTCCGGATATGAAAAGAGTCTGCCCAGCTTTTAGATTCAAAAGTTGAAAAGCCTGCATCGCCGTTAATGAAGTTAAAGGAACAGCGGCAGCTTCTTGATCACTTAAGTATTCAGGAACTTTAGCCACAGCTTTTTCATTAATCACAATTTTTTGAGCAAAAGCGCCAATGTTATTTACTGGATTACGTGCAAAAATACGGTCGCCAATATTGAAGTTAGTAACTTTAGGACCAATTTTTTCTATAATTCCAACAAATTCATTTCCCATAGTTTGAGGTAACTTGTACGGAACAACCAATTTAAGATCACCATGAGAGATAAGGTTGTCTAAAGGATTAACGGCTGCAGTTTTGGTTCTGATAAGTAAGTCATGTGCACCAAGTGGCTGAGAATTAACATCTCGAATTTCAATTAACGGATCTTTTTTATCGTATTTAATTAGTTGTGCTGCCTTCATGATTTCTACTTCTTTCTAATTGTTTTAATCTTTCAATTACGTCTGCTAAAGTATCATGTTGCAAAGAATGCTGGAGCCTTTTTTCGGCATCATCTAAAAATGGAAAGACGGCGTTAACAATGTTGCGACCGACAGGACATTCTGCATTTGCATTTTGGTGAACTTGAAAAATATGAGGGTTCTCTTCTTCAACAATTTTATAAATAGTGAGGAGATCTAAATTACTAGGATCGACTAGTAATTGAATTCCGGTTTTTCCGCGATGGCTCTCGATAATTTTATGATCTTTGAGTAGACTCATTATTTTCCGAATATAACTTGGATTCGTGCCAACGCTTTTCGCAATATCAACTGAATTGATAGGATGTGGACTAAGCGCGATCATGGATAGAATATGGATTGCAATGGAAAATTTGGTATCTTTCATCTAAAATACTCCTAAGTACATAATGTATCTTTCACTAATACATTATTATATAAAATGAAGGATGTCAAATAAAACAGAAATAGATTTCTAGATAAGCAAATTGTTGTGATTGATTTACGATGATTAAATAATATATTAAGACTAAGGTGCGAATTCTCTGGACTAGAAATAAAACCAGACGTATTATTACGAACGAGATTTTTATTTTAGTATTTGGCAAATTTGAAAAAAGATTTATGTTGGATATGCAACTGATAATTTAAGCTATTTTCTATATAAGAGGCTAACAATAAAAAATAGGAGGAGAATATGAGAAAAAAGAAGATGGAAAATGTTAATCAATTAACTTTGAAGACACCAATAGGATTACTGCAGATAATTGCTACTGATGAAGCAATAGTCAGCGTAAAACCTACTAGTCATGAAGAAAATATAGTGGGAAATGAAGCAGCAAATAAGTTAGCTCAAGAGTGTAAAGTAGAGCTAACAGAGTATTTTGCTGGAAAAAGAAAAAAATTTGATCTTCCTTTGAAGCAAGAAGGAACACAATTTCAAAAGAAAGTGTGGCAAGAACTTAAACAAATTCCTTATGGGGAGACAAAAACTTACGGTGAGATTGCTAAATTAATAGATAAGCCAAAGGCTGCGAGAGCTATTGGAAGGGCCACTCACAATAATTCGATTATGATTTTGATTCCCTGTCACCGAGTTGTCGGCGCAGATGGAGGTCTAAGTGGCTATGCCTATGGTACGAAAGCAAAAAAATTTTTACTTGAGCTTGAAAGGAAAAATAAATGATTGTACTAATAACTGGTGCATCCCATACTGGAAAAACTACTCTGGCACAGCATTTACTTGAAAAATATAAATACCCATATTTATCTTATTGATCATTTAGAGATGGGGATGATCCGTACTGATTACAAAAAGCTTACACCTGAAGATAATGATCAACTTACGAACTACTTGTGGCCAATTGTGCGAGAAATGATTAAAACTGCGGTTGAGAATGAACAGAATTTAATTGTTGAGGGATGATATATTCCTTTTGACTGGCAAAATTATTTTGATGAAAAATATTTAGAGCAGATTAAATATTATTGTCTTGTAATAAGTAAAAAATATATCGAGAATAATTTTGCAAATATTAAAAAATATGCAAATAAAATCGAAAATCGGTTAGACGATAATTGCTCAATAGAGGATATCTTAGAAGATAATACTCATTATTTACAAATGGCTAAAAAGTATGGTTTAAACTATGTGCTAATTAATGAGCAGTATAAGATTGATTTGGATGATTAGAAAAGTAAAAACTCAGCTGGTTAATAAGTAATTAAGGACTAAAAAGCTTTATATGTTTTTATTGTCTGCTATATAGAGAAAATATAAGATATTAATTTTTGTACCATATAAAACAAAAAAGCTCCCGTTCAATTTGAACGAGAAGCTTTTTACTTAGTTAATTTATGTACTTTATGAGCCAAAACCATTTCTTTGTTTCGATCTTCATAAATTGCGTCTTTTACGTAGTTCCAGGGTGCCATTAGGCGACCTTTATTGTTTTTACGGAAAAGAAAGGCAGCATGATGATTTTCAAGGTGACGTAGATATCTTTTAGCATTTTGAACCTGAGTATGATGCTTTAGATTTAAGCGAGGTTCAAAATCAATAATTTTATGATCAGCATTAAAGACTGGTCTTACTTTATGGTGCCAGTGACGAGCACTAGCAACATGACGACTAACTTTTTTACCAGCTTCAACAATATTTTCTTTAGTGGCTAAACTATTCCGATCTTTTAACTCTGCATGTGGATCTAGATAATAGTTTCCTAAACCATCTTGACGATAAAGACGTAACTTTTTGAATGATTTATTATTTTTATCCGTCTTCACTTCAATAACGTCACCATTGGTATGGTTCATTAAATACATGTGATTTTTTTTAGTGTAATTTACACTCTTCATGATCAGAAATTCACCCCTTTATATATCTTATGAATCTATATTATAGACGCATTTTAAAATAAAGTATAGTGATTAAAGTAGGACTTTAAGTAATTTGTAAGAGTACAAAAAATTAATTAATGTCTATAAAAAGAAAACACTAAAGACAGTTAGAGGTTTATTCTAACTGTCTTTAGTAAATATTTAAAAGTTAATTAGTGTTCTTTGCCATCGATAATAACATGAACGCGTGGGTTCTTAGGACCCTTAGCCTTGGAGATAACCCCTTTGTTAACTAGGTCTTCAATTTGGTCAGGATCATAGCCTAACTTAGTTAAAATTTCCTTGTTGTTTTCACCAAGATCTGGTGCCCGATCGTAAGATGGAGTGTAATTTGAAAGGGTAAATGGTAGACCGATAGTCTTGAAGTCACCACGATTACCGCCTTGATCAATAGTAACAATAGCACCATCTTTGTTTAAATCAGGATCATTTTCAAGCTCATGCCAGTCAAGAACAGGACCAACAGGAACACCAGCAGCACCTAGTTCTTTAGTTAAAGTATATTTGTCATATTGCTTAGTATAAGCTTCAATTAATGGGTAAAGTTCTTCCTTATGTAATTGACGGTGTTGCCAGTCAATGAATCTTGGATCTTCTTCCCATTCAGGATGACCCATTGCTTCACAAAGCTTATCCCACTTCTTGTTTTCGTTTTGAACAACAATATAAACATAAGCGTTTGGATCAGTTTCCCAACCTTTAGCCTTGTAGCACCAACCAATAACTTGTCCACCTTCAGTATTTTCTGCACGTGGAATTGCTTTACCCCATTTCCAGTCAGGATAGACAGCATAGTGAGGAAGAGCACCTAAGTTGTCTAACATGATTTGGTCACGTAATTTAATACGACAAAGGTTTAAGACGGCATCTTGCATTGATTGGTAAACAAAGGTACCTTCACCAGTGTGTTCACGTTGAAGTAAGGCTGCTAAAATACCGATGGTTAAGTGCATCCCAGAGTTTGAGTCACCTAAGGCTGCCGCAGATTGAGTAGGAATATTATCTTCACCTTTGTTCCAACCAGTTGCAGAAGCAGCACCACCAGCAGATTGAGCAACTGGTTCAAATGCCTTAACATTTTCAAAACGTGATCCTTGGTTAAAACCTTTTAATGAAGCATAGATTAATCTAGGATTCATTTTATGAAGCTTTTCCCAGCCAAAACCATTTCTATCAGCAGAACCAGGAGCAATATTTTCTACGAATATGTCGGCTTTTTTAATTAAGTCGTACATAATCTTTTTACCTTCTGGAGTTTTAATATCAACAGTTAAAGACTTCTTATTGGCATTTAGTTGGAGGAAGTAAAGGCTCCATGAATCCTTGATATCAAGTAATTCATTTCTGGTTGGGTCACCAGTATTAGTACGTTCGATTTTAATAACTTCAGCTCCAAGCCATGCTAGTAATTGAGTACATGAAGGGCCGGATTGAACTTGAGTCCAGTCAACTACTTTAATTCCTTTTAATGGAGCATATTCATTTTGTTCGTTTTTTTCGTTCTCACTCATTTTAATTACTCCTTATCAATTTTTTCTTGTTCAGCTTCTTCAAGAGGCTTTAAGTTTAATGATGGGTTCAAATTACCAATGTGACCTGATTCTTTACCCATTGATGGATCAATTTGGACATCGATAATACTTGGACGTCCCGATTCAACTGCTGTAGCAAAAGTATCTTTCATTTCTTGATAATTAGTTACGTAATAGTTATCACCGCCAAAAGCTTTGGCAATTAAATCATATCTGCCAGTTGGATCAAGCGTTGTTGGGCCTAATTGGTTAGGGACAACATTGTCAACACCATTGTAGATACCACCGTTGTTAATAACGACAACAGTAATTGGTAGATTATACCGACACATAGTTTCAACGTCCATACCATCAAAACCAAATGCACTATCTCCATCTAGGGCGACGACATGTTTACCAGTTTCAATAGCAGTGGCAATAGCATAGCCCATTCCAACACCCATTACTCCCCAGGTACCAGTGTCAAGTCGATGACGAGGAAGTTTCATTCCAATCATGTCTCGACCAATATCAAGAGTATTAGCACCTTCACTTACAAGATAAGTATCTGGATGTTCTTGGAAGTACTCGTTAATAGGTTCGATAGCGCCGTAATAACCGAACTCAGGATTAGTTTCGCCGGCTTTGATTCTTTTAGCGAATTTTGCATCATTTTTTGCAGTATCTTGAGCAATAGCGTTAAGCCACTCAGAAGGTACCTTATAACCAGTTGCAGTAAGAGCTGGTACTAACTTGTTTAAAATAGAGGTTAAGTCGCCTTGAAGTGGAGCAGAAATCTTTTGAGAAGAATCAAATTGGGTTGCATCAATATCTAATTGGATAAATTTTGCATCAGGATTAAATTGTGGTGCATCTCCGTATGAAAGCATCCAGTTTAATCTAGCACCAATTAAAATTACGACATCAGCACCCTTTAATGATAATGAACGAGCTGCAGCTGCAGAGTGTTTATCATCATCAGGTATCAATCCTTTGGCCATAGACATTGGTAGGAATGGAATATCAGTCTTATTAATTAACTCTTGGACTTGTTTTTCAGTTCTATCATATGCTGCACCTTTACCAAGAATAATTAAAGGTTTTTTAGCTTGTTTAATAATATCAACTGCACGATTAATTGCTTCATCGCTTGGTTCTTGCAGAGGAGCTGGATCAACTAATTTGTAGACTCCCATGTTCTTTTCACCGAGATCATTGTTGAGTTGAGCAATAGTATCAGCTGGTAAATCAAGATAAACACCACCGGGTCTGCCAGATACAGCAGTACGAATTGCACGAGCAACTGCTAAACCAACATCTTGTGCTCGATCAACACGATAAGCCTTTTTACAGAAAGGCTTAGCAACATTGTATTGATCTAAGCCTTCATAGTCACCTTGTGCTAAGTCAATAATGTGGCGTTCTGATGATCCAGAAATCATAATTAATGGAAAACAATTCTTAGTAGCTTGAGCTAAAGCAGTTAGTCCATTTAAAAAACCTGGAGCAGATACAGTCATAGCTACACCAGGTTTTTTAGTTAAAAATCCAGCAGCTGCGGCAGCGTCTACGGCAGAGTCTTCACGACGAAAGCCATAATACTTCATCCCCTTTAATTCAGCTAATCTTGCTAAATCTGTGATTGGGATTCCCACAACTCCATATAGGTTGTTAATACCATTTTTTTGTAAAGCGTCAATTAATAAACTGGCACCCGTTCTACTTAGAGAGTCATCTACCATAACGTACCTCCATAGTAATTATAAATATTACTTTTTTATATAAAGGCGCTATTCCAATAAAGGATGCGTACACTTAATTTATAGCTTTTTTTGAATTGGTTAGCAAGAAAAATACTATAAAAAAACTTTTATCTTAAGATAAAGGAAGAAATGAAATACATACGTATATGTTAATAATTTTCTTTAAAATTAACGGTATTAAGAATGTTACGAGGCAATTAATGTATAGAAAATTAAAAATAACGATTTTAGTTAAATTCGAAAAATCTTTCGCTTGCTTATATCTGGATTAAGTTTATATTTAAGATTGCGATGAAGAATAATTTCATCGGGAAATATTAGACTGGTCAGATTATGAGCGAGGTATAGAGATGATTAGTATCTTAATCAATGACATAATTCCAATTTTGGTGATTATGTTACTAGGCTATCTCTGCGGAAAGTTTTACTTTTTCGATAATGATCAGAGACAAGGATTAAATAAATTAGTTCTTGATATCGCATTACCAGCAGCTTTATTTATTTCAATTGTTAAAGCTACCAGAAAAATGTTTGCGCAAGATATCGTATTAACGTTAATTTCAATTGTTGGTGTGGTAGGACTCTTTATGTTGAGTTATTACTTAGATAAATTGTTTTTCCACAGAACTACACAACAAGCTGCGGTTTGTGCTTTAATTGCTGGTTCTCCAACAATTGGTTTTCTTGGTTTTGCAGTACTAGATCCCATTTATGGAAATAATGCAACAACTAACTTAGTCATTGGAATTGTCTCAATTGTTGTTAATGCAATTACTATTCCATTAGGCTTAGCCTTAATTAATAGGGGACAGGCCTTAACAAAGAAAAAAGCTGCTTCTAATCCAAATAATAAGGGGACAAAAGTAGAAGTAGAAGACATAAAGGGTAAAGGGCCAAACAAGACTAAGAAAAAAGTGATGGTAACTATTCCCGATGGAGTACCGGTTACTGATGCGGAAGCAAAAGCTTTGAAAGAAAAAGGTATAGACCGTGAAATTGATTTAGCACGTGCTGAAATTGCAGATCATGCTGATGAACCACACAAGCAAATGAACCCAACTGTAAAGTCTGTTATCAACGCCATTAAGCAACCAGTTGCTGCAGCGCCACTAATTGCGGTTATTTTCGTGTTAATTGGTATCAGAATTCCTACTTCTTGGGCACCAACTTTTGATTTGATTGCAAAAGCAAATGCTGGTGTTGCCGTTTTAGCAGCGGGCCTTGCTTTATCAACAGTTAAGTTTTCAATTGATAAGGAAGTTATTTGGAATACTTTCTTTAGGTTATTCTTAACTCCAGCAGTAATTGTTGCAGCTGCCTATATTTGCGGGATGGGATCTGATCCTACTAAGATTTCAATGCTTTGTTTGGCCACTGGATTGCCACCAGCATTTTCTGGAATTATTATTTCTAGCCGTTACAACATTTATGTTAAGGAAGGTGCTAGTTCAGTAGCTGTTTCAACAGTATTCTTTGCAGTAAGTTGTATCTTTTGGATTTGGCTATTACCAATCTTGGCACATATGTTTTAAATAAAAGTTATGTATATAATTAAGAGATAAGATGAGTTCTTATCTCTTTTTTGTTGAGGAATTAAAACATGATAGATAATAAAAATTTGTTGCAGCTCCTAAGAACTGAACTTCAAAAGATGAATAACGGTGATAAAATTAAATTTTTAACTTATAAAAAAGATCGAAGTATCCTTGTGGAAAAGGGTGGAGATACTTTTACAGTAGTTGAAAATGGATATCGCCAAATAGTGTGGGAAAATTTAACTGAAATAGAAGTTTTAAAGAGAATGAAAAAATTACAAAAGATAGAATTTCCACGAAGTAATAAATTATATTTAAGTAAATAAAAATGACAGATTGTAGCTTTTGCAATCTGTCATTTTTACTTATATTCTATTTAATTTTGATATCTCCATCTTGTGTAGAAGCTGTTAAGACATTAGCACTATTTTTATTTTGTGTAAAAGTATCGCTAGAAGAATTACCTTTAGCTTTGATATCCCCATCATCTACATTAAGATTATAGCCACTAAAATTAGACGTAGAGATATGAATATCACCGTCATCTGTGTTTACCTTAAAGCCATTTTTACTATTTAATTTGTTAATAGTGATATCTCCATCGCTGGTATCAATTTTTCCACTTGGAGATTTTAAATTGTTAATATCAATATCTCCATCATCAGTATTCAAAGAAATAGGATTTGTGGTAGCGATATTTTCAACTTCAATATCTCCATCATCTGTTGAAAGATTTAAACTCTTCAATAGGTGTTTTGGTACGGTAATAGTGATAGTAGGATATCCGTTAATGTGGTGAATTCCAGAGGCTGATTGCTTAATTGTTAGCTTGCCGTTCTTTCTGCTGACAGTAGGCTTTAAGTTCTTAGGTCCTTCGTATTCAACGGCATATTTATCGCCATATTTAACAGAAATGTCTGTTGCGGTAGCAGAGACTTCTAGTTGATTAAAACCTTGATTACTAAGAGTAGTTTTAATTTCAGGTTTATTGTTATTGTTGTTAGAGATAATAATGCTACAAGCTGAAAGGGTCAGTCCAAGAGAGAGTAGCATAAAAATTAAGGCAAACTTTTTACTAATATTTTTCATAAAAAACTCCTAAGATAATAGGTAGGACTAATTATCTTATATTTATTGAGTAAAGTAAATTTAAATGAAAATTGGAGGGAAAGATAATGAAAAAGATGCCACCAATTCAAAAAATTTTAGAAGCTTACACAGCAATTGTGGATAAACATGTGGAGTTGAAAAATAATGAGGCTTTGGTTACTTCATCAAATGATGCAAAGACCTATACGGTAAGCTGGGATAATGACATTTACCATTCAAATGACAATGCAACTTATTGGCAAGGTTATGCAGGATATCCGATAATTGCAGTTTTGATGATTCAAGGTAAAATACCCTTTGATCAAAAATTGGCTGATAATTTTGCATTAGTTAACTGGAATGAAGTGAATGCAAAATTTAAACGTAATTATGCTAAAGCAGCCTCTGAAGTTATCAAGGAAAAAGGATTAGATGAAAAAGAGGTTATGGCTGAACTAGAGAAAGTTTATGGGGCTTTAAAAGATTTACCAATAACGATTAAACGTGGCTCTCTTCGTCCACCTAAGGCTAGTAAGTAATTAAGAATTATGAGTTGCTCTTCATCCATCGCCTTAATAACTGGAAAAAGTGTCTTTCCTAAATCAGTCAATGAATATTCATTTTTAGATTACTGTATAAACTTCCTCATTAATAATTTTTACTTCCAGTCTAAGCAAAGCTCTTGTTTATGTAGTTCTTCAGGCAATTCGTCACGATCAGTTTTGTGATTATCTAGCTTAGCGCCAGTGATTTGTTTAGTAAATGAATCAATACGACGATTTGAATTACGTAAATCATAGTAAGTAGTAACTACTTTGTCATAATCACGTAGTTCTTTTACATCGAAGTCCTTGTTATATTTTCCTTCAAAACAAGTGAACTGTAATGGTAAACGTGGTTTTAATTGTGGCTTTTGATCAGGCACGCCAACTTGCATTCCTAATACTGGAAAAGTTAATTTAGGTAAATCAAGTGTCTTAAGCATTTCAAGTGGATGATCATTAACTGTCCCAAGTGGTACGTAGCCTAAATCCATACTTTCTACGGCATTAGCAACATTTTGATAGGCAAGTAAGGTATCTTCCATTGCTTGGAAAAAGATATCAGTAGTATGCACACGACCATCATCCGTGCCAAGTTGTTTTCTAATTTGTTGATTACGATATAAATCAACGACAAAGATGAATAAATCACCTTCTGCACCAACATATTTTTGATTACATAGTTCTCTAATTTTTTTCTTTTGCTCAGGATCAATAATATGTATCAAGCTAGCATTTTGCATAAACATACTAGTTGGAGTTTGTGCAAAAACTGAGTATAAAGTTTCCAATTGTTCCTTATTTAAAGTTGTATCTTTAAATTTTCGAATTGAACGGTGATTTAATTGTGCATCAATAGTTTTGTTATGTATCATTTTTATCCTTCTTGCTAATAATTAGTAAGTATATTATAGCAGATAGTTATCATTATTTTTCTTTTTGCTATTAATTTTGAATAAAAAAGATGCATAGTAGATCTATACTTCTATGCATCGTTGTATGTATTTATTTTTACCTAATCAAGTAAGTCATATTTTAAGGTCATTAAGCCGTGACCTTCATTAACCATGTTTCCTAGTAATTCAACAGTATTGTTGTAAACTGTATCAGCCATCTTTTGATTTGCTTTGTTTAGCTTATCTTGGAGTTCATCGCCAGAATAGTTTTCAATTTCTTTATCAGTTTCATGTTGAATTTTATGGCATTGAGCAAGACTCTTTTGTTCAAAATCTGCTTCTAATTCGCCATAAACACGGAAATTAGTATCACCTAATTGAGCAGTTAATTTATTCAACCAGAAGATCTTATTTAAATCAAATTTAGGACCGGTCTGGAAGCTGGCTGGAGTAGTAGTGATATTGGTGTAGAAAGGAACCATGCTGTTAAAAGTATTTGGCCCAAATGCTAACCATTGAACACCAGCAATTTCTTCTGGAACGTCATTTCTAATTTGTAAAATATGAGTTTCAAAGTTTCTATTAATACCAATTGGACGGAAGGTCTTCTTTTGTTCAGCTGTACCTTGATCGCCGTATGCATCAAAAGGAGTGTCTTGATAGTGAGAACTTTCAGCCCATTTAATGTCTTCAATACTAATCTTGCGATTTGCGTGGCAAATAAATGGTTGATCTTGATCACTTGGTTCACCACCAAAATCAGGATCAAAATAGTTATGGATATACCAAGCACGTGGATTATTGTAGTGAGCATCTTTAATTGTTGAGGAGCCGAAGATGTGACGCAAGTTATAGCCCTCAAGGTCTGGATTTAAGTGATATTCTTCAATTAAATCTTTTAAATCTTTTGATGAAGCAAAATCATCATTATCGAAATAAAATTCATCGATATTTAGACGGTTAGGAGCGATTACGTACGCATCATCTGGAATACGGCGAGCTGCCCAGTGGTGGCCACCAATAGTTTCAAGATACCAAATTTCGTCTTTGTCAGAAAAAGCCATTCCGTTCATTTCGTAAGTACCATACTTTTCAAGGAGGTAGCCTACGCGTTCTACACCTTCATAGGCAGAATGAATATATGGCAAAGTTAGAGTCACGAAGTCTTCTTCGCCTAGACCGCCTTTTTCAAGGAGTGGATCAATACCTTGAATTCTTGAATTAGTGGTAATGGTTTCAGTTGCAGTCATAGCAATATTATCTGAATTAATACCAGCAGCAGCCCAAATTCCATTTTCACCTGATGC
>NZ_CARBVX010000020.1 GCF_948948975.1 uncultured Lactobacillus sp. | reverse complement strand
ATCAATTATCCCGTCGGATAACTAATTCACTATTTAGCTTAGAATGTTTTATATGCGAATGAATTATTAATTAAAAAGCTATATAAAAAAGATACATTGGAAATACTAAAAAGGGACCCGATAAAATTAACTGATCAGATTAATGATGATATTACTGAAGTGATGTCGTTTATTTTTCAGACGATAAGTCAGTTAATTGCTCTTTTGCTTTCATTAGCTATAATTCTTGTTTATCTTATCAAAACGAATATTCTTTATTTTTGGATAATACTATTATTATTATTTATATATACTATGTTTTATTTCTTCTTAAAGCCAAGAATGTACACAGTTAGTCTAGATTTAAAAAATATATATAGTGAATATTTTTCAAAATTATCTGATTGGCTAAGAAGATATGTAGAGATAAAGGGAAAAGAAGAAATAGCGCTTAACAGATTCAGTTTAAGGAAGACCGAAAATAAACTATTGAAAATTGGACATAAGGACTTTGTTCTTAATTATGTTATGTCACTTTTACAAATTGGAATCCAGTTAATTTTTCAACTTTTTCTTTTTATTTGGGGTGGAATGTCTGTAATAGCAGGAAAAATAACTATTGGATATTTTTCAGTTATTCTACAATACTTTAATCAATTATTAAGTGAAGCAGACAATCTATTTTCAATATTGGTAAGAATAGAATCTTTTAAAGCATCTTATGCACGAATGGATAATCTTCTTAGTATGAAACCTGAAGTAGATGGATCTATAAAAA
The DNA here is from genome assembly GCF_948948975.1 of uncultured Lactobacillus sp. Lineage (GTDB taxonomy): Bacteria > Bacillota > Bacilli > Lactobacillales > Lactobacillaceae > Lactobacillus. The sequence continues at coordinate 37,676 of NZ_CARBVX010000020.1, read as the reverse complement.
TCAATACAGTTCAAAATATCTTTCTTAATAAAGTGAATATTTCTTTAAATGGGGAGAAAGAACTATTTAAAAATACTGTTACCTATAGGTTTGAAAATCCAGGATTTTATGTGATTACGGGAAAAAATGGTATTGGAAAATCAACTCTTTTACGTAGTATAACAGGAATCTATAACTCTAAGACATCAGGGGATATTTTTATAAATGGAATGGAGGTTGAGAAAATAAATAGAAAAGAAATGAGGAGAAATAATATAGGCTTTTTATTTCAAGATATAGATATACCATCTTGTACGGTCGAAGAATATCTAGAAAATTATGTTGATAAAATAAAAAATAAATATTATTCCCAAGTTTTTTATTCGAAGAGATTTAATATTAAACATTTTTTAGATAAAAAAATGGATACTCTTTCTTCAGGAGAACTTCAATTAGTAAAACTTTATTCTGCTTTGACTAAAAATGTAGAGTGTTTAGTACTGGATGAGCCTATGGCAAATATCCATTCCTCTATGAAAAAAGACATTCTTCAACTTTTGGAGGAAATATCGAAGAAATGCATGATAATTATGATAAGCCACGATGAAGAAATATTGTTTAATAAAAACACTTTAAAAATAGAGTAGGATGTATGGAATATTGGGTATCACAATTTATTGTCTTAGAAAATAAATCTATAGCTATTGTGCAAAATAAAAATGAAATAACAGGATTGGAAAATGAGAAAGTAGTGTAAAGAAAAACTCTCAAAATTATATTTGAGAGTAAAAGTTATTCATTAACAATTTTTTTGATCAATAATTCCTTCTTTAGCTCGTTCTGCTAAAAAGCTCGCCTTTGCTATTTTAACAGCGCCAGTTAAGATGCCCGAATCATTACGTAAACGTAAGGTGGTATTATGAATATCAAGGATCAAATTATCACCGAGAAATGCTAAATCGTAGTCAGAAGTATAAATTTCAAAATTAGCATTATTTTCAATTTTTACTGAGTAGCGTGGATCGTGCTTCATTGTATCAAGTGAAATTAGTGAATAATCCATTCCAATATTACATGATCCGCCCTCAATCGAGTAGTCGCCGCCACCGCCATCAACAATTAAAAGTATTTCATGTTTGTTATAACCACGGTTTTTAAGAAAATCGATTGCATCTTGACTAATTGTCATTTTTACCATAGGAATCACCCTAATCCTTTCTAATACTTAATTTTAGAAAAAAGTAGTATCAAATCAATTATTTTGTTTGAATTGGGGTGAAGTTTCAGGAGCCCAGATTAAGCAGATGACAAAGGCAGCAAAGAGAACTAAAGCACAAGTGATCATTGCCAGATTCGCTCCACCTAGATTAGTTAAAATAGGTAGTAGGAAAGTACCAGCTGCTGCACCAAAACGACTAATTGTGATACAAGTTCCAACTCCTGTTCCTCGAACTTTAATATCAAATAGCTCAGTCGGATAAGGGTAGTCAAGTACTAACCCAGACGATAAAATAATTGCAAATATACAAAAGATAATCAATTGAATATTGGAATTAATATTTTTATTGATTGCTAGAAAACCAATCAAGAGACTTGAGAGTAAAAAGTTACTAATTAAAAATGCACGTCGACTAATTTTGTTAAAAATTAAAATTCCAAAAAGTACCCCAATGAACATACCCCCATTATAGATAATGCCGGAAATTTTTTGATCAGTAACGTGCATACCTTGTAAGAGAATCGGAAGAAAAATACTGATACCAAAGAATGCAAAGGCTTGACAAGCATAGAAAAGGCCACCGACTAAAGTTTGTCGCAAATATTTCCTGGAAAATAATATTGTCCAAGAGACTTCCTTGACGGGTTTAGCCTTTTTTAATTTTTGAGGAAGGCCCCATTTGTGTCCCATATGTTTTTTGATAACTTTGTTAGCTTTTTTCACTTTACCACGACTAGCAAGCCAACTTGGTGAAGCAGGTAAGGGAAAAATAGATCTAAAAATAGCTGCAATAAACGCTGGGATTGCACCGGTAGATAAAATGATTTGCCAATTATAAGAACCGAAGCCAGTAATAAAGGTTCCCGTTAAATATGAAGCAATGAATCCAATGGTCCAATAAATAAGAAGATGACTTTGTCTCTTACTATCTTCGCCTTTAGGTAGCCATTCGGTTAAGAGAGCATTTCCCACAGTATAGTCGACAGCAATCATTAAACCAATCAGAATTCTAATAATAAAAATAAGTATTAAGTTATTAGTTAACAATTGGGTTAATGATAGAAATCCTAGGACATACATATTTAGCATTAATAATTTCCGTCTGCCGATTTTATCAGATAGGCGTCCAATTAAGATGCTTCCTGCTAAACCTATTAAAGACCCGGCACCAATTAATCCAGTCCATAGATCACTAATTGTAATATATTTACTTGCGCTAGAAAGAGCAGTCCCAGAAATACCTAGGGAAAAACCACAGGCAATTTGACCTAGCAGTACAGCAGTAAATACTCGTAGATGAATGGGCATTAACGGAGCCTTTTTATAGTTCTTTTTTTCTTTGATAGTATTTGTATTGTTTAGATTTTCTTTTTGCATAATATGAGTTAAAGCAATTTAGATTAACTCGAAAAAATCCTCCTTAAAAAATATAAGTATATCTTCCACCCTAACAAAAAATTTTAATTGGTGCAAAAAAGGTCGGTGAATTAAAAATCTCACCGGCCTTCAATAATGTTAATATGTACTAATCTTTTTTATAGAACGTTTCTTCTACGGCATGAGTGATTGCAATCTTGTCATGGGCATAAGAAAGACCGCCTTGCACGTAGAGACGGTATGGTGGACGCATTGGACCGTCTGAAGATAATTCAATCGTAGAACCTTCAGTAAAGCTTCCGGAGGCCATAACAACGTCATCTTCGTAACCATCTTGGTGATATGGAATAGGATCAACAAATGAGTTCATTGGTGAATAGTGTTGAATCGCAGCACAGAATTTAACCATTGGATCTGGTTCACCAAAGGTTACAGTTTGAACAATATCAGTTCTTGGATCGTTCCACTTAGGTGCAACCTTCATTCCCATTTCTTCACAGAGAGCAGCAGTATAAATCATACCCTTTAAGGCTTCTCCAGTAGTGTGAGCTGCCATAAAGAATCCTTGGTACATATCTCTTAAATAGCCCCATGTAGCGCCTTCTCCTTTACCAGCACCAGGGACGTTAAGACGAGAACCTGCTCCTTCAATTAGATCTTTTTTACCGACTAAGAAGGCACCTGCTTTAACGATTCCGGCACCTGCATTCTTAAATAGAGAACCCGCCATCATATCAGCACCATAGAAAGTTGGTTCTTCTGATTCAGAAAATTCGCCGTAACAATTATCAACGAAGATCTTTACGTCTGGACGAACTTCTTTAATAAACTTAAGCATCTTCTTGATTTTTTCCATTGTAAAGCTTGCACGGACAGCATAACCAAGAGAACGTTGAATAGTTACAACTTTAATTTTTGGATCTTGCAAGTCTTTTCTAGCTTGTTCATAGTCAACTTCACCGTTATCAAGTAAATCAGTGTGCTTAAAGTCAATACCCCATTCTTTCATGTTGCCTGGTTTGTCACCAGCTAAGCCAATAACTTCTTGAATAGTGTCATATGGCATACCAGTTAAGTAGTAGAGCGTGTCGCCAGGGCGGAGCATACTAAATAGACCAACAGCAATAGCGTGAGTTGCTGAAGAAAATTGAGGCCGTACTAATGCATCATCAGTTTTGAAATAGTCCGCATACATTGCTTCTAATTTGTCACGGCCAACATCGTCATAACCATAGCCAGTAGAAGGAACTAAATCTTCTTCTCCAACACGATGTTTCCTAAATATGTCTAAAACACGTTGTTGGTTATAGAATACTTGCTCATCAATTTCTTCTAGACGAGGTTCAATCATTTTATCAACTTTATTGACTTTTTCTTTTAATTCGGTTGGTAAGTTTTCTTTCCAAGATAAAACCATTACTAATTCTCCTTTAATACTTCTGCTTGTACTCTTATTTTACCATCTGATTTTTGATCCCAGTAGACTCCCTGAATTTCAGGTACAAAGCCTGGAAAACACTCGATAGCACCTACTAAAACTTCGAAATATTTTTGATCAATATCGCTCCATTTTTCGCCTGGTGCAACAATAAACACACCTGGTGGATACGGTAATGCACCTTCAGCAGCAATTCGACCTTTAACATCTTCTAAGTTAACTAATTCACTTTCATTTTTCATGAAGAGATAGTCAGCATGCTCGGGAGTCATTTGATAATTTTGCATATCTGGTTTCGCAAATAATTCTTGCTGGAGGGTAAAGGTATTATTTCCCCGGTAATATGCATGCATTTCTTGGCAGAGCTGTTTTAAAGTATAACCTTTGTAGCGAGCACTATATACTTTAGTTAGCTTAGGGAGTACTTTTTCTAGAGGTGCGTCCTCGTTATAGTATTGTTCAAATTCTAAGAATGCATTTAGCAAGATATCTAATTCAGTTTTAGTATCTCCCGGCGTTAATAAGAAAAGAAGAGAATATAGGTCATCTTTTGCACGAATAATCCGCTTCTCCATTAAAAATTCTGCGACAACTGGTCCCGGAATACCTGTTTCTTCATATTTTGCATTTTTAACATCAATTCCAGGAGTTACAACAGTAATTTTTAGAGGATCGATCATGGCCTGACCAGACGCAATTTTGCTAAATCCATGCCAAAGATTAGTGGAATCTAAATTCCAGTACTTTTCATTTGTAGCTAACTCATCAGTACTAATATTTTCAAAATTATCAATTACTAGTGGCTTAAATAATTTTGATTTTCTAATTAATTCTTTCCGCCATTCAATTCCTAAGCGTAAGATTCGGTCCCACCATTTTTTATTGCCCTCACCACTAGTTAAATATGAGTTAACGGTAAGTGAGGCATAAAGGGGATAAGAGTAACTTGAGGTAACAAATTTAAGATAAGCGTGGTTAAAGTGTTTATGATCAACGTAACGTTTCTGGCCTTTAATATGAGCATCCTTTTTCAAAATTTGTGAAGCTTGGCCCATCCCAGCTTGTTGTTTATGAAGTGATTGAGTTACTAAAATACCCGGATCTTCTGGCCCAAAGTCTAAGTTGAGAGGAGACAAGTGATTCATAATTGGAATAAATTGTTCGAATCCTCCCCACGCACAATCAAAAAGAATGTAATCGCATAGTTTACCAATTTTATCAATCATCCACTTCGCGTCATAAAAGAGTCCATCATATGTCTCTGATTGAATGATAGCTAGTCTAAATGGACGCTTAGCTTTAGCTTTTTCAGGGTCAACTTTAGCAATTTCAGCGCGAATTTTTTCTTCACTTAAGAAGTTAGGATCCATTTCTCCAATTAATCCAAGCGCATTACGATCGGTTGGGATATATACTGGTTTGGCACCAGTCATTACTAAGGCACTGTTATAGAGGGATTTATGATTATTTCGATCAAAAAGAACTAAGTCATCTTTGGTTAATAGAGCACTTGCACAAATTGAATTTGCACTCGTTGTTCCATTAGTACAGAAATAAACTTTGTCGGCGTGGTAAGTTTCGGCGGCTTTTTGCTCAGCAGTTAAAGGCGTTCCTTCGTGGGTCATGGTATCGCCTAATTCTGGTACTGTATCACTGGTATCAGCAAACATGAGGTTTTTACCAAAGAAGCGATTAAATACTACTCCCGCTGGATGTTTTTCGTAATATAAGCCATTATGATGACCTGGTGTAGTAAAACTAACTGGACGATCTTCTGCAAAATTGACCAAATCAGTTAAAAATCCAGGAACCATTTCTGATGTATATTGATTTGCGGCATCGATTATTTGATTTTTTTCATTATTAGAAATTGTTTCATGTGAAACTTTAATAATAGGAATTCCAAGCCCTGATTTTTTTTGTAAATCTTGAGCAGTTTTAAGACTACTTTTATCAGTCTCTGCTACAACAATAGCGGCAAGTTCACTAGCTTGAGTTTCATCGTTCAAATTAGTAGTTTGCCATGAATTAAAATCATTATTTTTTAGTTGATTGCTTAACGCAATTTTTAGAAAATTCATTTAATCACCTTGTTTTCCTACTATAATTTTCTAAAATAGACTTGCAAAAATTTTAGAAATCTTTATAATTTTGTGCGGACGTTTTTGTACAAAATTTTATCTGCAAGAATACTACGGCATAAATTATAGCGATTTATAAAGGATTTCTACAAGTGAATTTGAATACTTTAATGATAGTTTTGAAACCTCCAAATTTAAGAGATAGGACGTAGAAAAGCATTTTAATTTTGGGGGAATTTAAAAATTGGATAAACCAGATGTCTTTAGCGATTTAGAACCGAATAAGAAACATTATATGAGTTGGCCAGTTATTGCACTGATTGATTTTGTAACGATTATTAGTTTTGAAAATATCTTCTATCCATTTCAAAATCAAGGTCTTTCAGTTGTAATTTCATGGATCTTTCTTTTATTTACTTATGTTATTCCTTACGCACTGATTAGTAGTCAAATGAGTTTGACTTTTGATAATCAAGATGGAGGACTTGCTTCTTGGGTAAGAAGAAGTACGAACGATACTTTAGGATATTGGACTTCATGGATGTACTGGGTTCAGAGTGTGCCATATATCGTTGATGTGTCAAACTCAGTTATCGTGTCTTTCAGTTGGATAATCTTTGGTAACAATAGTTTAGACAAGAAGATGTCAACGTTCTGGTTCGGAATTTTAACTTTTGTAATCATTTTGATCTTTATCTTACTTGAAAATAAGTTGCGTAACTCACTAGAAATCCTTTCTTTAATTGGTGGGGGAGCTATGTTCATTATGTCCATGCTTTTTGTTTTGCTTGCTGCCTGGTCAGTAATGCATGGACACCACATTGCAACTCAACCATTTAACTGGGGTGCATTTAAGCCATCATTTAGCTTAAATTACTTCTCGACTACTGGTCTTTTGATCTTTGCAATGTCAGGTGCAGAATTAGCTGCACCATACGTGCAACAAATGAAGAATCCTAAACGTGATTTTCCTAAGGCAATGTGGATGCTTGCAATTATGACAGGATTCTTAACTATCTTTGGAACCTTAGCACTAGCTATGTTCTTTAACGCTCATAAGATCCCACATGACTTTAAGATGAACGGTCCTTACTATGCTTTCCAACTTTTAGGTGAAAGTTTAGGAATGGGTAAGGTATTGATGTACATTTTTGCAGTTGTTCAAGCTATCTTTATGATGGCTCAACTTGCTGTATTACTCGATGCTTCAAGTCGTGTATTTGCTGGGGATGTTGGCGAAAAATTTATGCCAAAATGGTTGACCAAGAAGAACAAGAACGGTCGTCCAATTCACAGTTACACTTTTACTGTAGGACTCAGCTTATTCTTACTTCTTTTGACTGGTACTTTGCCAAACATCAATACTATTTATAACTGGCTGTTGAACGTTAACGGAATTATTTCTCCATACAAAACTTGTTGGGTATTCTTTGCCTTTGTAGCAATGAGAATGCATCAGGATAAATACCACTCTAGCTATGTATTTATTAAAAATAAGACTGGTGCATTAACTGTTGGTTTTTGGTGCTTACTCTTTACTTTTGTTTGTGCAACTTTAGGATTCATTCCACAAAACGTTGCAGTTGGTACAAAAGCATTTACCCATCAATTATGGATGAATATTATCACCGTTGTAGTACTCTTTGGTTTAGGTTTTGTCTTACCATGGCTCCGTAAGATTGAACAAAAACGTGAAGAAGAAGATATGGTCGAGATTAAAGAATAAATTAGATATTTAGAATAAACTATTACTTCCGAGATTCAGAAATGAGTCTCGGTTTTTTTGTGCTTCAAAATAGCAAAGGAATAATTAAAATAATAAAAATAACTACAATCTAAGGGTAGTTATATAACAAAAACAACTTAAATAAAAAACATGTTAAGTAAGATAAAGCACTTTAAAATAAACGTGCTAATGAGAAGGTGAATTTTGAAAATATATTCTGTTAATTCTTTACACATATATGATTAGTTGAAGATAATACTAGATTATTCCGGATATTATGAATTGCAAATAGTGATTATAATAATCTATTAATAACATCAAAATATTATTATAAATAACATTGAATTAGAAAAAATGAAGTGATAACATAACATTTGTAATAACGTAGGAGGGAATAAAGATGAAGATTAAGAACTGGAAAAAGATAGTTTTTGCTTTAGGTACAGTAATTATCTTAGGTCAACTTGATGTTTATCATGTAATTGCGAATAGTTTAACTTCAGGTGAAACAGCAAAAACAGCTTCTAAAGCGTCAGTGGCAAAAACAGCTGCTCTAGGTAAAGTGGCAGAAACTGCTAAAGGTGAAGTAATGGATGGTAACTGGATTATTGTTCCAGGTATCCCAGGCAAACCTGGAATTCCAGGAAAACCCGGTGTTCCTGGTAAGCCCGGCATTCCTGCCAAAGGATCTCTTGCTGCAACTGCGCCCACAGCAGCTACAGCTGCGACTGCAGCCACAGCCCCAACGGCCGCTACAGCTGCAACTGCGGCGACGGCTCCTATAGCAATTCGAGTTAAGTAACATGACTTGTTTGTTAGGAAGTGATCAAAAATAGAGTCTATTATTTTTGATGTTTCAGCAACGGGGATTTTTATTTATGTACTTTGGGTTGTTTTATTAATAATATGGGGTAAAAATGCTAAATCTTTCTTATCAAAAAATATAAGCAAAATTGATCCTAAGTATCATTTAGTAGTATTAGTTCCCGCAATGAATGAAGAGGCGGTAATTAGTCGAACAATAAAACAATTTCTAAAAAATACAGCAGGACTTTCTCAGGTTGAAATGGTAATTATTGATGACGATTCTTCCGATAAAACGTCGTCTATTACTAAGATGGTAATAGCTCAAGAAAAAACTGATCGAGTTAAGTTGTTTGCGCGAAAAAAGCCAAATGCACAAATTGGTAAAGGGGAAGCCCTTAATTGGGCCTATAGTCGACTCATTTCACAGAATAATTATGATCCTCGATACTTGATTATCGAAGTTATGGATGCAGATGCCTATATGACAGCAAAAGGCTATCGAAAGATTTTGCAGTACTTCTCTGTAGATGAAAATTTAGATCTTTTGCAAACTAGAGTAGGTATGATAAAGATAACTAATTGGCTACATATTTTACAGGATATAGAGTTTGCCTTAATTAATGATTGGATTCAAAATACCCGAAATATTATCTCTAATGCAGCAGTTTCTGGAAATGGTCAATGTATTCGTGCAAGTGCAGTTGATACTAATCGACCTTGGGGAAATGCTCTGCTTGAAGATTTTGAATTTAGTACACGTTTTCTTTTGAATGGGAAAAAGACTCTGTATGCTCACGATATCGTGGTGTTTCAGGAAGCCGTAAGTCATCCTCTAGCTTTTATTAGACAACGAAGTAGATGGGTGCAGGGGGGATTAGATTGCTTAGTAAATTATTGGGGAAAAATAATATCTAATAACAATCTTAATTTGAGAGCAAAATGTGAAATGACTTTCTACATGATCTTACCAATAATTACGTTAATTACTGGGGCAAGTCACTTGGTAGTCCTTGGATTTGTGAGCGTTAATGCAGAGGGATATTGGCGCTTACTAGTTCTACTGATAAGTATTAACATAATTTGGTGTGGCTATTTGGGATGGAAATATTGGAAATTAACATCGTCTAAGCAGTATGTATTAATGGCAAGTATGCTGATATCTTTTCCAATATATAATTTGTTGTTATATATTTCTATAATTATCGCTTTTTATAAGAAAATACGTGGCAACTCATATTGGGTAAAAACAACTCATGGTGAAGATGAATTAAAGAGGGAAAAATAAAATGAAAAAGTATAGATTAGCTCTGACTACAGCAGTATTATTACTGGCTTTTACCCTAAATACCGGTAAGGCAAAGGCAGCTGAAAATGATAATAACTTACAAAATGAACATAATATAGGCTTAGTTGCAGAAACAGCTGATGTAAAGGAAACTGCCCCACTTACAGTCAATATAGCAGGCACGACCGTCACAGCCCCAACAGCAGGCACGGCCGCAACCGCTCCAACAGCGGGCACAGCTGCCACAGCTCCAACAGCAGGCACGGCCGCAACCGCTCCAACAGCGGGCACAGCTGCCACAGCTCCAACAGCAGGCACGGCCGCAACCGCTCCAACAGCGGGCACAGCTGCTACAGCTCCGACAGCAGGCACGGCCGCAACCGCTCCAACAGCGGGCACAACTGCCACAGCCCCAACAGCAGGCACGGCCGCAACCGCTCCAACAGCAGGCACAGTTCCAACAGCGCCTACGGCTCCAACATCCTCTACTAGATATTACTATGTTTCAATTAGTGTGAGAGTATACTACTCATATTCATACTCTTACTTTGGTTCCTACTCATATTATAGGGGCTGTAATTTTTTAAATTATTACTACTCTTCTATGATGCGCCCACAAAGAGTTTGCTGGTATTTCTTATAAAATAGTATGATTTAAATCCTTTTTAATCAAAAATATCTTTTAAAATTGCATTTAAGCAATTTTGCGTTTAATCCTTTAAAAATCTTAATTCAAATTAAAAACTCTATTAAATCGAGGCTTATTAACACCAAAATTTAATAGAGTTTTTTCTATATATTATTAATTCTTAGTATTTAAAAATTTGCTTTATTGGAACCTTTATACATATCAAGAGCTGATTTTAAATCTTTGTCTTTAATTGATACGTGCTGTTCTTTTAATACTTGACTGATAACATTATTCATAATTCTAGAGTTGCTAGCCCATTTATTATAAATTGCTTCAGTTAATTCTTTTTGCTTATCAGCAAAATTACCCTTTTTAGGATGATTAATCATTTTAATGACTTCATAACCATTTGTAACTTTGATAGGTTCTTTGGTATATTCATCATTTTTTAATTTATAGGCGGCCTTTTTGAAAGTAGAGTCGTATCGTCTATTTTGCATATCAAAAGCGGGCAATTTTCCACCATTGGAACTAGTTAGACTATCGACAGAATACTTGCTAGCTAAACTAGCAAAGCTTTCACCATTATTAAGTTTCTCAATAACTGTATTTGCTGTATCGCGGCTAGTAGTTGAAATATGCTGAACTGTGATCTTTGGTTGATAATCTTTCCATTCTTCTTTTAATTGGGAAGTGGTTGGCTTCATCTGCTTTTTTAAAGCGATTTTACTTAGATGATTTAATTCAATCATTTGTTTAAAAGATTTTTTTGTATAGGAGTTTTCTTTTAAAAAAGAATCAAATTGAGAACCATATCTTTTTTTGTAACTATTATAATCGGCTTCTACCTGATCTTTATTAAGTTTACTGCCGTACGCTTCTTTAAGAGCCCCGTAGATCAACATATTAGCTAGAATTGTTTTGCTAGTCGGAGAACTCTTTAATTCCTGATAAAATTGTTCCTGCGATATTTTTTTATCGCCATATTGTGCAACTTCTTTATTATTTGAAGAGCAACCAGCTAAAAATAATAAAGAAAAGCTACTTGCTGCTAAAGCACTAACTTTAATTATTTTTTTCATATAAACCTCCAATGAAAAATTTTCACTATACTAATATTTATTTAATAATTTAAACAGTTATTTATTTGTAAATCAATGTTAATTTTTTTCTGTATTATTAGTACGATTTGGAAGAAAGTAGTAAATAATGTGCATTTGATAGTTATTTTTTGTATAAAAAGGCATTGAAATTTAATATAAAGTGGATATAATATTAAAATAAAAATATGTTAAATTAAATATGTTTTTATTTTATTGTAAGTTAGTTACAAGGGTCAGTTAATCAATTCTTTAAGGGGGATTTAAATGAGAAAGAAGAGAGAAAAATATACTTGGTTATTGCTCAGTACAGCTCTTATAACTAGTGGTCAAGTACTAGGTGGAGGAGAACAAATCGTAAAGGCAAGTGTAGCAAGCCAAACTAACAGCGTTAAAAAATCTAAGACGGCTGTAGAACATTCTACGACAGCTCTCTCGAGACAAGCTGTTGAGGCCCAACTTGCCGCTCAAGGTGTTAATTTTGAACGATTAACACCCGAGGAACAGCAAGAGGTCTATGTAGATGTGATTGTCCAACTCGAGGCTCTACCAGCTTCTGAAAATGGATCAATTGATTCACAAACAGCAAGTAGAGCCGAAATTGAGCAAGCATCGAATAAAGTAATTGCTGCTCAATCTGGAATTAAGGATGAGGTTCAAAAAATTACGAATCAAGCCATTGATAAAAGTTATGGGTATGTAGTTAATGGTTTTGCAACCAAAGTAAAAGTTGGAGATATTAAAAAATTAAGAGAGATTAAAGGTGTAAAATCAGTTACTTTAGCTAAGGTATATTTTGCAGCCGATACCTCAGCAAATAACATGGCTAATGTTTCGACGGTTTGGTCAAACTATCAATATAAGGGTGAAGGAACAGTTGTTTCAATTATTGATACCGGTATTGATCCAAATCATAAGGATTTGAGATTAAGCGATGAATCTAAAGCTAAATTGACTGCTAAGGATATTGATGGATTTACTGAAAATAGTGGATATGGACGTTATTTCACCAGTAAAGTACCATTTGGTCATAACTATTCTGATAATAATGATATTATTACGGATGATAATCCAAAAGAGCAACATGGGATGCATGTTGCGGGTATCGTTGGTGCAAATGGTACCGGAACTAATCCAGCGACTTCAGTAGTTGGAGTGGCTCCCGAAGCACAATTGCTTGCCATGAAAGCTTTCTCTAACTCAGATAGTTCTGCATCTACTGATTCAACTAGTGTAATTGGTGCAGTGGATGATTCAGCTAAGTTAGGAGCAGACGTTCTGAATATGTCTTTGGGATCAGTTTCAGGTGAACAGACTGAAGATGATCCAGAAATTGCAGCTGTAGAAAAAGCTGTTAAGCATGGAACAGCAGCTGTAATTTCAGCAGGAAACTCTGGTACTTCAACGTCAAATCAAGAGGGAAATAATAAAGATTTTTACGGTAATCCGGATATGGAAACTATTGGTAGTCCGGGCACAAGTAGAGGGGCAACAACAGTTGCATCAGCCGAGAATACGAAAGTAACTACTGATGGAATGACTATCTCTACTGCAGGTGGAGAAAAGCTGTTTGGACCAGCTGTTACCCAGCTTTCTCCTAACACTGATCTTTCTGCATTTGACAATAAAAAATTCTATCTTGTAAAAGATGCAGCTGGAAAATTAGGTGTGGGAACACCCGATCAGTATACCGATGATGTAAAAGGAAAAATTGCGGTAGTAGCTCGTGGAGCAATTACTTTTACTGATAAACAAAAATATGCTCAGGAAGCTGGTGCAGCTGGACTTCTTATTATAAATAATGCTGGTGGAAATACCCCACTAACATCAGTTTTGTATAATGAAGGATTTCCAACAGCCGGTTTATCAACTGATGATGGTAAAAAACTTGTTGATTATCTTGAATCTCATCCCGATGAAGTATTGCAAGTAAACATTGCAGTTCAACCACTGAATAATGTGGTACGTGAAGAAGATTTGATGTCTGATTTTACGTCTTATGGCCCTGTTTCTAATTTGGCATTTAAGCCTGATATTACTGCTCCAGGTGGAAATATTTGGTCTTTGCAAAATAACAATGGCTACACTAATATGTCCGGGACTTCAATGGCATCACCATTTATTGCCGGTTCTCAAGCTTTACTTGTGCAAGCAATGAATGACAAGAATGGAAAATTTTACGAATTATATCAAAAGATGCCTAAGAGTGAACGAGCAGCTTTAATAAAGAATATTCAGATGAATACAACAAATATTGAAGTTGACCTTGATCATGATTCAGTTATTGAATCACCTCGTAGACAGGGGGCTGGATTAGTTAATGTAGAAGCTGCAATTAATGCAATTTTGCATAATCCTTCAACAGTTAGTGGTGGGAATGGATACCCAGGAGTTGAATTGAAAGACTTCAAGGATCGTAAACATCAATTTACTCTTAAATTTACAAATCGTACTAATAAAGAAATCGAATATAGTTTAAATAGTAACGGAAAGTTTTCTGATGTATACACTTCAGCAACTGATTCCAAAACAGGAAAATTATTTGAAAAGAAAATTGAAGGTGCTACGCTTACTCCAGATGAAAAAATAATAGTTCCGGCAAATTCAACTAAAGAAGTAGGAGTAACCTTATCATTACCGGACAATTTCAAAGAAAACCAATATGTTGAAGGATTTATGACCTTTACTGGATCAGATAATTCCCACTTAAAAATCCCATACATGGGCTTCTTTGGTGATTGGGCTGAGCCAGCTATTTTTGACGGATTGAATGGATTAGCGTTTAATCCAAAAAACAATAATTTAGGTACGATTATAACGGCTGGAAATAAAAATGGAGCCATCGGATATGCTGGATTAAGCCAAGATGATGCTGGAAATTATCATATTGATCCAGACGCAATTGCATTATCTACAGCAGATGGAGCATCCGTATCCTGGTTGAAACCGCAGTATTTCTTATTTAGAAATGCTAACGATGTTAAAGCTGAAATTTTAAATCAAGATGGTGAAGTAATTAATACTCTGGCCTCTTTAGCGCATGTGACCAAGTCATATTGGGCTGCTAGCAGCCAAAGATATGCTAAGTTCAATTATGTTCCAGCTTGGGATGGTACATATTTCAACCAACAAACTAATAAAACTGAAAAAGTACCCGATGGCACTTACACTTATCGTGTAACGGGGACAGTCGATGGTACGAACAAGCAACAACACTATGACATTAAAATTAAGGTTGATAGTGTTAAACCAGAAGTTAAGAATCTGAAGCTGGGATCGCATAAAGATCAGAACGGGAAAATATCGTATGTCCTTAAAGCTGAAGCAAAAGACAATTTTAGTGGGCTAAATGGTCAAGCAAATACTTACGTAAATGGTGAGCTCAATAGAAATGTATCATATGACATTGTGGGTTCAACAAATTCTGGATACCAAAAGATTGAAATTCCGCTTAGTGATGAGCAAGTTAGAACTCTTAAAGCAGGCAAAAACGACTTGTCTATCGCTGTCTTTGATAATGCGACTAATGCTGGAACTACTTCAGGTGTAGCTAATAAGCCAGGTGAAATAAACTTTGGACTAATTGTTGATAAGAACTTACCAAGCAAAATAACAACACTTAGTGATGCATATGATGCAAGTGATAATTCTTACACGATTTCAGGTACATATCCAGAAAAAGTATATGGGACATATACTGATAAAGATGGGAAAGAACATGAGCTTAAGATAAGCTATGATGAATCTAGCGAACGCTTTGTTACAACACTACCATTGTCAGTTAGTGATTATGATACCCAGGTTAAATTCTATGCTGATGAGGAACATGAGACTTTAATTACTCAAAAAGATATTAAAGTTAGTCTAGTACCAGCTAAAATTGAAAGTCTTAAAATTGATAATCAAGAAACCTATGCTGGAGATGGAGAAGTTAAGTTAAGTCAAACTTCTGAAGATACAGTAGAAGTATCAGGAAAAGTTAGTGCCGATGCTGATAAAGTTACTGTAAAAATTAATGATAAAACATATAGTGCTAAGCCAAATAGTGAGCATGAATTTAAAGTCAAGGTTCCAGTAAGTTATGGCGAAAATGTAATGAATATTGTAGTTAGCGATGAGGATGGTAATAGTTCATCAGTTAAGCAAATTGTTAAATCAAGTGATCGTGGTAAAACTGTTGTTTCAGCAGCTGATGTTACTTTTGACGATGGAGTTAAATTTGGAACAAGTAGTGTTAATGCGAAAACAAAGAACTATGATCCTAAAACTGGTAAGTTAACGTTAACTGGAAAAGTTAACCGTCCAACCACTACTCTTAGAATTGGTAATCAAGATGTTAGAGTGAAGTCAGATGGAACATTTAAACTAGTTTTGGATCTTGGTAATCACGGTTCTAAGGTATTTCCAGTTTTAATTGGAGATACGACTATCGGGGATACTGTTCAAGAAAGACTAACCTTCTATGTAGATGCAAATACTCCAGAAGTAACCCTTAACCACGAAAAGGATGAACAGGGACACTACACACCAATTTATACAAATAAGGAAGAATTTGAAGTTCAAGGTACAATTAGTGACGATTACCCATATTATAGTTTGTTTATAAATGATAATAATGTTGATGCAAATTGGGATGACATCGATTACAATGGCACCAAGAATTTGAGAAAAAAATTTACTCATACTGTTAAACTTAAAGAAGGGAAAAATACTTTTAATGTTGCAGTAGCTGATAATAATGATAATCAGAGTGAAGTTCAGACTTTAGTCGTGTACTATAAGAAAGCTCAAAAATTGGCAGCACCACAAATTACTGCTACAACTGCATCAGATAAAAAATCAGTGACAATAACTGGAAAAGGTGAAGACGGCAACGTTTTATATAGTACTGATGGCGAAAATAAATATGCAGTTTTACCAGAAGAAGGACTAACCGTTACAGAGAACGGAAAGATTTTATTTAAGACTACTGATAAATATGGTAATGAATCAGATGTTGTTGAATATGCCGTTAAGACAATTGAAAAAGATCAGCCTACTACAGATGAAAGTGTAACTCAGGCACGAAAAGAGCTAAGAAAGAAACTTGATCAAGCAAGATCTTTAGGAAGCTCTGGTAAATACACACATGAATCAGCTAAAAACTTAGCTCAAGCGCGTCAAGAAGCAAGCAAAGTATTAAGAAATAAGAAGGCCACTCTTCAAGAACTGACGCATGCAATTGAAAGCTTAGATGCGGCAATTAAGAATTTAGTTGAAAAACCAGCAGAACATGAAGTTAATAAGGACTTACAGGCCCTTAAAGAAAAACTGGAAAAAACGATTAAAGAAAGTGAAGAATTTGATCAAAGTAAATACACTGATGATTCAGTAGCAGAAATGACTAAAGTTCTTGATCAGGCAAGGAAGACTTTATCTGATAAAGACGCAAGTGTAGCTGTCCTTCAAGAAGCATTTGACTCTATTGTTAATGCAAAGCAGGCTCTTAAGGAGAAACAGGTATCTCCAGAAAAGCAAACACAGTCAGATGATACAAAAGAAACTAATGCTGCCAAAAATGCCTTAAAAGAAAAGGCAGAAAAACTTAGTCAACTTGATACCACCAAATATACTTCTGAAAGCGTAGAAGGCTTAAGCAATGCACTGAAAAAAGTAAATCAAGTTTTAACTAATACGCAAGCAAACACAAGTGAAATTCAAGAAGCACTTGATAGTTTGACACAGGCTGAAAAGGCTTTGGTTGAAAAAACAGTTTCCGATCCTTATGTTGAAAAAGCTAAAGATCAATTAAAAGAAGAGCTTAATAAGCACAAAGATGAAGATAAATCACAATATACTGATGATTCAGCTAAAGTAAAAGAAAATGCTGAGAAGACTGCAGAAGGAATATTGGATTCAAAAGATGCACAAGTAGAAGAAGTTAATAAGGCTACAGAAACTCTAGTTGAGGCAGAAAAAGATTTAGTTAAAAAAGATGAAACAAAATCCACTAATGAGCAAGAAGCAGAGCATGTTCGAGCAAGTTTGCAGGAAGAAGTCAATAAGAATAACAGTTTGAATTTAGATGGTTATACTCCTGAATCACAAAATAAATTCAAAGAGATACTGAATAATGTACAGGAAATTCTAAATGATAAAGCCGCCTCTTCAACTAGCTTAGAAAATGCAAAGGCTATTCTGGAAACTGCTAAGGGTATTTTGACGCAAACAGAGCATCAAGTAGTCCTACCTAAGGTTGAACAACCAGTAAACGTATCAACTACAGAAAAGCAAAATGAGGATAACACTAAAAAAGTAAGTGAAGTTTCTAAAGATGAGTCTCCAAGTAAACAAGTGGAACCAGTTGAAAAGCAAAATGAAACAGCCCCTACTCAAAATAAAGACAACGTAGTAGGAATAAATCAACAAACTTCAATTAAAAATAGTAAAGAATCTTCAAATCAGAATGATGCTGCTAATGCACAGACACCAATAAAGAACAATGCAATCCATGAAAAGACAAGCAGTTCTGTTGTAGTAAAGCCCCATACTCAGAGCCAGAATAATAAACAAGTAGCTCCTAAGATGAGTTCTTCGAAATCTAATAGTAGAAATAATAAAGAATTACCAAAGACAGGAGAAAAAGAAACATTAGTTGGCTTGATTGTCACTGGTGTGACTACATTACTTGCTAGTGTAGGAATCGTTATAAAGAGAAGAAATAAGAATTAAGGTGATAAAATTCCCTGGGAAATACATTTTGATGAATTGAGATCATTTTCCTTAATATAAGAAAAATGCGTTAAGATATTGAATCTTAGCGCATTTTTTGTGGATTTGAATAATTAGCTATTCTTCTTTTTTCTATCGCCAACTAATCCGAGCAGTAGTCCTAATCCCATTAGTTTATCTTGGTTTTCTTTTCGTCCAGTTTGTGGAAGTGTTGACTTGTTTTCTGAAGAGATGGTTTGCTTAAGCAGCTCTTCCTGGTTGTTCCAGTACTTTAATCCTTAGTTGGCTGAAATGGAAGCAAGAAATTATATGCTTATTTTGAGGAGAGTAGGTATTCAAGTTTAGGATTAGGAGTTAGTTGTTCTGGAATAGATTTAGGTGTACTTGGCATAACAGGTGTATTTAGAACATACTTGACTAGAACATTTTTAACATCTATTGATTTTGACTACCAGCTGCACTATGGAAGGAGGGTATTCAAACTTTAAATAAAGTCACTCATAAAATGCAAAGGATTGTAAAAAAGAGGGGAGGAAAAATTAAGAAAATAAAAAATCAGCTCATATCATTAAGATAGAACTGATTTCCCATATAGACAAATAAATATTAATAATTATAAATATAAATTTACCTTAATTAGTTCCAGCAATCTTCGCTTTATTCAAAAGTAGGGAGCTACCAACAACTGAAACAGATGAAAATGCCATCGCTAAACCGGCTAGTTCAGGGCTTAGTGTAAAGCCTAAGCCAACGAATAAGCCTGCTGCAATTGGAATACCAATGGTGTTATAGATAAGCGCCCAGAAGAGGTTTAACTTGATGCGATTGAAGGTCTTTTTAGAGATATCAAGAGCACGAACAACACCGCGTAAGTCATTTTGAACTAAGACAATACCACCAGAATCAATTGCAATATCGGTACCAGAGCCCATGGCAATTCCTACATCAGCTGTTGAAAGAGCAGGAGCATCATTGATACCATCCCCAACAAATGCTACCTTATCGCCATTTTGTTGAAGCTCATGAATATGTTCAGCTTTTTCATTTGGTAAAACACCAGCAATAACTTGGTCAATGCCAACTTCATTAGCAATTGCTTGGGCAACTTTTTCATTATCACCGGTAAGCATTACTGTCTTTAATCCACGTTTCTTAAGTTCACTGATAGCTTCTTTAGAGCTTGGTTTAGGAATATCTTGAATAGCAATTAAGCCAATAATTTCACCATTTAAGCCGACATAAACAACTGTTTTAGCTTCTTCTTGTAATTTCGTAGCTTGCTGATTCATTTCCTGGGAAATGTTGACGTCGGCTAGTAATCGATTACTTCCAACAAAAGCTGTCTGATCATGGTAATTAGCTTTAACGCCTTTACCTTCAATTGCTTCAAACTCGCTAACTTTTTCGATTTGTAATTTTTCAGAATCTGCTTTTTTAACTATCGCTGTAGCAAGAGGGTGTTCAGATGATTCTTCAAGACTTGCAGCAATTCTTAAAACTTGTTTTTCGTCACCAACAATATCAGTAACTTCAGGTTTACCAACAGTGATAGTACCTGTTTTATCAAAGACAACAGTATTTAAATCACTAACTTCTTGGAGAACTTCACCATTTTTGATCAAAACTCCCATTTTAGCGCTACGAGCAGTACCAACCATTAAAGCGGTTGGAGTAGCAAGTCCTAAAGCACATGGGCAGGCAATAACGATCACGCTAACTGCAAAAAGCATTGCTTCAACAGCGCTTGCTCCAAGGAATGAGTACCAAATGATAAAAGTTAAAATGGCAATAATCATAACAGCAGGGACAAAAATATTAGAAATTTTATCCGTTAAGTTTTGAATTGGGGCATGGCTAGTTTGAGCCTTTTTAACCAAATCAACAATTTGAGCAAGCATGGTGTCAGAACCAACTTTAGTAGCCTTGAAAGTGATTGTACCGTTACTATTAATAGTTGAACCTACAACAGTGTCACCAACTTTTTTCACTACCGGCATACTTTCCCCGGTAACCATTGATTCATCCAATGTAGTAACGCCTTCGAGAATTTCACCATCAACTGGGATTTTTTCACCTGGCTTAACACGAATAATATCGCCAACTTGAACTTGATCAAGTGGGATTTTTACAAATTTACCATCTCTTTGAACTTCCGCATCTTTTGCTTGTAAACCCATTAATTTACCTAAGGCATTTGATGCGTTATCGTGCATCTTTTCTTCCATGGCGTCGCCTAATAAGACGAAGACAGTAACAAATGCGGCACTTTCAAAGTAAACTGGACGGTTAGTGATCATGGCAAAGATACTATAAAAATACGCAACAGCTGTACCAGTAGCCACTAAGGTATTCATATTGGCACTATGCTTTTTGAAAGCAGCAATAGCACTTTTCCAGTAAGGAAGTGCAGAGATTGCCATAATGATTGTGGTTGTGATAAGAGCAATCCAGTTATATCCGGGCATCATCCAATGAAATGGCATTGCAAACATTTGAATAAGCATTGGGATAGAGAGAATAAACGATATCCAAAATCGTTTAATGTTTGATAACCTCATTATTTAACAACAACCTTCCCATGAAACATGTCCATTCCGCAACTCCAATTATAAGTAGCAGGCTTGTCTGTGGGGATATTGACAATAACTTCTTTTTTACCATCAAGTTTGTCATCTATATTCAAGTCTTTGAAAACTACTTCGTTCATACAGCCCATATTGTCAGATGGAATAAATTTTAATTGGGCAGGTTTACCTTGCTTAAAAGTAATGGTATCGGGTTTATAGCCCTGATTTTCTGCATTGACAACAACTTTTTTGGTTTGATTTTTTGAAAAAATACTCATTTTAATAAATCCTTTCTTTATTTAACGATGACTTTTCCGTGGAACATATCCATTCCGCAAGCAAAGTTATAGGTTCCAGCCTTGTCTGTTGGAATATTGACAGTAGTAATTTTTTGTTTGGTTAAGTCCTTGTTGACTCCTAATTGTTCGAAAACAACATGGGATAAACATGCTGTTGAGTCGCGCATGTCAAAGTTAACTTGAGCAGGCACACCTTTTTTAAGAATTACTGTTGAAGGTGAATAACCACCATTTACAACAATTGTTGCAGTTTGTTCATCATTAACAATTGTGCTCGTACCGGCAGCTTCTTTATGTTTGCCAAAGAACCACCAAATAATAAAACCGATTAAAATTACCCCGACGATTAAGGTAATGATCTGACTTCCATTCATTTTTGTTTCCTCCTAACAAATAGTAGACCCTGTTTTTAAGCAATTACAGGGAACCATCTCAGGTGCCGTTTTTTCTTTTTGACTAATTTCTTTTTTCATCTTCATTAAATCACCTTTAGAAACGGGGGAGTCTTCTAGAAGTTTCAAAATTACTTCTCCCTTGTGCATGTCACACATTCTATTTAGTAAGGTTTTAGCTTCGTTGTACATCATTTCGGTTTGATTAACCGTAGCTGTGTAGATGTACCGGCGTCCATCTTGTTTAGCATTTAACCAGCCTTTTTGAACGAGACGTCTAATTAAAGTTTTGATAGTAGAATCTGTCCAATCTTTTTTAGCCTGAAGCTCGTTTAAAATTTGTTTTGTATTTGTTTCACATAATGTCCAGACAATGCGCATTACTTCCCATTCACTGTCTGAAATTGAAGATAAATTCTTTTCACTCATTTATACTTTCCTTTCGTTTACAAGTGTAATCATATAACTTGTGATTTACATTTGTCAACAATAAAATGATTAAAAAAATAAGAGCTATTTTTGTAAAAATAGTTCTTATTCAAATAGGAATATTTTATTTATTTAAGTAAATTATCCGATCAGCCTGCTGAGCATGCTCTAAATTATGGGTAACCATGATTACCGTTTTTTGATATTTGTCACGTAGCTGAATAATGTAATTTAAGGCTTCTTTAGCATGCTGATTGTCTAAAGCTCCAGTTGGTTCATCTGCTAAAACGAGATCCCCAGGCTTTAAAATAGTTCGAGCAAGGGCGACACGCTGCTGTTCTCCACCAGAAAGAATAGAAACTTGTTCATCTTTAGTATGGAATATGTCTAGCTCAGTAAGGATTTGATCAATTAATTTATCACGCCTATTATTATCTATTTTTTTAAAGTAAGTAGCCAAATAAAGATTTTCTTTGACTGTTTTATTAGAAATTAGGGCAAAACTTTGAAAGAGATAGTTAATCGTATTACGTCTTAACATGATTGCTCGTTTACTGTTGAGTGAAGGAAGAGGCTGTCCGAATAATTCGACTGTTCCATCGCTCCAATCTTCTAGTAAACCTAAAATATTGAGCAGGGTGGATTTGCCACATCCTGATGGACCTACAATCGCGACGAATTCTTGTTGCTTGACTCTCATATTTAAATTATCAATGATAATTCTTTTTCCAAAATTTTTGGTAAGATTTTGAACTTTGATTACATCGGTCATATTAGTCTAATTCCTTTCTATCATTTTTTTGAGCAAAGTGAGTTTTTAATGCTAAATAAAAAATTAAAAGCTGTAAAATTAAATTTAAAATTTCTATTAGAACTCCAATCTTACTGTGGCTAATTAAGATAATGATTAAAGCTCCTCCATTAATTGTGCTAATCATAATGAGTGGTAGAGTGTAAAGCTGTCTGAATGAGAAACCTAAAAACTGTTTAATTAGTAGAGTCTCATAGTTAAGCTTTTTGTAAGTAAAGGCTAAGACACATACAAGTAAGATTAAGAGAATAATCAATAATATAATCACCAAACCGAACATAGCTAGAGTCTGCCAGAGTGATTTTTGAACCCCATCTATGTACTGCTGGACAGTCGCAAAGTTTAATTTATTGTCTGCTAAGTGATATTTAGATAAATTATCTGGAGAAAGAACTTGTTTACGCACTGCAGAATTTTTAAATTTAAATGAACCTCCTAAGCCCGATGCAAATAAGTTACCTATTTCTACAAAGGAAAAGTTTTCTGGGCTGGCAACATAGATAATTGGAGAGTTGCTTACCGTTGGTTCTTGCGGAGTATTGTTCCAAAGAAAGATAGATTTTTGAGGATAATAGGTTATAAATTTGAATTTACGAGATCGAGTAAATTTAGTTGAAATATCTGAAGATCGAATGCCTTCTTGCATACTTTCTTTTATATAAGAGATAGTTTTTCTTTTCTCAGCTCCGGAAATGTTATCAGGTAAGTAAATTACACGAATTCCATTTTGAGTAGCTTTTAATGCTTGATTGGAGAGGGTAAAGTTAATCGTTTTTAGGTAGTTGGGAGAGGCAGTTAAGATAGTGAAGGGATGAGAGGGCATTTCCTTATAGCCATCTGTCATTTGTTCAATATAAGTTTTAGAAGCATAAAAAGAGTTCACGAAATAAACTCCATCTTTATTAGCATAATGCCGGTAAAGATCATAGAAATCGCGATTGATCTTAGAGGAGGTGTCGGCGTAAGAACGTACACTATCATTACCACTATCCATTGAAGCGAGAACTTCCATTTTAGAAACTGTATGCCATTGATGAGCTTGAGCTGCAGTTTCTGAAATTGATTTTGCAGGCTGGTCAATGTAAAGACAGGTACCAATAACAACGCTCGTTAGTAACAAATAAAATCCAAAAAAGAAAGAATAAATTAATTTTTTAGGATAATATCCCTTAATCAGAGCAATATTTTTTGAAATAATAACTAAGCTTGCAGCACAGAAAAAAGTAAGACTAAAAATAAATGACGTAATAATTCCTGTCTTAATTCCTAAAGTAATGAAGCTAAGAGGGAAACGTAGATTAAAAATTGTTGAAAATACACAAAGAAAAAGTGCAGTCAAACTCAGGATAACTAAATATGGTTTAAAGATTTTAAATAAGATATCTTTTTTCGACCAACCTAATAAGATAAGATTTCCATATTCTTTGAGATTGTTTAAAAAAACTATTAGGAAAAAAGCTAAAAGTCCACAAGAAGTTAAGATAATTCCTAAAATAATGCTATCTTTAAGCAGGTCACCATTGCTAGCACTTCCGCTTTGAACAAATGTGAAGTCGCTTTTTTCAATGTCAGTTATTTTATGAAGCTGACTAATAATATTATCATAGGTCTGTTTATCGTTTACGCCAACAAGTTGATAGCTTCCACGAAGGGTATCTTCATTTTTTACTAGGCTTTCTAATTTTGAAACAGTAATTAGTGGAGAAAACCAAAAGCTTGAAATTGGAGCAAGTTGATTAATGGTTCCATTAGCTTGACCAATACTAGCATTAGGATTAGAAGACTGGAGAACTTTGTTAATCTTAGACTTGTCTAAGAGGGATTGGCCTCCAAAACTAAGTTGGACATCGATGGTTTTAGGAGTTCCCATAACACCAATATTAAATAGGTCGTCATTATTTTCTTTACGAACTAAGAGAAAGTTCTTCTGGTGAGAAACTTGATTCAAATAAGCTAGAATCTCATCTTTCTTTGTCGGTGGAATGTTATTAAGATAAAGAGTATAGGGGGACTGGTCGTTTAAATAATTGGTCCAGGTAGAAATGTATTGATCCCGTAAGCCTAAAAGTAGCCATAGAAAAATAAGAAAAGTTTGTAATATAAGTAAAGTGTACCCGACAAGAGAGGTACGCTTTGTTAACGTGCACTTATTCATTAGCGACAGTTCCAATAAGCAGTTGCGTGAGTACGAGAGGCGATCCAAGTATTAGCTACTGCTAAAGTACCTCTACTTTTCCATCCAGACCAAACGCCGTTTGCAGTTGTACAACGTTGATAAATATGGCTTTGAACTTTTGAATAAGACCAAACTCCTGCTATTCTACCATGTTCCCAGTATACAGGCGTTCCCCTATAGTAGAGTGTTTGAGATGCCGCAAAAGCTGTTCCGGATGTGGTTAGTCCGAGAGTAACAAGACCTAAAACCGCCCATTTTTTTAAAGATTGTTTTTTCATTTTTCTTTCCTCCAAAAATATACAATTTAATTACTTGTTAAAAATTTGGGGTAGTAGGATTAGGATACATAGAATATCTCCTTTCCTTTTCTGATTCTGATAAGATAACTAAAATTATACGGACTATATTATAAAAAAATAAGAATGCTCGTATTTGAGCATTCTTATTTGGGCAATAAAGAACTAATTCGAGTATCTCCGCACTCTTCCAAGAGAGATTTAATAGCCTGTAGTTTAATAAAATCTTTCTTTAGAAAAGCTTTAAAGTATAAATTGATTATTCTGTAATGGCTTAAAGAGGGGTTACTAGAGAGATTATCAAGTAGGGTAAAGCATTGATACCAAATTTTTTTGTTAGGGAAGGAATGTGTGTAATAAAGATAATTAAGAGTGACAGATGAAATAAGTTTTTGAACTTTTAGAGAGAAAGTACTAATATTTGAATATTTTTTGATGACACTTGTCATATGAATATCTAAACTTTCTGGAGAAAGAAACATTGTTGCACTTCCGAAGAAGGAAAGCATCATTAAATCGTTTGACCAATTTTTATTTTTGAAAAGTTGAAATTGAATATAATTTTTTACTTCACTAGGAATATCTTTTACATTTTGAGTTAGCATAGCTTTTAAAAGAATTATTTTGTAAATCGTGAATTTTGATAAAGACATTTTTTCAGATTTACGAAATAAATAGTTTAATTCATTTGTATTTTGTTCAAAAAATGCAGTCTTTAATTCATGTAGGAGCTGTGTTTCAGAATCTTTTCCTGTTTGTGGTGGTAATACTTGCTTAAAAAAGAAGTCAGGGGAGATATGGTGAAATTCAAGGAGCTTGAGTAAAACCGAGGCAGAAATATCATGTAAATCTTTCTCAACTTTACCATATTGAGATCGAGACATGATATTTGCTGCCATTTCTTTTTGAGTTAAATTTAGTTTTAAACGTTCATTTTTTAAAGCTTCTCCAATCGTCATCATTCATTCTCCAAAATAAAATTTATTTTTAGATTAAAACATTATTAATAAAATATTGCAAATATTTTCTAAGATGATATTATTTTAGATAAAATAATCTAAAAAATTGTGGTAATCTGTGTATTTGTTTCTAAATTAATCAAATAAAAAGGAAGGTGAGTAGATGGATGATAAAAGATGGATTGAACTAGCTAAAAGACGAAAGCAAGATAAGTATTTTGGCATTGTCAGCTTGTTGATTGCTTTGATGATGGTTTTCTTTACATTAAAGAATATTGGCTGGCTACTTACTTTCATTGTCGTAGCAGTTATTCTCTACTACTGGATTGATGTGGAACAGATGCTTGAAGACAGTAAGGCAATTAATAGGACGCAGAAGATTATTTTTATTATCCTTGGAATAGTTTATGAGCTGACTAGTATTGTTTTTGCTTTCATTAATTTAAATTATTTATTACTAGCTTTTGGCATTGTAAGTGCAGGATATTTAGGCTTTAAGACAAATGCGGTATTTCGTAAAGATTTAAAGAATAGAAAACTGAAATTTGGGGAGAGTATAGTTGCAATTTGTCTCGGACTGGGAGCTGCAATCTTGCTTATATTACTCACTCCTAAAGACATTCTTTGGCTATTTCTTTTGATTTTTGCTTTAGCTTATAATCTGATTCACCTAATTGTCAGAATTAAGGTTGAACATGACGGAACTAACCGAGAACTGTAGAAAAAAAAAAAGGAATGATTAGATGCGCCCAGACTTAATTATTAAAAATAGAAAGTTGAATCATATTATCGGCGTAATAGGAATCATTCTGAGTATTGTAGTGATATTTTTAGCCTTAAAAAATGTAAGCTGGGTATATCGACTAGTGGCAGTATGTGCAATCATTTATTGCCTTATTGACATAGAACAAAAATTAGAAGAAGACCATGCAATTACAAGAATAGATCGAAATATTATAGTTGTGATTGGGAGTTTTTGTATAGGGTTTAGCATAATTTGTGCCTTTATAAATATTGATCTCTTGTTAAGGCTAGCTGGAATCACAGGTTCAGGCTATTTAGGATTTAAGTCATATCAATTAGTTAGAGAGGGAATTCTTAATAAGAAGCTGAAGTTAGCTGATAGTTTAGTAGCAACTTTTTTAGGTGTTTTCCCAGCTATTTTACTAATTATTTATGCATTTATTGCTTTTTGGATAATTTTATTAGCATTAACCTTGCTGTATAATTTAATCCACTTGATAGTTAGAATTAAAATTGAACGTGGTCCAACGAATCGACAATTCTAAAATAAAAGAAGGTAGAGTATTCGATTTTTAAGTCGAGTACTCTACCCTTCTTTATGAAAAATATTATACGTAAAACTTTTTTAATTAAATCAAAATTCCATTACAATGATCAACTTCATGTTGAATTACCTCAGCAGTAAAATCAGAGAAACTTTGTTGCCGGGTTTCTAAATTCTCATTTTGATATTTAACTGTGATATTCTTGTATCTTTCGGTTGGACGTTCGCCAGTTAAAGAAAGACAGCCCTCATAAGCTAAATATTTATCATCTTCGGCCACAATAATTGGGTTAAGCATCACAATTGGGAGTGGTCCAACAAATAAAGCAATAATTCGCTTTTGAACACCAATCATATTTGCAGCGAGGCCAGCTGCTTTATCCTTATTAGCCAGTAAAGTGTCCTTTAAATCAGTGGCTGCTCCTAAATCTTGTTTAGTTGCTGGTAGAGACTTAAATTTTAAAGAAAGTTCATCATGAATAATAGGTTTGACTGCCATAAAAATAATTCTCCATTGTTATTTTTATCCTAATTATCGCATATTACTCACAGAAAATTTAAGTTTAATTATTTTTTCTTTCTTTAATTGCAAGACGAATCGAATTTATTACCCGGGCAATAATGATCAATATCCCTACAAATAATGAAAGATAGCCTAATGGCATTAAGAAAAAGTTTTCGTGTAAAAAGCCATTGCTATCAATATAAGAAACAGATGCAGCACTAATTAAGAAGAAAATAATTCCTAAAATAATGAATGCACTCCCGATGATAGTAGAGACCATATTAAATTTGGCAGCACGTGTTCTTTTACCATCATTAATCAAAGTTTGCCCAATCTTATTCATCTTTTTATCTCCTAAAATTAATGCATCAAGAGAAACATTGAATGTTTCTGCAATCAAAATAATCATTTCAAAATCTGGAAGGTTACGATTATTTTCCCAGTTAGAAATGGCCTGTCTAGTTACATTTAATTTCTTGGCCATCTCTTCCTGAGTTAAGTTGTTTTCTTTTCGAAGGCATTTTATTTGTTCGTTAAATTCCATTTTGCCTCACCTCGTAATTTAATTTAATGAAAATTGAGTCAAAAAAACAAGCTAGCAATGCTTGCATCTTAATAGATAGCGTTACTAGCTTGAAAAAAGATTATTAATTAGCCCATATTAGTAATTAAGAAGAAGATGACAAAGATTACAAATAAAATGTACATCATTGGAGATACTTCTTTATAGCGCTTAGAAGCAATCATAGTAATTGGATAAGCGATCATTCCTAAGGCTAAACCATCGGAGATGGAGTAAGTTAAAGGCATACCAACTACTACTAGGAAAGATGGAAAGGCAATTTCGAAGTTATCCCAATGGATATATTTAAGATTACCTGCCATCAGAACGCCGACTATGATTAAAGCAGGGGCTGTTACAGTGGTTGGGATTACGGCTAAAAGTGGACTGAATATCATTGAGATTAAGAATAGAATACCAACGAAAATAGCGGTTAAACCAGTTCTACCACCCATTGCGATACCGGCACTTGATTCAACAGAAGTACCAAGTGGAGCAGTACCTAATACAGACCCTTCAACCATAGCTAGTGAGTCTGACAAGAAAGCTTTTCCAATCCGTGGAATTTTACCGTTTTTATCAACCATTCCAGCTTGTTGTGTCATACCAATTAAGGTACCAGCAGTATCAAAGAATGTAACAAGTAAGAATGTTAAAACAACCATAAATAGTTGTGGTGTATTGATGTCTTTTAAGTGAAATACTGCTTGACCAAAGGTTGGAGCAATACTTGGAGCACCTGAAACAATACCATGTGGCATTGGAATTTGACCAATAACCATTCCGAAAATAGCAGTTACAATCATCCCAATGAAAATTGAGCCCGGTACTTTAGCTGCCATTAAGATGACAGTCAAGATTAAACCGAATAGGGTGATCCAAACTGCTGGATTATTAAATGAACCAAGCCCAACAAGAGATGATTTATTGTCGACGATCAATTTACCATTTTGCAAACCAATAAAAGCAATGAACAAGCCAATACCAGCAGAAATTGCGTATTTTAAATCTTGAGGAATTGCATCAACAACTTTTTCACGGAGCTTTAAAACGGTAATCAAAATGAATAAAATTGAAGCTACTAACACACTAGCGAGGGCAGTTTGCCAATTGATATGCATTCCGATAACAACGTTATATGAGAAAAAGGCTGCACTACCAAGTGTTGGTGCTAAGGCAATAGGATAGTTCGCAATAAATCCCATCAAGAAGCAACCAATTGTTGTTGCAAGTGCAGTAACAGTAAAGGCAGCTCCTTTATTAATACCAGCTGCACTTAAAATATTAGGGTTAACAAAAAGGATATATGACAATGAAACAAACGTAGTTAAGGCCGCAATTAATTCACGTTTGACATTAGTATGAGCATCCTCTAAATGAAAGATTTTGTCTAAAAATTGCATCATTTCTCCAACATAAAATAAAAATGAAAAAAGGACACAGTTTACCCAAGAGCCACGGGTAAAAGATGTCCTTTAAAACAATTTATGACGTCTGATACCTATAGTCCTGAATTTATGGCTCAGGGTAGATACTGTCGACCTTATTTCGACGATATATAGATAACTTGATTGTTAAGTATTCTAGCAGAAATTCACTAGATAGGCAAATGTGCTATAGAATTTCTTAGGAAATAAAAAACCAATCAGCTCTGGTAGTTGATTGGTTTACCTGCGTATATTATTTAATATTCAAAACAACGAAGTAAATAACAAAAATAAAGAATAGGATCCACATCATTGGCGTAATTTCTTTAAATCTCTTAGCTGCTAGCATAGATACTGGGTAAATGATTAGTCCCCAGCCAAGTCCATCTGAAATGGAGTAGGTAAGTGGCATACCAAGAGCAATTAAGAAACATGGAATTGCGATTTCAAGATCAGTCCAGTGAACGTGCGCCAAGTTTTCAGCCATTAATACTCCAACGATTATCAAAGCAGGAGCAGTTACTTGAGTAGTGAAGACACTCAAGATTGGACTAAAAATAGTAGAAATCAAGAAGAAAATACCAACCCAAACAGCGGTTAAACCAGTTCTACCACCGACTGCAATACCGGCACTTGATTCAACAAAGGCACCAACTGGGGAAGTACCAAGAACAGATCCTACTAACATACCAGATGAGTCAGCAGCTAAAGCTTCACCAGCACGTGGCATTTTGTTATCTTTCATAAGGCCAGCTTGTTGAACAAGTCCGATTAAGGTACCGGTAGTATCAAAGAAAGTAACAAGTAAAAATGTAAAGACGACAATCCACATTTGAACTGTATTGATATCACTAATATGAAAAATAGCCTGGCCAAAAATTGGTGAAAGACTTGGAACGCCTGAAATAAATGCTTTTGGCATTGGGATTTGACCAATTATAATACCGAAAATTGCCGCAACAATCATTCCGATAAAGATTGCACCTGGAATCTTGGCAATCATTAAGAAAATAGTTACCATTAAACCAAAGATTGTAATCCAAACAAGTGAATTGTTTAAAGAACCAACAGTAACTAAAGTTGAATCACTTTTACTAATTAATTTACCACCTTGAAGACCAATGAAGGCGATAAATAAACCAATACCAGCAGAAATAGCATATTTGATATCACTAGGAATAGCATCAATAATCATCTCACGTACTTTAAATATAGTCAGTAAAATGAAAAGAATTGAAGCAACGAAAACGGCAGCTAAAGCAGTCTGCCATTTTACATGCATCCCTAAGCAGACCGTATAAGTAAAGAATGCATTCAGTCCTAAAGTTGGTGCAGAAGCAATAGGATAATTGGCAAGTACTCCCATTACAATACAAGTGAAAGCGGCAGATAAGGCAGTAGCCGTAAATAGCGCTCCTTTGTTCATGCCACTTGCTCCTAAAACAGCTGGGTTAACAAAAAGGATATAAGACATACTTACAAAAGTAGTTAATCCAGCTAAAAACTCAGTTTTAAATGAAGTATGGTTTTCATTTAAATGGAAAAATTTACCAATTGAATTCATGTAGTCCTCCAGGGATGGTAATGTTCGGATTTTAAAGGAAAATATAATTTTAAATGATTAATTTATGTGTTTGATCATTTAAAAGCGAATCTTCAACTAAAATTATATCTAAAATATTAACTATTTCAAGAATAAAAACTATAATTATTCGAATAAATCATAAAAATAGAAAATAATAGGAGTAAAAATAAGAAAATTGTTTTAAAAGCCGAACAATATTTCCAAGGAAATAGAATATTTTATAATTTAGAAGTTGACCTTAACCTTACGTTAATTGGTATCTTAAATCTGGGAGGTGAAAGTAATGTCAGAGAGATATACCATCGGAGAAGCAGCAAAGAAATTACAAATAAGTACGCGTACTTTGCGATACTATGATGAAAAAGATTTAGTGAGGCCCGCTTATATCAAAGAGAACGGCTATCGTTTTTACAGCGAAGAGCAAATCAGGCAAATTGAATTAATTCTTTTTCTAAAAGAATTGGGATTTTCATTGAAGCAAATAAAAATGCTCATTCAAGATGAGAATGGGAGTCAATCACTTGAGTTATTGCTTAAAGAACAATATCAAGAGAATCAGAGGAAAATTAATGAGATAAGTAAAAAGCAAGATAAAATAGAACACTTGCAAAAAATAAAGTTGTCGCATGCTGTGTTAACCAATTATTCTGGCATTACAAATATTATGAGAAAAGAAAATAGACTTTCAGCTTTAAGACGAAAACTATGTTGTTTTAGTATTCTATTAGTAGTATTTGAATTGATGGCAATTAGTATTCTGTATGCCTTTAAGCTACAGCCGGGTGTGGTAGTGATAGGAACGACTCTAATTGGAGCAATTGCTCTTTCTAAGTATTACTACGATAACGTTGAATACGTTTGTCCTAATTGCGGAGATGTATTTATTCCGTCATTTCTGGCATTTAATTTAGCTCCGCATACGCCTAAGTTTAGAAAATTAACTTGTCCGAAGTGCGGAAAAAGATCCTATTGTTTGGAAATTAGTAGAGAGTAAAAACAATATTTAAAATTACTAGAAAAATTTTTTTGATTAACCAAAAAAGCCCGTGCATCAGCACGAGCTTTTTCTTTAGTCCAGTCTATTTAAAATTCAATACCCATAAGAAGATGATAAATACTACAAACAGTACCCACATCATTGGGCTAACTTCTTTACCACGCTTTGCAGAAACCATACAAATTGGGTAAGTAATCATTCCTAATGCCAAACCATCGGAAATTGAGTAAGTAAGAGGCATACCAAGTAAGATTAAAAATGCAGGTACGGCAATTTCTAACTTGTTCCAGTGAATATGTGCGGTATTTTGTGCCATTAAAACTCCGACGATAATTAACGCAGGAGCAGTTACTTGAGTAGTGAAGACACCAAGTAGTGGACTAAAAATCATTGAGATCAAGAAGAAAATGGCTACAAAAACAGCAGTTAAACCAGAACGACCACCAACAGCAATACCAGCACTTGATTCGACAAAGGCACCAACTGGTGAAGTACCGAAGATTGAACCAAACATCATAGCAGTTGAGTCAGCAGCTAATGCTTTACCGACACGTGGCATTTTATTATTTTTCATAAAGCCAGCTTGTTGAGCAAGACCGATTAAAGTACCAGCAGTATCAAAGAATGTAACAAGTAAGAAAGTTAAAACAACAACCCACATCTGCAAAGAGTTAATATCTTTAACATGGAAAATTGCTTGGCCAAAAGTTGGAGCTAGGCTTGGGGCTAAAGAGATGAACTTATGCGGAACAGCAATTTGACCGGTACAAATTCCAAAGATTGATGCGGCAATCATTCCAATAAAAATAGCACCTGGAACGCCTAAGATCATCAAGATTACTGTAACAATTAGACCAAAAATAGTAATCCAAACGAGTGGATTATGAAGTGATCCTAAACCAACTAAAGTTGATTTGTTAGCAACGATTAAGCCACCGTTTTGTAATCCAAGAAAGGCGATAAATAAACCAATACCGGAAGAAATGGCAAATTTTAAGTCTGAAGGAATTGAATCAATAATCTTTTCTCTTAGTTTAAATAAAGTAATTAAAATAAAGATAATTGATGCAACGAAAACACTAGCTAAAGCAGTTTCCCAGGATACTTTCATGCCAATACATACAGTGTAAGCAAAGAAGGCGTTAATACCTAAGGCAGGTGCTTCACCGATCGGGTAGTTGGCAACGATTCCCATGATTGCTGTACCAAGAGCAGCGGCTAAAGCAGTAGCGGTAAATACAGCCCCAGTATTCATTCCACTAGCGCCAAGAACGCTCGGATTAACAAAGAGAATGTATGACATACTAATAAAAGTAGTTAATCCAGCAATAAATTCAGTTCTAACATTAGTTCCTAACTTTTCTAAATGAAAGTAGTTTTTTATAAAATTCATTTTGTCCTCCAGACATAATGTTCGTTTTTAAGCTTTAAATAAGCAACTTTTATAGTGTAGCATTCCCATAAATAAATGTAAACGCGAATTTTACCGATAAAAGGTTGAAAGAATTTTCTGAAAGTAAATCTTATAAGAGATAGTGAATTATTTCATAAGAGCTTTTGCTTACTCCGCTAATAAAATAGTTTTAAAATGAAGGTGTAAGAAAACGTTTGTTATAAAATTTGGAGGAATGTACGATGACAACTTATTATAAGGGCTTTCCACAAAGTACAAGAGAAGAAAAGTTACATATGGTTAACTTGGATGAACTAGAAAATGAAGCAAAGTATGTAATGCCAGAAGCAGCTTATTACTATGTAGCTAGTGGAGCTGAAAATGAATGGACGTGGCGAAATAATACTCAAGCATTTAATCATTTTCAAATAGTTCCTCGAGCTTTGACTGGAATGCAAGACCCTGAACTTAATACTGAGTTTTTAGGAATGAAGTTAAAGACGCCGGTTATGATTTGTCCAATTGCATGCCACGGTATTGCAAATGCCGAAGCAGAAATTGATACGGCAAAAGGCGCAAAAGCTGCTGGGGCCTTATTTGGGATGAGTACTTATGCAAATAAGAGTGTACAAGAAGTACAAAACGCAGTAGGGGATTCTCCTAGATTTATGCAACTATATTTAAGCAAAAACTGGGACTTTAATAAGATGGTAATTGAAGAATCAGTTAAAGCTGGTTTTAGGGGATTTTTCCTAACAGTAGATGCTTTAGTTAGTGGCTATCGTGAAGCTAACTTACGAACTAACTTTACTTATCCGGTGCCGTTGGCTTTCTTTAATGAATGGAATGGTGGAAAAGGTGAAGGCCAAAGCGTTGCACAAATGTATGCTTCATCAGCTCAAAATATTGGACCAGATGACATTCGTAAAATAAAGGAAATTGCTGATGTTCCTGTAATTGTTAAGGGAATTGAATGTGCTGAAGACGCTATGCTCGCTATTGGTGCTGGAGCAGATGGGATCGTGGTTTCTAACCATGGAGGACGCGAAGTAGATGGCGCTCCTGCTACGATTGACGTTTTACCTGAAATTGCTAAGGCAGTAAAAAGCTCAAATCATCGTGTTCCAATTATTCTTGATGGCGGCGTTCGTCGCGGCTCTCATGTCTTTAAAGCATTAGCATTAGGTGCAGACTTAGTCGGTATTGGCCGTCCATTTTTATATGGCTTAGCACTTGGTGGTGCACAAGGTGTTCAATCAGTTATTGAGCAATTGAATAAGGAATTATTGATTGATATGCAATTAACCGGCTGTAAGACAATTGAAGATATTAAACATGCTAAGATTGATCATATTAATTACAGTGCTGACTGGGGCATTTCTTCGACTAGTAGAAGTGTGATGAAGCCATATCCTGTTACTAAAGAAAATCAATTAACAGGTGAAGCAGCTGATGCTGTAAGTGGTGCATCAAGACATTGATTTTTAGAGTAAGAAAAAACTGCGGTCCAATATGGATCG
The DNA here is from genome assembly GCF_948948975.1 of uncultured Lactobacillus sp. Classification (GTDB taxonomy): domain Bacteria; phylum Bacillota; class Bacilli; order Lactobacillales; family Lactobacillaceae; genus Lactobacillus. Next base: position 2,116 of record NZ_CARBVX010000020.1, on the reverse strand, counting down.
CAGTTTTACTTTATTTAACTAAATTAGGCTCCCAATCTTCTTCAAGTTTACCCATTTCCTTGAGTTTAGTTACAATTTGATCTAAGACTACTTGACGATCTTCTTCACTAGCCATGAAATCAAGTTTATCACCGTCAATAGTCATTTTTGGTGAATAGTCATACTTCTCATACCAAGGTTTGTAATAGCGAAGTAGACGCTTGTAATAGTCTTCTAGAGTAGGATCATAACTTAATTGTTCATAGTTACGGCCGCGTTTTTGAATACGTTTGAGCATTGTATCATAAGATACATCAATATGAACAAGGAGATCGGGGTTCTTTTTAGGCATTCGATCTAGCTCACTCATCATATTGTGTAAAAGTTCATAATAAGTGTCTACTTCTTCTTTAGTAGCACGCCCAATATCTGCATTCATTTGGAAGAAAAGAGCATCTTCGTAGATCGAACGGTCAAGTACATTATTATCATCAGTTAAAGCTGATTTAATACTTTGAAAACGAGTATTTAAGAAATAAACCTGTAGCAAAAATGCATATTTTTTAGGATTTTCATAAAATAGTGGCAAAACAGGATTATCATCTACACTTTCATAAAAAGGTTTAGTACCCAAATACTTAGATAGAATACCTGTTAGACTGGATTTTCCGGCTCCAATGGGCCCGCTTAATACAATAACTGTCATCACGTTCCTTCTATTCGTTAACTAGTTCAAATTCCCTATATCAATAAGTTTTTGATCGATTGCGTTAATAACTTTCTTTCTTGCGTCTTCATTTGCAACAAAATCGTATTTGTCACCATCAATCATCATCTTAGGGGATGCATTATATTTCTCATACCATGGCTCGTAATATGATAAAAGACGAGCATAGTAATCTTTTAAACTTGGGTCAGTTGACAATTGTTCAAACTTACGACCACGTTTTTGAATACGGTGAAGCATAGTATCAAGAGAAACATGAATATAAATTAGAAGATCTGGTTTCTTACTTGGATTACCAGGTGCTTGTTCCATCATATTCTCAAGTAAACTATCATAAATCTTGAATTCTGTAGGATCAGCAATACCACTATCAACATTCATTTTGAAAAATAGGGCATCTTCATAAATGGAACGATCAGACACGCTGTTATGATCGCGAATAGCTTGGTTAATTTGAGCCAAACGGTGGTTTAGAAGATAAGTGTTTAAAAGAAAAGTATAATGAGCCATATCTTTATAATAAAGTGGCAAAATTGGATTGTTATCTACACCCTCATAAAAGGCTTGAGTGCCTAAATGTTCGGCAAGAAGACTGGTTAAACTGGATTTTCCGGCTCCAATGGGCCCGCTCAATACAATAACTGTCATCACGTTCTTTCTACAATATATAGTTTGCTTTAATAGTGTAATTCAATATCTGGTATGTAAGCAAGCTATTTTTAAAAAAAGAGTTAGGTGAAAAAGTCAAGAGTAGATCTTAAAAAATGTAGATTAAGAAGAAAAGAATGCTACTAATTTCATTCAATCAAATAAAAAACGAACTAATCTAAAAGATTAATTCGTTCAAGTAAACGGGATGATTAATGAGGATTAATTTCTATATTTTGGATCAAGTTTTGCGGCAGCAACTTCATCACAAATAACTGTTACATCTGGGTGATCTTGTAAGATAGATGCCGGCACTTCTTCAGTAACAGGGCCCTCAACTAAGGCTTTAACTGCATCTTGTTTTGATTCGCCAAATGCAAGTAAAACAATTTTCTTACTTTGCATAATGGATTTAATTCCCATACAAATGGCTTGACGAGGAACGTTATCTTCGTTATCGAAGAAACGTGAATTGGCCTTAATGGTACTCTCAGTTAATTGAACTTTATGAGTTAAACTACCAAATGGAGTACCTGGTTCGTTAAAGGCAATATGGCCGTTTCTACCGATGCCTAGGATTTGGATATCAATAGGATTTGCGGCAATAATGTCGTTATAACGATCAACTTCTTCATCGATATCCTTTGCCATTCCGTTTGGAATATAAGAATGCTTGAATGGCTTCTTATCAAATAAGTGCTTTTGCATGAAGTAGTGATAACTTTGATCATTATCTGGATTTAAGCCATAGTATTCATCTAA
>NZ_CARBVX010000019.1 GCF_948948975.1 uncultured Lactobacillus sp. | reverse complement strand
CCTTCAGTTGCAGCAAACTTCATTGGTTGTTCATGAATTTCAACTTGAGTTTGATAGTCACCAGCACCAATTTCAGCAATTGAGGCAAATAAGGCAACCCAAAGAGCGATACGCATGGACTTTTTATGGAAGTTAACATCACGTTTTCTAAGTAAGCCAAAAGCAGCCATCCCAATTACTACAAATGAAGCTGTAACAATAGCACCAATTACTACGTGTGGGAAACTAGCCCAAAGTTGTTCATTAGCAATTAAAGCCCAAAAACTAGCCATTTGTGCCTTACCATTTTTAATAACGTAGCCAACAGGATTTTGCATAAAAGCATTAGCAGTTAAAATCCAAATGGCACTCAGCATTGAGCCAATAAAGGAAATCCAAACTAAAGCACAGTGCAAAGCTGGCTTAAATTTGTTCCATGTAAACATCCATAAACCAATGAAAGTAGATTCCATAAAGAAAGCTAGCAAAGCTTCAATAGCCAATGGAGCACCAAAAATATCGCCCATAAAACGAGAGTAGTTTGACCAGTTCATTCCAAATTGGAATTCTTGGATAAGCCCGGTAACTACTCCAACAGCAAAGCTCAATAGATAAATTTTTCCCCAGAATTGAGCCATCTTTTTATATACTTCGTCCTTTTTAACGACGTAGAGTGTTTCCATAATTGATACAATGAACCCCATCCCGATAGAGAAGGGAACAAAGAAGAAGTGGAAGACTGTAGTCATTGCGAATTGGAAGCGGGCAAGATCTAACATTGTTACACCCGATAACATTTTCATTCACCTATTTCTATTTCCACATATATAACATCTGTTACCTTAAGCATATACTTTATTGATGCCGTTTTCAATAAGATATAAGAATAAGTTCATAACTTTTTTCTTAGGTAAGTGTAGAGCAAAAAAATAAGGATTTCAATATTGAAATCCTTATAGATTTATTCACTTCTTAAAGCAATTGCGGCGTCCTTTTTAGCAGCCATGCGAGCTGGTATATGACCACCAAGCATTGTTAAAACAGTACTAATAATTACTAGAATTAAGGCTTGCATTGGGTCGAGCTGCGCAACGTTACTCATATTAGTAATTGCATATAATACTGCGTTGATTGGGAAAGTGCATAAGTAAGCAATCAAGATACCTAAAATACCGGAAAAGAGGCCGAGAATAAAGGTTTCAGCATCAAAGACACGTGTAATGTCGCGTTTTCTAGCACCTAAAGCCTTTAGCACACCAATTTCTTTTGTACGTTCTAAAACAGAAGTATAAGTTAAAATACCAATCATAATCATGGAAGTAACTAAAGAAATAGCAGCAAAAGCAACTAAAACGTCAGTAATTCCGGCAAGTAAACCACCAGTTAACTTAGTAACAGTACCTGACATATCAGTGTAAATAATCTGATCTTTTTTAGTCTTACCTTTATTATATTTGTCTAAGTAATCGAGAACTTTATCTTTAGACTTAAATGAGTTTGGATAGATAAGAATACCGCTAGGGATGCTAGAGCCACCAAGAGATGCAATAAATTGCTCTTTTTGAGCTTGGTTCATTGGCTGATTAGTCATTACATTCGTAGTACTATTCTTTTGCGCCTTAACAATACTCGAATTTTCATTTTGCTTAATAATTTCTTGAGTTAAACCATCGCTGTAAGCAATTCCGTTATCTAGAAGGGCCATTTGACTATTATTTTTACCACGAATAACGGCACTTAATTTTAAGGTTAAGTTGCTAGAATCGTACATTGATTTAGAAGCTTTTTGCGGGACAAAGTTTCCAGTAGGTAATTCTTGATAGTAATTGTTGTTACTAATTACCTTAAAAGTACGGCCTACAATTTTGTTTAGATCAATTTTTTGACCATCTTTAATTGAAATACCTAAATTCTTAAGTGCGTTAACATTAGCTTGATTTTTATTATTTAAAACAAGAACCACTTCATTATTTGACTTAGGCCAGGAACCAGCAAGTAGTTGGTAATTATCCTTTAGAAAAGTTCCTTGCTTTGAATCAAGCGTTTTAGGAAAGACACTTGTGTTAATCCCTACACTATTCATCCCTTGAAGTTGAGCACTAGCAATAGCAGAACCGGAGTTGTTAACATTAGAAAATTCTACGTGCTTAATTTTGCCGTTATCATTAGTTAAAAGATTAAGCTGGGTTCCTCTAATGAAGGAAATATTATTGGCATATGAAGGATTGATTTTCTTAACATAGTCGATATAAGACTGAGTAATCTTATTTTCGTGGGTGTTTTTCTCATTGTCTGGTTTTGCGGCAACAAGATATCCCTTATTTTTGACGTTTTTATCAGATTCAGTTCGGCTTGTAGCAGCATTCATGTCTGTTGCCGTTTGAGAAATAGAAATTGGGAATTTAGCTAGTGTTTTACTTTGCGTTTCATTAATTTGTTTTTGAAAACCATGTGACAAAGCTAAAACAATAGCAATTCCAATAATTCCGATACTTGAAGCAAAAGCAGTTAAAAAAGTTCTACCTTTCTTAGTCATAATGTTAGTAAAACTAAGTTTTAGGGCATTCCAATAAGACATTTTTGTCTTTTTGAGTTTAAAGGTATCTTTTACTTCTTTTTTAGGCTCAAAGGCATTTGAATCACTAAGAATTTTTCCATCTTGGAAATGAACGATTCTACTTGCATATTCTTCAGCCAGTTCAGGATTATGTGTAACCATGATGACTAATTTATCGTGGCTGAGTTCCTTGATTAGCTCCATAATACTTTCACTGGTTTTAGTATCTAAAGCTCCTGTTGGCTCGTCACATAGAAGAATATCGGGATCATTAGCTATTGCCCGGGCAATAGCTACTCGTTGCATTTGTCCTCCGGATAGTTGATTAGGACGCTTCTTTAAATGGTCGCCTAAACCAACGCGCTTTAGCGCAGCAATTGCCTTTTCGTGGCGTTCATTACTACTTACGCCTGAAAGCGTCATGCCAAGCTCTACATTTTCAATAATAGAAAGGTGAGAAATAAGATTATAACTTTGAAAAATAAAGCCGACAGAATTATTGCGATAAGCATCCCAGTCAGTTTGAGAGAAATTTTTCGTCGACTTACCATTGATGATAATGTCTCCAGAATCGTAATGATCTAATCCACCAATTACATTTAAAAGCGTCGTCTTACCAGACCCACTAGGACCTAAGATAGCAACGAATTCACTGTTACGAAAATTAATCGTAACGTCATCTAATGCATGTGTGACGGTATCACCTACGTGATAGGTCTTTTTTAAGTGTAAGAGTTGTAGCATATATTTTCCTTTCTAAGCAATTATATATTTGCCCCAGCCTAATACGGCAAAAATTGCTTGGATTATAAATAAAATTGCAATTAAACCAATGATAACAAAATGGCGTTTCTTATGCATGATAAAGACCCCAGCAAATTCACGAATTGTAGCATTAGGTAAAAAGTAAAAACGTGTAGTTGCTCCAACACCATTGGCCTTTAAATGAGCCATTTTTGCATAAAGCCCAGCTCTAAAAAGATGATAGTTATTAGTGAAAAATTTAGCTTTAAAATTTGGATTGCCCCAATCACTAGTAGCTACTTTTTTAGAGTAGAGCATGTTTTGATAGGTATTAGTTGATTTATCTTCTAATAAAATTAAGTTAGGCTCGTAGCCATGTTTAACAGCGTAATCTTTCATTGCGGCTGCTTCAGACAGATCTTCATCTTTTCCTTGACCGCCTGACATAATTAGTTTTGGGCGTTTATGTCCTTTATCATATTGTTTATTAGAAAAAGCAATAGCTCGGTCAATTCGGGCACCTAGCAGGCGTGATACTTTCTTTCCTTCGATTAATCCTGCACCTAGAACAATTAGATAATCTTGTTTGTAGCGACGAGGGACGATTTGATACAAAACTAAATTGAGTAAGAAATTATACATTACAAATAGAAGATAAAATGCAATGAAAGTCGCTCCAGCAACTAGAGAATGAAGCCAATCAGGTAATCGATGAAAGATGCCTAGTCTATTTAGAGTCCATAATCCTACTAAAAATAAACCAATAATCAAAGTTAAAAGATTTGGTAAAGAATGACTTTCATATTTCCAAACAAAATACGCATTCCATAGAAAGAAAATCCAAGAAAAAGTTACTAAGAAAAAGATTCCAAATAGGATAGCCAAAGCAAGGAAAGAAAATGAGGTAGTTAGTAAAGGATTGTGTTGAGAAATAATTAAAATAGCAGACCATACTAAAAAGCTAATCTCAAAGGCTGTAAAAATGAGTCCATTGATTAAACGTCGTGGTTCAATTAACCATGAAAGTAAAAATAAACTAAAAAATATAAACATAATCAAGGAAGTAAGGGTTACTTGATTATGTACAATAAAATTAAAAATTTGATGCAGAGATTGCATGAGTTGTGATTGCATGATTAAATGTCCTTATGTCTTTTTAATAAATAATTATAATGAAAAGAAATAGATAATTTCAATTAGAGGAAGTGTTCGGATGAAGACTTTTTTACGCTTTTTAGGGAATTTAGCAACAGTAATTATTGCTTTTGTATTATATACACTTTTGCAATTAGGATATGCGCAAAAGAAGGTAAACTTGTTATTTGCAGTTATTTTAGCAGTTTTAACTATTGCAGTAATTTATTGGATGTATTGGACTTACAAACGAGAATTAAAGCAAGAAAATGATTGGTTCTTTAATGCTAAACCTCACTGGGATGTAAAACGAATAATTATTTCAGTAGCAGCATTTTTTACACTCGTAATTTTCCAAATAGCCTATGTCAGATTATTTGGTGGTAACACAATTTCAAAAAATCAAGAAGAGCTAGATGCAATCAGAAAAGTTGCTTCCCCAATGTTCAATGTTTTATTAGTGATAGTGGCACCAATCTGTGAGGAATTTATCTTTAGAGCGCTATTTTTCAACACATTTTTCCCAGTAGAAAATGTATTTAATAAATGGGTTGGAATTGTAGTAAGTGGTTTTATTTTTGCTTATGGACATGATCCGATGTTTAGTAAATTTATTTATTTATATTGGGTAATGGGAATGATCCTAGCTTGGACGTACGTCACTACAAAAGATGTAAGATATTCGATTTTGACTCATATGTTAAACAATATCCTGTCAATTTTATAGCAAAATAAAAAGAGCATTAATGCTCTTTTTTTCTTTGTCCTAATTGCTGTAAAACAATTTCAGCAATTTCGTTATTAGTCCACATCCATGCTATATGTCCTAAAGCCTCAGAAATATGTTCTTCCATTGGTTGGTTCTTTGGAGAAGGGACAGTTTTCATTAATGGCATAATTACTAGGTGAAAAGCGATCCAAACTCCTAAGCCAAATGGAACGCCCTGATCTATTGTTAACCACTTAACTTTCTTTTCAAGAAGAGCCGCATAGGCAGTAGCAAAAGAGATTGAAAAACCAAAGTGAACAAGATAACTAACCCAAGGTAGTTTTTCTCCTGAATAAGTATAAGTTGCATGAGTTAAGCGGGCTGGAACACCCATTTGCTCTAGTAATTTTTGTGGAGGGTTAGTCTTATTTCTTTCTGGTGTTCTTGGAGGGAGAATGTTTTCCCAGCCCAATTTAACTAATCCAGAAATAACACCAGCAGCAGTTCCAGCTACTAATACATTTTTCCAATTAAATTTTGACATTAAACTTCACGTCCTTTTAATTAGTTCTTTCATTTTTTATTGTAACAAATTCACTCTTTGGTAGAGGCTTTAAGGCTTGATTTGGCTTGCACGTTCTTAGCAGCCATTTTATTTAAGTAGGTCCAAATCTGTGGACGATATTTTCTTAATACAATGAGCAGTACTAAGTAAATAATAATGCACAAACTAATCCAAAGAGGATTTTTTGAGATGAAGGCGGCAAACACTACTGCATTCAAGGGGTGAGCCATTAAGTTAAAGCTAGTGACTAAAACGATGCCTGCTGGAATAGCAGCTCCGTAGTGAGAAATCGTATTTGTGTAAATAGAACCTAACCAGCTTGAAGCATAAAGCCCTAAACTAAACCAAATAACTCCATTTGCAATGACTTTGAGAATATTACCGTTAGTAATAGCGACAATTGATTCAACCATGTAAGGGAGAGCAATTAAATCAACAACAGGTAAAGTTTTATTTCCCGGTAAAACAAAAGCAATGACTACCATGATTGGAATTAAAATAATTCCTGAAATAATTGTAGCTGGTTCTCCGTAACCGACACCATCATCAACTGCTAAAAACCAACGTTTACTATCTTGTATTAAGTCAATTCCTGATTTTGCATTTTTATTTTGTTTACGTTCTTGGTTAATTTGTTTAGCTAAAGGAATGAATGCTTTACTAAAGACTTTTGTAACTAAAGGGAAAATCGTCATGACAGCTGAAAGCTGAATAGAGAATTGAAAAATTTGTCCCCATGCTGCTACTGTGGCTAAATTTTTAATATTACCTAATATTCCAATTAAAAGCCCTAAGATGGCTCCTAAAGTCGTTGGTTCACCAAAAACACCAAATTTATTTTTAAATGCAGTTGGAGTCAAATTAGCTTTATTAAAACCAAGTAAATTCCAAAGTGGATCTAACAAAATGGCTGGAATAGTTTGAACAATATTTTGAAGTGCACAGACAGTGGTATTGTCAATCTTATAATACGTAGACCAACGATCTGCCTGAATTTCGGCCACCAGTAATGTATAGAGAAGCATAAAAAAAGATAAGCCTAAAGAAATCCACCAATTATGTGTTACATAAAAAGCAAGAGTTCCCCAAATCATGAAACCAAAGTTGTTCCAAAGATTTGACGGCATAAAAACTTTTGTAATTCCAATAGCAAATAAAACAAATTCAGCCACTAGTCCGAATACAAAAAAAGTTAATCCAATTGGTGCGCTAAAACTCGCTAATGCTCCAGCTTGCCAACCGATATCAACGACTGGTAGCTTTATGCCGGTATTATTAACCATTTGACGGACTATTTTAGTAACTACTGGAGTAAATTCATTAATAATCCAAGAAAAACCAGTTAGACCTACACCAGCATAAAATGCACACATCATTGCTTTCTTTGGTTTTACCTTTAAAAACAAAGAAATGATAAAAATCATAATAGGGACAATGACACTTGCCCCAAAGGCATTAAAGAAATTATGGATGTTATTTAGCATTTGATTGCCTCTTTTCTCGTTCCATATTTTTAGTATAAAAAACAAGAAAAACAAAGTCTAATAATTAGGAAGATATTGCTTGGGAAATAAATAACAGAGTGTTTTAATAGACAATGAGAGGTAACTTATTTTGGAGGTATCGATGATGAAAAAATTAGTTTCAATTGGCTTAATTGGTTTGTTAAGTTGTACGATGTTAACCGCATGTAGTAATTCACAAAATAATAGTTCTAGTTCATCAACTGAGAAGACAACAACGGTTAAGAAGAGTAGTAAGCTTACAGCAACTAATATGAATACTAAAAAACAAACGGCAATTACAATTGCATATGCTGGTGAAAAATATCCAAATATTTGGAAGAAGACTTTTAAGCAAGCTCAAAATAATACTGTGACTGTACGCCTTCATAATCGGAAAGATTTTTCATATATGCAAAATGGCAGTGATGTTGCATATGAGATTGCCACAGTTAATGGAGACAAATATTTCTACTACACCAAGAATGACCCAACTATTTTCTTCTATCACAAAAATAAAGAAGTTGGTTCATCTGATATTAAAATGATGATTAAGTACCTCAACAATCATAACGACGGTAATAAAGTAAATAAGATCATTAAAAATGTCAAAGTAGTAGACGAAAGAAAGACAGCGAGTAAAAACTAAAAAGATTGCTGGAGATAAAGGCCTATATGCTGTTCCCGCAAAACTGCAGGGTGAGTGGTACAGTATGGATAATAATCGCCGTACGCACAGTAAAGATACTAATCAATTAAGAAAAATTGAATTTGGTCCCCATACTCTTACCACTGAAGATCATCAATATGAGCTTCATATTCCAGATAAAGAGTATTTCGAAAAGCATCAAAAATTTTCTAATGATTATCTAAACGATACGCACACTTGGGTTAAGGTTTTTAATAATACTGAGCCTTTGAAAGGAGTCAATTATATTAATTTAATTGGTTGGACAGCTAAGGGTAATCACCAAACTTCATATGGTTATACTCTTTTAGACCAAGAGCCAGTAATCATTTTAGCTAGTGGACAAGAAAAAATAACTGATCAGGTTTACTGGAAGACACCTGAACTAGCTAAGAAGCACCAAGACCAAAATTTTGATAAGCTAATTACGAAAGCAGAAAATAATTAGAAAGTAGCATTGAGGTAAGAGTTATGTCTGATAAACCTTATTATGAACAAGAATATCATGCACCAGAAAGTGATGTTCCAGATCCATCTGTCGGAGAAATTTTTAAAGGATTATTTCTCTATCCGTTCGCCTGGGCAGCGCGTAGTACTCGAAAGGCGTTTTGGGTAGCATTTGTTATCCAGTTCTTGTTAACAATTGTAATTGGAGTAGTTTCAATCTCGGCACTATGTACTAGTGGGATTTTTTCTGTTACTCCTAATAATGTTACCTGGGCTCTGTCGCATATTACATTTTTAACTTGGCTAATTGAATTAATCCTATCTATTTTACTGTTATGGATAAAATTAGGTCTTTTAGGATATGCGGTACGAAGATTGCATGATGCGGACTATAGTGGTTGGTGGCTATGGCTAATCCTTATTCCGTTTGGTTGGATTATTGTAGTTATTTTCTTATTACTACCTACTGTTGAAGAACCAGTAAGATGGGGTACTTACCTCTTTGTTGATTAAGTTATTTAAATAGAAAAGAGAAATGCGAAGGATTTTTGCCTTCGTATTTTTTTGTTATATTTTGTATAATATTTTTATAGTATTTTTTTATTTTTTATTTAAGGAATAGGTAGTATGGAATATTTAAAGCTGTTAGGAATATTAATAATTGTAGTGGGCTTTGTTTTAAAGTGGGATACGACTGCAGTTGTAGTTATTGCAGCAATTGTAACAGGACTTTTCTCTGGGATGGATTTTGTTAAATTGCTGGAAGTAATTGGAAAGAGTTTTGTGGAAAATCGAATGGTAAGTTTATTTTTTCTAACCTTGCCAATGATTGGGCTAGTAGAGTCACATGGATTAAGAGATTATGCAGTTAATGCTATAAAAAAACTGAAAAAACTAACTGCGGGAAAGATTTTAAATATCTATCTTTTAATTCGTGAACTAGCTGGTGTATTTGGGATTTCTTTGCAGGGACAAGTTCAATTTGTTCGGCCGTTAATTGCACCGATGGTAATTGCTGCTGCAGAAGATCAAGATAAAAAGAAATTAAGCGAATCAGAGATTGATCTAATAAAAGGACGTAGTGCAGCAATTGACAACTTTGGTAACTTTTTTGCTCAAAACTTATTTGTAGCATCTGGTGGTGTACTTTTGATTTCTTCAACAATGAAATCACTTGGTTATAAGGTTGATCCGGTAGGAATTGTTGTTAATACTATTCCTATTGCAATCATTACTTTCGTTTTAGTTTTTGCTTATAACCTATACTTTGATCGCCAAATGACTAAATGGGAAGGAAAATAATATGCAAAATACAATTAACTTTTTACTTGCCATTCTTTATGCATTAATTGGTTTATGTATGGCAATTGCTGGAATTGAAACATTGCGTGACAAAACTAATAAAGCAAGAATTGGAACAGCAATTTTCTGGTTCTTTTTAGCAATTATTTTTGCCTTTGGAAATCTGATTCCTGCCGTAGTGTCCGGTGCAATGGTTTTAGTAATCGGAATTTTAGCTTTGTTTAAGCAAATCCAAGTTGGCAAATTGCCGGTCGTAAATCCTAAAACTTCTCAAGAAAGTGCTAAGCGTTTAGGAGCAAAGGTGTTTTTACCAAGTATTGTTTTGGCATTAACGTCTATTATAATTGCACAATTTACTCCACTTGGTGGTCAGGTGGGAATTGGTATTGGTGCAGTTGTTTCACTAGTCTTAGCAATTCTCTTGACGAAAGCACCGGCAAAACAGGTTTTCAAGGATTCACAAAGAATGGTTAGAAGCGTAGGAGGCCCTGGCGTCCTACCACAATTGTTAGCCATGCTGGGGGTTGTTTTCACAACTTGTGGTGTTGGTAAGTTAACAGCTGATATGATTAGTCATGTTTTCCCAGCTGGAAATCACTTCTTAGGCGTAGCGCTATACTGTATTGCAATGGCATTATTTACCTACATCATGGGTAATGCTTTTGCTGCTTTTGCCGTAATTACTGCAGCAATTGGGATACCTTTTGTAATTGCACAAGGTGCTAACCCAGTAGTTGTAGCAGCCATTGGGATGACATCAGGTTATTGTGGAACGTTAGTAACGCCAATGGCAGCTAACTTTAATACATTGCCTGTAGCGCTTTTAGAGATGAAAGATCAGATGGGGGTTATTAAGCAACAAGCTCCAATTGCCGTTATCTTGCTAATCGTTCAAATTGGCTTAATGTACTTTTTCGCATTTTAATTATTGAGAGGATAAAATTATGAAGATTTTAGTAACAGGTTTTGATCCATTTGGTGGCGATAAAATTAATCCTGCAATTGAGGCAGTGAAGAGATTACCGGCTGAAATTAATGGAGCTGAAATTATTAAATTAGAAATTCCAACTGTATTTAATAAATCAGCTGAAGTGGTTAAAAAGGCAATTGAAAAAGAAAAACCAGACTATGTTTTAAACGTTGGACAAGCTGGTGGCCGTTTTGGCTTAACTCCTGAACGTGTTGCGATTAATATTAACGATGGTCGTATTCCGGATAATGAAGGATATCAACCATTAGGCGAACCAATTCATGAAGATGGAGAAACAGCTTACTTCACGCAATTGCCAATTAAGGCAGAAGCAAAAGCAATTAGGAATGCAGGATTGCCGGCTAGTGTTTCAAATACAGCTGGTACATATGTATGTAATCACATTATGTATCAAGTTCAATATATGCGAGATAAGGAATTTCCAAATATTAAGGCTGGCTTTATCCATATTCCTTTTTTACCAGAACAAGTTGTAAATCGTCCTAATACTCCATCAATGGCTCTTGATGACATCGTTACGGGGTTAACAGCTGCACTTAGTGCAATTGTTGAACGTGATGGTAAAGGCGATATTAAGTCTGTTGAGGGAGCAAATCACTAAAGTGTAGGTGAGTTTATGATTTGGATTTTTTTAGGTCTATGCTTTATTGGCATTATTTTATGTATAATGGTAAAACGAAAAATTGTAAAGCCTGAGATTCCTTTTATTTATTGCTTATTAGGGACTATAATTTGTAGTTTTATGTGTATGGTGGAATTTAATAATCCAGTTATAAGCTTTGAGTGGTATGGGTATTTAGTAATTATCTTCATAATTGAAGCATGTTACTTATACCGTTACTTTTAATTAGAATAGTAAAAAACGAGGTCATTATGACCTCGTTTTTCTATCCAAATTGTTTTTAACTTGTTTAAATACATCTAAATATATTTCTGCTTGAATCGGGCAGCCGATTTGAACCATCGTATTGATCAAATTTAAGATAGGTTGTTCATTTTTCGTGGTAACATAATTTGCAATCTTGTCTAAATAATTAAATGTTAGAGTAAAAAACATCATGTAATGAGGAAGCTCAATTTTTTTGATCTCTTTAATTAGTGAAGTAGCATGTTTAATATCATTACTTAGAATTAATTTAATAGTGGCGTCTCCCAGAACACCGAGCATTACCTCTAAGTCATAGGTTGTATTAGCTTCAGTAATTCGGCTAACATCTTTTAAAATTAGTTTAGAGATTCCATATACTTGTTTGGGAGCTAAAAGGAAAATTGAACTCCCGAAAAGTGCTAAATAATACTCTGACCAAATTGCCACCTTCGAAAAAATATTAGCTAATTTAATTTGATCAATTTCGGGAAGATAATTATGATTTTCTAAAATTACTAGTTGATTAAATAAAGCTACGGTTGATAAAAGATCAAAAGGATTTTTTGATTGATGGTATTTATCGAGCTGCTTTTTGGCAACACGTTTAATCGAGGGAATCTCTTCTTTGTTCCAGGCCTCAGTTACTTCTTTGTCTGTTTCAGGTTGAGGTGAAAATTTTGACCATCCCATGAATTCATGACTAGTAATGTGAATCCTGTCCAATAACTTCATTGCTGTACTGAACTCAACTTCAATTTGATCATTTTCCCAGCGAGATAATTTTGATTCAGAACAAATACCTTTGCAAGCTTCTTTTTGTGTAATACCTTGTTCTAAACGTAATTCTTTAAATTCATGGCCGTACATTTTTTTACCTCTAAATTTAACTTGCAGATCTGCAAGAGATTTATTTTTAAGTATTATCTCACTATATACTCTTATCAACAAATTTAATTGATGGGAGATAAGTAAATGCTATTTAGGTATTCAAATAAATTCAAGTTTATCTTGATGATTGTCTTAGGCTTGATCGCCAGTTTTCAAAATATTATTATGGCTAACATTGTTCAAACTTTGACTAATATTGCTAGCAATAAGAGCTGGGATAAGATCACACAGTTTTTAGTTGTGATTGTGGCTGCCTTAACTGTTACATTAGTTGCAAGTTTATCATTTAATCGCTTAAAAACAACTATTATTAAAGAGGTAAATATTTATCTTAGAACTCATATTTTTGGTGGTATGTTAGAAGACGATAAAGATAAAAATAGCAACAGCTTAGGATTTCTAACTAATGATTTTAAATTGCTAGAAACTAATCGTTTTGATGCGCAGATTGAAATTATTATGCAAAGTTTTTCTTTGATCTTAGCACTAGGATATGCTCTAGCTGTTAATTGGTTAATTACTCTTTTATTCTTATTTGGTTCTTTTGTTCCGATGCTTGTTTCCAATATTTTTCAAAAACCAATTCAAGAATCTTCTGAAAAGTGGACTAAGGCAAATAGTAGATATGTTAATCAAACAAAGAATTTTTTGGCTGGTGTTGAAACACTAAATCTATATGGTGGTCAAAGGCAAGCAGTATTGAAGAATAAGCAAACTGTAGCAAGATTAGAACAAGAATTAAGCAGGATGAATTTATTGAATCTTGATACTAATTCATGGATCAACTTTATTGCACATATCATTACTTTTTTGATGCCATTCTTATTTGGAATATATTTAGTTGTAAAAGGACAAACAACTTTAGGAGCATTGTTTGCTATTGTGCAGCTTGCAAATTCTTTTGTAAATCCAATTTTGTACATTTTAGATGATCGAAATAAGCTAGCTACTACTAAAAAAATAGTTGAGAATGTAGATCACTTTTTGAATAATGAAAAAGATCATAAAGGTAGCAAAGCAGTGAGCTTGCAGGATTTGAGTATAGAAGGTTTAACTTTAAAGAGGGATGGAAAGCAATTAGCTAGTGAGGTTAACATAGAGATTAAACCAGGAGAGAAGATTGCGGTTATTGGACCATCTGGAGCCGGAAAATCAACCTTGTTACAATTTTTATTATATGGAAAATATGGACAAGCAAAAGGAATTAAACTAAACAGCAAAAAGACAAATGCAGGTAACTTTTCGGATTTGTTTTCATATGCAAGTCAAGCACCAGTGATTTTTGCTGATAGTTTGTTGTTTAATCTAACTTTAGGAGAAAATATTTCCCGGGAAAAACTAGAGGAAATTTGCGATAAGTTAGATTTGAGAAATCTCATTAAAGAAAAAGGGCTCGATTATCAATTGGGTGAAGAAGCAGATAAATTGTCTGGTGGACAGCTAGCGCGGATTGAATTAGCAAGAGCAATTTTAATGGCTCGTCCTGTTTTATTACTTGACGAGATTAATGCCTCTCTTGATAAAAAAACGTCTCAACTTATTCATCAGTACTTATTAAATTCAAACCTAACTTTTATTGAAGTAATTCATCATTATGAAAAAGATGATTTAAATAAATACGACAAAATATTAGATTTAGAGGACTATATTTAATGAATTGAAAAAAATATTTTTAATTATAATCATTATTGCCGTAATTGTAGGCGGAGGGATAGTAATGTTTAATAGAACAAATAAAAAAATAGTAAATCAAGCTTATTCTTTTAATAAATTTAATAAGGTAAGTGTAGATATTCCAACAGGAGATATAATTTTTAAAACTAGTAGTAAATATGGTGTTAGTTATTCTGGCTTAGAGAAAATTGCGCCGGACGTTAAAGTGGAGAACGGAAATTTAAAGATTTCATTTTCTAAAGCTGGCGTTCATGTAAATATGTTTAATCTTAAACAGTTAAATTCCAAAATTGTAATTGAAATGCCCAAAGAAGAATTGGCTGATTTAAATATTGAGAGTGCAAATTGCAATGTCAGTGCTGATTATTTGGCAACTAAGAAGGTAGATGTTGATTTAGCTAATGGAAATATAGCTATTAGAGAATTAAAGACACGAAAAGGAGCCAGTTTTGATACCGCTAAGGGAAACATTGAGGTTAATAAATGTAATGCAAGTGGATATGATTTAGATACTTCTTTGGGTAAAATTACTGTTAGTGGCAAAAAGCGGGGAGATTCTTTTGAGAATAACAGTGACACTGAAAATGTATTAAAAGCCGATACATCTCTAGGAAGTATTAAAGTAAATTAAATACAGAAAAACGAGGTCATTATGACCTCGTTTTTATTAGTTCTTCTTTACTTCACGCTTAATATAGTAGTTCAAAATAAATGGTGAAAGAACTGTGGTGATAATAATTACCAAAATCAAACTTGAATAAATGTCTTCTGGGAATAGGTGATGGGTAATTCCAATTTGTGCTACAATCAGCGCTACTTCACCACGTGATACCATCCCTGCTCCGACAATATTTCCTTCATTCTTGGTAAAACCAAATAATTCACTTGAATATTTACCAGCCCAGAATTTCGATAATACGGCTAGTATAGTCATAACAATAATGAACCAGATATCTTTGATAAAGCTAGCAAATGTCATGGATAGTCCAATGTTTACAAAGAAAACGGGGATAAAAATAGAGTAACCAATTGCACTAACAGAAGATTGAACTTCCTTATATTGTGGAGTTTGTCTAATTGCTAGACCACCAAAGAATGCTCCAACAACAGCACTTAAGCCTACAAAATCTGCTGCCCAGGCCATTGAGAGAGCTAGAACTAGGGAGCCTATAACTACTGCATAATCGACTTCCACTTTTTCAGCTAGTTTCATAAAATATGGTGCGATAAATTTGAAGACAACCCAAACGGCAACAAAGTATATTACTTCAATAAGTAAATTGAGGAAAAAGTTATTCGTTAAACCACTTTTTCCACCTTCATGACTAAAAGTAGTAAATAAACTTAAAACAATAACTGCTAAGATATCATCAACAACTGCTGCTCCTAAGATAGCAGTACCAGCACGAGTATGGATTTGGTTAGCTTCTTGTAAAACTACAACGGAAATTGAAACACTAGTAGCGGCAAAAACAATTCCGATGAATAGTGCTTCGAGGAACTGCATCCCAAATAAGTAACTGGCTATCCCCGTGAAAAATACAGGTAAAACAACCCCGATGCCAGCGACAGTAAAACTTAATTTAAAATACTTCTTTAATAAGTCTAAATCACTCTCTAAACCAGCTAAAAACATTAATAGAATTACTCCAAACTCTGAAAAGAGGGAGACAATTTCATTTGGCTTAACCCAGCCTAGAATTGCTGGTCCGAGTAAAATTCCTGATAATAATTGTCCAATAACTGCTGGCATATTAAGACGTGAAAATAATTGTCCTAATAACGTTGTAGCCAGCAGAATTAAAATTAATTCTCCTAAAAAGTGCATTTTCTTCCAGCTTTCTATAACTTTGTGACAAAATAAAAAAAACTTTCAAGCACTTATTGACCCAAATAAGCAAATCTTGAAAGTTTTTATAAAACCCAACCACTAATAAAAATATTTAACTAAAAATTAGTTTAGCTAAAAATATGGTTAGTTGCAAATTAAGTTATTATTTTTCTAGTCCTGTTTGTTTAGGATTAGTTGGCTTAGTTTTAGCAAGAAGAGCTAATAAAATGGTGATTAAATCAACTACTTCTTGTAAAATTGCTCCCCAAAATGCTGGAATTATACCTGTGAAGGCGATTAATTCAATCAAGATAACAATACAAATAGCCGTAATAATATCAACGTGTGCTACTTTCATTGTGTGCTTAGAGATAGCAACAGCATCATTAACTTTAGAAATGTCGTTAACCATAATAACAGAATCCGCACTTTCACTAGCTGCAGTTGCTCCTTTAGCACCCATAGCGATCCCAACATCAGCAGCCATTAAACTTGGTGCATCATTAACGCCATCACCAACCATAGCAACCGGTCTTAAGTCAGGCTTAACATCTCTAATAGCTTGAATTTTTTGAGCTGGAAGTAAGTCAGCATAAACTTCACTTTCTTTAATTCCAGCTTCTTTAGCAACTTTGTCAGCGACAGCTTTTCGGTCACCAGTCAGCATCATAATTTGCTTTACGCCTTGACGACGCAAACGAGCAATCGTTTCCGGTGTATTCTTTCTAATTTGATCTTGGAAAGTAATGTATCCAGCAAATTTATTATCAATTGAAACAAAGACAGCAGTTGATTGAACGGTGATCTTTTCGTGATCAGGATCAACATAGGAAAGTTTACCAACTTTAACTAATTTGCCGTCTACTTCACCGCTAACTCCTTTAGCAGTAGCTTCTTTTAAGTTTGTAACTGGCTTAATCAAGTTTTTATTAGTACTTTTAACTAATGAAGTAGCAATAACGTGACTCGATTGTTGTTCAACACTAGCTGCCAAGCTTTGTAGTTCTTCTTTTGAAATAGAACTATTTTCTGGTAAAACAACTTGATCAATAACTAGTTGATTTTCAGTTAAAGTTCCAGTTTTATCAAAAGCAAAAGTTAAGGTGCGGGACAACTTTTCAAGAGTAGTACCAGATTTAACAATAATGTGGCTTCTTGACATTGAGCTCATTCCTGAAACCATTGCGACTGGTGCCGCAATTAGCAATGGGCAAGGAGAGGCAACAACCATAACTTGAGCAAAACGTAAAAAGTGTGCTTGCCAGCCAAGAGCTGGATTAGTTACAGCTGAGGTAATCATAGCAGCAATACCAATGATTAAAGAAACAATAGTGAATGGTACAGCATAACGATCAGCCATTTTAACAAATTTAGCTGGTTTTGCTTCAGAAGATTTAACTAAAGCAACAATTGACTGATATTCAGAATCTTTAGCAGCCTTAGTAACTTTCATTTCTACAGCTGCATCCCCATTAATCGATCCTGACATTAAATCATCGCCAACTTTTTTATCAACAGGAACTGATTCACCTGTTAAAGAAGATTGGTCGAAACTAGAATTTCCTTTAATAATTTTTCCATCGACCGGTACTTGACTACCAGGTTTAATTAAAACGATATCGCCAATTTTTAACTCATCAACTTTAACTTCTTCAACCTTACCATTAACTAACTTATCAGCAATTCTTGGAGAATTTTTTAGTAAAGAGCGTAATTCTTTATCAGCTTGACTTGTAGCGTAATCTTCAAGTGATTCACCACCGGTCAACATGATTAAAATCATCCAAGCAGCCCAGTAATCGCCGACAATCATTGTTGAAACAACAGCAATGATTGCCAAGATATCTACGCCCCAACGACCAGATTCAAGGGTTTCAATCATTTCTCGAAGCATGGTAATAGCCATAAAAATTCCGAAGATATCAATTAAGATACCGGAAATTGGCCACCCACCAATCTTAGGTGCTCCACATAGGAAGTCTAGGATTGCTGCAACAACACCAATCCCAAGAATTGTGAAAAATTTCCATTGATTTCTCATTAGCGTTCCCTCCAACTAATTTAATCAATAATACTAAAACATTACTATTATACCACTTAACTTATTGAATTTAAGTTATTGGGTTTTCTTTCTGTAAGGTTTTCTTAGTAATGTCGTATTTTTCTTCAATTGAATGAGTTACATAATTAAAGGCCTTAATCCATTCTCGCCTAGTCAGTAATCCCTGAAAAACATTATTATCATTTACAACTGGAATAAAAGGATTATCAACTAGAAGATGGAGCTGCGTCTCAAGATTAGTGCGGGCAAAGTTAATTGTTTCAAATTTTGTCTGCATTACATCTTTAACTTTTAAGTCCGATAGAGGTTCAATCACAATATTATCAGGAGTCAGCATTGTGTCTGTAATCATCGATAAGCTGATTAAGCCAACTACTTTTTGCTCTTTATCCAAAACTGGAATTTTTGAATATTTCATTTTAGTAAGAACTAAAAAAGCATGGTAGAGTGGGTTTTCGTCTTCCACAAATGCAATCCTAGAAGCAGGAATAATAAAAGAACCTGCTTTTTCTTCAATTAAAGACTGAATCACTGGTGAAAACATAATAATCCTTCCTAGATAAATGAATTTTAGTACTTTACATCTCTATTATATGAAAGTCTGAAAAATAAGCCCACAAAAAAATCCGCGCTGGGAAAGACGCGGATTTCAAAATATATAAGTATAGGATCAGTCAAAGACTGATAAATGTATTCAATCTACTTGGAGGAGTAAGAATGAAAATAAAAAGTTGGATGTTAATGCTAATAGCGATGGGGTTTTGTCTTCCCCGTTGCTATGGTTTATATATTAGAATGAAAATGTGAACAAATTGTGACGTTTTTTATTAAAAAAGTTAAATTTGATTAAGAAGTTGGAAATGAATTATAAACTTGCACCCCAAAGATTATTTCCTAGCTCGTTTAGAGAGAGGAGTTTATTCCATAGTTTTTCTTCTTGTGAAGTAAATGTGATATTATCGGAAAACTTTACAACAGGGGCGTGATTAAAAAATATTGCAGTTGACCTGTGAAAGCAACACCATTGCTAGATTTAATTGTGTTTAGACTATCTGTAAGGAAGTTAGTAAATTCTGAATGAGGATTTGTATTATTAAGTGAGTTAACTAACTCAGTCATTATGGTAATAATTTCATCTTTAGAAACCATCTTTTTCACCTTCTGGATCTTTCGATAAATTTAGAAATGATTCTTTGCAAGATAATCGTATTATGGAAGTTTGATTTACACAATTTTTTGATGAAAATGGATAATTGTTATGACAAAGTTTAATTGCACGAATGCGTTTTCATATTTACTTTGACGGTGACTATAACTGCTTTAGATTTTAGTAGTGATATCACATTTGTTATGGTTAGATTGGGCGTCAGTAATCATGGAATATCAAGAATATATCAGCTTACTTGAAGCATTTAAACTAAGTTTAGTTGATAATAAGTTACCTGAGAAAATTAAAGTTATTGAGCAAATAAATAAAACAATTATTAATTTAAAAACAGGAAAATATCACGCAGTTGCTTTGACTTCTGAACTATTTAATGTTGTTAGTCTAGTTGAAAATTTGATGGCATTAAATGAATTTAAGTTAAATAATTTTCAAAATGAAATCTGGAATAAATTAAGAAATTCAGTTTATGCTAGGTATACTCAAGATAAAAATGTACTGGACTTTATCCATTGGGGATAAATTAACAGACAATAAAAGAGGTATCCAAATGTGAAAGGATCCTCTTTTTGTTTTATCGCAAAAGAAAAGACCTATACTGGGAAGTGCATAGGTCTTTTCAAAGAAGGAATATAAATAAAGACTAACTTAGATCGCTGCCATTACTTTCAATAACTTTTTTATACCAATAGTAAGAGTCTTTCTTATAGCGTTTTAAACTACCATGGCCATAATCATCTTCGTCGACGTAAATAAAACCATAACGCTTTTTCATTTCTCCAGTACTTGCACTTACTAAGTCAATGCAGCCCCATGGTAGATAGCCCATCAGATCAACTCCATCATCAACAACTGCCTTTTTCATTTCTTCAATATGGTTTCTTAAGTAGGCAATCCGATAAGTGTCGTGAACTTTATGATCATCAGTTAATTTGTCATAGGCGCCCAAACCATTTTCAACAATAAACAAAGGTTTATGCCACCGAGTAGTCATCCAGTTAAGGGCATAACGTAAACCAACTGGATCGATTTGCCAGCCCCAGTCATTAACCTTTACATAAGGATTAGCTACTAAATCTTCATTTTCACGATAGTCTAAATGATCGCTATATTTTGCATCGAAAGACATGTAGTAAGAAAAACCAATATAATCGACTGTATCTTTTTGTAAGATTTCTAAATCATTACTAGTAATGTCTAAGTCCCAGTTATTGTTTCTAAAACGAGCTTGGAGCCAGTTTGGATAAGTCCCATTAACTTGAACGTCACCAAAATAAAGACGTGAATCCATTGCTCGATTAGCAAATAAAACGTCTTCTGGCTTAGGTGAATTGGGATAAATAGGACAAAAGGCAAGCATTGCACCTATTTTAAGGGATGGATCGATTGCATGACCGATTTGTACAGCTTGGGCACTAGCTACTAGTTCATAGTGAGCTGCTTGATACATCTTCTGTTCTTTATTATCACCAGTTTGATACTTAATACCCGAATTTTCATAAACTGAAAGTTCATTTTCATAGTTTGCTTGATTATTTATCTCATTGAATGTCATCCAATATTTAACTTTGTTGTGGTAGCGTTCAAAACAGACGCGGGCATAGCGACTAAAGAAATCGATTAACTTTCTATTCGACCAACCGCCATATTCTTTCACTAAATGATATGGCATTTCAAAATGGGAAAGGGTCACTACAGATTCGATATTATATTTTCTACATTCATTAAAAACTTTGTCATAAAAAGCTAAACCTGCTTCATTAGGTTGATCTTCATCACCATTAGGAAATATTCTTGACCAAGCAATTGAAGTTCTGAAGGCTTTAAATCCCATCTCGGCCATTAATTTTATATCCTCTTTGTAATAATGGTAAAAATCAATTCCATGATGATTGGGGTAGTATTCTTCATCTTCAATTGTGTCTGTTAAACGTCTAGGTTTATTAGCATTTCCTAATGTTAAAAAATCTGCAATTGATAATCCCTTACCATCTTCTCTATATGCACCTTCAAGTTGATGGGCAGCTACTGCACCACCCCATAAAAAATCAGGTTTAAAAGTATTATTAGTCATAAACATTTCCTCACATATCTAAAATATATTCATAGTTCAAATTATTTCCTAACCGAATTATAAATAAAGTAATCAGATTTTAGATATATTAAGAAAGAGTTTTGATACAGAATAAGATTTTAGGATAGAGTATCTTTTTTGGAACAGGGTGTTCTCAAATTTCTTGGTTACGTAAGCTACGTACTAAAGCCTCAATGATATACATGGCAGGGATCTGTGAGGAAAGATCATAATATCTGTTTATCCGATATTCTTTTTCATGGTAAGTCAGGGAATAGCGACTCATTCGAGAAATAGTTGAATTAATATGACCAGTAATTGAAATTAACGTTGTATCTTCGTCATTAGTGAAATCATTTAAAAGTTCAATTAGTTCGGTTGTTTCTCCAGAAACAGAAAAACAAATAATTGCATTATTACTGGTATTTCTGAGTTGAGGTTTTAAAGGATAGAAAGGATCAGTTACTAGCTGAGTGTTATAGCCAAGAGAAGCAAGTTGGCGAGCAGTATATCCAGCAGTAAAAGCAGATGATCCCATTCCTAGAAAAACTACATTATCACATTGAAAAATAGTATCTTCAACTAATTTAAGGGTATGA
Organism: uncultured Lactobacillus sp.; assembly: GCF_948948975.1. GTDB lineage: Bacteria > Bacillota > Bacilli > Lactobacillales > Lactobacillaceae > Lactobacillus. Next base: position 17,289 of record NZ_CARBVX010000019.1, on the reverse strand, counting down.
CCGATATCTTCAGGAAAATTGTCTTTAGTAATAAAGTCAAAGGCTTTATCATTTTGCTTGTAATGAAAGGTTTTACTCTTAATAAATGATTTGAATTCAGGAAAACTATTAAATCCCATCTTGTGAACAAAACGCATTACAGATGAGTTAGAAACGTGGGTATTTTGTGAAATATCCCGTACGCGCATATAAACTACTTTTTCACTGTTTTCCGTTATATAACGATAAAGCGCCATATCGACGCTCGAGAGTGAACTTAGATCTTTAAAACCAAAAAATGCCATAATTATTCCCTCCTAATATAAAAAATTTTACTATATGAGAACACTATGTTCCATGTGAGGAACAAAAATCTAATTGCTTGTTTTATGCCTAAGAATGGATAAGATATTGCTAACTGGGAGGCGCTTACATAGAATAAAAATGTAAAATGAATTTAGTTTAGAGGGAATAATTATGAAAAATTTTGTTAATAAATATATATTGCCCCCAGTAATGAAGTTTGTGAATACGAAAGCTATTCAGGCCCTAAGAGATGGGATGCTCTTATCGTTACCATTTATTATGGTTGGGTCAGTATTCTTGCTGTTAGCTTCATTTCCAGTTCCTGCAGCTGCAGATTGGATGAATAAAACAGGATTAACTCATTTCTGGAATCAAGCATATGGCGCTTCATTTGGGATAGTTGCGATTTTTGCTGTAGTAGGAATTGCTTATACTTGGGCTAAAAATGAACATGTTGATCCATTACCAGCAGGAATGACTGCTTTTGTTGGTTTTTTGATTATCATGAATCCTACTACTCCAGTTATGGATGGTAGTAAAACTGTTATTTCTGCAGCTAAGGCTCCAACATTGTTAACTGGCTTTATTGACCGTACTTGGCTTGGTGGTCAAGGAATGATTGCTGCAATTATCATCGGAATGGTTACAGGTTGGATTTATTCATGGTTTATTAAGAAAAAGATTACCATCAAATTGCCTGATCAAGTTCCACCGGCAGTAGCTGGTTCATTTGTTGCTCTAATTCCAGCTGCCGTTCTTACTTGCTTATGGTTAGCTGTTTATGCTGGATTCGATAAATTAGCTGGCACCACAATGACTGAGTGGATCTACCATACTATTCAAACTCCACTTCAAGGTTTGTCTGATTCCTTTGGCGGGATTTTAGTAATGACTATCTTAGTACCATTTTTCTGGTTCTTTGGTGTTCATGGATCAACCTTGGTTGGTGGAATTGTGGGACCAATCTTGAGTGCAAACGCCTTACAAAATGCAGAAATTTTTAAAAAATATGGTTATGTAGATGCTGCTCACGGCGGTCATATTGTTATCCAAGGTTTATTTGACCAATTTTCAACTGTAACGGGTGCTGGAATGACTTTAGGATTAGTTGTCTTTATGACATTCTTTGCTAGGTCACAACAGATGAAGGGAATTGGTAAATTGGCATTGATTCCGGGAATTTTCAATATTAACGAACCTGTGTTGTTTGGTGTTCCATTAGTTTTAAACCCAGTTTTAGCTTTGCCATTTTTCCTAATGCCACCTCTATCAGCAGGATCAACATACTTACTAATTAAGGCTGGAATCTTACCATATCTAAATGGTGTTCAAGTTCCATGGACAACGCCACCGGTTATTTCTGGATTCTTAATTGGAGGATGGAAAGTCGCTGTTTGGCAAGCGATTATTTTAATCATTAGTTTCCTTATCTATCTTCCATTTGCTAGAAAGTATGACACTGTTTTGTACATGCAAGAACAGGAAGCATTAAAGGCTAAATAATTCTATTAAATATAAAACCGTATCTTTCTGATACGGTTTTTGTTTTATCGCAAAAGAAAAGACCTATACTGGGAAGTGCATAGGTCTCTTCAAAGATAGATAATCAGCTTTAGGCTGATCTTGTTATTATTCAATCTACTTGGAGGAGTAAGAATGAAAATAAAAAGTTGGATGTTAATGCTAATAGCAATGGATCATAAGTAATCCACTACTACAATTTATATATTATAGTACAAAATCGAAAGAAATATAAGATAGCTGCTTATTTTTAATTTTCGGTAGTTGGAAGACGATTCAGGTATAATATCGAATTGAGAAAATTATTTATTAGGTAGGGAAAGCTAATGAAGAAATTTTTAAAGATTCTATTTAAGTTGGTTTTGATTCTCGGCATTGCTGCTGGAGCAGCATACGGAGGCTACTATGGGTACCAGCAATATCAAAAACGAGAACAAGCAAAAGCTACTTTTACTTCTAGACCTGATGTAGAAAAGGCAAAAGATGGAACGAGTATTAGTCCTGGACATCATAATTTGGCCTATTTTAAAAAACAATTAAATGAAAAATATCCTGATGTTTATAGTGCAGCTTATGAAACTCCACGTGCAAGTAAGATTGGAAGTAGCGTCGTAATACCAGGCCAAGTTGTAACGCCGAGTTATGATTTTAATAAAAAGAAGATTACTGATGCAGATTCAATGACGCCACAAGGACTAACTGTAGCGGGAAAATATTTATTAATTTCGGCTTATGATTCAACTCATAAGCATCGCTCAGTCATTTATTGTTTAGATAAAAAAACGGGCAAATATTTAAAGACTATTCAAGTTCCGGGAGCACCTCATTTAGGAGGAGTTGCTTATGATCCAATTGCTAAAAATATTTGGGTAACGGGTAGTCAAGATGATACATCTGCACTAATGTCTTTTTCGTTAAAGAAATTAGAAAAATATAGCTATAATAAGAAAAAGCAACCTATCAAGTATGATAATGTGATTTCTTTACCAACAATTGAAAGAGCATCTTGTGTAACTTATTATGATAATCAACTATTCGTTGGCTTTTTTAATACTGACGGCCAAGGACAAATTGCTAGCTATCCGATTGCTCGTTCAGGAGACTTTAAGGGGACAATTACTAGCGATCAAATTAAGGCAGTAACAGGCCAAGTATCTTGGGCCTTAGGTTCAGGAAGTGCTTCAATGGACCGACAGATTCAAGGAATTGCATTTTATCAGAATTGGATTATTTTAAGTCAATCCTATGGAAGCAAAGATTCTAAGTTGTATTTTTTCCCAATTTCAGCTTTGAATAACTTAGATGAAGGAAATGCGGGAAAAGTTGTTATTATGCCGCCATATTTAGAACAAATTTATGTTCAGGATGGACAGCTATTGATGTTATTTGAATCCGGATCAAAAGCATATGCACGTGATCAAATAATGATTGTTGACCGAATCTTATCGGCGAATATAAATGCCTTATTAGGGGGTTAAAAATGATTAAGAAAATATCTTTTTGGGTACGACTAGCTGGCTGGAGTGGTTTGATATCTGGTAGTAGTGTTTTGGTCTTGTATCAATATACACACAACATTATGTTTTTAATAAATTTAATTACAATTATCTTGTTTTCAGCTTATGCTCTTGCGACTTCTAATGATAAAAGATGGAAAAATACTGATTGGCTTTTACGAGTTATTTTAATAGTGTTGGTATTTGTTTCAATTCTACCGACAATTTTCTTAGGGGTAGGTTATTTTATCGAAAGAAAACGTAACCAACACTAGTGAACTATCCATAACTATGGCTATTTTTGGTATAATTACTTCAGTTCATGCTATTTTTCTAAGAAATAGTAAAATTATTAACCTATTTTATAACATTGTTGTAAAATTTAGAAAAAAGATTACGAGGTGTAAGCATGGCAGAAGATAAAGATAAACAAAGCGATACAAAGAAAAAAGAGATAGGTTTGTTTATTGCCAAAACTCTCTTTTACTTTGCAGTGCTTGTAGTGCTAGTTTACTTGTACTCATATAGTGGCATTCGGGCTGCAAAATTTATTTATAAAGATTTCTAGAACTGAAAGGGTCGCATTAAATGATTAAAGATGTAATCAAGACAATCGATCAAATTGCTACTGAAGATCCACAACGGATTGCTTATGATTATCTTGGCGAAACTAATACTTATGGAGATCTAAAAGCTAGATCAGATGCATATGCAGCTAAGATCAACGAACTAGATCTTCCTGAAAAAGCTCCAGTAATGATTTGGGGTGGTCAAAATTTTGAAATGATTGCTAGTTTTATTGGTGCTGTTAAAGCAGGACATGCTTACATTCCGATTGCTAGTTATTCTAATAGCGAACGTTTATTGATGATTCAAGAAGTTTCTGAAGCTCCTTTGGTAATTGCAATTGATAAACTTCCTATTGAAATGGATAATATCAAGGTTCTAACTCCTGAAGAAGTTTCTGATAATCATCCAGAAATTGATCAAAGTAAGTTTGTAAGTGGGGATGACAATTTTTATATTATCTTTACCTCAGGAACAACTGGTAAACCTAAGGGTGTACAAATTAGTCATGATAACCTGCTTAGTTTTTTAAACTGGGAGCTAAATGCCTTTTCACTTCCAGAACATCCTAGTTTTTTAGCGCAAGCACCATATTCTTTTGACTTGTCTGTAATGAGTCTATATCCTGCTTTAGCTGCAGGTGGTAAGCTGGTAGTTTTACCTCATGATGTAACTGAAAATATTGGTCAACTCTTCAAAACTCTACCTCAATTAAGATTCAATGTTTGGGTTTCAACTCCATCATTTGTAGAAATGAGTTTCTTAGATCCGACTTTTGATGCTAAGCATCATCCAGAATTAACTCATTTCTTATTCTGTGGTGAAGAGTTAAGTCATAAAACAGCAAAAATGCTTAAGATGAAATTCCCAGATAGCCATATCTTTAATACTTACGGTCCTACTGAAACAACTGTAGCTGTTACTCAGGTGGAAATTACTGATGAAATTTTAAATAAGTATGATCGCTTGCCAATTGGTGTTTCTAAAGATGACACAAAGATTTCAATTGATACTTCCAAGGGTGAAGAAGATAACCAAGGCGAAGTTGTTATTGAAGGTCCAAGTGTTTCTAAAGGATACTTAAATAATCCAGAAAAGACTGAGGCTGCTTTCTTTAAAGAAAGTGAACATGGAAGTTATCGTACTGGTGACTTAGGATTTTTAGATGGCGACATGCTTTTCTACCGTGGAAGAATTGATTTTCAGGTTAAATTTAATGGTTATCGAATTGAACTTGAAGAAATTAACTTCTATCTTGCTAAGAATCCATTAGTGCGTTATGGCGTTGTTGCTCCAAAATACAATAAGGATCATAAAGTTCAACAACTAGTTGCTGTAGTAGAATTAGCAGACGGTGTACGTGAGAAGTATACTGATGCTGAACTAACTAAGAAATTACGCGAATCATTAAGTCAAGATATTATGCCATATATGCTTCCTCAACGTTTTATCTACCGTGATGAAATGCCAATCTCTCAAAACGGTAAAGTAGATATTAAACAAGTAATTAAGGAGGTAAATAACGCGTGATCAATATTCAACCATATAGTAATCCGCGTTACTTTGTTATTCTTTTTATTGCGCTTTTGCCATTAATCATTGGTTTATATCATGGACGGCGCTTTAAAACATACGAAGCTTTCGTTTCCTTACTATTCTTGTTTTTAATGTTTAATGGTAAAGACTGGATACAAGGAGTTCAATTAATTGGATATGTCATTTTCCAATTTATAGTTACTTTTGCTTATCAAAAATATGTTAATTCTGGAAAGAATAAGACCTCTGTTTTTTGTTTAGCAGTTATCCTAGCAATTTTGCCACTAGCAGCAGTAAAAATTGCACCATTAGTGCCAAATAAAACTGCTGATTTGATTGGATTTTTCGGAATTTCCTATTTAACTTTTAAAACAGTGCAAGTTATTATGGAACTTCGCGATAAAACTATTAAAAAAGTTGATCCAGTTACTTACGCAAGATTTTTACTCTTCTTCCCAACCATTTCTTCAGGTCCTATTGACCGTTATCGAAGATTTAAGGAAGATTACGATAAGGCTCCTGAAAGAGATAAGTATATTGAAAATTTGAAGTTTGGTACAAGATATATTTTTCAAGGATTCCTATATAAATTCATTATTGGGTATATATTTGGTACCTTATGGCTTCCTCAGTTAGCTAAAGATGCACTTTTTTATGGGCAAGCTAATGGTGGGTTGCGCTTATCTTGGGCCCTTCTTGGTTATATGTACTGCTACAGTATGTACTTATTCTTTGACTTTGCAGGATACTCTTTATTTGCTGTCGGTACGTCATATTTTATGGGAATTAGAACTCCTATGAACTTTAATAAACCATTTATTTCTCAAAACATTAAAGATTTCTGGAATAGATGGCATATGACCCTATCTTTCTGGTTCCGTGATTTTATCTTTATGCGTTTTACATTCTTTGCAATGAAGCATAAATTGGTGAAAAATAGAATCAGATTATCGCAATTAGCATATTTTGTAGATTTCTTAATTATGGGTTTCTGGCACGGCTTAACGTGGTACTATATCGTATATGGTATTTACCATGCTTTGGCAATTATCATTAATGATATTTGGTTAAGATTTAAGCGCAAGCACCGTAAGCAAATTCCACATAATAAATTTACAAAGTGGTTTGCGATTTTCTTAACATTTAATGTTGTTTGTTTCAGTTTCCTAATTTTCTCAGGTTTCTTGAGTACATTATGGTTTGGCTGGAAGTAGTTTATTATTTTTGAAAGGATTTTCTTATTATGGATACAAAGCAAGCTGTTTTAGATATTTTAAATGAATTAACTGGTGAAGATTTAAGTGATCAAATGGATGAAAACATTTTTGAAAATGGTTTGTTAGATTCCATGGCAACTGTTCAAATGTTACTTGAATTACAAGATAAGTGTGATGTAACTGCACCAGTATCAGAATTTCACCGTGAAGATTGGGATACTCCAAACAAAATCATTGCAAAGGTAGAAAGCTTAAGAAATGAGTAATAAACGCAAACTGTGGCAGATTTTCGGCCCAGTTCTCTGTGCGTTCATTTTGTTAATAATCTTATTTTTGATTCCATGGCAAAATGGTGAAAAGTCAGATAATGCTCTATTTAAAGCTTCAGTTTCACAATCTCAAACTGTTTTTAAAGGACAATCGATTAAGCAAGCTGCTTTTGAAAAAAACTATGTTCCATTCTATGGGTCTAGTGAATTATCAAGAATGGATGCCTTGCACCCAAGTGTCTTAGCTTATAAATACAAAAGAAATTATCGACCTTTCTTACTGGGGGGACCGGGAAGTCAATCCTTAACTCACTTTTTCACTATGCAAGAAACAGTAGATCAGCTTTCTAATAAAAAAGCTGTATTTATTATTTCTCCACAGTGGTTTACTAAGCAGGGACAAAATCCAGCTGCATTTGGGATGTATTTCTCCCAACTTCAAGCAGTTGATTGGATTTTGACTGCTAAGGATAGCGTAGCGACTCGTTATGCTGCCCGGCGCTTACTAGCTATGCCAGCTGGAGCTGCTAGTGAAACAACAAAGTATGCATTAATGACTTTAGCTTCAGGACAAAAATTGTCTAAATATCAGACTTTATACTTGAAGGCTAGACGTCAAATATTAGCTAACGAAGATAATTTCTTCTCATCTATTGGGATGACTAATAATATTCCTAAAATTCAAAAAGAAGCAAATAAACTGCCAGGTACTTATGCCTATGATAACTTGCGTCAATTTGCTAATGAACAGGGACAACAGGGAACAACAAACAATAAGTTTGGTATTTCTAACGGTTTCTTTGATAAAAAGTTAAACAATAAGAACTTAAAGCACTTAAAGAATTCTCAGAAGGACTTTGATTATACTCAGTCACCAGAATATGCAGACTTTGAATTGGTATTGAATGAACTTGCGCATGAACATGTTAATGTGTTGTTCATTATTCCACCAGTTAATGAAAAGTGGGCTAAGTACACTGGGTTATCTCAAACAATGTATCAAGAATGTGTTGCTAAGATTACCAAGCAGCTTACCTCCCAAGGCTTTAATAATATTGCTGATTTATCAAAAGATGGTGGAAAGAAATTCTTCATGGAAGACACTATTCACCTTGGTTGGAATGGATGGTTAAAGGTGGATCAATATGTGAAACCATTTATGGAAGAAAAGAATCATCCAGTTAACTATAAGCTAAATAGTTATTACTTTACTAAGGCATGGGGCAACAAGACTAACGTAAAGATGCCTGATATCAAAAGCAAGGCAGCAGCAGAAATAAAAAAAAACTAGCACAAGCAGACATTACAGGCAATGTCCTGGCGATTAAGAATAATAAAGTAATTCTTAACGAGTCTACCGGCTTTGCAAACATAAGCAAAAAAGAACACAATACACCTAAAACAGCTTTTTTCATTAATTCAGTTAATAAGGTTTTTACTGGTGCTCTAGTTATGAAACAAGTTGAGCAGAAAAAGCTCAAACTTAATGACAAACTATCGAAGTTTTATCCTCAAGTCCCTCATGCTAATCAGATTACGATTAGGCAGCTTTTAACTATGGAAGCAGGATTACAAGGAAAAGATGAATCGAGTTATGGAACGCCAGTCTTTAAAAACAATCAAGCTGGAATTAAATATGATATTAAGCATAATATAGTTTTTAATAAGAAACAGTATAACCAACGTTTTTACTCATCAAGTAACTATATTTTATTATCAGGTATTTTAGAAAAAGTAACGCATCGATCTTATGAAAATCTGGTGAAAGAGACCTATATTAAAAAGTTAGGTCTATCTGAAACAGAATTTTATTGGGATATACCTAAAAATAAACGTATTAAGGTTGCGGTACCATACACTAAAAATTCTCAGGGTTACTTAGTACCACATAGTGTTGTAGTAGATAAAGTACATGGAGACTTAGGTGCTGGAAGCTTGGTAATGTCAAACAAAGACTTATGTCGGGCTATGAGTGCAATTTTAAATGGGGAGATAATAAAACCTTCATCAGTAAAAAAAGTTTATGCTCCATCTGATCCTGCTAAATATAATGCGGGTTTCTATAATTTTCCTGATTTTCATTCTTCAAATGGTTCTGGTGATGGATATACAACTTACTATCGCGTCTCAAACGATACACGGGATGTATTAGTGGTTCAGTCTAATTATCCAGTTAAGGATTATTTTAAGGTAAGAGGAATATGTAATGACCTCATAGAAAATTTAATAAAATCACCTTCATAAAGATAGAAAACATTGTTTTCTATCTTTTTTTATAATTTTGACTTTCTTAAAAGCGGTTGTACAAGTATGGTTGCTGTGCTAAGATTTACCTGTACCGTTGTAGCAAGCTGTATTTTCTACGGTAGCGAAAATGTAGCTTTTATTTGGTCAGAATAACGGTACTGAACACTGTGTGAGCCTGATTCCGATGTTGGTGGAATTAGGCTTTTTTTGTAAATTAGAGAAAATAAAAAATCGCTATTCAGCGATTTTTTTCTTGTTATAAGCATTAATGATTGCAAATAGAAGAACAGAAATTAAAACCAAAACAGTGCAAACTACAAATAAGGTCAAGTAGGAAAAGTTATCAATTACTAAAGCTCCGATTAATGGTCCTAAAGCACGACCAGCTGATGTAACTGACTGAACAATTCCTTGATATTTTCCCTTGTCTTTATTACTAGCACGGTCATTAACAAAAGTTGAAACAGCAGGAAAGGCGAGAATTTCTCCACATGTTAGAACTGCCATAGCTAGAACGAAATTAAAGTAATGGGTTGCTCCAATTAGTAGTAAGAATGCTAGTCCAAACAGGCTGAATCCAATATATAATCGTCCATGAAGATGTTCAGTTAGCCAGTCATCGAAGTAAGTTAATAGTGGTTGAATGAGGACAATTAAAATAGCATTTAGAGTCCAAAGTAAACTATATAGTCGAACGCTCATGTGCAATCCAAGCATGTAGGAGGAAATATTAGAATTCCATTGTTCATAAGCAATCCAAGCAGCTAGAACACAAATTAAGATAGAGAAAATAGCTCTTTTTGCGCCATAAGGAATTTTTTCTTGATGTTGAACTGAAGTGACTTTTTTATTTTCAGAAGCATGAGCCTGGTTTAAACCACGATATTCAAAAAAGATTACGATGCTTAAAAAGGCAAACATAATAAAAGCAAGTAAAAAAATATAAGTAATGCCAAACGGTAAAATGAATCCCACCATTAGTGACCCAAATACTAAACCTAAATTTTGTGTGAAGTATAAGACGTTAAACACATAGGAGGCATTGCGACTTTTAATTAAAGTAGCAATTGAATTTAAACCAGTTACTACAATACCGTTACCTAAGCCTAAAGTAATTAACAAAATTGGATAGGCTGGCCAGCCATGAAATAAAACTAGTAAGAAAGTGGATAAAGTGGAAATACTGACACCAGTTAAAAGAGTTTGGTAAGGATGCCACTTATCGAATAAAAGACCTCCAGCTGCGTTTCCAATCATTGTAAAAGCTGAATTTATGAATAAAACAATCCCAGCTACTGTAAGTGTTTCATGAAGATAATTATGAATATAAATAGTAGTTAGTGGCCAAATAAAACTAACACCAGTGTTAATTATTAAAGAACCAGCAAATAACCAGATTAACTTAATTGGATCTAGTGCATGTTTTTTTAGCATGAATTTTCCTCCTTTTTAATTAAGAATAGTTGTATAAAAATAAGCTGACACTTGTCAGCTTATTGTGTAGAATTGCTATCTTTATTTTGCCGGAAGCTATGACTTTATGCAATTAATATTACGACTCACCATTTATCCAACTGCTATCAAAGGTACGAAGAACCTCGTTGGCTGGAAATGCGTCTTTTCCGGTATGTTTAACTGCTTCATGAACCTGCTTTTGAGTTAAATGATCACATACATAGCTTTTAATTGCTTCGTTAATTACTAAATCCCATTCTTTATCTGAATGATTTAAATAATAGTTAAGTAGACGATCAGTTTCATCATTAATCGAAAAACTTCGTTTAGCCATAATTTTTCTCCTTTTATTTTCCCCATCATTATAGCATGTTCTTTACTTAATCTGTATTGATGGATACTTGTTTAATTTAATCTGCATTTTAATAGAAAAGAATATGTTTCTTTCAAAATTTAATTTAAACTAGGGGATAGATTATTAGAAGTAAGGACTAATTTATGGAAAAAATAATTTTTAAAACCATTGTACGACTTCGTAGATTAGCATTTTTTAGAGTGACCGATCGAACTCTAATGATGCTAATGCCACTTGCTGTTGTAGGAAGTATTTTTCAATTTTTATGGCAGAGTGTTTTTTCTCCAACGAGTTTAATATCTAATATTTTTTATTTTGATAAGTGGTTACCTGATCAGATTTTTAATGCATCATGGTATGCCTGCCAGGGTGTTACTAGTGTAATATTTGGTACTTTTGGGCTATTTACTGCATATTTTTCAGCCCAATATACCGCACGTTTGTATCAAAAAGATGCTCAGATGGCCGGTGTTTCAGGAATGCTAACTTTGCTCCTTTGTGCCTATCGCTTCAGGGATGTGCGAAATTTTCAGCTATCTTTTAACTGGCGTTTTTTGAATATTAATAGTTTTTTATTTGCTCTTTTAATTGGGTTTGGGACTGGACTTATTTTTAGATTTCTTGGAACTGAATACCATCATCGTCATGCAGAAAGCGCACAATTAATAAAGCAAAGAGCCTTTAACTCATTTCGACCAATGCTTGCTACTTGGCTAATTGGATTAGTAATTGGAATTTTGGCTAGCTTAGCCCACGTACGAATAATTGCAACAAACTTCTATCAATTTTTCCAAAGTCAGGGGCAGAATAATTTAAATCTTGGTATTTTTATTCTCTTATTGCTTTTAGCACTGTTGTTAAACTGGTGTGGAATTGGTCAGCCTTTAGTATCTCTGACAGCGGGTAGTGATAGTGCGACTAATGTTGCAAACTTAAACTATGCTTTGACACATGGTTCTAGTTGGAATGTGCCTAATCCATATGTTGGAAATTCTTTATACCAATCTTATGGAAAATTTGGTGGTAACGGGTTAACTCTAGTGATTTTGATTGGTATTTTAATTGTTATTAAGAAAAATGATATTGCTAAAATAGCGCGTTGGAGTTTTATTCCAACTCTATTTGGTTCTAATCAAGGAGCTTTAATTGGACTTCCGATTATACTTAATCCATTATTCCTAGTACCCTATGTATTTTTGCCAGTCGTAAATATGCTTTTGGCTGCTAGTATGATTGCTATTCATTTAATTCCGGCTCCAGCCTATAATGTGTTATCTGGTACCCCTGGGCCTTTGTATGCCTTTATTGCTACGAATGGAACGTGGCAAGCCTTGATTTTTTCAATGCTACTGTTTGCGTTTGATATTTTGTTATATCTTCCAATTGTGAAAATGGCGAAGGATATTCAGGACGAAATTGATTTATTAAATGATGAGGAGACTGGCTATGAATATGTTAAATAAAAAGATGATATCGAAAAATCGTCTGTTTTTGCTAGCTACCTTCATCTTTTTAATAGTTTTATCTATTCCAACCTTTTTTTGGATCAAAAATGCTAACCATGATTTAGCTGAAAGACGAAAATCACAAATGTCTCCTGTAATTATGATTCCAGGATCAAGCGCAACAACTGAGCGTTTTAATGAATTGGTTAATTTATTAAATAAAGATACGCTAAAAAAGCATAGTTTGTTAAAAATTCAGGTAAAAAAAGATGGAACATTGAAGTATAGCGGAAAAATTAATCGTAATGATAATGAACCGTTTATTGTAGTGGGGTTTGAAAATAATCATGATGGTTATGCCAATATTAAGAAACAAGCAGGCTGGTTTGATGAAGCTTTTGCTCAGCTCAGTCAGCAGTATAAATTTAATAATTTTAAAGCGTTTGGACATTCAAATGGAGGCCTAATTTGGACGTATTGGCTTGAAAACTATTATGCGGATTATAGTGATGAAATCACGATAAAGAAATTAATGACTCTTGGAACTCCGTACAATTTTAATGAAAGTAATATCGATCATAAGACTGAGATGTTGAATGATTTTATTAAAAATCGAAAGAAAATACCTAAAAATTTAGATGTATATTCAGTATCAGGCGGCGAGAATTATGAGTCTGATGGGCTTGTGCCTGAAAGTAGTGTGGCAGCAGGAAAGTATATTTTTCAAAATCAAGTAAAGCATTATACAACAATGACGGTTACTGGATCCGATGCACAACATTCTTCTCTTCCTCAAAATAAACAAGTAGTTCAGCTAATTAAGCAATACTTGCTTGAAAACAATAGTGGAAATAATATTCCTGTTAATGGACAAAAACCAGAGGAAAATAACAAGAAGAAAAAGAAGATAAATGATTAAATTATTTAAAAAATTAATAGAAATAAATAATTTTAAAGCTATCTCATGATGTTAATTCACAAACATTTTTAGCTATAATCGCTCTATGTAGCGCTTTTGGTCCACCTTATTCACAAATTAAAATAAACTGTGGAAAAAATATTGTATAATATTTTGCTTTCTGTGGATAACCTGCTATAATAAGAAATGTGAGTAGTTAGCACTTATAACTTATGAGTGCTAAAATTTTTGAGAATATGAGGAGTGTGTAAAGCATGGCATACTTTGACAATGGAAACTACAATTTTGATGATTTATTTAATGAATTAAACAGAGATTTTTTCAATGATGGAAGAATGAGCAGTGGCCAACAACCAATGAGATATAGTGCTGGTCAAGCACCTCAACAAGGCGCTCAAAATGGCCAACAAAAGGAAAAGCCAATTGGTGTTGATTTAACTGAACAAGCTAAGAAGGGCAAATACGATCCTGTCATTGGACGTACCGCTGTTATTGATCAAGTTATTGAAATTTTGAGTAGACGTAAAAAGAACAATCCTGTGTTGACTGGTCCTGCCGGTGTTGGTAAAACCTCTGTAGTTGAAGGATTAGCTCAAAGAATTGTTGATGGAGACGTTCCTGAAAAACTAAAGAATGCTCATGTTATTGAGTTAAATATTAATGAATTAGTTGCAGGTACTTCTCTTCGTGGTAGTTTTGAAGAAAAACTAAAGAAGATTATCGATAAGGCTAAGGGTGACAAGAATGTTATTCTCTTTATCGATGAATTACATAATATTGTTGGTGCAGGTTCTACTGATTCAGAAAATAATTCTGGGGATGCTGCTAATATCTTAAAGCCAGCATTAGCTAGCGGTGAAATTCGTGTTATTGGTGCAACTACTACTAGTGAATACCAACAAATCGAAAAAGACCCTGCTTTAGCTAGAAGATTCCAACCAGTTCAAGTTCCAGAACCAACTATCAAGGATGCTATTCAAATTTTGAAGGGATTAGCTCCAAGATATGAAAAATACCACAATGTTAAATACGATCCAGAAGCTTTGAAACTTGCTGCAGAACTTTCAAATCGTTACATTAATGATCGTCACTTACCAGATAAGGCAATTGACTTAATGGACGAAGCTGGTGCTAAGAAGTCTTTAGGTATGGATCAAAAAGATGAAACTTCAATTAAGAACAAGATTCATGCCTTAGAAGGTAAAAAGGCAGAAGCAGCTAAGAAGGAAAAATATGATGAAGCTGCTAAGATTAAGAAAGAAATTGAAGACCTTAAGAAAGATCTTAAGAATGCCGGCAAAGCTAGTGAACTTAAAGTTACACCAGAAGATATGTATGCTTTAATTCAAACTAAGACTGGTATTCCAATGAGTGAAATTAATGCAAATGAAGCTCAAAAGAATGCTAACCTAGCTTCTGACTTGAAGAAAGTTGTTATTGACCAAGATAAGGCAATTGATATCATTACTGATGCAATTGCACGTAAGCAAGTATTTAAGGATTCTAACCGTCCAACTGGTTCATTCTTACTTACTGGTCCTACTGGTGTTGGTAAGACTGAATTAGCTAAGCAATTAGCAATTAAACTATTTGGTAAAGCAGATGCTTTAGTACGTTTGGATATGTCAGAATACCAAGACCAAATGGCTGTTAATAAGTTGATCGGTTCAGCACCTGGTTATGTTGGCTATGGCGAAGGTGGTCAATTAACTGAAAAGATTCGTCACCAACCATATTCATTGATTTTGCTTGATGAAATTGAAAAGGCAAATCCGCAAGTCTTCAATGCTTTACTTCAAATCATGGATGATGGTCGCTTAACTGATGCACAAGGTAGAACAATTTCCTTCAAAGATACAATCATTATCATGACTTCAAATGCTGGCTACTCTGACAAGTTACTTAAGGGTGACGATCAAGATGCTTTACGTAAAGCTCTTGAAGTTTACTTCAGACCAGAATTCTTGAACCGTCTTGATGCAATTGTTCCATTTAATTCATTAACTAGTGAAGATATGCTCAAGATCTTAGACCTTTACTTAGTAAAGATGGAGAAGTCTCTTGCTAAGAGAAACATTAAGCTTCATGTTACTGATGATGCTAAGAAGTACTTGGCTAAGAAGGGCTATGATAAGGAATTCGGTGCTCGTCCATTGAGAAGAGTTGTTGAACAAGACCTTGAAACCCCAGCAGCTAAGTTGATTGTTTCTAAGCCAGATACTAAGGAAGTTAAATTCACTATTGATGATAAGCATTTGTACTTAAATGGTGAAATCCTTGAAGATGTATTGTTTGACAAGGAAACCCGTGAACAAGAAAAGAAAGACATCAAGGAAGCTGAAAAAGCTGACAAAAAAGAAGAAAAATAGTTAACAATATTGTGAAAAAAGACTACGAATTTAATTCGTAGTCTTTTTTTTAATTAATTTTAATTGTAGGGTAGAAATAGCTATAAAATCAGGTATAATAATTAAAAATAAATTAAGGAGAGTTGGAATGAAAAACTTCTTTAAGAAAGTTCCAGTAAATACTTTTTTAAAAGCAGATTCTCGCTTAACTAGACATTTAAATGCTCGTGATTTAGTTGCATTGGGAATTGGAGCAGTTATTGGAACAGGAATTTTTATTTTACCTGGTCATGAAGCAGCACAGCATGCTGGTCCAGCGGTTGCTATTTCTTTTTTACTAGCAGCTATTGTTTCTGGTATGGTAGGAATGGCTTATGCTGAATTTTCTTCTGCAATGCCAGTAGCAGGATCTGCCTATTCTTTTGGTTCAGTAATCTATGGAGAAGTAGTAGGTTGGATAATTGGATGGGGATTATTATTAGAATATTTTTTAGCTGTTTCTGCTGAAGCGACTGGTTTTGCTTCATATTTTAATAATAATATTTTAGCTCCAATTGGAATTCATTTGCCTAAAGCACTTGAAGCCGGTCCTATGGAAGGTGGAGTAATAAATATTTCTGCCGTTTTAATTGTATTAATTGTTGCACTGATTTTATATCAAGGTGCTAACTTGTCTAAACGTGTGGAAAATATAGCAGTAATTATCAAAGTCGCAATTATTATTTTGTTTATTGTAATTGGAATGTTCTATATTAAGGCAGATAACTATGTTCCTTTTTACCCTAAAAAATTCCAAACACCACCGTTAGGAATTGGAGGAATATCTACAGCAGCAGCCACTGTATTTTTTGCATTTATTGGGTTTGATGCGTTAGCGGCAAATAGTGCTGAAACGAAGGATCCTGAAAAAAATGTTGTTAAAGGAATTATGGGAACAGTAATTATTGCTGTATTACTATATGTAAGTTTTTCGCTGGTTTTAACTGGAATGGTTAATTACAAGCAATTAAATGTTGACGATCCAGCAGCTTATGCACTAAAAGTAGTTGGCTTAACTGCGTGGAATAAATTGATTACCATTGGAGCATTAGTCGGAATCTTTACGGCAATGATTACTATGTTGCTAGGTGGATCAAGATTACTGTATGCTTTAGGAAGAGATGGACTCCTACCCGATTCCATGGGAAGTGTGCATGCCAAAAAGATGATCCCAGATCATGCGGTAATTGTTTCTACGATAGTAGCTGCTGTTTTCGCTGGCTTGGTTCCTTTAATGGAATTAGCTTCTTTAATTAATGCAGGTACGTTAATCGCATTTGCTTTAATTTCATTTGGAATTATTCCTCTGCGGCATCGAAAGGATATTGTGAATGATGGATTTAAGATGCCACTTTATCCGGTACTGCCTGTAATTGCTGGACTATTAAGCGTATATTTCATTTGGATGTTACCAAAGACAACCAAAATTATGGTGGGAATCTGGCTAATCGTGGGAATCATTGTGTACGCAACATACGGTATAAAACATTCTAAACTACAGAATTAATCAAAAAGGTCTCAAATTGAGACCTTTTTTAGCACTCTAAAAAAATATTGCTAATTTTTTACAAAAAAGGGTTGACGAAAAGT
>NZ_CARBVX010000018.1 GCF_948948975.1 uncultured Lactobacillus sp. | reverse complement strand
CATCTCCTAAATAACATACGTTAAAGAAAAAGCTAGGTGAGAGTCACCTAGCTTTTTCTTTAATTTTGTAAACGATCAGTATTAATGGAGAAACTTAAACGAGATAAAGTTAATTCACGTTTTACTAAATTACCAACCGTTTTATGCGTAAGGGCAAGAACCTTTTGCGCATTAGCTGCATTAGCTTTAGTTAAATATTGAATTAGCTTTTGTCCACTTAATTTTTCAGCTTCTAAATCAGTTTGATGAACTAAGTGATTTGTAAGCTGATCAGCAGTAGGCAAAAATCCATCTAATCCATTTAATAGAGATTTCATTTCGTTATAACTTGGTTGAATTAAAGCAGCAACAGTTCTTGAGAGCCAGTATGCTTCATTTGAATCATATGCATCAGTAGTATTCTCATATTCAGGAGCCGTACCATTTGCATTAGCATAGAATGGAACATAAGGATTAAAGGCTGTTGGAGCAAAATTAAGCCATGCAATACCAGCCATTCCAGCTGGAACATTATTTCTAATTTCGAGAATATGTGATTCAGCACATCTTGCCATGGAAATTGGACGGAACTTAGTTCTGTCATCTTTTGGTGTATTATCAGCTAATGGATCATAGATTGTTTCATTGTAATGAGAACTAAGGATATAGCCCACATCTTCACGTTTTAATTTTCGATCGGGTTTAAAACTGAAATCTAAATCGTTGCTAGTAGGTGAGAAAGCAAGGTGACCTAAATAACGTTGTCCAAACCAGACACGTGGAGTGTTATAACAACGATCCCGTGAATTCGACGTACCAAAAATATGACGGAAATTAAATTCATTAGGATCAGGATTAAGATGATTTTCTTCTACGAATTCTCTGATACCTGGAGCCCACATGAAACGACTACTGTCATCAAAATCAATATCCTGTAAAGAAACTTGATTAGCAATTACGGCAGCTTTATCATCATCAAGTTTCTCAGCAACCCAATAATGACCAGTCGGAATTTCCATATACCAAACTTCATCTTTATCGCTAAATGCAATCCCATTTCCTTCGTGAGAACCATATTTTTCAATTAATTTTCCTAAGTATTGGACACCATCACGAGCAGAATGAATAAAAGGTAATACGATGCTTAAAAGGGCATCTTCACCAATTCCGTTGCTTACTAGTGGATCTAATCCTAATACTTGGGGATTCCCATATAAGCTTTCGGTAGCACTCATAGCAACATTTTCACTGTTGATTCCACATTCACCGAATTGACCGTGAATTTTATAATCAACGAAAGGAGCCATTTGGTAACGAAGTGCATTTTCCGGTAGAGGAATATCTAATCCTGTTACATATGAATGAAAAGTTTGCTTTTCTGATTTAGCAGGAACAACTACAAACTTTACTGGTACATTACATACTTCAGCATCACAATTTCTTGCAATAATCGTAGAACCAGCAATATTGGCTTTTTTACCAACCAAAACAGTGGTACATGCCATATATAATCGTCCTTTCTAAAGAAATAACTCTCTTTAAATTGGGTTCATTGCGTTCCAGTATGGAAGCATTACTGGTTCTTTTTCATAAGCAGCAAGTTGTTCGTCAGTTAAGTACTTCTTGTTGACAACAGTTTCGTATGTATATTGTTCCATCCAATCGTTGCCCATAATGAAGTAACCTTTGTGACCAACCTTTGGGCCCCAAGAGTTTTGAATCTTCCATCTAATTGGCTTGTCATCACGAATATCAACACCTGAAATAAGCATTGCGTGTGTTGGCAAACTTTCACGGTATTCAAATCTCTTAGTCTTGTCAGTACCTAACTTAATACCAAATGAACGATCCCAGTCAAAGACTTTTTCAGTTAAAAGACCTGCTTGTGGTGCCCATTCTTGAAGAACATCACAGCCAAACCATACAGGCTCATCATCTTTCAATTGTTCAATAGCGGTCTTCTCCATATCCTTCATTGTAACGTTGAAGTAACGACTTGGTTGACCACCAACCATGTTGCCAGAAATTTCAACACCAAATGGAGTGTTGTATGGATACTTTTCACCTGGTAAGTTCATGAGCTCAACGTAGTCGTCAAAGTTAATGTTGACGAACTTCTTGAAGAATTCTAATGGAGTAACTTGACCAGTAGTGTGATATTCGTTGTTTTCGTCACGGTATTCATAAGTGAATTTCTCTGGAGGAGTACCTAAAGAAATAGCTAAGATACGGTAGTTTTCTGCATTCATTTGACGAAGTACACTCTTCATCTTTTCATCAGATGCATCGCTATTAGCTAAATCACGTAACTTCAAAGCGTCCTTTTGTAACTTTCTATCATACATGCGGTTTAATTCTTGAGAGTTAGCACTAACTGCATCTTCTGGCATAGCTTCCATTGGAACAATGCCGTACTTTTCGATTAAGTCTACTAGTAATTGCCAGTCACCACCATCTTGTTGTGGAGTAGTAAGTAACCAGTTAACTAGACGATCAGATAATGGACGATCAGCTGTGTTAATAATGTTTTGGTAGAAATAGTTACCTTTTTCTAGCTTGTCGTAGAAGTAAACGTAGCTAGGTGACAATTCCATGTCCTTAATGTGGTGATCTTTTTCAATGTGGTAACGAATGAAGTTTAAACCTGAGAAGTCCCAGCAACGACCAGATTGTTTTTGGTTTAAAACTTTATTTGAATCAACATCAATTGAGAATACAAATGGGTGAGAGTTAATTTCACTTTGATTTGTAATTGACTTTTTAATACCATTCTTCATTACGGCATTTTGAGTATTACGATACTTTGCTGTATCTAAAAATTCTGATCTAACTTGTTTTAAATCTTCATTATCAATTTGTACCATAATTAATCTCTTTTCTTTAAAATCGATAATCTATTTAACTTTCATCAGTTGAAAGCTCGTTGTTTTCATCTGCTTTAACGATATCAACAGAAATTTGTTCATTTGGTTTATATGGACGCTTAATTGGCATACCCATTGGGTTTTGATCTTTAGACATAACAGTTGTTGGGACGTTTGATAAAGCTTTACCTGGCTTTTTAAGTCCTTCAATTTCCCAAGTGAATGGGGCAAACTTGTTATTTGGATTTACCCAATCAGGATGCTTCTTAGAAAGTTGATATAAAACAAAACAAACTATCAAAACAACAGCAACTAAGGCCAAAATAACAGAAACATAAACTATTGGTGAACCGACTTCTGCTTTAACTTGTGCTGGTGGATAGATAGCAAGAACAATTCCGAAAACAGATGAAATTATACCTACTCCTCCAACAAGCCAAGCTCCAAATTTACCACCTGGTACTTTAAATGAACGAGGACGGTTAGGTTGGTCATAACGTAAACGTAGGAAAGCAGTAAACATTAAAATGTAGTAAAACATATATAAGACAGTAATTGTTTGAGTTAATAAGATAACAAATCCTTCAACATTAGGAATCAATTTTACTAAGTAAGCAACAACCGTCATTCCTGCAATTTGCGTATACATTAAGTGTGCCGGCATATTGTGTTTATTGTTCTTTTGGAACCAATGTGGCAAGAAACCACTTCCTCCGACTTGACCTAACATAAATGATGGACCCGCCATATTGGTTACAACCATAGCAATTGTGTTGAAAAGTAGAGCCCAAACAAGAACCATGTACAACCAAGGCATTCCAATTGTTGATCCTAAAATCCTGAATACAGAGTAGAGAGTGTATAAAACATTAATTTGTTTTTCAGGAATAATCATAGCAATGATTACAGTACCAACAACAAAGATTAAGAAAGCAAGAATAATTGAAATAAACATTGCTTTTGTGAAATCTTTTTCAGGATGTTTTAGTTGTTTAATATGAGCTGCATTAGTATCAATACCTGTGTATGAGAAGAATACACCAGCAGCTAGAGCTAACGTACTCATTCCATTCCACTTAGGAATTAATCCTTTAGGTGTCATTGGAATAACAGGTTGATGCCCTTGAGCTACCCACACAATAGCTAAAATAACCATAACCGCTAAAGGAATTAGACTTCCGATAATAACACCGTATTTAGCGATGTTGGAGAAAGCCTTAACACCTTTAGTAGCTAAATAAGTAAGGACCCAGTATAAAATGATCCAACCTGTCATAATCAACAATTCATGTTGTGGTGCTTGAGCAAACTTAACAGCTGCATCATAGTTAGGTGTATAAAACATGATTGTTGCTGTAAAACTTGGCATCCCCATCCCAAAGTTCAAAATCAATTGAAACCATAGGATAAGTAAACAGGTTAGTCCCCAGCCTTTACCTAAACCTTCACCAACCCAGCGGAAAATTCCTCCGCGGTTACTCCAACCAGAAGCTAATTCAGCTGCAACTAAAGCAGTTGGGATAAAGAAACAAATAGCTCCGATAGCAAAGTACGTTACTGATGCAAGTCCATAGAATGATTGCTGAACATCATTTGCTATTCCAGCAACTATGGAAACATTCATCATTGTTAGGGCAAGGACAGATATATAGGTCTTTTTCTGTTGAGTTTTATTGTCTTCCATGAAAATACCCACTCCTTCTAAAAGGCAAAAGAAACTAACTAAAAAGATGGTTGGCTTGTGAATCTGTTTTATTAGCAACATCTGTTATTGATAATAAAGAGTGCTAGTAAAAGTTAGTAGTTCACATGAGTTTTCATCAAAATAGAAAGTTAGTAAAAATAAATAGATATTTATATAACGACTTGCAAGTTTGAATAATAATTATCTATTCGCCTACTAGATTAGGAGTTAAAAATAAAAAAAGCAAATAAAAACAATCGTGATAAATAGGCTTTTGTACAAAAGATGCATTATATTAACTAATATCGAATAAAATAACTCAAAAGAAGATTGATAAAATAATAAATCGAAAAAAACACTTAAAAAATATATTCTTTTAGGAATAATTATTATTTTGTAAGTAAATGAATTATTTTTTGGATTCGATTTCTTTTATTTGCTTTTAAAAAGGACAATCGTTATGGTTGAGATGAGAGTTAATGTTTTAGAAGTATAATAAACAGTTTTAAAGGTGGTAAGTACTATGGTTAAAAAAACTGTTCCTAAAAAGTTAACTTTTATGTCAATTTACTTTTTAGGAATTAATGGAATTATAGGATCAGGAGCATTTTTACTTCCGCAATCTATTTATAAAGATATGGATCTATTGAGTGTAGTCGTCTTACTTTCTGCTGCATTAACGGTAGGATTAATAGCATTATGTTATGCGGATTTGGCCAGTCGTTTTACTGGTTCTGGAGCTGCATGGCTATATTCTTACAATGCATTTGGCAGGTTTGCAGGATATGAACTTGGTGTATTTACATGGTTTTTAGGCTGCTGTACTTATGCTGCTGAAGTAGTAGCATTTTTAACAACACTTAAAAGTTTTGTGCCTGCTTTCAATCAGAGTTCAGTCTATTTTGCTGTTGGGATAGGGTTAGTTTTATTGTTCTCAATTATTAATTTCTTTGGTCGTGCCTTAGTTAAAATAATTGATAATACTTCGTCTATTGCTAAGCTATCAACTATTATTTTGTTTATTATTGTTGGTATGTTCTTTATGCATATTGCAAACTTTCATCCTGTTTTACCAGCTGCAGCTGCAAAGGGCGTAGGACCATTTTTCCATCACTTTGGTGCAGCCTTCAGTGTTGTATTTTATTTGTTTAGTGGTTTCTCATTTATTCCAATTGCTGCTTCTCAAATGAAAGATCCAGCTAAAAACATTCCACGGGCTTTAGTTGCTGTTATGGTTACGGTAACTATTCTTTACACGTTGATGGTATTAATTGCCATTGGTATTTTGGGTCACAAGATGTCTTGGTACACAATTCCAATTGCGAATGCCTTTAAGTCTGCTGTTGGAGAATGGGGTTATGTGATCATCATCATTGGAGTTTTGTTAAGTATTTTCGGTGTGGCATTTACTTGCTCATTTAATACACCAGCTTTGATTGCTTCTTTAGCTCTAGAACACCAATTATTACCAAATTGGGTAGGAAAAAAGAACAAATTTGATGCTCCATGGGTTGGTATTATTTTGACAGCTGCTGTAACCTTACTTTTAATTACTCAATCATACTTATTCTTAGTTGGATGTATTGTTTTAGCTTCATTTGTTCAATATGTACCATCTATTTTTGCGGTTATTAAATTTAAGCATACTGGCCAATATCCAAATCATGGCTTTAAGCTTCCAGGTGGCTACACAATTCCAATTTTAGCTTTATTAGTAGCTTGCTATTTAATCTTTAACTTTACTTGGGAAACTATTTTACTCTCAATAGTTGTAGCTGCTGTAACAGCTATTCTATACCTATTTTTAGGAAAGAAGAGATTGGCTAAGATGGGTGGAATTCCAACTGCAGTTAGAGAGAAAAAGAATCATTCTAATACTGTTGAAAAGAAAAATTAATTGATTTAATTACAGTTTATTTAGAATAAGTTAATTTGTATTAAATAAAAACAGCATTTCTCAATAGGCACGAGAAATGCTGTTTTTATGTTATTTAGCAAGATTTTTTACAACATTAAAATTAAATAGAATCAAGTTTAAGACAACAATGCCTGCTGTCACAATAAAGACCATACTATAACTTGAAATTCCGGCAATGAAAGATCCGAGGAGTGGTCCCACGATATTTCCAATATACATTGCACTTTGATTCCATGAAAAGACGCGACCAGTTACAGCAGCGGGTGAATTTTTGGTTAATAAAGTTTGCACTTGCGGGAAGAGGCATGCGTCGGTAAAGCCAACTAAAAAGCGTAAAATACCTAATTGCACTGTATTGTGAACAAAAGCAGTTAAAAAGAATAAAATTGTCGCACCAATAAAGCCACCAATAATAATCTTGTGGGTTCCAATTTTATCTCCCAAAGCTCCAAAACGGGAAGCAGCTAAAAACGTTGCAATTCCTGGTAAAGCCGCAATAACTCCAGAAACAAAAACAACGTTTCCGTGTCCATTCATCAATTGTTTAACATATAAAGAAACAATTGGATTAATTGAATTATTGGCTGCTTGGATAATTAAAGTGGTTAACAGTAAACCAAATATCAGGGTTGGAGATCGTAGAGTAGCAATAACGCCGCTGGCTTTATCTAATTTCTTTTCTGTAATCGGCTTAAATCCTTCTTCATGAACAAAGAAAAGTGAGAGAAGGAAGGATATTAATAATAAGCCCCCTGTAATAAAGAAGGTAACACGGTAACTAAATGCAGAAGCAAGTGCTCCGCCTAAGAAAGGGCCAAGTAAGTTTCCGGCCGTAAAAGAAGAGGCCATTGTTCCTAACGCCTGACCAGATTTTTCTTTAGGTGTTTCTGTAGCGATTAAAGCATTTGAATTTGAAACAAATCCTGCAAAAACACCCTGCAACATTCTTAAGAAAAATAGTTGCCAGACATTAGTAACTAATCCCATACTGCCAAGGACAAGGGCCATCCCAAGGGAAGCCCTGAGAATCATTAGTTTTCTACCTTTTTTATCTGCTAACTTACCCCACCATGGTGAAATAATAGCTGAGACGAAGTATACCCCAGAAAAAATAAATCCCGACCAAAAGTTTAGCTGTTGGTGAGTAAAATGTCCTAAGGTATCGATATATAGAGGCAAGAAGGGCATGATCTCTGAAAATGCAATTCCTGCGATAAATACGGCGATAGAGAGAACATAAAGATTCTTTTTCCAAATTGGCTTATCTGATTTTTTTGACATTGTTATCCTTTAATTTTAAAATCTATTTTTCTTTAAATCTGCTTTTCTAAGTTGATTGAGATTTTTTCAAGCTTGGCTAGAGTATCAGGATCGACTTTTCCAACTAGTTGATTTACTTCTTCAAAGGCTTCATTCACTTGGTTAAGAACTTCAACGCCAGCTGGGAGTAAGAATAGTTGTTTTTTTAGTCCATTGTTTGGATCTGCTCGTCGATCAATCATCTTTCTTTTTTCCAGTAATTTAACTACATTAGTAAAACTAGCCGGTTGATAAAAAAGATAGTCGGCAACTTCTTTTTGAATGCATCCTGGATGCTTTTGAATGTATCTTAAGACATGTGCATGAGTCATTCTTAAATTAATAGACGCGAGTCGTTGATTAATTAGTAGATTTTCTAATTTACCAATATGGTAGAGTAAATTAGCTAGTGGTCTTTTTCGCATAACTTTATCTTTCTAAGTTGTAATTACAACTAATTCTTTAAATAAGTATACTGCAACTAATTGTAATTACAACTGATTTTTAGTTTGAAGGATTAGTAATTTTAGAAAAATCATATTTACGGTACTTTAAAGCTATTTTTTTATCTTTAAACATTGCACTATGAATATCACCAGAAGAATAAGCTAAATAAAGGCAATCGTTTCCCTTAAAAGTTCCGGTAATATAGATGATATCGACAGTATCTAAAAAGCCACGTGCTCGTAACCACTCAGAACCATTTTTATTTTCAAAAGAAATCATTGTTGCATCGCCAGCGTAAATTTTATTATTTTTTTCTGATCGATGGTTTAAGTTTAGATTAGGATCTGTTTTTTGATAAACAACTGAATCCGTAATCGTATGTTCAGTAATTTTAAATTTTCGAGCAGTTTTACTATAGCGATCAGTTTGATACCAGGTTCCTTGAAAGGCAACAGGAATCGTAGCTAGTTTAAAACCCGGATATTTTTTATTTAGGTTTGGTTTAGAGGAGATCTTAGTTGTGTTCTTTGAAGTAGAAGTTGAAGAGGTTGAGATAGAAGATTTAGATTGAGTATCTTTAGTAGTATTACTGCAGGCAGTAAGTATAAGCATAGACAATAAAATGAGAACTACTTTTTTCATAGGTATTGAATCCTTGTAATAGAAATTTCGTTAAGTATACCATAAGTACATAGAAAAAATTTTATGAGAATAACAAAAAACAGACGTTCTGGGGGATTAGAAGTCTGCTTTTTTAATGTCGTATGTTATTTTGGGAGAATAAGTAAGGTGTAGAAGTTCCCTTACTTGTTAAATAGAATACCCTTCCTTTTTTAAATAAGATTTGGTATTAGATTTAAAATTTGCAAAGAATTTCTTTAAAAAGTTTAAAGACACAAATATAATTAAAATAAAAGCGTTTGCGAGAGGAAAAATCATGAAAAAAGAACAAGAAATTCAAATGTTAAAAGAATTTTCAGATGCAAATTCTACATCTGGCTTCGAAGAAGAATTTGTAAAATTATTTTCTACTTATGCTAAAAATACGGCTGATATTACGGTAGATGGGATGCTCAATGTATATGCAGCTAAGAAGGAAAACAAAGGTAATCGGCCTGTTATTCAAATGGATGCTCACTCTGATGCAGTTGGTTTTATTACCCAGGCAGTTCGTCCGAATGGATTAATTAAATTTGTTCCACTTGGAGGTTGGGTAAAGTATAATATTCCGGCTTTAAGAGTGAAAATTCGTAATCGTGATGGTGAATATATTCCTGGCGTAGTGGCTACAAAGCCTCCGCACTTTATGACTGCCGCTGAAAGAAATTCAATTCCGGAAGTTGCAGATATGTCTATTGATGTAGGTTCATCAAGCAGGGAAGAAACTATTAAAGATTATAAAATTGACACTGGTTGTCCAATTTTTGTTGATGTAAAATGCGAATACCATGAAAGATCCGGTCTATTCTTCGGTAAAGACTTTGATGATCGCTTTGGTGCAGGAGCCATGGTAGACATCTTAGATAATTTGAAGGGTGAAGAGACTAATTTTGATGTAGTAGCTGCCTTATCTAGTCAAGAAGAAGTAGGACTTCGCGGTGCATATGTCACTGGACGAAAAATTAAGCCTGATTTATGTATTGTTTTGGAAAGTTGTCCAGCTGATGATACTTTTGAGCCAGAATGGTTATCTCAAACAGGCTTAAACCGTGGTCCAATGCTTAGAGATATGGATACTACATTTTTACCAAATCCTAAGTTTCAACAGTATGCGTGTGATATAGCTGATAAAAATAATATTCCATATACTCGCTCTGTTAGAACTGGTGGCGGCCAAGATGGGGCAGCAATTTATTATGAATATGGAGCTCCAACAATTGTTATTGGAATTCCAGTTCGTTATGAGCACTCCCCATATTGTTTCTCAGCATATAAAGACTTTAAGGCTTCAGTTGATTTAGCAACTGCAATTATTCGCGATATGACACAAGAAAAGCTAGATAGTTTTAAGGTGATCTAATGGATTGGAAAGTATTTTTCAAAAAAATGGCAATTTTTAGCTGGTGCATGGCTATTATTAGTATTTTGATTTATATTGTTCGTTATACCGCAAGTGAAATTGGCAATCTTTTTATGTGGGATCAGCCATTTATTTGGGAGTTGATTTTAGGACTTATTTTTTGTCTCTTAGCAGTTTTTTGGCCTAAGAAAAGTAAATAGAATATAAATCATAGATATGAACCCCGGAAGTCAGATAAGAATTTCGGGGTTCATATCGTTTATAATAAAAAGCATCTATATAGAAGGTTAGCTATGCATCTTTTAGAAATTAAAAATTTAAATTATTCAGTTGATGGAAATACTATTCTAAAAAATATTAATCTAAGTATAAATTCAGGAGACTTTTTAACGATTGTAGGGCCCTCGGGTGCAGGGAAAAGTACACTTTTAAAAATTATTGCCAGCTTACTTACACCTACATCTGGTTCAATTGAATATGAGGGAAAAGATATTAGTCAATATTCTCCGCTTGAATATCGTCGGCAAGTTTCCTATTGCTTTCAGCAACCGTCTCTTTTTGGAAAAACGGTAAGAGATAATCTGATTTTTCCTTACCAAATTCGAAGGGAGGAAGTCAATGAAGAGCATCTAAATGAATTATTAGATAAAGTAAGTCTAAATCAAACTTTTTTAAAGAAAAATATTAATTCTTTATCTGGTGGAGAAAAGCAACGAGTTGCCTTAATTCGAAATTTAGTCTTTTTACCACAAATTTTATTATTGGATGAAGTAACTACAGGACTTGATGAGAATAGTAAAGAAATTGTTCATCATTTATTTGATGATGTGCGCAAGAAGCATGTTACGATCTTACAAGTAACTCATGATAAAAGTGAAATTGAAAAAGCCAATAAAATTTTTGAAGTGAAGAAGGCATTCCTCAATGAAAAACGTAGTTGTCAGTAACTGGTCCCTAGTCTTTGCATTCTTATTAGTCTTAGTATCAATTGGAATTTCCGTTAAAGAAAAGCTTGGCCTTACTAAAGATATTTTGATTAGTGTTGTGCGAGCCATTATTCAGCTAGTCATTATTGGATATATTTTAAAAGTAATTTTCAATGTAAATACTTTTTGGCTAACCTTTGTTTCTACACTTGTCATTATTTTTAATGCTTCATGGAATGCGAATGGTAGAGATCCAAATACTAATCGAAAATTATGGAATTCAATTATAGCTGAGGCCGTAGGAACCTACATTACATTAGCTGTATTACTTCTTTCTGGCGTCATTAAACCAATACCCATGCAAGTAATTCCAATTACAGGGATGATTGCAGGTAATGAAATGGTTGCAATAGGTCTTTGCTATAAATCTTTAAACGAAAGTTTTCATGATTTAAGACAGCCCGTTTTAGAAAAGTTAGCTTTAGGTAGTGATATTAAAACGGCATCGATGCCAATTATTCGGCGTAGTATTAAGACTGCTATGCAGCCAACGATTGATTCAGCTAAAACAGTAGGTTTAGTTAATTTGCCAGGGATGATGTCAGGATTGATCTTTGCCGGAGTAAACCCAATTTATGCAATTAAGTATCAGATTATGGTAACTTTTATGCTTCTATCTGCTACAAGTTTAGGAGCGATTATTTCTGTTTATCTTGCCTATAAGAATTATTTTAATGATCAAATGCAATTAATGCTCTAACAAAAAGCCTGTTCCGATATTATTTCAGAACAGGCTTTTTGAATTATATGAAGTCAAAGATTCAATATTTTTATGTTAATTACTCAACTCTAGCGATTTCATCATGAACTTTAATATTATGAGAACCTAAACTTGGTTCTTGACCATGAAGATTAAATTTAACATTAACCCCTGGTCTAAACAAAAGAACATGTGTTGAGCCACCAAAGTGGAAAATGCCTAATTGATCACCTTTGTTAATATGCTGACCAACTTTAACAGTAATTTCGTTGCCCGAAACTTCCGCCATACCTACAGCTACAAAACACATTAAGCCAATCTTAGGATTGTCTGCCTTAATGAAGATGACTGCACGTGATGCAGTTTCGGTAATATAAGCTTGAGAATCATTAGGAGCAGCTGGATCAGGACCATTAGGATTTTCAAATCCTTGTGGCAAAGTTTCAGAGTAGTAAGAACCATATAAGTTATAAGCCTTAACTACTGTCCCACTTACTGGACTGTTCCATCTATGATAACTTAATGCACTAAGGAATGCTTGGTAAAGAGTACCACCAACAAATTCTGATGTTAATGGATCATTATGGAGTAGGTCAATTAATGAATATGGTTGTCCTTTAATCCAGAATTTAGCCTTTAAAGGTAAGTTATGGGCGATTCGATATGGTGCTGATTCACAAGCATTAGCAATTGAATCAGGATCGTCGGCATTAACAACTGGACGAACACCTGGATTAAAGGTTCTGGTAAAGAAGTGATCCCATGAGGTAAAGCCATATTGTTGATCAATATTATCATTAGGACAAGCAAAAATATCATGGAAGTTTTTACCATAAGCTGCGTCACACATACTCTTTAAAGCTTCATCTCCAAGCCAACCTTCTTTAGAGCGATTTAGCACATAGGTAGAATCAGGTGATTGTAAGAATTTGCCCCAATAATCTAAGATATCACGGAGTTTTTGGTTAACGCGTGGATCCATAAAAGCTACATAGCCAGCTTTTGTTGCCATTGGATAATCTAGAATAGCATTAATTGGAAAACCAACTAATCCAGTAGTATTAAATTCTGGAGCACGGTGCATAACCCGATTAATAACGCGAAGCATTTGATGATAGTTGTGAACAGCAGGAGTATTCATTGGAGTTTTAATATATTTTACTGGAACCTCTTCAAACATCATATGGAATAAATTCCAAAGATAGCGGTCAGATTCAATCAAATCTTTTAGAGCTTGAACAGGTGGTAAAAGAGTTTGGTCTTGTTCAGCTTCGGCTTCTTTCAATACTTTCTTTAACCAAGTATTGTAAAATTCTTGGTCACTAGGTAACCATTGTCCAACATTAAATTTTACATCTTTTTTCATTTTTAACACTCTTTTTAATATTAATAACTATAATGAAATCTTTTTTGTAATAAGAAGATAAATAGAGACAACTGCTAAAACACAAATAATAATAGCTAATGCCAACTCCCATTTGTTAAATAAAGGAGTATCATCTTTGTCATATTCTTTTCTTGCAAAGTAGTAGAATATAATACCTACAGCGTAAATAATAGTTGAAATTAATAAGTAGTTAAGCCCAGCTGCATATAAAAGCCATAAGCAATAAATAGTGGATAAAATTCCTATGAATAGGCTCTTATTACGCTTGTGAGAATCATTAGCAAAAATTTCTCGTTTTTGTGCAATTTTCCAAAGATACATTGAACTTAATAGATAACAGGGTAAAATTATTACTCCAGTAATATCAATACATGCAAGATACACGTTATTGGCTGTTACCACTAAGATCATAAATAAGGACATTAAAATACTTGAAATATACAAAGATATGCTAGGTACTTTTTTCTTATTTTCATGAGCAAAGAATTTTGGCAAAACATGTCCCTTTGCGGCTGCATATGGAAGTTGTGCCATCATAACAGTCCAAGCAACCCATGATCCACCAACAGAAATAATCACAGATATAGTTACAAAGTCTAAAAACCAAGGACCAAGTAAATTTTTCATTAGGTAAGCTGTTGATGGGTCAGTTAATTTAGAAAGAGTTGGTTGGTGATAAATCCCATAAGCAACAATACTAATTAGAACATAAGCTATAAGTGAGGTTAAATATCCTAGTACTGTGGCTTTACCAACGTCTTTTGGATTTTTAGCATGGTTAGAAATAACTACGGCACCTTCAATACCGATAAAGCACCATAAAGTTACAAGCATTGGAGCCTTAATTTGTGAAATAAAGTTTCCTAGGTGCAATCCTTGTCCCCAGAATCCCCAGAAAAATGTAGGAAAACGGAAGAAAATTAACATACAAATTAAGATAATAGCCAAGCTAATGAACTTGATAATAACGGTAATAGTATTAAGAAAGGCTGCTTCTTTAACACCATTAAGAACCAAAAAGTTATAAATCCAAATTAAAACAATCCCAAATACAACTGTTGGCCATTGGTGCTTTAATAAAATTGGAAAGTAACGCCCAAATGAGTCATTAAGCATAACTGCATAAGCAACATTTCCCGTAATTGCTTCAATCCAATAGCCCCATGCTGAATTAAAACCAACATATTTACCAAATCCAGCTCGTGCGTAGGAATAAATACCAATACTCAACTCTGGTCTTTCTTCAGCAAGAATTTTAAAAGTAAAAGCAAGTCCAAACATACCAATACCGGTTAAAACCCAAGCTATGAGAACAGCACCCAGAGAGGATGAAGCGGCCATATTTTGAGGAATATCAAAAATTCCGCCACCAATCATAGCGCCGACTACCATAGCTATTAGACCAAAGAGACCAATTTTATGACTTTTAGCTTTAGTCATTTTGAGATCTTCTTTCTTTTAATTAAAACAATAACTTATTTAACACGTGCTATTTCTTCGCGAACTTTAATGTTTGAACTACCTAAACCAGGTTCTTGATCATGCAAATTAAATTCAACCTTTGTTTCTGGTCTAAACAAAAGAACGTGAGTTGAACCGCCAAAGTGGAACATCCCTAGTTGATCACCTTTATTAACATGCTGACCAACTCTAACAGTAATTTCATCACTTGAAACTTCAGACATACCAACAGCAACAAAACACATTAAACCGATCTTAGGGTTATCGGCTTTAATGAAGATAACAGCACGAGTGGCAGTAGCAGTTAAAAATGCTTGAGAGTCATTTGCTGCAACTGGGTCAGCACCACGTTCATTTGCAAAACCTTGATATAGACTTTCCGAGTAATATGATCCTGGTAAATTATAAGCTTTTACGATAGTGCCACTAACGGGACTGTTCCACCTGTGGTAACTTAAGGCACTTAAGAAGGCTTGATATAATGTTCCGCCTTCAAATTTTGATGTCCAGGGATCATTATGTAATAGATCCATTAGAGAATAAGGTTGTCCTTTAATCCAGAATTTTGCTTTCATTGGTAAATCATGTGCAATTCTAAATGGAGCTGATTCACAGGCATTAGCAATAGAATCAGGATCATCAGGATCTTGAACAGGACGAATACCAGGATTAAATAAACGAGTAAAGAAGTTGTCCCAAGAGGTAAAACCTAGATGCTTTTCCCGATCTTCAGAAGCGCATTTGAAAATAGTCGTAAATTTGTCACCATCAGCTACTTTGGCCATTTCATTTAATGCATAGTCGCTTAACCAACCATTTTTAGATGTGTTAAGAACATATGTTGAATCTGGCGTTTGTAGAAATTTACCCCAATAATTCAAAATATCTCTAAGCTTTTCATTGATTTTTGGATTCATAAAGAATACATAACCTGCTTTAGTGGCCATAGGATAGTCTAAAATTGCATTAATTGGTGTACCGACTAATCCAGTTGTGTTGAATTCGGGAGCTCTTTGAATAATTCGGTTGAGCATTAATAACATTTGTTTATAATTTCGAACTTGTGGAGTTCCCATTGGAGTATCAACATACTTTTCAGGAATTTCATCAAACATCATCTGTGTAACATTGTATAAATACCGATCAGATTCAATTAAATTCTTTAAAGCTTGAACTGGAGGAAGTAATTTTTGATTTTCTTCGCTTTCCGCTTCTTTTAAAACCTTTTTTAGCCATTTATTGTAGAATTCTTGATCACTAGGTAACCATTGACCGACATTATATTGAATATTCTTTTTCATAATTTCTACCTCAATATTTATGAAAAACAGTTAATAATATATAAAAGTGCACTTTCATGTTAAAAATAACACTAAGAAGAGAAATCGATCAAATATCTAGTACTTTTATTCCAATATCATATATAAGTAATAATAAAAAACAGCTGACTCTGATACAATCTCACTAAAATGGGCGAATTGAAGTTTGAAAAAGCGATATGATTATTTTAAGGAATAGCTACGTTTTCAGAATTACAGAATAGAAAGAAACAAGGAATAAATTATGAAGCGTATCTTAGATATTAATCAATTTTTACATGGCGGTGATTATAATCCAGAACAATGGTGGGATGAGCCCGATGTAATTAATCAAGATTTTGCTCTCTTTAAGCAGGCTAAAATTAATGCCGTGACTGTTGGGATTTTTTTCTTGGGCCAAATTAGAGCCGCAAGAAGGAATTTATGATTTTTCTTGGTTAGATAAGATTTTTGATCGAGTAGAGAAAGTGAATGGTCATGTGATCTTAGCTATGCCAAGTGGAGCACGACCGGCCTGGCTTGCTCAAAAATATCCAGAAGTTCTTAGAACAGATAACCTGGGAAATAAACGTGGTTTTGGCGGACGACACAACCATTGTTTAACTTCACCTATTTATCGAAAAAAAGTTTGTGAGATTAATACAAAACTAGCAGAACATTTTGGTCAAAGGAAAAGTTTAGTGCTTTGGTATATCTCTAATGAATATTCAGGTGAATGCTACTGCGATTTATGTAAAGATGCTTTTAGAAAATGGCTAAAGGATAAGTATGGCGATATAGCTACTTTAAATCATGCCTGGTGGAATACTTTTTGGAGTCATACTTATAATGACTGGAGTCAAGTTAATCCGCCTAGTCCTTTAAGTGAAATGGGTAATAAAGGGATGAACTTAGACTGGAAAAGGTTTATTACTGACCAGACAATTTCATTTATTGATAATGAAACAGCACCCTTAAAAAAGATCACTCCTAATATTCCTGTAACTACGAATATGATGGCTGGAAATCCGTGGATGGATCCATTTGCTGGTTTTGATTATCAAAAAATGGCGCATCATTTAGATTTTATCTCTTGAGATTCTTATCCTGCTTGGGGTAACGACAGTGAAAGTACTGAAGAACTTGGACGAAATGTTGGATTAATTCATGATTTCTTTAGAAGTCTGAAGCATCAGAATTTTTTAGTAATGGAGAATACTCCGTCACGTGTTAATTGGCATAACTTTGATCGCGCAAAAAGACCTGGAATGCATGAATTGGCTAGTCTGCAAGATATTGCGCATGGTAGCCAAGGAGTATTGTACTTCTAACTTAGAGTTTCACGGTGAGAATAAAAAGATCTGGCAAACAATTCAAAAGCATTATAGCTATTTTTATGACCATGATATTCCGGTTGATTTTGTTAGTCCTGAAGATGATTTTTCAAAATATGACTTACTGATTGATCTATTGCGCTTTTTAATGGGTAAGTCTTACCTAGAAAAAATAAATAACTATGTTAAGAATGGTGGGCAGATAGTCGGCATTTATATTAGCGGAGTTGTTGATGAAACTGATCTTGCCTATATGAATGAATGGCCAAAAGAATTACAAGAAATTTACGGACTTGAGCCTCTTGAAACTGATGTTTTAGATCCTGGACAATCGAATTTAATTAATTTTGAAGGAAAAGAATATCCGGTGCATGATTATTGCGAAACGCTAATTAACTGCACGGGAAAAGTTTTATGAGAAAATAGCTAGTGAATTCGTTCCTGAAATTCCAATTACAAAATTTAACAGTAGAGTGTCAATTCAAATACGTGAAAATAAATCAGAAAAATATTGGTTGGTTCAGAATTTTTCTGATAAAGAAGAAAAAATTGAATTGAGTTGTGAATTAGTTAATTTACTTGAAGATGGGAAAGATAAGGGAATAGTTGGCTTAAAGCCATTTGAGAGTAAAGCTTATAAATTATGTAGATAAATATTAAAGTAAGCATTCAGAATCAAAACGAATGCTTATTTTTACGTAAAGAACTATACCAATTTGACTACTTATTATAAATAGGTATAGAATAGACCTTTTTGTGTATATAAAACACATAATACAGAAAGGATAGTTTTTAATGAATAATTCAACAACAGAGAAGACTTTCTTTGGACAACCTCGTGGCTTGTCCACCTTGTTCTTCACTGAAATGTGGGAGAGATTTAGTTACTATGGTATGCGTGCTATTTTACTCTTCTACATGTATTATGCCGTAGAACGTGGCGGATTAGGGATGAATGAAACTACTGCTGCTTCAATTATGTCTATCTACGGTTCACTTGTTTATCTTTCTACGGTAGCTGGTGGATGGCTAGCAGACAGAATTTGGGGAGCACGTAGTACTGTCTTCTTTGGTGGTGTCCTTATTATGATTGGACACATTATCTTAGCCCTACCAATGGCAGAGGTAGGTTTATATATTTCGATCGCCTTCATTGTGGTAGGTACAGGTTTACTTAAGCCTAATGTTTCTGATATGGTTGGTGGCCTATACTCATTAGATGATCGAAGACGTGATGCTGGTTTCAGTATCTTTGTTTTTGGTATTAACTTAGGATCAGCGCTTGCTCCATGGTTAGTGCCTTGGGCAAGTGAAGGTTTTGGCCTTAATTTATTTGGAAATCATTTTAATTTCCATGCTGGTTTTTCTTTAGCAGCAGTTGGAATGTTCTTTGGGTTAGTACAGTATGTTTGGGGCGGTAGAAAGTATCTCTCTGAGGATGGGATGCATCCAACAGATCCAATCGATCCCGAAACTCGTAATAAGATCTTAAAGAGAATCGGTTTAGGAATTTTAGCTTTAGCAGTAGTATTAGGTTTAATGGCTGCTTTTGGTCAATTAAATATTGATAATATCATTACTTTAATTACCGTTGTTGCTATTGCCTTACCAATTTATTACTTTGTTTTAATGCTTAGAAGCCCGAAAGTTACTAAGGAAGAACGTTCAAGGGTATGGGCTTACATTCCATTATTTATTGCAGCTTCTATTTTCTGGGGAATTGAAGAATCCGGTTCTGTTGTTTTAGCACTATTTGCTGCTCAAAGAACAGTACTTCACATCGGAGGATGGCACTTTACTGCAGTTAACTTCCAGACTTTGAACCCAGTATTTATCATGATTTTAACTCCATTCTTTGTATGGTTATGGGATAACTGGAAGAAACAACCAAGTGCTGCAGGTAAATTTGCTGCTGGTTTGGTCTTTGCTGGTCTTTCATATATGTGGATGGCACTTCCAGGAATGCTTTATGGAACAAACGGACGAGTTAGTCCATTTTGGTTAGTTGGTTCTTGGTTTATTGTTGAAATTGCCGAGATGCTTATTTCTCCAATTGGCTTATCTGTAACTACTCGTTTAGCACCAAAAGCTTTCCGTTCACAGATGATGAGTCTTTGGTTCTTAGCAGATGCCACTGGCCAAGCTATTAACTCTCAAATTGTTAAATACTACTCAAGTAAAACTGAAGTAGCATACTTTTTAGCAGTTGGAATTGTTAGTGTTCTATTCGGTGTAGTGATGTTTTTCTTTACTAAGAAAATTCATAATTTAATGGCAGATGCTGAATAAAACAAACATAATTTAATATTTAAATAAGGAAAGATTTGATGGATAATTCGAATCTTTCCTTATTTTTTATGAAATCATTAGCTCACACTTTCGAAAATGCGTTTTAGTAAAATTTTTGCGCCTAAGGTAATACAATTAAGAATGAATAAGAAAGGTTATTTAAATGAAAGTGTGATATATAATGATTGAAAGTAATCACAGTGCATGTACATCAATTCTAATTGGGAAAAATGCTACTACAGATGGCAGCATTATCATTGGACGTAATGAAGATGATAAGCCAAACTGTGCTAAGCATTTAGCTTTTCATGAAGAAAAAGATATTCCTAATAATCACTTTAAGTCTAACTTGAATAAGTTTGAAATGGATTTACCAACTCATAGATATGCTTATTCTTCAACTCCAAATTGGAGTGACAAGAAAGGGGTTTATGAGGAATCCGGAATTAACCAATTTGGGGTAGCAATGAGTGCTACTGAAACAACCTATGCTAATGACCAAGTTCAATCTTTTGATCCATTCAAGAAGACCGGTATCATTGAAGAAGCAATGGTAACTTGTATCTTGCCTTATGTAAAGACAGCACGTGAAGCTATTGCTCGCTTTGCTAAGATTATTAAAGATCATACTGCAGGTGAATCAGATGGTATTTTGTTTGCCGATCCTAAAGAAGCTTGGTACTTCGAAATTGGTACTGCTCACTACTGGGTAGCACAACGTATTCCAGATGATTGCTATGCTGTAGCTGCTAATGAATTAGCCATTCAAGAAATTGATTTTAATGATTCTGATAACTTCATTACTGCTCCTGGTTTACAAAAATTTGTTGAAGAGCATAACTTATGGCCGAATAATAAGCCATTTAATTGGCGTCGTATTTTTGGTACACATAATTTGTTAGATTTAACTTATAATACTGCTCGTGTTTGGACTGGTCAAAGAATCTTAAGTCCTTCTATTAAGCAAGAGCCAAGCAGCTTTGATATTCCATTTATTCAAAAAGCAGACCACCCAATTTCAATTACTGATGCTCAAAGAGTATTAAGAGATCACTATGATGGAACTAAATATGATGTAGCAAATCCTGTTAATAAAGATACAGCCGTATATCGTCCAATTAGTGTTGACTTTACTGAGGAGTCACACTTACTGCAACTTAAAGGTAAGGATTGGATTCACTGGTTATCACTAGGCATTACTTGTCAAAATGTGTATGTTCCTTTCTACCCACAAGGTAGCGTAGTGCCAAGCTTCTATAGACACGGCAAAGATAAGTATGCTTCAAACTCAGCATATTGGATCTACAAGGAAGCACAAGTCTTAGCTGATCGTTCATGGAAAGACTATGGTTTGCAATTGTATCAAGCTAGAAATGCTACACAACAAAAATTAAGTCAAATGCGTATTGAATATGATGCCAAAGTTGATAAAGAAAAGGATCCTGCAAAGAAGTTAGACTTAATCAACAAGGCAAACAAAGACTTAGCTCATACAGCAGTTAAGGATTATCAAGAATTAATTGGTAAGTTAATTACAAAGCAAATAAAGAAATCACCATTGCACTTTAGAAGAGACCCAGACTTATAATCTAGGATTGTAAATCATAAAAAAACGAGTAGAATAAGTTCTGAAGAAATAATTGAATGACAGAGAGCATTCGTTTTGGAGGAATTTAATATGGATACACTGGTTAAGCACAGACATACTCTAAGCAAAAATCAGAAGTGGGTTATTGCATCTACTTCGTCAGGTTTTGCGCTTGAGAATATGGATGTGCTTTTTTTATCGTTTGCAATGAGTTCGATGATTGCTGATCTCCACTTGTCAGGTGGAGAGGCTGGTTTTATTTCAACGATTACTAATTTAGGAATGTTAGTTGGTGGAATTGCCTTTGGAATTTTAGGTGATAAGATTGGTCGAGTTAAAACCTTTAGCCATACAGTAATTATTTTTGCAATTGCAACAGCTTTGATGGCATTTGCCAATAATATTTATCTTATCTATGCACTTCGTTTTTTAGCAGGAATTGGAGCAGGTGGAGAATATGGTGTCGGAATTGCTTTAATTGCTGAAAACTTTCGCAAAGAACAAATTGGTAAAATGACCTCAGTAGCAGCGATTGGTGGTCAAATTGGAGCAATTTTAGCGGCTTTAATTGCAGCTTGGATTATTCCAGCAGCAGGTTGGCATATGCTATTTTTAATAGGGATTCTTCCAGTAATTTTAACCATTTTCATTAGAAAACATGTCCATGAAAGTGAGCAATTTATTAAGGCTCAAGCTAGTGAAAGTAATTCCTTATTATCGGATGTGGCTAAAAAAATGTTTTCAACACCACATCTTGCTTGGCAAACAGTGGGTTTAATGATTATGATGACAGTTCAAATTGCTGGATACTTTGGTTTAATGAACTGGCTTCCTACAATTGTACAAAAGCAATTGAATTTAAATGTTTCGAATTCTAGTCTTTGGATGATTTCTACGATTATTGGAATGAGCATTGGTATGATGACATTTGGTTCAATTTTTGACTACTTTGGTCCTAGAAGAGCCTTTGCAATTTTCTTGATTGGTTCAGCTTTAATGGTTTATACATTAAGTTTGGCCCAAAATATGGCCATGCTTTTGATTATTGGAGCTGTAGTTGGCTTTTTCTCAAATGGGATGTTTGGTGGCTATGGTGCTGTAATCAGTAGATTATATCCAACAGAAATTCGCTCGAGTGCCAATAATATTATTGTTAATGTCGGCAGAGCAATCGGTGGATTTTCATCAGTAGTAATAGGTATTTTAATGGATAAGTATAACTTAGGCGTAGTAATGGGCTTTTTATCAGCTTTATACCTACTTAGCTTTGCTGTGATGATTACTTTACCAGGCTTAAAAACATTAACGAAAGAAGCTAAAAGGAACTAAATATAGCTTTTAGCGATAGGAAACTAGTAAGAATAAATATTTTTCAATTGATAATTGTCCTTGTATACTGGAAAAAAGTAAGTGTGAGAGGAAATAATTATGAAGAAGAAAAAGATTTATCTTGCTAGTTTTTTTATTGCAGTATTTTTATTTGTGTTAACAGGATGTAGTCAAAAGACTCAAAATGTTCCTGCTACAAGGGTTACTAGTTCCTTAAACAATACTGAAACAATTCCAACATTTTTCTTTCATGGCTGGGGATCAAGTGCGAATGCGGAAAGCCAGATGGCGAATGCTGCAAAAAAGGCCGGCGTAAGTAATACAATTATTCAAGCGGATGTAAGTAAAAATGGTACTGTTAAACTTAACGGTACGATCCTAAAAAATGCAAAAAATCCGATTATCAAAGTTAATCTAGAAGATAATCAGAGTGGAAAAACGTCATATGTAAAAAATGTAATAACTGCAATCTCTAATAAATATCATTATGCAAAGATTAATTTAGTTGGTCATTCAATGGGAAATTTACAGATTGCTAATTACATTAATGAAAACTATGACAATAAAAAATTACCTAAGATTAATAAAGTAGCTTCAATTGCGGGTCATTACGATGGCTATCTCGGTGAAGAAGCCGGCCAAAAGGCTAAGATTAAAAATAAGAAAACAGGTGAACCTGATATTTATAGTGATGGTTTTAGGCAATTATTGCCTTTACGGAAACACTATCCAAGGCAAATTGAGGTATTAAATATCTATGGCAATAAAGAAGATGGGTCAAATTCTGATGGATCAGTTTCTGTAACCTCAGCACAAAGTTACAAGTATTTAATTAATGGGCGTGCAAAATCATACCGTGAAGTAGAAATTAAGGGTAAGAATGCACAGCATAGCAAATTACATGAAAACAAAGAAGTTGATAAACTTTTAATTGATTTTTTATGGAAAGAATAATAAAAAGTTATTGACAATAGTCTCTGTGGATACTAATATAGTTAATCAGTATCTACAGAGACTATTTTTGTGAGGTGAAGTATGGAATTAACTGCTACCGAAAAGTTGAATTTTGCAATTATCCGAGGTGGAAAAGCTTATGCAGAGTGGGATAGACAACATGGTATGCCAAGTTATCTAACCATTATTTTGTATGAACTATTAATGCGCCAAAGATTAACGCAAAAAGATCTGGTCAACTTAAGTGACTTACCTAAGCAATCTATTAATAAAGGAATTCATCGCTTACTAGAAAAAGATTATCTAGAACTGACAATTGATCCAGAAGATAATCGGGTTAAGTATTGTCAGCTAACTGCTTCCGGAAAAGAATATGCTAAAAAGAAAATGACTCCTTTATTTGAAATTGAA
Source organism: uncultured Lactobacillus sp. (assembly GCF_948948975.1). Lineage (GTDB taxonomy): Bacteria > Bacillota > Bacilli > Lactobacillales > Lactobacillaceae > Lactobacillus. The sequence goes on along the minus strand of NZ_CARBVX010000018.1, from coordinate 15,280 downwards.
AAGCAAATTGCACAAAAAATGGGCGCGCAAAAGATGGAACAGTTAGTAGCTCTAAATGAAGAGTGGAGTGATACCTTTTGGGAGCTTTTAAGAAAGAAGGGAGAATAATAGATGCAAATTTTGAAGCCACACTTCAAAAATTATCGTAAAGAAATAATTTTAGCGATTATTACAATTCTGATTTCTGCTTTTGCAACTTTATGGCAGCCAAGATTATTAGAAAATATCCAAAAAGCAATTTTAGCGGATAACCAGAGTGTTGTCTTAAGAGATGGAATTGGATTAGTTGTACTTGGTTTATTAGCAATTATTGCTGGTATTTTTAACGTATATTATGCTGCAAAAATTGCCCAGGGAATAACTTCAGATTTACGTGAAGAAACTTATGCTAAGATTCAAAGTTTTTCTTTTGGAAATATTGAAAAATTCTCTAGTGGGTCATTAGTTGTTCGTTTAATTAATGATATGAACCAAGTTATGAATATGATGATGATCTTATTCATGCAATTACTCAGAATGCCAATTATTTTAATTGGATCATTTGTATTGAGTATTATTACCATTCCTCAATATTGGTGGGCTCCTGTATTGATGCTAGCTTTAATGATGGGGGTTGGATACATTGTTATTCAAAATATGAATAAACTTTTTGCTAAATTCCAACACTACATGGATAAAATTTCTACTCATGTTAAAGAAAATTTACAGGGTGTACGTGTAGTAAAATCTTTTAATCAAGGAGAAAATGAGATTGAGAGATTTAACGAAACTTCTGATGATTTAAACGAATTAAATATTAAGATTGGTTACTGGATTTCTACTATTATGCCAGCTTTCATGTTAATTGCTTATTTAGTAATTGCATTAGTTGTCTTTTTAGTAGGACGCAGTGCTCATTTAACTCCAACTGATGTTGCAGTTGTATCACCATATGTTTCTTATATTTTAACTTTGCTCTTTGCAATTTTAATTGGTGGTTTTGTGATTATGAACTTCACTCGTGGGATGGTTTCTCTAAGAAGAATTAAAGAAGTACTTGATACTGAACCAGATGTTAAGTTTGATCCTAATGCACCAACTGCACCAGAAAAGGGAAGTATTGAATTTGACGATGTTTCTTTTACTTATCCCGGTGGAGATAAGCCAACTTTAAAAAATATCTCATTTAAGGTGAAGCCAGGTGAAATGGTTGGTATTGTTGGAGCAACAGGATCTGGTAAAAGTACGCTTGCACAACTTATTCCACGTCTCTATGATCCGACTAAAGGAACAATAAAAATTGGGGGAAAAGACTTAAAGACTATTGGTGAAAAATCACTTCGTAATACTGTTTCAATGGTTTTACAAAAAGCAATTTTATTCTCTGGAACAATTGCTTCTAACTTGCGCCAAGGAAAAGAAGATGCAACAGATTATGAATTAAAACGTGCCTCAGAAATTGCACAAGCACAAGAATTTGTCGGTCAATACCCAGATCAATTTGACCATGAAGTAGAAGAAAGATCAGCTAACTTCTCTGGCGGTCAAAAACAACGTCTATCAATTGCTCGTGGTGTTATTGGTCAACCACCGATTTTAATTTTAGATGACTCTACTTCAGCCTTAGATGCTAAGTCTGAAAAATTAGTTCAAGAAGCTTTAGAGCATGATTTAAAAGATACAACAACAGTAATTATTGCTGAAAAGATAGTATCAGTGATGAATGCAGATAAAATTTTAGTTTTAGATGATGGTAAATTGGTTGCTGAAGGAACTCATGAAGAATTACTGAAGACTTCACCAATTTATCAAGATATTTATCGCACACAGAAAGCTAAAGAAAAGAGAGGTGAAATTGATGAGTAATACTAAAAAAGCATTAAAATACTTTGCCAAGTATTTAAAGGATTATTGGAAAGGTGTTACAATTGTTATTGTCTTATCTTTGATTTCGACTTTGAGTCAAGTACTTGGTCCTCTTTTCCTAGGAAATGCTGTTCAAGAATTAACTAAGGCAGTTAACAAAGTAGCTAGCCGCACTCATGATTTAAGTAGCTTTTATCAGGCTTTAGGATCAATGGTCGGCGTATATGCAGCCGGAATTATTGCATCATTTATTGCATGGATGGTAATGTCAAAGTTCACTGCAAATGCTACTAATGATATGAGAGAAAACCTATTTGCTAAGTTTCAAAGAATGTTAATTCGTTACTTTGATACTCATCAAGATGGAAACCTATTATCTTTATTTAATTCAGACTTAGATAATATTTTTAATGCCTTGAATAATGCAATTTTTGAAATTATTTCTCAAGGCGCATTATTAATCGGAACTATCATTATGATGTTTATCGTAAACCCAACTATGGCCCTATTTACGGTAGCAACAACGCCATTTGTTTTGATTATTAGTTTAGTCATTATGAAGAAGGCAAGAATTTACTTAGATAAGCAACAAGATAAAATTAGTGATCTTAATGGTTATGTAAACGAACAGATCAATGGTGAAAAAGTTATTATTACTAATGGTTTGCAAGAAGAATCGGTTCAAAACTTTAAAAAGTACAATAACGATGTTCGTAACGCTATGTTCAAAGGTCAATTTTATTCTGGAATTCTCTTCCCCTTACTCCAAGGTATTTCTTTATTGAATTTAGCCATTGTAATTGGTGGAGGGGCATGGCTGATTGTTAGTGGCCAAGTCAGTCAAGCAATTGGATTGGGATTAATTGTTGCCTTTGTTGAATATTCACAAACTTATTTCCAACCACTAACACAACTCACTTCAATTTATTCAATGACACAACTTGCTTTAACTGGTGCTAGAAGATTGGCAACAGTTGAAGAACAAGATGAGGAGAATACGGTACCTGATGGAAAAGTTCTTAAAGGAATCAAAAAGGGCGTTAAATTAGAAAACGTTCATTTTGGCTATAACGCTGATAAAGAGATCTTGCATGGCGTTTCAATTGATGTCGATAAAGGCAAGTCAGTTGCTGTAGTTGGACCAACCGGTTCAGGAAAAACTACGATCATGAACCTAATTAATCGTTTCTATGATGTAAATAGTGGTAAAGTAACTTTTGATGGCGTTGATGTTCGTGATATTACACTTGAATCTTTAAGAAATAATGTTGGTATTGTTTTACAAGATTCTGTTCTGTTTACTGGAAGTGTTGAAGATAATATTAAATATGGTAAGCCAGATGCGAGTCGAGATGAAGTAATTGCGGCCGCAAAAGAAGCTAATATTCACGACTTCATTATGACCCTCCCCGACGGATATGATACTCAAGTTTCTGAAGAAAATTCTGTCTTTTCTACTGGTCAAAAGCAATTAATTTCAATTGCTCGAACAATCTTAACGGACCCAGAATTTTTGATTTTAGATGAGGCTACTTCTAATGTAGACACTGTTACTGAGGCCAAGATCCAAAAAGCTATGGATGCAGTTGTCGCAGGCAGAACCAGTTTTGTTATTGCTCACCGTTTGAAGACTATCTTAAATTCAGATAAAATAGTAGTGTTGAAAGATGGAAATGTCATTGAAGAAGGAAATCACGATGAATTAATTAAGAAGCGTGGTTTTTACTATGGCTTGTATACAAATCAAATGGCATTTGAATAATTTTGAATAATAAATTAGAGGGACGCTTTCCCTCTAATTTTGGTTAGGGGGAAAGTTTAAAAAGTGAAGAGAAAGCTACGATTCTTTTCTTTATTTATTGTCTTATTTAGCGTTTTTTTACTTTCGGCATGTCAAAAAAATACTCGTAACGTTTATCAAGAAGTGAAAAAAAGTAATGAAATTACTTGGGGCGTTAAGGCCGATACCCGTTTATTTGGTTTGATGAGCATTAAAACCGGGGAAATTGAAGGTTTTGAAGTTGATCTAGCAAATGCTTTAACTAAAGAAATACTAGGAAAAAATGCCAAGGCAAACTTTGTACAAACAACTGCAAAAACAAAAATTCCACTTTTAAAAAATGGAAATATTGATGCAGTTTTAGCGGCAATGACGATTACGCCAGAACGCAAAAAACAAATTGATTTTAGCGACCCATATTTTTATGCTGGACAATCACTTCTTGTAAAAGATGATTCAACAATCAAGAGTATTAAAGATATGAATGGTAAAACTGCATTAGCTGTAAAAGGTACAACAGCAGTTGCCAATGTTAAAAAATTTGCACCTAAGGCTAAAGTATTAGAATTTGATGATTATGGTCAAGCATTTACTGCGCTTAAAGCAGGTCAAGGTCAAGCAATGACGACTGATAATGGTTTGCTTGCCGGAATTGCAACAGAAAACAAGGGCTATAAACTTGTAGGGGGCACCTATACCAATGAGCCCTATGGAATCGCGGTCAACAAAGGACAGACGCAAATGAAAAATGCAATTAATCGTGCACTAGTAAAATTAAAAAAAGATGGGACGTATGATGCCTTGGTAAAGAAGTGGTTTAGCGGTATTCCAGGTTTTAATATTAAAGAGGCCGAAGGTGAAAAATAAAATTTTACTTGCCTTTTTTGAAAAAATATTATTAAATGTAATCAACATTTAAATTTAAAAAGCGATAAAAAGAAAAGTAGGTAATCTATTTCTTTTAGTGAGTTAACGGTAGTGGAAAAGTTATCAGACCCTGGATTATTGAAAGACACTTTTATAATGCTGCTGGCCGAAATCTTTTAAGAGAGTAAGTTTAGCCGTAAGCGGTACGTTATCTAGCCGCTGGAGCATGGTTGTGCTCTAGTCAAGTTGGTCTTTAATTAGACAATTTAGGTGGTACCGCGGAAAAAAGCCTTTCGTCCTGAGTAATTTAGGAGCGAGGGGCTTTTTTTCTTTGCTCCAATCAGGAAATAAAGGGGTATGCAACAAGTAATAACTACAGAAGTTAATTTTAAGAAGTTTTAGAGTAGAATGGAAAAGTGAGTAAAAAAGAGAGGGGAAGCACAATGGCTGCAATTATTGATTTTAAGCATGTAAATAAATACTATGGTAAGTTCCATGCTTTAAAGGATATTAATTTGAGTATTGAAGAGGGTCAAGTTGTTTCAATTATCGGCCCGTCTGGTTCTGGTAAGAGTACTTTGATTCGTACAATGAATGGATTAGAGCGAATTAATTCTGGTACTTTGATGGTTACTGGCTATGATTTGGCAGATAAGCATACGGATTTAAATAAAATTCGTAAGAATGTGGGAATGGTTTTCCAACATTTTAACTTATACGACAACCACACTGTGCTTGAAAATATAACTTTAGCTCCGAAGATTGTTTTGCATAGACCGGATAAGGAAAATAATGATATTGCCATGGATCTTCTAAAAAAAGTTGGTCTTGAAGAAAAGGCAAATATGTATCCAAGACAATTGTCTGGTGGACAAAAGCAACGTGTTGCAATTGCTCGTTCATTAGCTATGAGACCAAAGGCAATTTTGTTTGATGAACCAACTAGTGCTCTTGATCCAGAAATGATTCAAGATGTGTTAGATGTTATGAAATACGTAGCAGATCAAGGAATTACAATGGTTGTTGTAACTCACGAAATGGGATTTGCTCGTGAAGTTGGGGACAGATTAATTTTCTTTGATCAAGGTAGAATTTTAGAGGATGAAAAACCAGAAGAATTCTTTGAACATCCTAAGACTGAACGTGCACGTCAATTTTTAAGTAAGGTTATTACTGAAAAGCTAGGTGGCTAAAATGAAAAAATCAACTAAGATTTTTATTTTGCCTCTGGTACTAGCTTTATTAGTTACTTTGGCCGGCTGTGCCAAGAAGCAGAAATCAAGTAATGTTTATGATCAGGTTAAAGAAAGTAAGACAATTACTTGGGGAGTTAAGGCTGATACTCGCTTATTTGGTTTAATGAGTATTAAAACTGGAAAGATTGAAGGTTTTGAAGTTGATTTAGCAAAGGCCTTAACTAAACAAATGTTGGGTAAAGACGCAAAAGCTGAATTTGTACAAACTACTCCCAAAACAAGAATACCGCTACTAAAAAATGGAAATATTGATGCAATTTTAGCTACAATGACCATTACACCTGATCGAAAAAAACAAGTAACTTTTAGTGAACCATATTTTACTGCTGGCCAATCACTGCTTGTAAAAGATGATTCCTCAATCAAAAATGTTAGAGACTTGAACGGTAAGACTGCTCTAGCTGTTAAAGGAACAACAGCAGTTGATAATGTTAAGAAGTTTGCACCTAAAGCAAAAGTTTTGGAATATGATGATTATGGTCAAGCATTTACTGCATTAAAAGCTGGTCAAGGACAAGCTATGACTACCGATAATGGTTTACTTGCCGGAATTGCTAGTGAGAATAAAGGTTATAAATTAGTAGGGGGAACTTACACAAGTGAACCTTACGGTATTGCGGTAGAAAAAGGTCAAACTGATTTTGCTGATCATATTAATAAGGCATTAAATGAATTAAAGAAAAATGGAACGTATCATCGTTTATTAGTTAAATGGTTTGACGGTATTCCAGGATTTAATATTAAGGAGGTTGAAAATTCGTGATAGGAATTTTAACAAATCATTGGTCTGAATTCTTATCAGGCTTTTGGAACACAATTTTATGTAGTGTAATTGCTCTATTCTTTAGTTTAATCCTTGGGGTAGGTTTTGCTTTGCTAGAAGTTGCACCAAATAAGTTTGGTAGAGCAGTAGCACATGTCTACATTGAAATTTTCCGTAACATTCCTTTGTTAGTTATTACAATGATTTTTTATCTGGTTGTACCACAAATTTGGTTCAAGGTATCAGGTTTTGCAGCAGGTACAATTGGATTAACATTATATACTTCAGCATTTATTGCAGAAACAGTTAGAGCGGGAATTAACTCAGTTGGTGATGGCCAAATGGAAGGTGCCCGCTCAAATGGGATGACTTATACGCAAGCTATGCGGTATGTTATCTTGCCACAAGCTTTAAAGATTGTCATTCCTCCATTAGGGAACCAGTTCATTAACTTAATTAAGAACTCATCCGTTTTAGCCTTTGTAGCAGGTTTTGATTTGATGTATCAAGCAGACGTAATTGCATTCTCATCATTTGAAACGATCAATACTTATGTTGTTGTAGGGTTATTTTACTTAGTCCTAACACTACCATTAAGTTACTACATGCGTCACTTAGAAAAGAAATTAGCCTAGAAAGGAGAAAAAGATGGAAAACTTTATTCATGCATATTCTTGGATTAACATTCGCTTTCTCTTACAAGGTTTGTGGGTGACCATATATGTATCTTTGATCTCAATTGCTTTAAGCTTTGTATTAGGACTAGTATTGGGTTTTATCCGTTACGTAAAAATTAAATATCTTTCAGCAATTGTGGGATTTGTAATTGATATTATTAGAAACCTGCCCCTATTGTTAATTATCTTCTTTACGTATTTTGGATTACCAGAATTAGGGATTATTACCAATCCAACGGTTGCGTCTATTATTGCCTTGGTAGTATTTGAAGGGGCAATGCTAGCTGAAATTGTGAGAAGTGGGATCGCTGCTGTTGATCCGGGCCAAATGGAAGGTGCTCGATCAAATGGGATGACATATATGCAGGCAATGTATCATGTAATTATTCCGCAAGCCCTCAATAAGATGATTCCATCCCTTTTATCACAATTTGTTTCATTAGTTAAGGATACGTCTTTAGCAACAATTATTGTTTTACCGGAATTATTATTCCATGCACAAATTATTTATAGTCAAAATACTACTTACTTAATTCCAATGTATGTAATTATTGCGATTATGTACTTCATTGTTTGTTTCTCACTTTCAATGGTTGCTAAGCATTTACAAAGTAAATATTAAAAATAAACCACATGAAAAAATTCATGTGGTTTTTATTATGCCTTTTAGTAGAGCTAATTAACTGTATATCCAAATTAGTAAAAAAATGAACTAGTTTGGTACTTTTCGTATTTTTATTTTTAAGAAAGGAATAAAATACAGGTATAAATATATAAGAATAAATAAAATGTTAGGAAATTAATTATGAAAAATTGGGGTTTAACAGCCATGTACATTGTAGTAATGTTACTGGGCTTCTTTGAATTGTATCGTACTTTCAGATTTTATAAGTGGGATAAAAAGGCAAAACAGCTTGCTACTGCACCTTATGTAATATACTTTGGAACCTTTATTAGTGCAGTATTGATTATCGTACCAGTCATGTTCCTGTTAGGCGATACGAATCCGTATATTCCACACTTTTTATATATTATTCTAGGAATTATTTTAATTATTGTCTCGCTTTTAATGTACTGGCGTGGACATCAAATGGCTAAAATGTTAAGTAAGGATGATAGTAATCTCGCTGTTTGGCAAATTTATTTAATTAGTACGGTAATTCTATTTAGTGGATTTGTAAATTTCTTTAAGTAAATTATTTGATAAAAATAGCCACTACACATGAAAAGCGATGGGTAGTGGCTATTTATTTACTATATTTTAATTGCTAAAGCTTCATATGGCTTTAACTCAAGTGTTGAAGGAAGAGAAGCAATCTTTTCATCATAATTTTGAATTAAAATTTCACCGTCACGATTTATATATTCCGTAGGAACTTCAACTTTTGTTTTTTTACTATAGAAGTTAGCAAAGACTAATAATTTTCCGTCAGAGTTATCTAAGTAGCGTTCATATGCCATAACCTGGGGATGATCCATCAAAAGTGGCTTAATATGACCAGCTGAAATTAATTCTTCACTTTTTCTAAGTTTAATTAATTTTTGGTAGAAATTAAAAATTTCTCCTTCACGTAATTCCTTTTCAACATTCACCTTGTCTTGGTCAGTTGGCATCAGCCAAGGCTTACTTTCACTAAAACCAGCATATTTAGAATTATCCCAATGCATTGGGACCCTTGAATTATCACGAGCTTTTGATTGAACGATTTCAAAAGCTTCTTTTTCATGCATTCCTTTAGCAATGAGGGCATCATATGCATTTAGTGCTTCAATATCAACATAATCTTTCATCGAGGTATAGTGTGGATCCATCATACCGATTTCTTCACCCATGTAGATATAAGGTGTTCCGCGCAGTAGGTGAAGAGCGAGAGCTAACATTTCAGCGGATTTGTCATGATATTTACCGGTATCGCCAAACCGATTTAAAGCCCAAGGTTGATCATGATTGTTCCAAAATAGAGCTTGCCAACCGCCACCTTGGTCAATTTTGCTGTTCCAAGTAAGCATAATGTCTTTTAATTTTTTGAAATCAAAAGGCATCTTTGACCACTTTTCTCCATTTTTGTAGTCAACTTTGAGATGGTGGAAAGTGAAGACCATTGAGAGTTCATGATCTTCTGGACGAGTATAAGCAATTGAATTTTCAATTGTGGTAGAGGACATTTCTCCAACGGTAACAGATTCTGGATCTTGACCAAAGGATTTAGCGTTTAATTCTTTTAGATATTGTTGTACTACTGGAGTATCAGTATAGAGTGATTTTTCTTGGACTGGGTCAGTTGAATCAACTAGGACAGTATCTTTTCCTGTTACATTAATTACGTCAAAGCGGAAACCGTGAACACCCTTACCACGCCAAAAGTTTACTACATCAATTAAAGCAGCACGAACTTCTGGATTATGCCAGTCAAGATCTGCTTGAGTTGGATCATAAAGATGGAGGTAGTAATAATCTGTGTCACCAAATTTTGACCAGGCAGGGCCACCAAATTTAGATTGCCAATTGTTAGGCAACTTTCCATCTTTACCTTTTCTGAGATAGAAAAATTTTTGATATTTTTTATCACCAGCAAGAGCCTTTTTGAACCATTCATGTTCAGTGGAACAGTGGTTTAAGACCATATCAAGCATAACATTAACATTTATATCTTTTAATTTGGTTACTAATTCTTCAAAATCTGCCATAGTTCCAAAGCGAGGATCAATTTTTTTATAATCAGCGATATCATACCCGTTATCATTTTGCGGGGAAACAAAAAACGGATTAAACCAAATAAAGTCTACGTTTAGTTTCTTAATATAATCAATTTTTTGGATAATTCCACGTAAATCGCCGATTCCATCATTATTTGAGTCATAAAAAGATTTTGGATAAATTTGGTAGATTACTTTATTGCCTAAATTATTCATTGATATAGTACCTTTCTAAAGCTTAATCTTTTTTCTACGAGCAAAATCAACAAATTTGAATTTATCAGGTCTGTGATAAGACAAAGTTAATTCGAATTTAGTTGTATCAGCTAAGTAATTACGGCTTGCAACTAAAACTGCAAGATCGTTGTCGAGTTGAAGTAAATCTTGAATTCTTTTATCAACTTCGCAGACAGAAATTTCTTTTGTTGCGTATGAAATATCTAATTTTTGTTTATTTTCTAAATAGTCATAGATAGAAGTCTCAGCAGCTTCCTGTGGAAGAGAATCAACAGGAGGAGATAGTAGATAATCGCAATCTAAGACATCCGCTTGCCTATCAATTAACCGTAATCGTTCAAGATGAAAACCTTTGCTGTTTTCTTCTTCAGGAAAATACTTGATAAATTGAACTGGCAACTTATCTTCTTTTTGTAAAAGTAATACTTTTGTCTCAGCTTTTAATCCCAATTGATTATTCAATTCCGCAAAACTAGTAATTCCGGAAATTGGAAAAGTATAACGATCTAAATTCAATACAATTGAACCTTTTCCTCGAATTTTTTGGATCAGTCCTAGGTCAGTTAAGCTATTAAGAGCTTTTCGAATTGTCTCACGAGAAGCGCCATATAAATCCATTAATTGATGTTCACTTGGGAGATAGTCGCCAGGCTTATATTGTTGATGTTTAATTTTATCAACTAAGTCTTGAGCGATTACTCCAACTTTAGATTGAGCCATAAAAAATCCTCCTTCGTCTTTAATTATATACACTTGATTAGACAAGTAAAGAAAAATATTTTTATTTATAAAATATTGATTTAATAGAAAAGTAAGCTTTTTCATAAAAATATATTGACAACTTGTACAGACAAGTATAATATTAAAATCAAGATAAATGAAAGCGGATACTTTCAAAGAGGAGAATGAAATTATGGTACAAGATACTACTAATTTATTAGCTCCAGCAACTGGAGCGGTTATTGCTTTGGCTAAAACTTCCGATCCAATCTTTTCTCAGGGAACAATGGGGGATGGGTTTGGATTAACTCCAACCATTGGAAAGGTTGTAGCACCTGTTTCAGGAAAAATCAGTATGGTTGCTGACACTAAACATGCTGTTGGTATCGTAACTGAAGAAGGACTAGAAGTGTTAGTTCATATGGGTGTAGACACCGTTGGCTTAAAGGGAGCTCCATTTACCATTAAGATTGAAAATGGTCAGGAAGTTAAGGCTGGCCAAGAAATTGCTGAAATGAACTTAGATGAAATTAAAGCCAAAGGATTAGATACAACAATTATGGTTTTAATTACTAATTCAGCAGATAAGCTTTCAGGACTAGATGTAACTGAGGGTGAAGCAAAAGCTGGTGAAGTAGTAGCAACTGCATACTTGAAAGAAGAAGAAGCTGAGGATACTTCAAGTAAAAAGCTATCTTATCCAGAGTTAGCTGCCTTTATTATTAAAAATGTCGGTGGTAAGGATAATGTTAATAATGTGATTCACTGTATTACACGTTTGCGTTTTTACTTAAAGGATGAAAGTAAAGCAAATGATGAAGCTTTGAAGAATCAGCGTGGAATTTTGGATGTAATGCATGCTTCCGGCCAATATCAAGTCGTGATCGGTAATGAAGTTACTAATGTTTTTGACGAAGTAGTTAAACAATTAGGACCTTTAGATAGTGAAGCAACGCCGGCTCCAGAAGATGATGGCAAGAATCCAGTTTCAAGAGCTTTCGGTAATTTAATCGGTTTTATTACTGGTTCAATGAGTCCAATTATTGGAGTAATTGCTGCAGCTGGTATTATTAAGGGTATATTAGCCCTCCTAACTCTTCCTCAATTAGGGAGTTTGCTTAGTGTAAAGAGTACAGCTTATATTACAACTAGTGCAATCGCTGATTCCGCATTCTTCTTCTTACCAATTTTAGTAGGATATTGTGCAGCTAAAAGATTGAACTCTGATCCGATTATTGCTGCAGTTATTGGTGGAGTGCTCGTTTATCCGCAATTAGTTGATTGGGGTAAAGCTTTTAAGACCATGTTTGAAATTGGCGGAATTAAGTTTGAGTTCTTGAACTATACGTACTCAATTTTCCCAATGATTTTAGCTGCATGGCTTGCTAAAAAATGTGAAGATTGGCTTAAAAAGTGGCTACCATCATACTTACAAATGATTTTTATTCCATTAATTACTGTTCTAGTTGTATCAGCTTTAACTTTGATGGTAACTGGTCCAATTATTCAAGGTGTTGCCAACGGTATTGCTGTCTTCATTAATTGGTTAGTTCATGCATCTGGCTGGGTTGGTGGATTCATTATTGGTGGGTTCTACCAAGTATTGGTTATCTTTGGCCTTCACTGGGGTGTTGTGCCACTTGTTGCTCAACAAATTGCCGGAACTGGTGAAAGTGCATTAAACGCAATTATTTGTTCATCAATGATTGCCCAAGGTGCTGCCGTATTAGCTGTTGCTATTAAGTCTAAGAAAGAAGACTTAAAGGAATTAGGTTTTGCTTCAACAATTTCTGCAATGTGTGGTGTAACAGAACCAGCCGTTTATGGTATTAGTTTAAGATATAAGAAAGTATTTATTTCTGGATGTATCGGTTCTGCCTTTGGTGGATTAGTTACTGGCTTAATGCATGGAACAATGTATGGCTTTACTGGTGGGTTGATTGGATTCTCATCATTCTTCAATCCAAAACATCCAACTGATTTATCTAGTTTCTACACCTTTTTAATTGCTAGTGCTGTAACTATTGTAGTTTCGTTTATTGTAACTTGGGTATGGGGCTACAATGACAAGATGGTACAAGGTACTAAGGTCGCAAAGAAGAAGAGACCAGGTAGTAAGTAATATAATAGAAAAAAATTATGGCCATTATTTGATCTTAGAAGGGGTAATTAGTAGATTTGATAACCAAATTAAGTGGCTAAAAACGATAAAACAGCGTTGATAATTCAGCGCTGTTTTTTTGAATTCAATAGTTGAAAATATTAAATCTTATTAATATAATTAATAATAATTTAATTGTGTCGTAGATTGGGGGAAAGGCTATGATCTTTGAAAAGCTTTTTTCTAAAGAAAATAAAAAAGATGAGATTGTTAGGGTAAAAATAAGTGACGAAGAATTCAACGAATTGAAAATAAAATTAAGTAGCGGGGATGTAACAGTTGAACAAGGAGAACGTTTTGCAGTTAACTTTATGGGTAAAGAGCACTACTTACCTATTGTTCAATTGGAAAATGGAAAGTTACAGCTTAAGCAGAGAATTAATTTAATTGATAATGGTGAAGCGCATCTTAAAGTTGTTGTACCAGCAGAAGTAACTTTAGATAGGCTTGATGTTCAAACTAATAGTGGTGATATTGAAATCGTTGATACCAAAGTGGAAAAAGCATATCTTAAATCGACTGAGGGAAGAGTTAGGGTAAGACGTGTTGCAATTGCTGAAGCCCTTCTAGAATCGACAGATGGTAATGTAACCGTGAGAAACAGCGATTTAGCTGATGGGAAGCTGGCTACATATGACGGAGAAATTAAAGTATCTGGATCTACCCTATCTCAAATTTCATTGAATGTTACCGATGGAGACATGAATTTAACTGACGTAACTATTGATGGTGGAAGTGCAAACTTAAAGGCTGGTAATTTCACCTTAGATCATGCTGTCTTTAAGAGCGATTACGATATTAATAATATTGAAGGAAATAATACTGTCTGGAGTGCAAATTTAAAGTATGCCCGTGTCAGGACAGCTAATGGACTAAATAATATTTCATTTGATCCGCAACCATCTGGAGTGATCTTAACAATGACAACAGTAGATGGAGATAATGTGGTGGAATAGGAGAAGAATGGTGAAAAGAGAGAAATCTAAGCAGAAAAATTTAGGAATTTATAGTAGCTTGAAATCAGTTATTATTAATACAGTCTCATTCTTTGTAATGAGTTCTATAGTAGTGGGAATTTCTAATTGGAGTGAAGCTCAAAGCTTAATACTGAAAACGTCAGAATATCTTGGATTAATAGGTGGAAGTCTGATTGGTGGAATTATAATGAGTTTCTTTTTTGGTGAAAAATAACCCCGTGGAAAACCACGAGGTTATTTTTATTTGACTGTACTTAAAACTGAACGAATCTTAGTAGTAAGCATATCGATAGCAACATCATTTTCTCCACCTTCTGGAACAATGATATCAGCATAACGCTTAGTTGGTTCAATGAATTGATTATACATGGGCTTAACCGTTGCTAAGTATTGATTAATTACTGATTCTACAGAACGTCCACGTTCTTGTGTATCACGCTCTAATCTTCTGATAAAACGAATATCATCATCAGTATCTACAAAGACTTTAATACTCATTAAATCACGTAAATTTTCTTCGCCTAAAACTAGGATACCCTCTAAGATAATAATATCGGCTGGTTCAGTGTGAATTGTCTTTTCACTTCTTGTATGAGCGGTAAAGTCATAAACTGGCATTTCAACTGCCTTATAGTCCATTAATTGACGTAATTGTTCAACAAGAAGTGGCATGTCAAAGGCATCAGGATGGTCGTAGTTGATTTTTTTACGGTCTGCCATTGATAAGTTGTCGTTGTTCTTGTAGTAAGAATCTTGCGTCATAATTAAGATATGGTCGTCTTGTTGTAATTGGTCATAAATTTCATGGGCGATGGTTGTTTTACCACTACCAGAACCACCAGCAATTCCAATGATAATAGGGCGTTTACTTTGCACAATAAAATCTCCTTTTTTAAACTATTACAATAATACCTTAAAATTATGCCCTATGATAGCTTTCTGAGCAATAATCTTGACAAATATGTTTTTTATAGTGATATATTTTGGAACTAGTTAAAAATAAATACCTTGTTCACTATTAATATTTATAAAATTAATTCTCTTTCAAAAAAATATATATTTACTAGTAGTACGTTATAGAAAAAGAATACTAAATCAGTAATCAAATTGACCAATTTGGTATTTTTTGATTTTTTAGATAGTAAAAGATGGTAATATTTAAGACATAAAAATGTTATTAATTGTTTTAGAGGAGAGAATAACAATGAAAGAAATTAAAAAAGAAAATATTGTTAAGAAAGTTACTTTAACTGAAGAAGAAATGGTTGAAGTTGTTGGTGGTACTAGAGTAAATGGTTTT
>NZ_CARBVX010000017.1 GCF_948948975.1 uncultured Lactobacillus sp. | reverse complement strand
AACTAAAAAATAAAGTCAAACATCCTATTGTGCTTGACTTTACGTAGAAAAAAGCTCTTCTATAATCAAGTATTTGAACTTTATTTGTAAAAAAGGATAGGATAAGTTTTAAAATTCCTAGAAAAACAAGGAGACATAGTATTTTAAAAAAATTTCCTCTATCTTTACTATAAACTAAAGAATTTAGTAACTGTCCCTCTAAAAAAATATTTCCAATCATTGCTATCGTATTTACCATACTTGCAAGTTGTAGCAATAATATCTTATATTTATTTCTTTTTATAATGCTTTTTACAATTATTTTCATAATTTCTACATTTTCTTTAACTATCCTTACTTTGCTTCCTATTGAAAGAAACTCCTAATTGAGAACTAAGGTAGTCTGATATCTAACCATATGAGACTTTTTTCATTTAAAGTTGAATAAAATTATAATTTATCTTATTATTATTTTCAATATTTTTTAATGTAGTTTTATTTTTAATATAAAAAATACCTCATTACATTTTTAAGTAATTTTAGAAAGTTGAGTGTAATATATCTTTGATTAATCTTAAAAATGTTATATCATTAGAATCAATAATTTAGAAAAGGACATATTGCTATATGATGCTAATTGTATTTTAGTCTCAAGGGACTAATCTACCTTCCCTTGAGAAAAAACAAATTTAAATTCTATTTTCTTAAGGAGAAAAATAAAAATTGAATAATACTGACGAAATCGAATTTTCACGTGTACGTAAACTTGTAGCTGGCTATGCCGTTTCACCAGAAGCTAAGGAGAAAATTTTAGCTCAACCACTTGCAAACAAGTTAGTCAAAGCAAATGCGTTATTAGATGAAACGGAAGAAATGTTCTGGATTTTAGATCACGGTCTACACATCCCTTTTATTAATTCAGATGCTTTTACGCCAATCATAAATAAGGTGAAAAAGGGATATATCTTAAATCCCCGAGAACTAGAACAAGTTGCTGACTTTATTAGGGTTACTCGCTTATTAGTACGCTTTTTTGATAAACAAAGACTTAAGGCTCCAATTGTGGCCAGCTATTGTGATACGTTAACTATTCTAGATAGACTAGAAGAATTAATTTATCAAGATATTGAGCGCGGAGAGGTTTCAGATCGAGCAGATAAAGAGCTGACTAAACTACGCCAAAGAAGTAGTAACTTAAATACAACTATCAAAGAAACTCTACAGAAATACTTGCAGACAAAAAAGTACCAATCAATGTTGCAAGATTTTCAGATTATTCAAAAAGATACTCACTATACGCTTCCTGTTAAGGCAAGCTTTAAGCATAGTTTTGGTGGAAATATTATTGATCAATCTAATAATGGGACCACTGTTTTCATTGAGCCAACCAAGATAGTTCATCTTACTCAAGAAAAAACTACAGTCGAAAATCAGATTTACTTAATTGAATCTCAAATTTTGGGAAATTTAACGGCAAAAATCTATAATGAGCTAGCTCATTTTGAAGCCAATCTTAATGTTATTGTTGATCTAGATTGTATCTTAGCACGTGCAAAATATTCGCATACTACTGATGGCAAACGCCCAATTTTAAATGAACAAAATGAGCTTCAATTGAACGGAATGAAGCATCCCTTGTTAAGTAATCCCGTTCCTCTATCCCTTAAGTTAGATCCAACTAAACATGGCTTAATTATTACTGGACCAAATGCAGGTGGGAAAACTGTTACACTCAAAACTGTTGGTCTAGCCACAGCAATGAGTGAATTTGGTCTCTTCTTACCTAGTACATCACCATGCTCAATTCCGGTTATGACAGAAATCTCTACTTCAATTGGTGATCATCAAGACTTAGATAACTCTCTCTCAACATTTTCTGCTGAAATGAAAAAGATGGCAGAGATTGTTCAAAAGGCCACTCCAAGCAGTCTGATTTTGTTAGATGAACTAGGTAGTGGAACAGATCCCAATGAAGGTGCAGCTCTTGCCATTGCTATCCTGCAAACCCTGCAACTAAAAGGTTGCGTCATCTTAGCAACCACCCACTATAGCGCTATAAAAGATTATTCGACTAAAAATCCTGCTTTTATTACGGCAGCAATGGATTTTGACTTACAAACTCTACATCCCACCTATAAACTACTTTTAAATCAAGTAGGCGCCAGTCGTGCTCTCTGGATTGCAGAAAAAAGTGGTATGCCCGACAACGTACTGTCAGAAGCTAAAGATTTCTTAAATACTGGAAGCTTTCCTTTAAAGCAGGCAAATCTTAAATTTAAAAATAAGCCGAAAAAAGTTAAATCTCTACCTTCTTTTAAAAAAGGTGATCGAATCAAAGTACCAAAATATCACCAAGAGGTCCTCTTTTATGAGAACGCTGATATAGCTAATCAGATTGTAATTTTTGTTAATAAAGCTTTTGAGACTGTCCCTATAAAGGGAGCAAAATTAGTTCGAAAAGCTGAAGAACTTTATCCTACAGGGTATAATCTCGATTTATTATTTATTCAAGATTGGCAAGAATACAAATTCAATAAGGATTTAGATCGCGGTTCCAAAAAGGCCTGGAAGAAGTCGAAAAAGTAACAACACAACTATTTAAATCCTTATAAAAATAAGCTCTCCAGCTTACTTTAAGCTAGAGGGCTTATTTGTGTTTATTCAGCTATCTTTATCCATCAAGTTCTACGCCCTGCAATTCTTTCATTGCATCATATGCCGCTGGACGGTTATTATGGTCAACTCCAAGAATTAATAAGTCTCCTGCTACAATTACGGTATCACCATGAGGAATTATTTCTCGGCTTCCCCTTCTAATCGTTCTAACAAGCACATTATCGGGCCAGTTAATATCCTTGATTTCCTGATCTACTAACTTACTATTTTCATACACAGGGATATCTAATTCATCTTCTTCACCCGATATTGGTTGTAAACGTGTTTTTGGCATCATAGCGGCTGCCAAGCTGTCATAGATTGGCTTGCCACCAAGAATTTGATCGATTAAAAGTGCAATAAATGCCACAACAGCCAGTGGCATTAAGTGAAGAAGCGATCCGACCATTTCAGTAATCAAAATAATTGCTGTAAATGGTGCGCGAATTATCGCCGCAAAATAACCTGCCATTGAAAAAATTATTAAGTTAATAACTAAGTGTGCAGGCATTAAGCCAAGTTGTACCATTAATGTACCATAGGTTGCTCCAATTAGAGCGCCCATAGTTAAAATTGGCAAAAATATACCACTAGGTAAACCTGAATCATAAGAAATAATTGAAAATGCAATTCGCAGCACATAGTAAAATGCTAAAATTCCAACTAATGTCCATCCACCTTGAGTGAGCATTTTCTGTAAAGATAAAATCAAACGATTACCTGGTCCAGTAATTAACGGCCAATAATACATAATTGGAATTAAAATTGTTAATGGAATTAAACCATGTAGCCAACGTGGTAACCAGGTGATTTTTAAATAGACTTTTTTTAATCCAAATAAACCTTTTTTATATAAATGGCCTAATAGTCCCAGGATAATCCCTAAAATCACCAAATGCCAGTACAAATAAATTGGAAATGAATGATCATATGGCATCCCTAAAGCATGGTGTAAGCCAAAAAAGTAGGACACCATAAAATTAGCGGCAATTGCTCCTACCAAGGAATTCATCCAAACTCGCGGAGAGAAATTATGAAAAATTTCTTCTAAAACAAATAGTGCTCCACTCAATGGTGCTCCAAATGCAGCTGATAAACCACTGGCAGCTCCCGTTGCAAGTAATACCCTTTGATTGTATTTACTTTGTTTTAGCTTCTCACCCACTCCCTGGCCAATGGATGAACCAAGTTGAAGGGATGGTCCCTCAGGTCCTAGAAACAAGCCCGTTCCAATTACTAAGATTCCCCCGATGAGCTTTCTCCACAAAATCTGCCACCATTTAAGTTGGAGCTTACCTTGAAGCTGTAATTTAACTTCCGGAATACCGGATCCTCCAACGTGTGGATATTGTTTAACAAAATATCCCGCTATGATCCCTACTGCGGCTAACCCAAGAACAATTGCAACAAACCAAACTGGATTATTATGGGCCTCTTTAAAAAGATAGAGCCAAAAAGCAGACGTCTTTTCAATTCCAAATCTAAATAGTCCAACTACAGCCCCTGCAATTAGTCCTACAATTAATGCCTGCAGCATCAATTTTAGATTATCTTTTTCTTCTTTCCTCATTCTTACTTACCTACATCCCTATTTATTAGATACTGCTTTATTTTAACGCAAAAAGTCACTACATCTGTAGTGACTTTTTTAGTTTCATGTGAAACATTGTTATTTTTCTTCGTACCATTCAGTATGGAAAGTACCTGGACGATCATTTCTTTGGTAAGTGTGTGCGCCAAAGTAATCACGTTGACCTTGAATAATATTTTGAGGTAAGCGTGGGTTAAAAATAGATTCTAAGTAATTTAAAGCCGCACTAAGAGTTGGGGTTGGTACACCAGCATCAGCAGCAATCTTAACCACATCTCTAAGAGCACCAATATTTTCTTTTTTCACCTTATCAAAGAATGGGGCCTTAAATAAGTTAGGTAAGTCTTTATCAGCATTATAAGCAAACTTAATATCATGAAGCATTTGTGAGCGAATAATACATCCAGCTTCCCAGTTTTGGGCAATAGTTGAATAGTGCAAACGCCAGTTGTAAGCTTTTGCGGCCATAGTTAATTGTTCAAATCCTTGACCATATGAAACAGCCATAGCTAAGTAAAGTGCCTTTGCGAGTTGATCAACTAAGTCTTTTGGAGCCTTTTCTGGATCAATCTTTGGTTCAGGATCATTTCTTAAAGTTGCTTTTGACATAAAGCGAGCAAGAACAGCTTCTGCAATTACAGTAATTGGTGCACCTAGACGAATTGCATCTTCAAGCATCCAGTTACCTGTTCCCTTATAAGAAGCTTCATTTAAAATATGATCAATAATATGATCATCAGTCAAATCATCTTTTTGCTTTAAGACTTTTGAAGTGATTTCAATTAGGTAAGCTTGTAAAGCACCCTTATTCCACTCTTTGAAAATTTCACTCATTTCATCATTTGAATAATGACCAACGGTGCGTAAAACATCATATACTTCAGAAATAATCTGCATAATGCCATATTCAATACCATTGTGAACCATCTTCACATAGTGACCACTACCTGCTGGCCCAATATAACCAACACATGGTTGACCAGTTGGAGTCTTGGCTGCCATAGCTTCAAGAATTGGTGCTACTTCTTCATAAGCCTTTTCGTCACCACCTGGCATTAAGGCAGGACCGTTCAAAGCTCCCTCTTCACCGCCAGAAACACCCATACCAATGAAGTGAATACCGTGCTTTTCCATTTCCTTGTAGCGACGATTAGTATCGTGGAAATTAGAATTACCACCGTCAATTAAAATATCGCCCTTATCTAAAAGAGGCAATAATTTTTGTAAAGTTTCATCAACTGGTTTACCAGCCATGATTTGAATCAAGATTTTTCGTGGCTTTTCTAGTGAATTAACAAATTCTTCCCAAGTATAAGTTGGCTTTAAATTTTCATCTTCATATTTTGCTAAAGCGTCAACCTCTGGCTTATCAATTGAAAATCCAGAGACAGAGTAGCCATGATTTTTAACGTTTAAGGCAAGGTTTTTCCCCATAACGGACAAGCCAATAACCCCAAATTGTTGCATATTTTTGCCTCCACATATTTAATAAAATTCGTTCATCTACTAGTATACTTTTTTATTATGAATTTCGCACAACTTTGCTTACTTTTTATTAAAAAAATAAAGAGTTCAGCTATGCGAACTCTTTATTTACTTATTTCCTAGGAAATTAATGGCGTGATGCGCCTGATGAAGCATCTTCTTTAGCTTCAACTGGCTCTGCTTCAGTATGTTCAGATGCACCAGATGCAGCATCTGCCTCAACTCCATACTTACCAGCGAAGTAACTAAATGGCTTCAAAGCTTGAGCATCATATTTAGCAACGAAAGCTGGATCATCTAAAGTATTTAATTCAGTTGAATATGGCATATCGTGAGTAATCTTACAGTCGATTAAAACTGGTCCTTCCATTTGTTGAGCAGCAGCTACTGCATCTTCAAATTCTCTCTTGGTACGAACAGTAAAGCCTTTTACATTCATACCTTCAGCAGTCATAGCCCAATCATTGTCAGGAAGCTTTACACCAGATAATGGTTGGTGAGATTCATCAACCTGTTCAGCTTCAATATAGCCCAAAGTTTCATTAGTGAAGACCACATTAATGACATGCATATTGTAGCGAGCTTGGGTTAAAAGTTCTTGATTCATCATGGCAAAACCACCATCACCAGCTAGATTCCATACTTCACGGTCTGGATAAATAGTTGCGGCAGCCAAAGCAGCTGGAGCACCATAGCCCATAGTTGCATATAACCCTGATGTAGTCCACTTTTGATCATCATGTAAATGCATCAAACGATCAAAATTAATATTTACATTACCTACATCTACTGCAAATACTGCATCGTTGGCAGCCCTCTTATTGATTATATCAAAAATTGGCTCCACTCTCATTGGCATTTCATTAGAATCATTAAAACTTTCAAGCCAAGCTTCCCAGTTTTCACGATCAGCAAGAGCAGCCTTGTATAATGGGGATTCTGTGCGACTTTCACCAGTTTCAATTAAAGCACGTAAAGTTTTCTTAGAATCAGCTAACATTGGAACAGTTACAGCATGACGCTTACCCAGTCTTTCTGAATTAATATCAATTTGGATTACTTTTGCCTTAGGATTGAAGAAGAAGACAGAGAATGGTGAATTGTTACCAACCCAAACTACTAAATCGGCATGAGTTTGAATATCATTACTTGGCTTAGCACCAACACGACCAATTGAGCCCATGTATGCTGGAAACTCATCCTCAACAATTCCTTTTCCTAAAACTGATGAAACTAGTGGCATCTTAAATTTATCAGAAAATTCCTTTAATTCTGCACTAGCATCTTGAGCACCATGACCAAAGTAAACAATTGGATTTTTAGCTTCTTTAATTAATTCAAGAGCTTTATCAATTTGCTCCTTACGAGGTGCCGGGAAATTAGGAACAACTTTATGTGCTGCTGCGTTATTACGGAAGTTATCTTCGATCTTATTCCAACCAAAGTCCTTTGGTAAAATCAAAACAGCTGGGCCCTTCTTTTGATAAGCTTGACGAATTGCCTCATCCATTAAAACCGGGATAGATTCAGCAGTTTTTGCTTGATGATTCCAGACTGCAACTGGATCAAACCATGGCTTTTCATCAAAAGCTTGGAAGAAATCAATATCTTGACGACTGGTTGGAACATTAGCAACAATTGCAACCATTGGTGTCTTATCATATTTTGCATCATATAGTCCGTTCATTAAGTGAACGGCACCCGGACCAGCAGAACCAAAACAAACTCCTACTTTCCCACTAATTTTATATTCAGCAGAAGCTGCTAAGGCACCAGCTTCTTCATGTCTTACTTCAATAAACTTTATCTTATCTTTCCAGTTATGAATTGCATTCATTGTTGAGTCAAATGATCCACCTGGAAAACCGTATATATGATCAATACCCCAATCATACAAGACTTGGAACATTGCATCTGAGCCGCTAATCTTTGTCATAGTCTACAAGCATCTCCTTAATGTTTTTTTCTTACACTTTGATTAAAACACATTTGTAACATAATTGAAAGCGGTTCCTAACATTGATAGACCAGTATTTTATCATTATCAAAAATAATTAATTCACAAACTATTTACTCTTTTACGAAATTTCTCGTTAGGTAGCAACTTTAAACTGTGATTAAGTGATCATACTCAACAAAAAAAGGCAAAAAATTTTTTTATTTTTTTGCCTTAAAAATAGTTATTTATTTTTTATCTTTGCAATTCTTCCTTGTTGAATATATGCGGTTAAAATTGCTAAATCAGCTGGATTTACACCAGAAATTCTCTCAGCTTGAGCAATCGACTCAGGACGAATTTTTTCAAATTTTTGACGCGCTTCAGTTGCTAAACTTGGAATTGCATTGTAGTCAATATCGACTGGAATTTTCTTCGACTCAAGTCGATGCAAACGATCAACCAAAGTCTTTTCTTTCTTGATATAACCCTCATATTTCAATGCAATTTCAACTTGTTCTTTCACGTAGCGATCAGTAGCTAAAGTTTCACCACTTAATTTTTCAACTGCATCAAAAGTTACACGTGGTCGCTTCAAAAAGTCTGCACCGCTAACCCCTGCATTTAAGCGATCTTGCTTAACACTAGCTAAATATTCTTGAACCTCATCAGTAGGGTGAATAGTAACTTTCTTAATAGCTTCCATTGCCTGGGAAATAGCTCGCTTTTTATCTTGGAATTCCTTATAACGATCTTCTGAAATTAATCCTAATTCATGACCTTTTTCAGTTAGACGTAAATCTGCATTGTCGTGACGAAGAAGAAGACGATATTCTGCACGACTAGTAAGTAAACGATATGGTTCATTTGTTCCTTTAGTTACTAGGTCATCAATTAAGACCCCAATATATGCTTCATCACGTTGTAAAGTAAATCCAGGCTTATTTTGAGCGCTTAAGGCTGCATTAATACCAGCAATTAATCCTTGACCTGCTGCTTCTTCATAACCAGATGTTCCGTTCATTTGACCAGCAGTGAAAAGATGCTTAATATTTTTTGTCTCTAAAGTATGCTTTAATTGCCAAGGTTCAATTACGTCATATTCAATTGCGTATCCTGGGCGCATCAATTCTGCTTTTTCTAGACCAGCAACACTATGAAGCATCTTCAATTGTACTTCTTCGGGCATTGAAGTAGAAAAGTCACCTACGTAAATTTCCTTGGTATGGCGTCCCTCTGGCTCTAAGAAAATTTGGTGACGATCTTTATCTGCAAAACGAACTACCTTATCTTCAATTGAAGGGCAGTAACGTGGGCCCACACCCTTGATAACCCCAGAAAACATTGGGGCACGATCAAGATTTGCACGAATAATATCATGCGTTACGGTATTAGTATAAGTCATGTAACAAGACATTTGATCTTCTAGGTAGTCACTATCTTTACTAGTGTAAGAAAAATGTCTTGGTTCTTTGTCTCCAGGCTCCTCTTCAGTTTTTGAATAATCAATGGTATTACCATCAACTCGAGGAGGAGTACCAGTCTTAAAACGACGTAATTTAAAGCCTAACTTTTCAAGATTTTCAGGTAATTTAATAGACGGAAGTGAGTTATTAGGACCTGAAGAATAAGCCAATTCTCCAATAATAATTTTTCCTCTAGCTGCTGTTCCCGTGGTCAAGACTACGCTTTTAGCATAATACTTTGCACCAGTATTAGTAATCAAGCCTTTACATACTCCATCTTCAACGATCAGCTCATCTGCGACAGCTTGACGTAAAGTTAAATTAGGCTCATTTTCAATTGTATCTTTCATACGCTCATGATATTGCCATTTGTCGGCTTGTGCTCGCAATGCTCTAACTGCAGGACCTTTTCCCGTATTAAGCATTCTCATTTGAATATAAGTGGCATCAATGTTTTTACCCATTTCTCCGCCAAGAGCATCGATTTCACGTACCACAGTACCCTTTGCTGGTCCACCAACTGATGGGTTACATGGCATAAAAGCTACCATATCTAAATTGATCGTTAAAAGAAGTGTCTTTTCTCCCATTCGAGCTGCTGCTAAGGCTGCCTCTACTCCCGCATGACCTGCTCCAACAACAATTACATCATATTCATTTGATTCGTAAGTCTTCATTTTCATCCTACTTTCCAAGACAGAATTGACTAAATAGTTGGGTAATTAATTCATCAGGTGCACTTTCACCAGTAATTTCACCCAAAGTATCCCAAGCATTTTTGAGATCAATTTGAACCAAATCTAAAGGCATTGCATCATCAATTCCCCTAACAACGTCTTCTAAAGATTGCTTCGCTTTCGTTAATAAACCAGCTTGTCTTTGATTTGTTACCAAGATTTGATTTTGTGAATTTTCTATTCCGCTAAAGAATAATTGCTCAATTGCATTCTCAAGAGCATCCATATTTTTTTGCTTTAAGATCGAAGTTACAATAATTGGATTATCAGTAATTTCTCTTATCATTTCCTGGGAAATTTTTGTGCCTAAATCTTGTTTATTTAAAATAATAATTCGTTTTTTATTAGCAGTTAAATTTAATAGATTTTTATCTTCGTCTGTTAAATCTTGACTTGCATCCAGAAGTAAAACTACCAAATCAGCTTCACCGATAGCTTTCTTTGAACGTTCAACTCCAATTTTCTCGACCTTGTCTTCTGTATAATGAATCCCAGCAGTATCAATTAATTTCAGTGGCACTCCTTTAACAGAAACATATTCTTCAAGCGTATCTCTAGTTGTTCCTGCAATATCCGTAACAATAGCTTTATCATCTTGAGTTAAATAATTCAAAAGAGAGGATTTACCGACATTGGGTCTCCCCACAATAGCAGTTGCTAAACCATTACGGATAATTTTTCCTTCTTGAGCTGTTTTAAGTAATTGATCAATTTGCTTTGAAACTTCTTCTGCTTTCTTTTTCATTTCTTGAGAAGTTAAGTCGTCCATATCATATTCTGGATAATCAATATTAACTTCCTCCTGCGCCATTGTATCTAAAAGTTCTTGGCGCATTGTTCTAATTTTCTCTAACAGTCCACCAGCTAATTGTGTCATAGCAACTTGGCGAGACTTATCAGTCTTAGCTCGAACAATATCCATTACAGATTCAGCTTGAGTTAAATCAATACGTCCATTCATAAAAGCACGCTTCGTAAATTCACCAGGATCAGCCATTCGAGCACCGTTTGCCAAAAGTAGCTGCAAGATATCATTAGTTACAATCATTCCACCATGACAATTGATTTCAACCATATCTTCTCGAGTGAAAGTTTTTGGTGCGCGTAAAACACTAACCATTGTCTCATCTATAACATCCTTAGTTTTAGGATTAACGATATGACCATAGTGGATTGTATGTGAGGGAACCTTAGTTAAATCTGCCCCTTTAAAAAATTTATTAGCAATCGCTACTGCATCTTCACCAGATAAACGAATAATTGATATACCTCCTTCGCCAATAGGAGTAGAAATTGCAGCGATTGTATCAAATTGCGTTAATACTTGTGCCATTTTTTCACCTACATAAAATATCTCAATAAAAAAAGTGCCCACTCCACCACTACAAAAAATAATGATGGATAAAGCACTTTGACTACTTTATCTTCAAATTAAAGATAATTTATTTTTGTTGTTTACGTCCTAAACGTTTGTACGCGCGACGAACTTTGCGCTGACGTTCACGTTCTTCCTTCTTTTGTTCCTCAAGTTCACGTTGATACTTGAATGGATTTTGCAAAATAAAGGTTTGAACTACTTGGAATAAGTTGGAAATCACCCAGTAAAGTGAAATTGCAGATTGGATACCAATTGCTGAAACCCCAATAATAAGAGGCATCAAGTATGTCATTCCCTTAGTCATTCCATTTTGTGAGGATTGGGGCGTTGACATCTGACTGATATATGTACTCATAAAAGTAAATACAGCGGCCAAGATAGGCATGATGTAATATGGATCGGGACGTCCCAAATCCATCCACAAAAACCGACCATTTTGCAACTGTGGAGTCCGCCAGATTGCTTGATACAAAGCATACATAACTGGTAGTTGAATTAACATTGGTAAACATCCAGTATATGGATTAATACCAGCTTCTTTATATAACTTACTAGTTTCTTCTTGTAACTTTTGACGTGACTCGACATCCTTACCTGGATACTTTTTACGCAATGCATCCATCTGTGGTTGCACTTTTTGTTGCTTAGCCATGCTTCTAATAGAAATGGCATTCAATGGTAATAAAATTATTCTTACTATAATAGTAAAGATAATGATTGCCCAACCATAGGAATCATGAACTAAACTTGCAATCCAAAGAATAAATTGGGAAATATAGTAAACAATATACCGATCCCACCAATTGCCACTAGTATGAGAAATAGGAGCAACACTTGTTCCATTAGTTGATGCACAACCTGTAACTACTAACGTTAAGGCAAACATTCCTAGAGCTAATAGAATTAGTTTCCAATTTTTCTTAGACAAATGACTTCTCACTCTACTTTTCCTCAATTTCCCTCTCTTCGCTTGATAAGACCTTAGCTAACCTTAAAACATGAATAAGATTCTTTTTGGTTCGTCCCATATCAAAATCTCGTGCATAAGGTCGAGCTATTACTAAAAAGTCTAAATCAGACCTTATCTCTGGCTTAAGTTCTGTCAGTGTAGCACGAATGAACCGTTTGAGGCGATTACGTGC
Organism: uncultured Lactobacillus sp.; assembly: GCF_948948975.1. Classification (GTDB taxonomy): domain Bacteria; phylum Bacillota; class Bacilli; order Lactobacillales; family Lactobacillaceae; genus Lactobacillus. The sequence continues at coordinate 30,567 of NZ_CARBVX010000017.1, read as the reverse complement.
TACCGCCGTATGACCCACTTTTTTCCCAACAGAAATTCCAACGCGAAAATGCTTTTGATTTTCTTTGGGTAAGGTATAGACAACAAAGCCGCGATTAGCCATTGACTGTCCTTCTTTAAAAACTTTTTGAAAGTCTCTCTCAGTTTTTACACGGTAGCTTTTTCTCAATTTGGTTCATCCTTACTTAAATTAAAAAAACCACTGAGCTTCAGTGGCTTAAGCAGATAAGACTTTTCTACCCTTTTTACGGCGTCTTGCTAAAACCTTGCGGCCGTTTGCTGTAGCCATACGTTTCATAAAACCATGAACGCGTGAACGGTGACGCTTCTTAGGTTGGTAAGTTCTCTTAGTTGACATTTAATGTTGCACCTCCGTTTTTCAATGCTTAATAAGCACAATTTCTAAGATAGAATAGCATATTTACGCGAAAAAACCAAGTCCTTATCAAAATTTTCCTAAAAAGAAAAGTGATTTTTATAGCATTTTTTAATTATTTTTTGTGGATATCTTTTTTTAAATTTTTTATTTGTTTTTTATCAACAAGATCATTCTCAGAGTTATACACAATTCACACCCTGTTTAGAATATAATAAACACCCTGTGGAAAATATAAATTATCTAGTTAAAATTGCCGATTTATAGCGTATAATAAACCCACAAACCTTTGTGGAAAACTCAAACCTGAAATTTTATTTCATGCTTCGGTGGATTTTTATTTTTTTATTTTCCACAGTACTGTGAATTTGTTAATTCTTTTTATCACTTGTGGAAAACCTCTTCAATTCATGCTAAACTTATTTTGACTTATTCTGTGGATAATACAGTATTTGGAGGAATTTTTTTGTTTGATCTAGATAAATTTTGGCAATTTTTTAATGCTGAAATGAAAAAAAGCTACAGCACAGTTGCCTATAATGCTTGGTTTAAAAATACTAAACCTATTTCCTTTAATAAAAAGACAAAAGAAATGATAATCGCTGTTGAATCACCCGTTGCAAAGGGATACTGGGAAAAGAACTTAGCTTCTCAGCTCATTCAGGAAGCATATGCTTATGCAGATATGGAAATTCAACCTAAGTTTGAAGTTGCCGGTAAAGAAGGACCTGAACGTTTAGTTACACCACAACCACGAATTAAAACTAATCAAGAAATATTAGAAAATCGTAGAGATGAATTTGCTCAAGATCTTCAACTAAATAGTAAGTACACTTTTGACACCTTTGTTCAAGGTGAAGGAAATAAGCTGGCAGCCGGTGCCGCCTTAGCCGTTGCTGATAATCCAGGAAGTTTTTACAATCCTTTATTTATTTTTGGTGGGGTGGGGTTAGGTAAAACCCACTTAATGCAGGCAATTGGACATCAAATGTTAGCTGAAAAGCCACATGCAAAAGTAGTTTATATTCAGAGTGAAACTTTCGTAAATGATTTTATTAACTCAATAAAAAACAAAACTCAGGCTGAATTTCGTAATAAGTATCGGAACTGTGATCTCCTATTAGTAGACGATATTCAATTCTTTTCTAAAAAAGAAGGAATCCAGGAGGAATTCTTCCATACCTTTGAAACCCTTTATAATGATCAAAAGCAGATTGTTATGACTAGTGATCGTTTACCAACCGAAATTCCTGAATTATCAGAACGTTTAGTTTCACGCTTTGCGTGGGGCCTACAAGTTGAAATTACGCCTCCAGATTTAGAGACTAGAATTGCTATTTTACGAAAAAAAGCTGAAACCGATGGTCTAGCAATCGACGACAGCACCCTCGACTATATTGCTTCACAAGTTGATACCAATATTCGTGAACTTGAGGGAGCTTTAGTTAAGGTTCAGGCGCATGCAACAATTGAACGTGAGGATATTAATGTTGACTTAGCCAAAGAGGCCCTCGCTGACCTAAAATTAGTACAAAAAAATAGAGGACTTCAAATTTCTAAGATTCAAGAAGTTGTAGCTAACTATTTCCAAACTTCAACTACTGAATTAAAAGGTAAGAAACGAGTAAAACAAATTGTTGTTCCTCGACAAATTGCAATGTATTTGTCACGTGAATTGACAGATTCTAGTTTGCCTAAAATTGGACAAGAATTTGGTGGTAAGGATCACACAACGGTAATGCATGCCTGCGATAAAATTTCTCGTGCCTTAAAAACTGATGCCGAAATTAAAGCAGCTGTGTATGATTTAAAAGCTATGCTCGAGCACTAAAAGTTAATAACATGTGTATAACTTTTAACTTTGTCCACATTTATTAAACATGCAAAAGTGCGCTTTATTCAGGTGTTTGCCTACTTTCCCACAGATTCCACTGGCCCTACTACTACTTCTAAGTATTTAAATATATAATTAAATAAAACAACGTACATATAACTTCACAGGAGGTAAACGATGCAGTTTACAATTAATCGTAATTTATTCCTCGAAAACCTAAATAATGCTATGCGTGCAATTTCTTCACGTGCTACTATTCCAATCTTAAGCGGCATAAAACTTACCCTTACAGATGAGATGCTTACTTTAACCGGTAGTGATACTGACATTTCTATTGAAATTCAAATCCCTGTAAACGATGATCTAATTGTTCAATCTACGGGATCGATCGTTTTACCAGCACGATTTTTCAGTGAAATTGTAAAAAAATTACCTGGTAAAGATTTTTCATTTGAGGTAAAAGAGAGTTTCCAAACAAAAATTGTTTCTGAAAATACCGAATTTATGATTAACGGTTTAGATGCAAATAATTATCCACATTTACCAGAAATTTCTACTGATGCTTCATTTAAAATTTCTGGTAAAACATTTAGAGAAATTATTAACGAAACTGTTTTTGCAGTTGCTACTCAAGAAAGTCGTCCAACCTTAACTGGTGTTAACTTTATCTTCAGCAATTCATCAATCAAAGCAGTTGCTACCGATAGTCACCGACTATCTCAACGTCAAATTTCTCTAGAAAATGGTCCGCAAACAAGTACTGACTTAATTATTCCAGGGAAGAGCTTAGTTGAACTATCTCGAATTATCGGAGAAAGTGATCCGGAAATTACAGTAAATCCTGGGGAAAACCAAGTTCTATTTGAAGTAGGAAATATTGCATTCTATTCACGTCTACTTGATGGACAATATCCAGACACTGATCGTTTAATTCCAACTGAATCTACAACTTCAGTTGAATTTGAATTACCAGTTTTAGCTCGGTCTCTAGAACGTGCCAGTCTTCTTACTCACGAAAGCCGAAACAATGTGGTTAAAATGACTCTCGATGTTCAAAATCAATTAGTTAAACTCCAAGGTGATTCACCTGAAATAGGGAACGTGGAAGAAGAAATTGGTTTTAAGAATCTTGAAGGAGAGGGATTAACTATTTCCTTCAACCCTGATTATCTAAGAGAAGCTTTACGTGCTTCTATTACTGATTCCATTGTTATGAACTTTACTCAGCCGCTAAGACCATTTACGGTGATACCGGCAAAACAAGATGTCAACTTTACTCAATTAATTACACCAGTTAGAACATTTTAGTTTATAAAAAGAGCTACTTTTGTAGCTCTTTTTTTCGTGCATTATATTTAAAAGCTAAATTTAGGCTGATTAAGCGAATTTTCATCCAGTTAAGTATAGTCATATTAAATTGGAATAAAGCGGCTTAAAAAAGGCTACAATACGTCATAAAATTGAATTTCACATAAAAAAACGGTATAATGACTAGGTATGACAAGGCAAATGGGGTGATATTATCAAAAAATTCACAATTAAGGGAGAATATATTACGCTGGCTCAGTTTTTAAAAGAAGAGAGTGTGATAGCTTCTGGTGGTCAAGCTAAATGGTATCTAAAAGAAAATCCTGTTAAGTTGAACGGTGAAGTAGAAGATCGCCGTGGAAAGAAAATACATCCTGGAGATGTACTAAACTTGGCTGGAGAAGAGTATGAATTTATTTCAGAGTAGCCGATGTATCTTGCAAACTTTGAATTAAAAGATTTTAGAAATTTTGAAGAACTAAAGATAAATTTTGACCCTCATGTAAATATTTTTATTGGTCCAAACGCCCAAGGAAAAACTAATTTACTTGAGGCGATTTATTTTTTGGCCCTAACTCGATCTCATCGAACAAATAGCGATAAAGAATTAATTCGTTTTGGAAGTAAATTTGCGGGCTTACAAGGAAAAGTTCATAAAAGTCAATTAGAAGTAGAGTTAAAATTGCGTTTAACACCAAACGGAAAAAAAGCCTGGGTAAATAGACTAGAGCAAAAGAAGCTTTCCGCTTATGTAGGACAAATGAATGCAATTTTGTTTTCTCCCGAAGACCTAGCACTGGTTAAAGGAGCTCCATCAATTAGAAGACGTTTTATGGATTTAGAGTTTGGGCAAATTAATTCAGAATATCTATATTTTCTAAGTCAGTATCGGCAGGTACTGCAACAAAGAAATAATTACTTGAAGCAATTGAGCATAAAAAAGGCAAATGATCTAGTTTTTTTAGATGTCTTGTCAGATCAGTTGGCAGGAATTGCAGCAGAGATAATTTCGAGAAGAATTAAATACATTAAAAAACTTAATTCATATGCTCAAATTGCGCATAGTGAGATTAGTGGTCAAGCTGAAAAATTAAAGATTTTTTATCGTCCATCAGTTAAGGAAATTACCCCAGAGGATGATGTAGAAACTATTTATCAAAAAGTTATTACTAGTTATAAAAAAAATCGTCCTAATGAAATTCGAAAGGGAACTACATTAAGTGGCCCCCATCGAGATGACTTGGATTTTTTAATTAACGATAAAAATGCCCATGATTTTGCATCTCAGGGACAGCAACGGACGATTTCTTTAAGTGTAAAGTTGGCTGAAATTCAATTAGTACATGAATTGACACAAGAGTATCCAATTTTACTTTTAGATGATGTAATGAGCGAATTAGATCATCGAAGACAGAGCAGTTTACTGAATTATATTCATGGAAAAACGCAAACTTTTATCACAACAACAGATTTAGAAGGTATTTCTTGGGAAATCGTGAAAGAACCTAAGGTCTATCACATTTCTGCTGGAACGATCAGTACAAAGGAGAGTTAAATGGCAGAAGATAAGAGCAAGGCAGCATTAAATAAAGCTAAAGATTTTGAAAAGCGTGCAGATACTTATAACGCAAGTCAAATTCAAGTTTTAGGTGGACTTGAAGCAGTTAGAAAACGCCCAGGTATGTACATTGGCTCAACCAGTAGCCAAGGCTTACACCACCTTGTTTGGGAAATTATTGATAATAGTATTGACGAACGACTAGCAGGTTTTGCAACTAAGATTGAAGTCACTGTTAATGAAGATGGTAGTGTTACAGTCCAAGATGATGGACGTGGTATTCCCGTTGATATTCAAGCTAAAACAGGTCGTCCAGCTCTAGAAACTGTATTTACTGTTTTGCACGCTGGTGGTAAATTCGGCGGTGGCGGATATAAAGTATCTGGTGGTCTTCACGGTGTTGGTGCATCTGTAGTAAACGCCCTCTCAACTAAACTTGATGTTACTGTTATGAGGGATGGAAAGAAATATGCAATTTCTTTTGATCATGGCCGTGTAGTAGACGAAATGAAACAAGTAGGAACTGTGCCTCTTGAAGAACACGGAACGACTGTTCGGTTCTATCCTGATCCAGATATTTTTACCGAAACCACAACTTTCGATGATAAAATTTTAAAGAACAGAATTCGTGAACTTGCTTTCTTAAACAAGGGCCTAAAATTAACCTTTACCGATAAGCGTAAAGAAAGTGCTGAGACCGATGTTTACCACTTTGAAGGCGGGATCAAAGAATACGTTGCCTTTTTAAACAAAGGTCAAGAAGTATTATTTGATGAACCAATCTATGTTGAAGGTAATTATGAAGGTATTGATGTTGAAGTTGCGTTGCAATACACCAACGGCTATAAAACAACTTTAATGACATTCGCAAACAATATTCACACTTATGAAGGTGGGATGCACGAAGCCGGCTTTAAGACTGCTCTAACTCGTGTAGTTAACGATTATGCTCATAAGGCTAAAATCTTGAAGGATAAAGATGATAACTTATCTGGTGAAGATATTCGTGAAGGAATTACAGCTGTTGTATCTGTTAAGCACCCTAGTCCCCAGTTTGAAGGTCAGACTAAGACTAAGCTTGGAAACTCAGATGCTAGAACTGCAGTCGATCGAGCATTTTCAGAAACGTTTAGTCGTTTCTTAATGGAAAATCCTTCTGTTGGTCGTAAGATTGTTGAAAAAGGACAACTTGCTGAAAGAGCTAGAACTGCTGCTAAGCGTGCACGTGAAGTTACACGTAAGAAGTCAGGACTTGAAATTGCTAACTTGCCAGGAAAACTAGCTGACAATACCAGTAATGATCCAAGTATTTCAGAGTTATTTATCGTTGAGGGTAACTCTGCCGGTGGATCTGCAAAGCAAGGACGTTCTCGTTTAACGCAGGCAATTTTGCCAATTAGAGGTAAGATTCTGAACGTTGAAAAAGCTTCAATGGATAGAATACTTGCTAACCAAGAAATTAGATCCCTCTTTACCGCTTTAGGTACAGGATTTGGTGCTGATTTTGACGTTTCAAAGGCAAGATATCATAAATTGATCATCATGACAGATGCCGATGTCGATGGTGCTCACATTAGAACTCTGCTTTTGACTCTCTTCTATAACTACATGCGTCCAATGATTGAAAAGGGATATGTTTATATAGCTCGTCCACCTCTATACCAAGTTCGCCAAGGTAAGGTAGAGAAATATCTCGATACTGACGAAGAATTGCATGATTACTTAGGTACCTTGCAACCAAGTCCTAAACCAATTGTTCAACGTTATAAGGGACTAGGAGAAATGGATCCAGAGCAACTATGGGAAACTACAATGAATCCAGAAAATCGTCGGTTAGATCGAGTAAGTCCTGAATATGCGGAAGATGCTGACAAGATATTTGACCTCTTGATGGGTAATGAAGTAGGTCCAAGACGAGAATTTATTGAAAAGAACGCTAAATACGTTGAGAATTTAGATGCTTAGGAGGCTTTAGATGGCTAACGAAAATCAACCTCAAGATCACAGAATACGTAATGTTGATTTAACCCATACCATGCGTACATCCTTCTTAGACTACGCTATGTCAGTTATTGTGGCTCGTGCCTTACCAGATGTTCGAGATGGTTTAAAGCCTGTACAACGTCGTATTCTTTACGGAATGCATGAATTAGGAGTTACACCAGATAAGCAATATAAGAAGAGTGCCAGAATTGTTGGGGAAGTTATGGGTAAGTTTCACCCGCATGGTGACTCTTCAATCTATCTAGCTATGGCCCACATGGCTCAAGACTTTTCCTATCGTTACATGCTAGTTGATGGACACGGAAATTTTGGTTCTGTCGATGGGGATGAACCAGCCGCAATGCGTTATACCGAAGCAAAAATGAGCAAAATTGCGGTTGAAATGCTTCGTGATATCAATAAAGAAACTATTGATTGGCAACGTAACTATGATGATACAGAAAATGAACCCGCAGTATTGCCAGCAAGAATTCCTAACTTACTTGTCAATGGTGCCAGTGGTATTGCAGTTGGTATGACAACAAATATTCCGCCACATAATTTGGCAGAGGTAATTCGCGGCATTCACATGTTGATGGATAATCCCGATGTTACTACTAAAGATTTAATGAAAGTAATTCCTGGTCCTGATTTCCCAACTGGTGGAATTGTGATGGGACGTGGAGGTATTTACCGTGCCTATGAAACCGGAAAAGGAAATATCGTTGTTCGGGCAAAGACCGATATTGAAACTGAAAAAAATGGTCGCGAGCGAATTGTAGTTACGGAACTTCCTTACTTAGTAAATAAAGCTGAATTAGTTAAAAAGATAGCTGATTTAGCTCGTGAAAAAACAATCGATGGTATTACTGGTGTACGGGATGAATCAGACCAGACTGGTATGAGAATTACCATTGATATTCGCCGTGATGCAAGTGCTAGTGTGGTTTTAAATAATTTATTTAAAGAGACCCAAATGCAAGCAAACTTCGGAATGAATATGGTTGCCATTGTCAATGGTGCGCCTCATTTCTTAACTTTGAAGCAAATGCTTGAGTACTATCTTCACCACCAAGAAGATGTTATTACTCGCAGAACTAAGTTTGAGTTAAAGAAGGCCGAAGCTAGAGCACATATTTTAGCTGGATTAAGAATTGCCCTCGATCATATTGATGAAATCATTAAGATTATTCGCGGTTCACAAAATAGTGATATTGCTAAGGCCCAATTAATTCAAAACTTTGGTTTAGACGATCGTCAATCTCAAGCTATTTTAGATATGAGATTGGTTCGTTTAACAGGTTTAGAGCGCGATAAAATTGAAGCTGAATATCAAGATTTGCAAGCAAAAATAGCAGATTACAAGGATATCTTAGCTAAACCAGAACGAATTGATGAAATTATTTACAATGAGTTACTTGATATTCAAAAGCGTTTTGGGGATGATCGTCGCACTAAGATTGCTGAAGGTGAAGCCGTTTCAATTGAAGATGAAGATTTAATTGAACAAAAAGATGTTCTTTTAACTCTAACTCACAATGGCTACATTAAGCGTATGCCAGCAGATGAATTCAAGGTACAAAACCGTGGTGGACGTGGAATAAAGGGAATGGGAGTTCAAGATGATGATTTCATCAACCATTTAATCTTCTCAAGTACCCATGACTTTTTACTATTCTTCACCAACTTAGGTAAAGTTTACTCAAAGAAAGCCTATGAAATTCCAGAATTTGGAAGAAATGCTAAAGGCTTGCCAATAGTTAATCTCTTAGAACTTGATAAAGGCGAAAAGATTCAAGCTGTAATCAATGTGCCTGAAGGAGCGGATGATAATTATCTGTTCTTTGTTACTAAGATGGGAACAGTTAAAAGAACAAAAGTCAGCGAATTCCAGAATATTCGTCGCAGTGGTTTGATTGCTTTAACATTGCGAGATGGGGATGAACTGAATAATGTTTTAACTACCGATGGAAAACAAAATATTCTTATCGGCACTCATCTCGGTTATGCAGTTACCTTTAATGAAAAAGATGTTCGTTCGATGGGAAGAACAGCAGCTGGTGTTCGCGGAATCAATTTAAGAGATAACGATTATGTCGTTGGATCTGATATTCTAGAACCTGATTCAGAAGTATTAGTAATTTCTGAAAAAGGATATGGAAAACGTACTGCAGCTTCTGAATACCCAGTTAAGGGACGTGGAGGTAAAGGAATTAAGACTGCGAACATTACTGAAAAGAATGGTCCTTTAGCTGGTGTAACAGTAGTCAATGGCGATGAAGATATTATGCTAATTACCAGTGCGGGAGTCATGATCCGCTTTGATGTGGACGATGTTTCTCAAACTGGAAGAGCTACATTGGGTGTACGTTTAATCAAGGTTGACGATGGTGCACAAGTCGCAAGTATTACTGCCGTTCCTAAAGCTAGTGATGAAGAAAGCACTACTGAAGAAGAACCAGTAGAAGAAAATTAATAAATAAAAAATTACCAAATTTTTTGCGTAATAATAATTGAGTAATAAAACTCAGGATCACGTGAAAAAATATTTGGTAATTTTTTGTTTATGTGATAGAATCAAGCATTGTGAGTAATATTATTCATTACTCCTTGTTCTTGATTTTAGCAAGAACCATTTAGTCCAAGAGGAGGTGCAATTATTATGGCAAAAACTAAGTACGAAGTTACTTACATCATCAAGCCTGATATTGACGAAGATTCAAAGAAAGCATTGATCGATCGTTTCGATAAAGTTGTTACTGACAACGGTGCTGAAGAACTTGAATCTAAAGATTGGGGTAAGAGACGTTTCGCATACGAAATTGAAAAATACCGTGAAGGTACTTATCACATTATGACTTTCGTTGCAGAAAACTCTGAACCAGTTGATGAATTTGGTCGTCTTTCTCGTATTGATAACCAAATTTTACGTTCAATGACTGTAAAATTAGACAAGTAATTTGTTTTCGTGAATTAGGAAGGGGACAAAAGTATGATTAATAATGTTGTACTTGTTGGCCGTTTAACACGTGATCCTGATTTACGTACAACCGGGAGTGGAATCTCAGTTGCTACGTTTACTCTAGCTGTTGACCGTCAATATACCAATAGTCAAGGTGAGCGTGGTGCTGATTTCATCAGCTGTGTAATTTGGCGTAAAGCAGCAGAAAATTTTGCTAACTTTACTTCAAAAGGTTCATTAGTTGGTATTCAAGGTCGGATTCAAACTAGAACGTACGATGATAAAGATGGTAAGAGAGTATACGTGACTGAAGTCATTGTTGATAATTTCTCTTTACTAGAATCACGTCGTGATCGTGAAAATCGTCAGACTAATGGTGGTAATTTTGCTCCGCAAGGAGGAAATGCTCCAAGTACCAATAATTTTGGTGGATCAAGTGCACCAAGCATGAATAATGCTCCTGCTAGTGGAGAAAGCAATAAACCGCAAGATCCATTTGCAGATTCAGGTAGCACAATTGACATCTCAGATGATGATCTCCCATTTTAATTTTAATTAGAAAGGATCTTTGATATGGCTCAACAAAGAAGAGGTGGCCGTCGTCGTCGCAAGGTTGACTTTATTGCAGCTAACCACATTGACTACATCGACTACAAAGATGTTGATTTGTTGAAACGTTTTATCTCTGAAAGAGGTAAGATCTTACCACGTCGTGTCACTGGCACTAGCGCAAAGAATCAACGTAAGTTGACTGTTGCTATTAAGAGAGCTCGTGTTATGGGCTTATTGCCATTCGTCGCAGAAGACTAATAACAGATCACAATTAATAAAAAGAGTAGCTTATGCTACTCTTTTTATTTTGTTTTTTGCGGTATTATAAAAGAAGTAAATGGAGGGATTGTCATGATTATTAAGCAAAAACTAGCCGGAAACATTGATTTTGACTACAAATGGTACGATATTTATAACTGTGACGATCATGATATTAGATTATTAAAAGATGATTTTGATTTGACGTCAGAGATTATCTCTTATATTACCGACCTTCACGAACGTCCTCACTTTGATCATGATTATATTACTAACAGTGATTTGTTGGTTTACGATGTTCCAGTTTGGCCAACAGCTGATGCAGATCATTTTACGACTTTACCAATTAAGTTTTTAATGGTCGATCATACACTTTTTACTGTTCATTCTCCTGATACAACTTATATGATTGAAGAATTTAGGCAACGCCCCGATGAGCATATTCATAGTGAAAAAGAATTGATTTTTGCTATTCTTTTTGCCGTTACGAAATACTTTCAAAGGGCACTTAGCCAGCTAAACAGTCAGCGATTAGTTTTAGATAATAACTTAAGTGAGCGAATTCATAATAAAGACTTACAAGAATTATCACAGGTTGAAAAAAGTTTGGTTTATTTATCTAGTTCAATTAGAACTAATCTAATGATGCTTGAAAGTCTAAAAAATAAAAAATCAGGACTTCATATGAATGCTTCTGAAGAGGAAATGTGTGACGATATTATCATTGAAGTTCAGCAATCTTCACAGATGATCAAAATTTATAGTGAAGTTACTGAGGAAATCTCTAAGACGTCCAACAACATTCTGAATAATAACTTAAACAATACCATGCAATTTTTGACTGTGTGGTCACTTCTTTTAACAATTCCAACTATTGTAACAGGATTCTTTGGGATGAATGTTGATTTGCCTATTTTTCATAATCCATTTGACTGGGTGATAATTACTGTAGGTTCGATTATTGTAATGGCAATTTTGCTTTGGTATTTACGTCGACATAACATGCTCTGATGCTTGCTTAGCTTAGATGATAAGCAAGCATTTTTTGATGTATAATATAAAATGATGCAGTAGATTATTTTTGATGATATTAATGCTATAAACAGGAAGGAACTTCAATGAAAGGCTTTTTACGCAAATTAGAATTGCCTGAATTTGTTAAAGATACACGTTTAACAGCATCGCTGATTATTGTCCTTGTTTTATCCTTATTAGGAGCAATTATTGGGACATTAATTAGTCCACTTTTTGGACTTGCTATGGTGCTGTTGTTCATCTTAACAATTATTTTTGTAATATATGGAATTTATGTTCTAGCTGGGAATACTAATAATTACGCTGCTAATCTTTCATACCGCATAAAGCGTGGGGAACAAGAGGCTATGATTAAAATGCCTCTCGGAATTATGCTTTATGATAAAGATCGACAAATTCAATGGATTAATCCTTATCTGCAAATGTATTTGCATGGTAAAGATATTATCGGCTCTTCTATCTCGTCAGTAGATAAAGAGTTAGCTAAATATGTTGATGATGCTATTAAGTCAAATAGCAATCAAAATAAAATTATTAAATGGGGCGACCGAAAGTTTGAAATGGTTGTCCAAGATGACTTGGGTGTTGTTTATTTACTTGATATTACGCGCTATGCCAATATTGAGGAGAAGTATAAACAAGAGAGATTAGCAATTGGCTTAATATTTATTGATAATTATGATGAATTAAGCCAGTCTATGAGTGATCAGAACCTAACAAATATGAGTTCATATGTCCAAAATGCCCTTAGTAATTATGCTGGACAATTTAATTCATATCTTAAACGTATTGATGAAGATCACTTTATTTTGTTGACGCATATGCATGATTTAGCCAAGATGGAAGAAGATAAGTTCTCTATTTTGGATAAAGTTAGAACTGAATCAAGTCGAAAGAATATGCCATTGACGTTATCTATTGGGATTGCATTTGGCTCAGAAAGCTTAAATGAAATTGCTGATCAAGCTCAATCTAACTTAGATTTAGCTTTAGGACGTGGTGGAGACCAAGTTGTTGTAAAACAATCGGGTCACGAAGCACATTTTTATGGTGGAAAATCTAATCCAATGGAGAAACGAACTAGGGTAAGAGCTCGAATGGTTTCTCAGGCTTTGGTAGAATTATTTAAGGGCGTTGACCATGTTTTTGTTCAAGGACATCGAAATCCTGACCTAGATGCAATTGGATCTGCAATCGGAATTGTAAAAATTGCTCGAATTCATGGTGTAAAAGCTAGTGTTGTTTTAGATGTTGATCATGTTAATTATGACGTAGGACGTTTAATTGCTAAAATGCAAGCTGCAGGGATCGATAAAGATATATTTATTTCGCCTAAAGATGCTTTAGAAGAAGCAACCGATGAGTCCCTACTAGTTTTAACCGATCATTCTAAGTATAGTATTACTTATGATCCGGAACTTTACGATCGATTGAAGAATCGATTAATTATTATCGATCACCACCGTCGTGGAGAAGAATTTCCTGAAAATCCAATGCTGGTATACATTGAGCCTTATGCATCTTCAACTTGTGAGCTTGTAACTGAAATGATTGAGTACCAACCTCAAGGTGGAGAAGGTGTCTTGACTGATTTAGAAGCATCAGCTATGCTAGCTGGTATTACGGTCGACTCAAAGGAATTCTCCTTGAGAACTGGAACTAGAACTTTTGATGCAGCAAGTTATTTACGGTCAATTGGAGCAGATACGCAAGTTGTATCTGAACTTTTGAAGGAAAATATCGATAATTACTTGCAAAGAAGTCACTTAGTTTCTACGATTGACATGATTGAACCAGATATGGCTCTCTTAGTAGGTGAAGAAAATAAGATCTATGACCCTATTATTACTGCTCAAGCAGCCGATACAGCTTTATCTCTTGAACATGTAGATGCCAGTTTTGCATTAACTAGACGGAGTAAAGATGCAGTCGGTATCTCAGCTCGTTCAATGGGTAATGTTAACGTTCAAGTAATTATGGAAAAACTAGGCGGAGGCGGTCACTTATCTAATGCCGCAACTCAGCTCAAGGGGATAACAATCGAAGAAGCTAAAGTTAAGCTCTTGGGAGCAATTAATGACTACCTCAAAGAAAATGAATAGGAGTGAAACTTATGAAAGTTATTTTTATTAAAGATATGAAGGGTAAAGGTAAACGCGGAGAAGTTAAGAACGTACCTGATGGCTATGCTCAAAACTTCTTGATTAAAAATGGATACGCTAAAGAAGCTACTAGTTCTAACTTAAATACCTTAAGACGTGTTCAAAAAGCTGAAAAAGATGCTTATGAAGCAGAGAAGGCTGCTGCTGAAGATATTAAGAAAAAACTTGAAGATGATAAAACTATTGTTAACTTTAAGTCTAAGGCTGGTACTGATTCTCGCTTATTTGGTTCTATTTCAAGTAAGAAGATTGTTGAAGGACTTGAAAAGCAATACGGAATCAAGGTTGATAAGCGTAAATTAGAGCTTCCAGAACCAATTAAATCATTAGGGTATACAAATGTACCTGTTAAATTATTTAAAGGCGTAGAAGCAGTAATTCGCGTTCACATTACGGAGCAAGACTAATAATGGATAATGTTGTTTCTCAACAAATTCCCCATGATAGTGAAGCAGAAAAGGCGGTCCTAGGGGCCGTCTTTTTAGATCCCGAAGCAATTATTGATGCTTCAGATGTATTACAGCCTGATGATTTTTATGAACATGCAAATAGAATTGTTTTTCAGGCAATGCTTAATATCTCAGATCGTGAGGAAGTAATTGACCCAGTTACTTTACAAGATGAGTTAAAGAAAAATAATCAAGTGGATGATATTGGGGGGATCGCCTACGTTACAGAACTATCAATGGCAACTCCAACAGCAGCCCATGTTACTTACTACGCAAAAATTGTAAAGCGAAAAGCTATTCTTAGAAATCTAATTTCTACTAGTCAAAGGATTATTCAAAATGCAATTGAAGGCTCTGATGATGTAACTGATATCTTAGATGATGCTGAAAGCCAAATAATGGGTGTCTCCCAGGATAATGCAAGTGGTGGGTTCAAATCTATTCATGATGTACTAAACACGGCTATGGAAGAAATTAACTCAATTCCTGATGATGGAAATATGGTGACTGGTTTACCATCTGGATTTTCTGAATTAGATAAGATGACAACTGGTTTTCACGATGATGAATTAATTATATTGGCCGCTCGTCCTGGGGTTGGTAAAACTGCTTTTGCTCTTAATGTGGCACAATTTGTTGGACTAAAAACTGATAAAACTGTTGCTATGTTCTCTCTTGAAATGGGAGCTGAGCAATTAGTTCAAAGAATGCTAGCTTCAGAGGGACTAATTGATTCACAGCATCTTAGAACAGGTCAGCTGACTGATGAGGAGTGGCGTAAATTAGTTGTAGCGGCAGGTTCCCTAGATAATACCAGTATCTATATTGATGATACGCCGGGAATTAAAATGAGTGAGATTCGAGCTAAAGCACGTAGATTAGCTAAAGAAAAAGGAAATTTAGGCTTAATTGTAATTGACTACTTGCAGCTAATTGAAGGACCACGTAGTGAATCTCGACAACAGGAAGTTTCTGCAATTTCACGTCAATTAAAGAAATTAGCTAAAGAATTACATATTCCTGTTATTGCTCTATCACAACTTTCTCGTTCGGTTGAACAACGTCAAGATAAGCGGCCAGTTTTATCTGATATTCGTGAATCTGGGTCTATTGAACAAGATGCCGATATTGTTGCCTTCCTTTATCGTGATGATTATTATCGTGATGAGCGCGATGAAGATGATGAAGGCGAAGTAGAAGCAGAAGAAGATAACGGCGAGGTAGAAGTAATTATTGAGAAAAACCGTTCTGGTACACGTGGAACAGTAAAATTAATGTTTTCTAAACCATATAACCGTTTTTCAAATCTTGACTATACTCATAGCGAAGCTTAAAAAAAGATTTGTAAGCGTTTCATTAATTAGCTATACTATAATAGTTAAAAGTATATCTTTCTAGTAAAGTTAAGTGAATGAGAAGGTGTAAGTTGAATGGTAGAAAATAAATATGTGGGCAGTATTGAAGCTGGTGGAACTAAATTTATCTTGGCAGTTCAAGATACTGAAAGTGGTAAAGTTGTAGCTAAGAAGAGAATTCCAACAACAGATGCAAAAGAAACTTTAGCAAAAAGTATTGAATTCTTTAAAGAGCATCCAGTGGCTGCTTTAGGAATTGGTACTTTTGGTCCAATTGACATCAATCCAAATTCTAGAACATTTGGTTATATCCTAGATACACCTAAGCGTGGTTGGTCAGGAACCAACGTTAAAGGGACTTTTGAAAAAGAACTAGGCATTCCCGTAGTAATGACTACTGACGTTAATGCTTCTTGCTACGGGGAATATATTGCACGTGGAAAAGACGATTCTAAGACCTATTTCTATGTAACAATTGGAACAGGAGTTGGTGCCGGTGCGGTACAAGCTGGTAAATTCATTGGTTTAAATAATCACCCAGAAATGGGGCACATGCTAGTTACCCCTTATCCTGGCGACAACTATACTGGAAGATGTCCATTTCACGGTAATAAATGTGTTGAAGGAATGGCAGCGGGACCTTCTCTAGAGGGAAGAACCGGTATTCCAGGTGAAAAATTACCTAGAGACCACAAGGTGTTTACCTATGTTTCATACTATGTAGCTCAATTATTATTTAATGCTTACATGACTATGCGCCCAGATGTTATGGTTGTTGGTGGATCTGTACTCAATGATCAAGATTTGGTCCAAGTTCGTGGATTCTTTAGAGAATTTAACAATAATTATGTTGCAACGCCAGACGTCAACGAATTAATTGTACGTCCAGCAGTTGAAGACAATGGTTCTGCAACTTTAGGTGACTTTGAGCTAGCTAAGGAAGCTTTGAAAAATCAATAAAAATATATAATAAAAAGGCAACTTCAAGTAAAGTTGCCTTTTTTGTGTTTCACATGAAACAAAATTAACTTCCATCATATGAATCATCAACAATTGGACCTTTACTTGAATCGTTACCAAGAGGTTTTAGATGTTCAGTATGGTTAAGAAATGGGAAATTAATATATTGGCGTGCGGTCGTGGTAATATCAGATATTATTTCGTTAGCAATTAAGCGTGTTTTTGGATCTAATGAAAGATAAGCATGACTAAATTGAATTGCACCGCGAATTTTATTAGTTGTTAGCTGACTCGTATCGGTAATTTTTTGTGATTCAAGAGCAGTAAAGAAAGCAAGCCATAATTCCTCACGTTTTTCACGTGGAATTTTTGTATTCCAAGAAATAAATGTACTCCTAATAATTCTGCTAGCATTACTGAGACCAGGAGCCATAACAAAGCTATTTCGAGCAACTTCCCAATGCATGGGATTATGCTGCTGCATTAAATGTTTCATCTTACTTTTAACTACGATGACACGTTCAGGATGATCGAGCATCATTCCAAAAATTGATCCTTCGGGAACATAAGTGATCATCTTAGGGATAGCTCGTTGAAATTCCAATTGATTATAGGTTTCTTTCATAAAGCCAGGTCCGTCAAAACTATATGCTTTTATTATTCGATCTTGAATTTTAGGTGAAACAGCAGATACAGCATAAGCAGCAAAGTTTCCACCTTTTGAATGTCCTGTAGTATAAATTCGTTTATCAGGATAAGTCTGGGCAATTTTATCTAAATATTCTGCTGCTACATTTTGTCCAAAAACTTCTGGCTGATAACTCATATCTACATCTTCATTAAGTCCGACCATGGATCCATCAGTTCCCCGATAGGCCACCAGAATAGTTTGAGGATCTAGTTCAATCGTCATAGCAGTGAACTGGACTGGTGGCTTTTTCTGGGAAAGATGAGACCAGTCTAAAAAGCGCATATTTTTATATCGATCACTAAGGTTGATTAATTGAGCTTCTATTTTATCTGAATGAATTAATGTCTTCTTTTGTATTAAACGTTTTGTAGCTGCTTCGAGAGTATGCCCTTTAACACTAGAATCAAAAGGAAGATAAGCAAATGCAGCAAAAAGTCCAGCATCTAAACTATTGAATGGTTCTCGATCCAGTGTTAGGTCCCCTCGCCAGCGAACATAATCAAGTATTTTACCCAAGATAAAAGTCCTCTCATTAAGGGTTGTATTATTTTTATTTTAATGCTTTTTAGCTTAAATATAAAAGCAGAAGACATTTATCTATAAAAAAGAAGAGCTAACGCCCTTCTTTATTACTAAAATATCAGTTGAATAGTTTCAAGAGGTGAAAGGGAAGCTTTAATTATAGCCAGATTATTTCTTACATCAATTTTAACTGCTTCCTTTTCAATACTACTACCATACTTTCTAATTAAGGTAGCTGTAGTAGATGGTAAAGGCTCACTGATGTGCCATTTAATTTCTGTATAACTATCTAAGTTGAAATTAGCTAGCCAGACTACTTTGCCATTTTCTTGAATGTTTAATTTAACGTGAGGCATATTGATTAAGTAGTCAGTAGGTTCAACGCTAGCCATAATTTGTTGCATCAACCCTTGTTTATATGAAGAAAATTGTGATTCCCAACCGTGTTTTGGATCTTGATCCATGGGAAGGACAATTATATGGTCATCAATAACTGCCATGAAATTTCCAAGTTTTTGATCGATAGAATTATAAGCCGAGCTCCAAATTTTGATATTGCTATTTGGCTGATAAGCAAGCTGTAAATAATTACCAGTGTGTTGAAGCATGGTAATACGTGGATTTTTAACGCCTTGAACAGTAACACCATCGGCTTGTTCAAATGATTGATATCCACTTTTAGCTGGATGCCATTTAGCAGATTGAATATGGAGCAAGTTACCTAAATCTCGATCAAGTAACACTTGGATACTTTCACCATCAAGTAGAACTGTATTTTGTGTGATTAGTTTAGTGATTTGACTGTCTGTAAGATTGCGCAGCAGTTGACCAGCAATTGCAATTGTTTGATTTTTGATTTCAAAATTATCTTGAATAGGCAAAATAGTTGTTGCAAAGCTAAAACTGGCTAAAAGACTAGCCCAGTTTTTTTCATGGGGGAGCAATTCTTCTGGATCTTTGCCTAAAGTGGTATGAGCAGTATAAGCAGAATCTTGATCTACTAGAACTTTAATACCTCTTAATTCTTTCATATTGAGACGGTGGTTGGCTAAAGCAGAAACAAATGGTTTAATATCTGCAAGCATCTTGCCATAGCCCCAATCTTCATTTATTCCGTTGCCCATCATATCAAAAATATTCAGCATAATGCCCTTTGCACCAAGAAGGGCAGTCGTGATAATTTGAAAGGCGATAAAGGTATTAGATTTTACTTGTGGAGTCCACATTGAATTTTCTAGTTCTGGATATAATTCAGCATGGGGGCCTAAAAAAGCAGCAGTAGTACGGCTATATTCTTCGAATTTGCGCCCATAAATCAAAGGAGCTACTTCATTATAAGCAGGTAGGTGCGGCCGTGCTACACGTGGGCGTCCAGGACCAGCTTGAGCATCAAATAGCTTAGCCCAGTCTCTGCCTTCAATTGCATGCCAGTCTGGAAATGAAGTCATTTGTCCCAGATCAGTCTCTGGGCTTACCTTATGAACTGCTTGTTCAATCAAGTGCTCGTTTTCAATCATTTCCTTGCGAGCTTGATCAAGATAAATTTTTCGTTCAATGGTAGGCTCGCCAGGCTTTAACATGTTTTTGACAAATTCTTCTCGACTTTCAGCCCTACCTATTTTTTCTTGGTATAGCTTCATATGATAGCCGCAAAAGCACATCAATTTTAGAGGAGTATGGTTATAGTGTCTAAAGTCATCTTCCATCCATAAACGACGAGGATGAATTGAAGCATATTGTGCATATCTCTGAGCTAAATATTTACGCCAAGTCGGATCTGCAGGACAAGCCATATCTTTAGCCCGATTGCCATTAATATCTACAAAAGTATTAAAGCCAATCTTAGGATTAACACTAAAGCCACGATCAGAGTGCATAATAGTTGTCCATGGATTTAAACTAGTCGTAATACCAAGTTTAGCTAGTTGCTTTTGTAGGAGAATAATGGTATCCAACCAAACTTGAGTCTCTTCTTTTGTTAAATGGCTATGGTTTAATTCTTCACCGTTAATAATGAAAGCTACGTCATCAATTTTTGCTTTTTGTACAAAATTTAAAAGTTTTTCATCCTTTTCAGGTGTGTTGGTACGTGGATCAAAAACGTAACGTAATGTATAAGTGTAGCTCATGGTATATCCTCAATATTCATACTCAATTAATATTAGTAATGTTTTTCAGTGTAACTTATTATATTAAGTTACACGGATATAGTAGCATTATTTGAAAACGTTTTCCAGAATAACAAAATAAAATATTACTAACCTCACTAAAAAATCAAAAAAACTCTTGTGTATTAATAAAATATATGATTAAATACATAATTGTCATATAAATAGGCTGACTTAGCTCAGTTGGCAGAGCACGTCACTAGTAATGATGAGGTCGAAGGTTCGAATCCTTTAGTCAGCATAAATAAGAATATAGAAGCCTGTAATACGAGCGATTATCGTGAGCATTATAGGCTTTTTTTGTGTGTTTAGATTATAATGTTTGTAATTAAATGTGGCTCTTTTGCAAATCCTGTTGATGGATAATTTTAAGAAGGAATTAAGCAGCTAAGAAATAGCTGTTTGATTCCTTTTCTTTTATAATATTTTCTTCGAGTCTAATTCTAATTAATAAATGTTTGAAATTTCTATAGCCATAAGCAGTACGCTCAATTTGTTTAATTTTACGGTTAACTCCTTCAAGACAGCCATTAGAATAAGTTGAGGCAATACCATTTAGGACACCAGAATAATTACGTTTAAAAGTTAATAGAGTTTGATGCATTTGTTTACCAACCGCTTGTTTTGAATGAAGTAAATGAATAACTTTCTTTTCATCTTTATTTTGAATAGCAGTCATAAAGTCCTGCATAATCCAATATGTATTTTCAAGATCTTTATTGCACTCTAAGCCGTCTAAGACAACATGTTCCTGAGTGAGATAGTCTTTAAAGTGCCAATCGTAGTATGGAGTAGTCTTGTTAAGTTTGTCATATTTCATGAGATAAAGCTTCCAAGGAGACTTTAAAAGTTTATATTCACGGCTTTGTTTATTGAATTGTTTCATGATCTGAACTCTGAAAATGTTAAAAGATCGAGTAAGCATTTGAACCATATGGAAACGATCAATAACTATCTGAGCATTTGGAAATAATTCTCTAGCAACTAGTGGATAATAGCAGTTAAGATCCATGGTCACTGTCTTAACCATTGAGCGAGCCTTAGGAGTAAACTTGTAAAAATATCGCAAAATATCAGGCTTAAAACGAGTTCTAAGAATTTGAATAACTTTGTGAGTATCACCATCTAGACAAATAAAGTGAAGCTTTTTGTCTACACCTTTGAATTCATCAAAAGCTAAGTGTTCAAGTAAACTATCAAAATCATCGTAAAACTTAGAAGAGCAG
Organism: uncultured Lactobacillus sp.; assembly: GCF_948948975.1. Lineage (GTDB taxonomy): Bacteria > Bacillota > Bacilli > Lactobacillales > Lactobacillaceae > Lactobacillus. Next base: position 9,169 of record NZ_CARBVX010000017.1, on the reverse strand, counting down.
GATTCTAATACTCTTTGAACAGTATTAACTGATAAGTTATGTTCTCTAGCAATGCTGGTCATTGAGCGATCTTCAGTAAGAGCAGAAAGGACTTTAAGTTTTGAGACATTAGAGATATGACAATATTTATTAACCAGATTAGATTGAGCCATAGATCTTTTTAAACAGTCATTGCAAAGAACACGTTGTTTTCTTAATCTGATAGTAACGGGCTTACTAGCATCAGCAGTAATGAAACGAACGTTAGAAACGTAATGACCGTTATGCTTAAGATTAGTAGAACGACAATAAGGAGAAGCAGGTTGAATAAGCTCAGCTAAATATATTTTGCAAATCTTACCGTTAATATTTTCATTTGAATAATCAGAAAAAATAATGTTTTGATCTTCAATATCAAGAGTAAATTTAATATAATCATTTAAAGAGGACATAGTTTAAATCTCCATACACTTAATTGAATTGGTCGAAGAAGGATTTTAAGTAAGAGAGGACTATGGCCTCTTTTTTACGTAAAAAAATCCTGTCGATAGAATATCATAGATATTCATCAACAGGAAAAAGTATACAGCCTTAAATGTTTAAGTCTACTTATGGGTGATCAAGATGGAAAATACAGGTTTAATTGGAAGTGCATTGAAAAATAAAAGAAAGGAATTGGGCCTATCACAAAAAGAAATGGTTGGATCTATTCTCTCTGTTTCGTATTATTCAAAAGTTGAACGAAATTTATTTGATATAAACGTAAATGATTTAACAAAGATTTTAGCTCTTCATGGAATTGATATTATAAGATTTTTTCAGGAAATAAAAACAAATAAAATTTCAAAACAGGAGATATTAACCAAAAAATTACAACAGGCTTTTTATGAGCACAATCTCGATAAAATAAATGATGTAATAGTGCAACTTAATGAATTAAAATATAATGATCATTTGATTTTATTAGCTAAATTAATGAAATGTTCTATACAAAATAACTTAAAGCTTATTAGTTCTGAAGAAAAAAGAAAAATCAAAAGTGAGATATTTAATACCGATAATTGGGATACTTTTTCATTACAACTATTTAGCACTTCAATGCTTATTTTTAATTTTGAAGAATTAACTGCAATGGTAAATTCTATTTTTAATCATTTTAAAATGATCAAATCTAGTAATAAATATGTCCAAGAATTAATTGCCTCTATAGCTATAAACTATCTTCAAAATTGTTATAACAATAATAATACTAAAAATATTAACCAAGCTTTAAAACAAATAGAATTATTACCGGAAGATCCTTTATTTATAGGATATAAAGAATTAGCTCTATACTATAAAGCAGTTTTTAATAAAGACAATTTATCTAAGATAGCAATTAGAAAAATTTTGTCGGAAAGTGGCTACAATAATTTTTTTGAATTATTGCCAAAATAATTATCAAATTTGACAATTATAATAAAAATATCTTAAATTATTTATAATAATTTTATATTAATTTAAGGAGGGAATATAAATTGTTATTATTCCAGAGCCCTATGGTTTAACGCCAGAAATTAAACTGTATAACTAAGTAATGTAATAGCACTTATCAAATTTGACAATATAAGGACTATATTAAAGCATGATAATACAATTAAAAATACAAAGCGGCCGATTGTAAAATTAAGTTGAACACTTTTGAAAAATAAAAAAGTCATCTGGACCTGTTTGATAGAATGTAATTACCAACACAACATTCAGAAACGAGGTCACAAATGGACTCTTTACATTCTATCATGCCTAAGCACAAAAAGGGAAAGCATTTATCACTAGAAGAGCGAGTTATTATCCAAACGCGCTTAAAAGATAATTGCTCTATCAGAGCTATTGCTCGTGAACTAGCTTGTTCTCCCTCAACAATCAGTTATGAGATTAGACGTGGCACAGTTTCTCTTTATCATGGCAAGCAAAAGCGGTATAAGGCAGATCATGGTCAAAGTGTTTATCAATCTAATCGTAATCACTGCGGTCGTAAATCAGATTTTTTAAAGAAAGCTGATTTCATCAAGTATGTCAATAAACATTTCTTTGAAGATGGCTGGTCGCTTGACGTATGTGCTAATCGTAGTTTAGCCATAGGAGAATTTTCTCATCATCAAACAGTTTGCACTAGAACTTTATATAACTATGTAGACCAGGGCTTATTAGCTATCAGAAACTCTGATTTGCCTGAAAAGCTAAAGCGTAATACTAAAATTCATCGTATTCATAAAAATAAGAAGAAATTAGGTCGAAGTATTGAGGAACGTCCCAAAGAGGTTAATGATCGCAAAGAATTCGGTCATTGGGAATGCGACCTAGTCTTAGGACATAAGACTAAAGACGATCAAGTATTGTTAACTTTGTCTGAACGAATGAGTCGAAAGTTCTTGATTATGCGTATTCCTGATAAAACAGCAGACAGTGTAATGGCAGCACGCAAACAATACAGTGAGCACTGGAATGAAATCTTCAAGACAATTACTACTGAGAATGGTTCAGAGTTTGCGGAACTTTCCAACTTAGAGAAAGTATCTAACACATTAGTCTATTATGCTCATCCATATACTTCTTGTGATAAAGGCACGGTTGAAAGGCATAATGAACTTATTCGCAGATTTATTCCTAAAGGCAACTACATCAATAAATATTCTCTTCAAGATATTATTAATATTGAGACCTGGTGTTATTCACTGCCAAGAAAGATATTGGCATATCATACACCAGATGAAATCTTTGAAAGAGAATTAGATCATATCTATCAAGCAGCATAAGTGTTCAATTTATTATTGCAATTTACGTTAATTTTATTGTAAAAAAGTTTTGCTTTTTCCAAAATCATCTGCTATACTAATTAACGTTGTGAGAAACGCTGACTTAGCTCAGTTGGCAGAGCACGTCACTAGTAATGATGAGGTCGAAGGTTCGAATCCTTTAGTCAGCACAATTTAAAAGTCCTAACCATTAGGTTAGGACTTTTTTGTTGCGCTTTTATCTTAGTATAATGAAAATATAGACATATATTATCTGGTAAATTGATATTTCAAAAAAGGTAAAAGCAGATGAAACTAAATAACAATTTCCTGGCTCGGTATAACCATAGTATGGATTTTGGCGAATATAAAGATGGAAAATTAGCTAGCTATGTCATGGTCAATGAATTTGAAAGTAGAATTTTTGCTAAAAAAGTGAAAATGAGGGGGAGTTGGTTACGTAGCTTCATATCCAGAAAATTGCGGTCAAGGTGATATTAATCACTTGATAAAGGAAATTATTTTAGAATTGTACAAGCAGAACTACACTATTTTCTGAAAGTTTTATCGACGTTATGGCTATGAAAATGTCAGAATCCAGCTTACTAGGCGAATTTTTCCCAGAGCAGGAAGGTTTAAAGGTTCAGATTTTACCTTATATGATGACTCGAATAATTAATATTGAACAAGTATTAGACGCTTTACACTTAATTAATGCTGGCAAAATTAATATCGAAATAACTGATAATGAAATAGTTGCTGAAAATAATGGGACTTGGGAGATTGATCAGATAAACAAAGAAATCAAAGTGAGAAAAACTAAAAGATCCTGATTATAGCGGCTCTTTAACTAATTGGACAAAAGTTTTATTAGGTCATTTAACCTTGAAACAAGCTGTTCTATTAAGATTTATTAAGGAGCATCATCCAGTAGATAATGATTTTATAGAAGGTGAAGTTTCGTTTTATGATTACTTTTAATCAAAAATAGATTTTCTGCTTCTAATAACAGAAAATCTATTTTTTCTTATAGCCGGCAATATCCCAATCTGTAAAAGTATAATCTAACTTCTTACCATAATATTTTTCATACGCTGCTTTCTTTTGGAGGTAGTCAATTTTACGCATTTTTTCTATCTTTTGAGCAAGGGGTAGTTTGGGATCAGGATAGATAGTAGGGAGAACATGAAGAATCCAACGTGTTTTGTTAAATTCAGGATGCAGTTTTTCTTGCTTGTTAGTGTCCTTGATTTCTACAAAGCATGAAATAATTGGAACATTCATTTTAGCTGCATAATAATAGGCGCCTTTTTGCAGAGGACGAGGTTTTCGATAATTAAGCCATAGCTCTTGTTCTGGATATACAACAACCCAGCGATTTTTCTTAGAAAAAATCTTGTTTAGGTGTTTTGGCAGTTCACGTCCTAAATAGCGAAAACTAGCAGTTACGGGAATGCTATCAATATTCCTCATTAAAAAGCCAATCCAGTTTGGTAGTTTTAAATTAGTATCTTCGATAACAAAATATAATCGCTTGTGATACTTCATAGCAAGCCGTTTAAGGGGAAGACAATCAAATTGATTATAGTGATTACAAGTTACAATAGCTGAAGAAAGCTTGCTAAGAGATTTAGGATTATCAATTTTGGTATTTAAGGTTAAAAGGGGCGTTCCGACATTAAGGATTCCGCGTGCAAGTAGATTAATAGTTTTAGAAAAGAATCTGTTATGCTTAGTCCAAAATTTTTCTACTAATTTTAGCCGATCTTCTTTACTTAAAACTGGATCATTCGGTTCAACTTTTGCATTAAATTTTTTCTCCTTAACGCGTCTTTTAATATTTAAAATAACTTGATGTCGATTTTTACCAATAATCATAACTAGTTCTCCAAATTTTTCGGATAGATTCCAAGCTCTATTTTATTTATTTTGTTTTTTAAAACCAAATATTATCCCACTTATCTTCATTCATGCTAAGCTAAGGTGAAAGAATAAAATATAAAAGGAGGAATTCCTAATGAAAGTAGGTATTATTGGTGCTTCTGGAATGGCTGGAAGTGCTATTTACAAATTAGCTAGTGAAAATAAGGATCTAGAAGTTACAGGTATTGTTAGAGATAAAGAAAAGGCTGAGAGAGTTCTTGGTAAAGATGCTCACCTTTTAATTGGCGATGTTTTAACAATGGATGATAGCTTACTAGAAAACTTTGATGTGATTGTTGATGCCTTTGGTACAACTCCTGAAAAGGCAAAGGATCAAGTAAAGCTTGCAACTAAACTATGTGAGTTAGCTAAGAATAAAGACATTAGAATCATCTTTATCTTAGGCGCAGGTAGTCTTAGAACTGGAATTGATAACCACTTGGTAGTGGAAGATATTAAGAAGTTGACTGGTTCAGAAAACTGGATTAATACTCCTCAAGAGCAATTAAACGAATTAAACTACTTGAAGCAAGTTGAAGATGTAGATTGGCTTGGAATTTCACCAGCATTGACTTTTGAAGCTGGTCCAGAGGCTGCAGGTTATATGTTAGGTAACAATACTCTTCTCTTTAATAACAACAATGAATCTAAGGTAACTTCTGGAACAATGGCTCGCTTGGTTGTAAATGAAATTGTTCATCCAAAGCACCATAAAGAAAGAATTACTTTAGTTGATGAATAAAAAATAACCGTTATAACGTATTATGTAATTAAGTTAATACATTCAAAATTAAAAATAATTTTTTAGAACCGAGTCGTTAAGATTGGGTTCTTTTTGTGTCAAACAAAGGAAAAATATATTTTATGTAACATGAAATATATTTGATTTTGCTATAATTGTTTAAGCGACTATTATCTCCTCTCCTGTGAAAGGAGGTGAGTCTATTGAAGGATTTTTTGACTTTGGTTGTAGCTCCAATGCTTGTGGAAATAGTGAAATCACTATTCGATCATTGGTTGGATGATCGGCATGACAACAAAAAGCATTAATAGTCGCTTTTACTCAACCCTCAACGTTTGATAGGTTGCGTCAAACGATAAAAAAGCATTACCTTTTGTAGCGATTAGGTAATGCTTTTTGAGTCTATTAAATTTTAGATTTTTTGACTTGTTGCATGTTAAGTATAACACGAAGTAGTGATAATACAAAAGTATAGTAAAAATAAGCCCTTATAACGTATTACGCTATAACGGTTTTATTGTGCAATTTTTAATTATTAGCAACTAATGAACGGTAGAAGTTAGCCTTAGTTTGACGGTAGTAAGGAGTAATCCAGATGAATCCAATACCAAAAGTAATAATACCAAGTAAGCCCCAGCCAATGAAACTTAAGTCTAAAACGAATAGGTCCATCTTGTGGCCGTCCATTAAATGACGACTTTCAGTAATCGCTTCGGTTGCTCCTATATCAGTTTGTCCAGCAGCAAATTTATCTTTTAAAATGTATGGTGTCATGGCATAAGAATATCCCTTGATGAAGGCAGGAATAATAAATGCGAATAACCATAAAGTAATAAAAAGATTGGTCATAAAAAGAGTAAATAAACTGTTCTTGAAACGTCCATTGCTGTAGGCACTAAAAATACCAGTGTACCAAGTTTCCATATTTCCTGTTTCAACGAAATCTAGGATAGTATAAGCAACTCCCCATAAGACTAAACCAGTAATTAAGCCGACAATAAATTTCGAGAGATCATAACCAGGCTTATAACCCTGAATTAATGCTCATGTACGGTAAAGAAGCAAGCAACCGAAAACAATAGATAGACCGCCAGCACTACACTATTCCGAACCAAAGACCAAAAGATAAGCATTTTGAGAAAATCTAAACTTTTGGATTTTCCTACAATGCCGACTACGGCGGAATCCCTCCCACTCCTTATATATTTCTTTCTGTATACATTGAATTTGTATTTAGTAAAATGCAGACAACACCACGGATCGGCTTTTGGCTGGACAATTCCAACCAAACACCGCAGCAGACAGTAGAAACCATTCTGAACGTTAGGAAGCCGGTATGATTGTTACATATAAGGGGAAGAAAAATTTCTTTTAGATACTTGTTTTCCTAAAACTGATGTGATATAATAATTCAATTCCAGAAAAGGAGTAAAAAATATGCGGCAAGGTATTATTAAATAAAACTATAATCAAATAGTGGGAACAAAGGATTATGATAGTCCCTTTTGTAGGGGCTTAGTTTTTTGTACCCAATTTAAGAATACTTTTGCCTTATCAATTTTGACATATCCCCAAAAACAGCACTCACAAACAGGTGTATGCTGTATATGTGTATGTCCGCAAATTATCATCCCCAGTGGTAAAAGTATTTTACTGCTGGGGATTTTTATGCCCTTCGGGGCAGTAAAGGGAGGACAATCACATGAAAATAATCAATATTGGAATTCTTGCCCATGTAGACGCTGGAAAGACGACCTTGACGGAGAGCCTGCTATATGCCAGCGGAGCCATTTCAGAACCGGGGAGCGTCGAAAAAGGGACAACGAGGACGGACACCATGTTTTTGGAGCGGCAGCGTGGGATTACCATTCAAGCGGCAGTCACTTCCTTCCAGTGGCACAGATGTAAAGTCAACATTGTGGATACGCCCGGCCACATGGATTTTTTGGCGGAGGTGTACCGCTCTTTGGCTGTTTTAGATGGGGCCATCTTGGTGATCTCCGCTAAAGATGGCGTGCAGGCCCAGACCCGTATTCTGTTCCATGCCCTGCGGAAAATGAACATTCCCACCGTTATCTTTATCAACAAGATCGACCAGGCTGGCGTTGATTTGCAGAGCGTGGTTCAGTCTGTTCGGGATAAGCTCTCCGCCGATATTATCATCAAGCAGACGGTGTCGCTGTCCCCGGAAATAGTCCTGGAGGAAAATACCGACATAGAAGCATGGGATGCGGTCATCGAAAATAACGATAAATTATTGGAAAAGTATATCGCAGGAGAACCAATCAGCCGGGAAAAACTTGTGCGGGAGGAACAGCGGCGGGTTCAAGACGCCTCCCTGTTCCCGGTCTATTATGGCAGCGCCAAAAAGGGCCTTGGCATTCAACCGTTGATGGATGCGGTGACAGGGCTGTTCCAACCGATTGGGGAACAGGGGAGCGCCGCCCTATGCGGCAGCGTTTTCAAGGTGGAGTATACAGATTGCGGCCAGCGGCGTGTCTATCTACGGCTATACAGCGGAACGCTGCGCCTGCGGGATACGGTGGCCCTGGCCGGGAGAGAAAAGCTGAAAATCACAGAGATGCGTATTCCATCCAAAGGGGAAATTGTTCGGACAGACACCGCTTATCCGGGTGAAATTGTTATCCTTCCCAGCGACAGCGTGAGGTTAAACGATGTATTAGGGGACCCAACCCGGCTCCCTCGTAAAAGGTGGCGTGAGGACCCCCTCCCCATGCTGCGGACGTCGATTGCGCCGAAAACGGCAGCGCAAAGAGAACGGCTGCTGGACGCTCTTACGCAACTTGCGGATACTGACCCGCTTTTGCGCTGCGAGGTGGATTCCATCACCCATGAGATCATTCTTTCTTTTTTGGGCCGGGTGCAGTTGGAGGTTGTTTCCGCTTTGCTGTCGGAAAAATACAAGCTTGAAACAGTGGTAAAGGAACCCACCGTCATTTATATGGAGCGGCCGCTCAAAGCAGCCAGCCACACCATCCATATCGAGGTGCCGCCCAACCCGTTTTGGGCATCCATCGGACTGTCTGTTACACCACTCCCGCTTGGCTCCGGTGTACAATACGAGAGCCGGGTTTCGCTGGGATACTTGAACCAGAGTTTTCAAAACGCTGTCAGGGATGGTATCCGTTACGGGCTGGAGCAGGGCTTGTTCGGCTGGAACGTAACGGACTGTAAGATTTGCTTTGAATACGGGCTTTATTACAGTCCGGTCAGCACGCCGGCGGACTTCCGCTCATTGGCCCCGATTGTATTGGAACAGGCATTGAAGGAATCAGGGACGCAACTGCTGGAACCTTATCTCTCCTTCACCCTCTATGCGCCCCGGGAATATCTTTCCAGGGCTTATCATGATGCACCGAAATACTGTGCCACCATCGAAACGGTCCAGGTAAAAAAGGATGAAGTTGTCTTTACTGGCGAGATTCCCGCCCGCTGTATACAGGCATACCGTACTGATCTGGCCTTTTACACCAACGGGCAGAGCGTATGCCTTACAGAACTGAAAGGGTATCAGGCCGCTGTCGGCAAGCCAGTCATCCAGCCCCGCCGTCCAAACAGCCGCCTGGACAAGGTGCGCTATATGTTTCAGAAGATAATGTAACGTCTTGCGCAATGCAAGCGTTCATTGCTGGCTATTGCGAAATATCATTGATAAAATCAGTATCAGAGAGGAGAAACTATTTTGAACCAGGAACAGACGAATATTACAACAGGAAAGCAAATACGTCAT
>NZ_CARBVX010000016.1 GCF_948948975.1 uncultured Lactobacillus sp. | reverse complement strand
AACTAAAAAATAAAGTCAAACATCCTATTGTGCTTGACTTTACGTAGAAAAAAGCCTACTCGTTTTTACACGAATAGGCTTTTTGAACACAAATGTTTAAGTTTTGAAAGGATGATTAGTCAGCTGAGCCATTATCTTTCTCTGCATCAGCTGCAGCTAATTTCTTTTCAATATCAGCTATAGAATAAACTGACTTTTTCTTTTCATCTTCAGGAACATCAACTTTAGGTTCCATTTCACGGTAAACTGGCATACCAGTACCTGCAGGAATAATCTTACCAATAATAACATTTTCCTTAAGACCAAGTAATGGATCATTCTTACCACGAATAGATGCATCAGTAAGAACACGAGTAGTTTCCTGGAAGGAAGCTGCAGACAAGAAACTATTAGTTTCAAGAGCGGCCTTGGTAATACCAAGAATTACACTTTGTGCAGTAGCAGGAATACCACCGGAAATAATTACTTCACGGTTTCTTGCCTTAAATTCACCAATATCCATCAATTCACCTGGTAAGATATCAGTTTCACCTGGGTCAAGAATACGAACCTTTTGAAGCATTTGACGTGCCATAACTTCAACGTGTTTATCGGCAATTTCTACACCCTGCATTCTATAAGCTTTTTGGATTTCACTTAGAATGTATTTTTCAGTAGTCAATGCATCACGTACACGAATCAATTCCTTAGGATCGATAGAACCAAGAGTTAACTTATCTCCACGTACAACATGATCTCCTTCAGTAACTGCTACTGAAGCAGTGTATGGTACATCATAAGTACGAGTATCAGTTTGTCCCTTAACAGTAATTTGACGAGTGTGTTCTGCTGGATCTTCTTCAATTGAAGTTACTTCACCAGTTACTTCAGAAATTGTAGCACGCCCCTTAGGATTACGAGCCTCAAACAATTCTTGAACACGAGGTAAACCTTGAGTAATATCTGCAGCACCGGCAACACCACCGTTGTGGAAGTTACGCATAGTTAACTGAGTACCAGGTTCACCAATTGATTGAGCGGCAACAGTACCAACTGCTTCACCAACTTCAACGTCATCACCAGTAGCAAGGTTCATACCGTAACATTTCTTACATACACCATGTTGAGTGTTGCAAGTAAATACGGAACGAATTGTTACTTCAGTAACTCCGGCATCAACGATCTTATGAGCCATATCTTCGTCCATTAAGACATCAGCTGGACAAATTACTTCATGAGTTTCTGGATCGTAAACACTCTTAGAAGTGTAGCGGCCAACTAAACGGTCAAATAATGGTTCAATCATTTCATCGCCTTCAGTAATTGCGTGAACAGTTAAACCACGATCAGTGCCACAATCTTCCTCACGAATAATGACATCTTGAGCTACGTCTACCAAACGACGAGTTAAGTAACCAGAGTTGGCAGTCTTCAAGGCGGTATCCGTCATACCCTTACGAGCACCGTGAGTGGACATGAACATTTCCAAAACAGATAAACCTTCACGGAAGTTTGAAGTAACAGGAATTTCCATCATTCCTCCGTTAGGAGCGGCCATCAAACCACGCATACCAGCAAGCTGGGTAAAGTTAGAAATGTTACCACGAGCACCAGAATCGGCCATGATTGTAATTGGGTTTCTTGGTGCATGAATTTGAGCAATTTCATTTTGAACAATGTCTTTACAGTTATTCCAAATACTAATTACTCGATCATGTCTTTCTTCATCAGTAATTAAACCACGACGGTATTGCTTAGAAACAACATCAACTTTCTTACGAGCTTCAGCTACAATATCATCTTTATCAGTAATTGTAGGAATATCTTCAACACCAATAGTTAAACCAGAAGTAGTACATACAGTGTAGCCTAGTTCCTTCAAATCATCCAAGAAATCAGAAGTTCTTTGAACTTTGTAATCCTTGTAAATTTGAGCAATAGAATCTGATAGGAATCCCTTCTTAAAGGCTTGACCAAGTTTCATATTGTCAAGCTTTTCATGGATATCCTCACCAGGTTGTAAGAAGTATCTTTCATCTACTGGATGAGTAAGGTTTTCTTGAGTAGGATCATTAATGTAGTAGAAATCCTTAGGGAAAATTTGGTTGAAAACTAACTTACCATAAGTAGTTACAAAAATTCCATGTTCATAACCTTTTGGCCATGGCTTTTCTGGCATTGAGTCAGCTGCTAAACCAATACGAGTATGATAGTGAATATCACCATTTGCATATGCAATAGCTGCTTCAGCTGGTGAATCAAAGATCATTCCTTCACCTTCACGACCACGTTCTGCTTGAGTTAACCAGTAGTTACCCAAAACAATATCCTGAGAAGGTGTTACGATTGGCTTACCATCCTTAGGAGCCAAGATATGGTGAGCAGCAAGCATAAGCAAACGTGATTCTGCTACAGCTTCATCAGACAATGGAACGTGAATGGCCATCTGGTCACCATCAAAGTCGGCATTGTAAGCTTCACAAGCAAGTGGGTGAAGACGGATTGACTTACCAGGTACTAAAACTGGTTCAAAAGCTTGAATACCTAAACGGTGAAGAGTAGGTGCACGGTTCAAAAGAACTGGTCTTTCTTTAATTACATCTTCTAAGATATCCCAGATATCATCATCTTCACGATCAATCTTACGCTTAGCATTCTTAATGTTAGATGCTAAACCACGTTTTACTAATTCATGCATTACAAATGGCTTAAATAATTCTAGAGCCATTGGACGTGGCACACCACATTGATAGAACTTCAATTCAGGTGAAACATCGATAACTGAACGACCAGAGTAGTCAACACGTTTACCAAGTAAGTTTTGACGGAAACGTCCTTGCTTACCTTTCAACATGTGAGAAAGAGATTTAAGAGGACGGTTACCTGGTCCGACAACTGGACGTCCACGTCTACCGTTGTCAATTAATGCGTCAACTGCTTCTTGAAGCATACGCTTTTCATTTTGAACGATAATTCTTGGTGCATTTAAGTCTAACAATCTCTTTAAACGATTGTTACGGTTGATTACACGTCTGTATAAATCGTTCAAGTCAGAAGTTGCGAAACGTCCACCATCAAGTTGAACCATTGGTCTCAAGTCGGGTGGAATAACAGGAATACAATCCATAACCATCCATGAAGGCTTGTTACCTGAATTCTTAAAGGCATCCAAGATGTCTAATCTTCTGATAGCCCGAGTTCTCTTTTGACCAGTAGCAGTCTTTAATTCTTCTTTTAATTCATGAACTTCTTTATCAATATCTACTTGTTCTAGAAGTTCTTTCACAGCTTCAGCACCCATTTTGGCTTCAAAACGGTCACCGAATTTTGCTTTCTTTTCACGATATTCAGCTTCTGTTAAAAGTTGCTTATCTTCAAGATCAGTATCACCTGCATCGATAACAATGTAAGCAGCAAAATAAATTACTTCTTCCAATGCACGAGGTGAAATATCTAAGACTAATCCCATACGTGAAGGGATACCTTTGAAATACCAGATATGTGAAACTGGTGCAGCTAATTCAATGTGACCCATACGTTCTCTTCTTACCTTAGCAGAAGTAACTTCAACACCACATCTATCACAAACAATGCCACGGTAACGAATACCCTTGTACTTACCACAAGCACAAGACCAGTCTTTAGTTGGCCCGAAGATTCTTTCATCGAACAAACCATCTTTTTCTGGTTTCAAAGTACGATAGTTGATAGTTTCTGGTTTTTTAACTTCACCATAAGACCAACTTCTGATCTTGTTTGGAGAAGCCAAACCGATTTGCATACTTTCAAACTTATTTACGTCGATCAAAAGTTTAACCTCCTATATTACTTAGAAACCTTATCATCAGATGAAGTTGAAGAATCACTCTCATCTACAGGTTCATCTGACTTATCGTCATTTTTTGCAGCTTCTTCAGCTAACTTCTTCTTTTCTTGTTGTTCAGCAAGTTTAGATAAAGTATCGATATTGAAGTGATCGTTAGAATCATCATCCATATCACGCAATTCAATTTCTTTATGATCCATATCTAAGACTTTGATATCCAAACCAAGAGATTGTAATTCTTTCACAAGAACACGGAATGATTCTGGAACACCAGGTTTTGGAATTTTTTCGCCCTTAACAATAGCTTCATATGCCTTAACACGACCTACAACGTCATCTGACTTGTAAGTTAAGATTTCTTGTAGAGTGTACGCAGCACCATAAGCTTCAAGAGCCCAAACTTCCATTTCACCGAAACGCTGACCACCAAATTGTGCTTTACCACCAAGTGGTTGTTGAGTAACAAGTGAGTAAGGCCCAATTGAACGTGCGTGGATCTTATCATCAACCATGTGAGCTAGTTTCAAGTAGTACATAACCCCTACTGAAACACGGTTATGGAATGGTTCACCAGTACGTCCATCGTAAAGGACAGTTTTACCATCTTTTCCAATACCAGCTTCGCGGACCATATTCCACATATCATCTTCAGAAGCACCATCAAATACTGGAGTAGCAACATGAATACCAAGCTGTTTAGCAGCAATACCTAAGTGTAATTCAAGAACCTGTCCAATATTCATACGAGAAGGCACACCCATTGGGTTCAAACAAATGTCTACTGGACGACCATCTGGTAAATATGGCATATCTTCTTCAGGACAAACCAAAGCAATAGTACCCTTGTTTCCGTGACGACCAGACATCTTGTCACCAACTTGGATCTTACGTTTTTGAACGATGTAAACACGAACCATCTTATTTACACCAGGTGGTAATTCATCGCCTGCTTCACGAGTAAAGACTTGAACGTTTTGAACAATACCGCCACCACCATGAGGTACACGCAAGGAAGTATCACGAACTTCACGAGCTTTTTCACCAAAGATAGCATGAAGCAAACGTTCTTCAGCTGATAATTCAGTCACACCTTTAGGGGTTACTTTACCAACTAAGATGTCCCCATCTTGAACTTCAGCACCAATGCGAACAATACCTTCTTCATTGAGGTCTTTGAGTGCATCTTCACCAACATTTGGAATTTCACGTGTGATTTCTTCTGGCCCTAACTTAGTATCACGTGCTTCTGATTCATAATCTTCAATATGAATGGAAGTGTAGACATCATCTTTAACCATACGTTCAGAAATCATAACGGCATCTTCATAGTTGTACATGTTCCAAGTCAAGAATGCAATAATTGGGTTTTGACCTAGAGCTAATTCGCCGTTTTCCATTGATGGTCCATCAGCAATAACTTCATCTGCAACTACACGTTCGCCTTGCTTAACCGCTGGAGTTTGATTGTAGTTCTTAGTTGCGTTTGAACGACGGAATTTTTCAAGAACATACTTATCTAGAGTATCGTCGTCTCTTCTAATTCTAATTTCGTTTGCATCAACATATTCAACTACACCAGGAGCTTTAGCAAGTAATGCATCCCCAGAGTCATGTGCTGCACGATATTCCATACCAGTACCAACAAGTGGTGCATGTGGATTAATCAATGGAACAGCCTGACGTTGGTGGTTAGCCCCCATCAAGGCACGGTTAGAGTCGTCGTTTTCAAGGAAAGGAATACATGCAGATGTTACTGAAACTACTTGCTTAGGAATAACGTCCATGTAGTCAATCTTGTCAGGAGTAACTTCTAGGTTATCTTCCTTATGACGAGCTAAGACAATCTTATCTTTGAAAGAACCATCTTCATTTAAGCGAGCGTTAGCACCAGCGATAATGTAATTATCTTCTACATCAGCAGTTAAGTAGTCGATCTTGTCAGTGACCTTGTGAGTATCCCAAGAAACACGCCGGTATGGTGTTTCAATAAAACCATACTTGTTAACAATAGCGTAAGTTGCCAAAGAGTTAATCAAACCAATGTTAGGTCCTTCAGGAGTTTCAATAGGACATAAACGACCATAGTGAGTATAGTGCACGTCACGAACTTCATATCCAGCACGGTCACGAGATAAACCACCAGGTCCTAAGGCTGACATACGACGCTTGTGGGTTAACTCACCAAGTGGGTTGTTTTGATCCATAAATTGTGATAATTGTGATGAACCAAAGAATTCCTTAACTGAAGCAACAACAGGACGAATATTGATTAATTGTTGTGGTGTAACAGTAGAAATATCTTGAATTGACATTCTTTCACGGACAACACGTTCCATTCTTGCTAAACCAATTCTAAATTGGTTTTGAAGTAATTCACCTACACGACGAATACGACGGTTACCTAAGTGGTCAATATCATCAGTAGTACCGATATTATCTTGAAGATCGAAGAAGTAGTTAATTGATGCCAATACATCAGCAGGAGTTAAGTGCTTAACATCATCTGCAATGTGGCCGTTAGACATTAATTTAACTACACGTTCAGGATCAACTTTAGAATATACCTTAATTTCTTGAACTGTTACTGGATCAGGTAACACACCTTCCTTTGAAGGTTCATAAGTTACCATCTTGAAGTCATCACGATCTAAGTAAGGTGATAGTTTATCAAGAAGTTCATGGGTAACAACGTCACCCTTTTTAGCAATGATTTCACCAGTATCAGGATCAGCTAAAGTTTCAGCCAAAGTTTGTCTTAGTAAACGATTCTTTAAAGAAAGTTTCTTATTGATCTTATAACGACCAACTGGAGCTAAATCATATCTTCTTGGATCAAAGAATCTAGCATATAAAAGTGAGCGAGATGAATCAGTTGTCTTAGGTTCACCTGGACGTAGTCTTTCGTAAATATCCTTTAATGCTTCTGCAACGCGAGAGTCGGCAGGATTCTTGTGGATATCTTTTTCCAAAGTGAAACGAAGTGAGTCACTTTCACCAAACATATCGGCAATTTCACTATCAGAACCAAATCCTAAAGCACGAATCAAAACACTTAAAGGAAGCTTACGAGTACGATCGATACGAACATAAGCTAAATCTTTAGCATCAGTTTCATATTCAAGCCATGCACCACGGTTAGGAATAACTGTAGCACCGAAAATTTGGCGACCATTTTTATCAAAATCTGAATGGTAGTAAACACCAGGAGATCTAACAAGCTGAGAAACAATAACTCTCTCAGCACCATTAATAACGAAAGTACCTGAATCAGTCATTAATGGGAATTCTCCAAAGAAGACGTCTTGAGTCTTAATTTCTCCAGTTTCATGGTTAGTTAACTTCAAAGTTACATGAAGCGGAGCAGAATAATTAGCATCGTGATCACGTGCTTCTTCAAGAGTATATTTTGGTTTCAAAAGCTTGTAGTCAACAAACTCTAAAGAAAGTTTTCCTGAAAAGTCTGAAATCGGCATAATGTCGTCAAACATTTCACGAATACCCTCATTAAGAAACCACTTGTAAGATTGCGTTTGTACATCAGTCAAGTTAGGTAACTTCAATACTTCTTTAATTCGAGAGAAGCTACGTCTTGTCCGGTGACTACCGTAGTTCACAGCGTGTCCTAACAAAGAAAACATCCTTTCTTATATAAGAATCTAAATATTACATTTGTGTTACAAATTGCAAAAAGTCAAAATTTGGGTACAAAAAAACAAAAACAACGTAAATGTCGTTTTTGTTTTATCATCTCGCTGGACAATAGATCAGCGAAATCCTGAATTTCAGCCTTTTAAACGTTTAGTATTTTACACTTATATTACCAATTTGTCAAAAAACTAATTTTTAACTAAAGTTTTCTCTTTATCAACAATTGTAAATTTTAATTTACCCTGATGGGCTCCAATTTTTACAATTTGACCAGCCTTAATTTTTTCACTAATTAAATCTTCAGCAATTACATCCTCAAGTTCATGTTGAATTGCACGACGTAATGGACGGGCGCCCATCTCTGGATCGAATCCATCTTTAGCTAATACATCTAAAGCGGCTGGTGAAATCTTTAAGGTTACGTCTTTTTTAGCTAAACGATCTACTAAATGACCAGTCATCAAGCTAACAATTTCGCGCAATTGCTTCTTAGTTAAGCTATCAAAGACAACTGTTTCATCAATTCTGTTTAAAAACTCTGGTCTGAAGAATTGTTTAACTGCTGCTGTAACTTTTTCTTGTTGGAGTTTATTTTTATCAGCATTATCAGCCGCAAATCCAACTGTCTTATCTTCTTGTAAACTACGTGAACCAAGGTTAGAAGTCATGATAATAATCGTATTTCTAAAATCGACTTTTCTTCCTTTAGAATCAGTCAAGAATCCTTCATCCAAAACTTGAAGCAATAAATTAAACACATCTGGATGTGCTTTTTCTACTTCATCCAATAAAATTACTGAATATGGATTACGTCTTACACGTTCTGAAAGCTGACCGCCCTCTTCATATCCTACATATCCTGGTGCCGAACCAATTAATTTGCTTGTTGCAATTTGGTCCATGTATTCTGACATGTCTACACGAATAATATTTCGTTCTGAGCCAAAAACTGCTGCAGCAAGAGCTTTAGCTAATTCTGTCTTACCTACACCAGTAGGCCCCAAGAATAAGAATGAACCGATTGGACGATTTTCATCCTTAATTCCGCTTCTACTTCGTCTAATTGCTCGACTTACGGCACTAATGGCTGCGTCCTGTCCAATTACACGTTCATGCAAAATACTTTCTAAATGAGCTAAGCGTTTAGTTTCACTCTTCTTCATTCTAGTAACGGGCACACCAGTCCATTCCGATACAATCTGAGCGATCTTATCAGAATCAACAATCGACTTTTTAGAGTTTTTATTCTCTACTTTTTCGATTAATTTATCCCGATTCTGTGTAAGTTTATTTTCCTCATCCCGCAGCTTAGCTGCTTGAACAAAATTTTGATTTTCTGCAGCTTGTTCTTTCTGATGAATAACATCATTAATTTGCGTATCCAATTTAGTTAGACGAGGATCACTTTTACCGATTGCTTGAATTTTTACAGCTGCACTTGCTTCATCAATCAAATCTATAGCTTTATCGGGTAAGAACCGATTAGCAATATAACGTGTTGAAAATTCAACTGCATCATTAATTGCCTCATCTTCAATTTTTACATTGTGGAATTTTTCATATTTAGGACGCAATCCTTTTAAAATATCCACAGTTTCTTCTTTTGAAGGTTCACCAATTTTTACTTGTTGGAAACGTCTTGCTAAGGCCTGATCTTTTTCAATATATTTTTGGTACTCATCAAATGTAGTAGCACCAATCATTTGAATATCGCCGCGCGCTAATGAAGGCTTTAAGATATTCGAAGCATCAATTGCCCCTTCTGCTCCACCTGCACCAATCAAAGTATGCATTTCATCAACAAATAAGATGACAGAACCATCACGTTGAATTTCTTTTAGAATCTTCTTCATTCTATCTTCAAATTCACCACGATATTTAGTTCCAGCAATTAAACTTCCCATATCTAATGCCATAACTCGTTTTTTAGCTAGAGTATCTGGAACTTCATGATTTACAATTGCAGTAGCTATTCCTTGTGCAACTGCAGTCTTACCGACACCCGGTTCTCCCACTAAAACAGGATTATTTTTAGTTCTTCGAGATAAAATTTGAATTACTCTTTTTATTTCTTTATCTCTACCGATTACTGGATCAATCGCACCTTCACGTGCTCTTTTATTTAAGTTCACGCTAACTTTATCTAAATTTGGAGTCAACGACTTACCTTTTTTTATGCCAGTGGATGAAGAGATACCCAAAGTATTATCTTCCTCCCCATAACCATCCATGAAACTATCATTCACATCCTGACTTAAATCTCGTGGATTTACACCAATATTTTTCAAAATTAAACTTGCTAAAATTTGATCACTAGCCAATAAACCTAGCAAAATATGTTTCGTCTCAATTTGAGCAGTCCCTAATTCGTCAGCCTTTTGTTTAGCAAAATTCAAAACTAAACTTAAGCGGGGGGACATTTCCATATATGTGGCCTTTGGACTTGAACCATAGCCAGTATATCTTTCAATTTCTTCTCGCACTAAGGTTGGTGTTACGTTTCTTTCACGCAAAAGTTTCCCAGCATCTCCATTAGCTTCGATTACTAAAGCAAGCAGAACATGCTCTGTTCCAATAATTCGATGGTGAAAGTTTTGTGCTTGTTCTTTAGCAATTTCAAGAACATTTTTTGCACTATCACTATACGATTTTTCCATTTTGCACCGCCTTACTTCTTTTAAGATCATATTACAATCTTTAGACAAATATATTATCACTTACAATTAGTAAATGTAAACTATTTGATATTTTCATGAACATTATATACAAAAAAGTTCGTCTTTCTAACCCAAGACGAACTTTTTAATAAAATAATATTCAATCGGGATGACAGGATTTGAACCTGCGACTTCTACGTCCCGAACGTAGCGCTCTACCAAGCTGAGCCACATCCCGAATAACAAAAAAGACTCACACTTCGGTGAGTCTTTTATACTGGAGCGGAAGACGGGATTCGAACCCGCGACCCCCACCATGGCAAGGTGATGTTCTACCACTGAACTACTTCCGCAGTACATTTATTAGTATAGCAAAACATCTTTTTATTGCAAGTATTTTTTGAAAAAATATTAAAAAAATAGACCGTCATTTACGACAGTCTATTTAGCAAAAACTATTTGTTCTTTTTCTTCAAATCTTCTTGAACTTCTGCTTCAACACTTTCAACCTTTTCTGGACGCATAGTTGGGAAGAGTAAGACATCACGAATAGCAGGAGCATCAGTTAAAAGCATTACCAAACGATCAATACCAATACCTAAACCACCTGTAGGAGGCATACCGAATTCCATAGCACGAAGGTAATCTTCATCAATCATATCCGCTTCATCATTACCAGCTTCTCTTTCAGCCATTTGGTCTTCGAAACGATGACGTTGATCATCTGGGTCATTTAATTCTGAGAATGCATTACCATATTCTGCACCCATAATGAAGATTTCAAAACGATCAGTAAATCTTGGATCATCAGCATTCTTCTTAGCAAGTGGTGATACTTCTACTGGGTGTCCATAAACAAAAGTAGGTTGAACAATTGATCCTTCACCGAATTCTTCAAAGAAGGCATTAATAATGTGACCAACCTTCCAGTAGCTTTCATAGTGAACGTTGTGTTCATCAGCAACTTTTCTTGCTTCTTCAATAGTCATTGGCTTCCAGAAGTCAACACCAGTCTTTTCCTTGATTAAATCAACCATGTGAACACGGCGGAATGGCTTACCTAAGTCAATATCAGTTCCTTGGTAAGTAATCTTACCATCTGGTGAAACAACTTTAGCAGCTGCTCTAATGATTCCTTCAGCTTCATCCATTACATCATGGAAGTCCCAGTAAGCTGCATAAGTTTCAAGTTCAGTAAATTCTGGGTTGTGCTTAGTATCAAGACCTTCATTTCTAAATACACGGCCAATTTCGTAAACACGTTCCATACCACCAACAATTAGACGCTTCAATGGAAGTTCCAAAGCAATTCTCATGTAAAGATCAATATCCAAAGCATTGTGGTGGGTAATAAATGGACGGGCTTCAGCACCACCAGGAATATTGTGGAGAACTGGAGTTTCAACTTCTAAGAAATCTCTATTATTCAAATAGTCACGAATAGCTTGAATAATTTGAGTACGGTGAACAAAGCGCATATAACTATCATGATTTGTAATTAAGTCAAGGTAGCGTTGACGATAAATTTGTTCAACATCCTTTAAACCATCCCATTTATTAGGTAATGGACGAAGAGCCTTAGATAAGAAAGTAATGTGAGTAGCACGAATAGTCAACTCACCAGTATCGGTCTTCATCACTTCACCATCAATACCTAAAAAGTCACCAATATCAGACTTCTTAAAAATCTTGTAGTTATCTTCACCAACGATATCTTTACGTACGTAAATTTGAATCTTACCAGTACGGTCATAAAGATCTGCAAATCCAACTTTACCCTTACCACGTTTTGCAAGCATACGACCTGCAATCTTAGTCATAGGCATATCAGCATTTAATTCATCTTTATCTTCGTTGCTATACTTTTCATTCAAAGTACGAGCTAAGTCTTGACGATCAAATTTTCTTACACCAAAAGGTTCAATACCGTTTTCACGCATTTCGTCCATTTTTTCACGACGAGCGATTAGTTGGTCGTTCATTTCATTCTTTGCCACTCTAAAAACTCCTTTTATTAGTTAATATGCTTTTGTCTCGCTTCATATTTTTCCACAAAATCATCTAACAAGTCAAAAACTTCTTTTTTCGTCCAAACATCATTTATTTTAGCACGGGTTCGAGCTGAACGGGGAATTCCTTTTAAATAATAAGCTGCTTGTCTTCTAAATTCAGGAACAGCAATTTTTTCTCCCTTAAGATCAATTAATCCATTTAATTGATCTTTAGCAGTTTCAACTTTTTCTTCAACAGTTTGTGGACGTAATTTCTCGCCGGTATCCAAATAGTGAACCATATCTTTAATAATCCATGGATTACCTAAAGCCGCTCTACCAACCATCACTGCATCTGCTCCAACATCTTCTAACATTGCTTTTGCCTTTTCAGGAGTAGTAACATCCCCATTACCAACAAAAGGAATAGTCAAAGCATCTGCTACATCCTTCAAAGTTTCCCAGTCAGCTTCGCCCATGTACATTTGCTTTCTAGTCCGACCATGCATAGCAACAGCACTAGCGCCTGCTTCTTGAGCAGCCAAAGCATTTTCAACAGCAAAAATATGTTTTTGATCCCAGCCTGTTCTCATTTTAACAGTAACTGGCTTACTTACATTACGAACGACTGCATGGACCATTTGATAGATCTTATTTGGATCTAATAGCCAGCGAGCTCCTGCATCAGTTTTTGTTACTTTTGGTACAGGACAGCCCATATTAATATTGATAATATCAGCTGCTGTATGTGTATCCACATAATGGGCAGCTTCAACTAAAGTTTCTTCACTACCACCAAAAATTTGAATACTCATTGGATGTTCACGAGGATCAACTGTTAACATTTCCAAGGTCTTTTTATTGCGATAAATAATCCCATGACCTGAAATCATTTCACAAACTACTAAGCCTGCACCAAATTCTTTACATACTACTCGGAAAGCAGCATTTGAAATTCCAGCCATCGGTGCAACTACTACACGATTAGGAATTTCAACATCCCTAATTTTCCAACTATCGTTTTTCACACTTGCTCACCCTTTCAAATACCCTAATATCATAGCAAAACTCTTCATTACACACCACTTTAATTTGCCTTCTTAAGAACATCTTTTAACTCATCTTCAGTAAAATGATATTTTTCTTTACAAAAGCGGCAAACTAACTCTGCGCCATGATCCTTCTCAATCATTTCTTTTAATTGCGCTGGTTTTAAGGTAGCTAAGATTTGACTATATTTTTCTTTCGAACAATCACAAGCAAAAGAAACATCCTCTTTAGCTAAAATTTTACAATCAGTCCCTAGAATTCTCTCTGCCAAATTTTCAGGTGTCATCCCATCTAAAAATAAAGTAGAAAGATTAGGTAAAGCCTTAATTCTCTTTTCAACTTCAGCTAATTGTTCATCAGTAGCTCCAGGTAATGCCTGCAAAATAAATCCACCAGCAGCCCCAATCTCATTATTAGGCTCAACAAATACTGATAAACCAACAGCTGAAGGAATTTGCTCAGATTTAGCTAAATAATATGTAAAATCTTCTGCAATCTCCCCGCTAACAATCGGAACTTGACCTGTATATGGCTCCTTTAAGCCTTGATCCTTGGTCACCTCAAGCCACCCTTTTCCAACAGCTTTTGCTACATCGATATGTCCATCTTTTTTAGGTGGAAGTGCTATATGAGGATTTTGAATATATCCTTTAATTGTTAAATCAGCTTTTGCTGTTACAATAGTTGCTCCTACTGGACCATTTCCAAGTAATCTAACGGTTAATTCATCTTTATCTTTCAATAAAGCTGCTGACAAGAGCAATCCACCAATAAGCGTTCTTCCAAGTACAGCTGAAGATGCACTCCAGGTGTCATGTCTTTTTTGTGCTTCACTTACTAAATCTTTAGCATCAACCGTAATTAATCGTAAATTCTTAGTTTTATCAATTGCTTTTACTAAATAATCTTTCATTTTTATCTCCTAAAAAATAAAGCCTATAAATTATAGACTTTATTCTTTGACTAATACTTTTTCTTTTCCAAGTACCCATTAAATACCACTAGTAAGATTATACCTATGATACTTGTTATAACTCCAATTAGCAATCCAGGAGTCCTATATTTCATTACTACAGTATGCTTGCCAGGTTTCATATCTAAACCAATAAATACATCCAAAGTTCGGCTAACCTTAACTGGTTTACCATCTACTTTTACTTTCCAACCCCTACTGTATGGAATAGTAGTTACCAGATTTTCATTTTTAGTGGTATTTATTTTTCCTGATAGATAATTATCTCTAAAAGTTCTTAAGTGCATCTGTTTTTTATTATTAACTTGTGAAATTTTGGATTTCAATAAAGTTGAATTAATATTTACTAAACGTGGCACTTCACTAGTCAGAATCCGTTTATTTCCTGC
This sequence comes from uncultured Lactobacillus sp., assembly GCF_948948975.1. Lineage (GTDB taxonomy): Bacteria > Bacillota > Bacilli > Lactobacillales > Lactobacillaceae > Lactobacillus. The sequence goes on along the minus strand of NZ_CARBVX010000016.1, from coordinate 33,727 downwards.
TAGTCTCCATTTAATTTGGATCTGGCCTTTTTGATTTGCTTGAACACCAATTAATTGCTTAACTTGTGGTTGAAGTCGAACATCTTTTTTATTAACGGTAATACTTAATTCAGGCTTATTATTTCCATCCTGCCTTGCATGATAAGTAGTTAGTGGATCCGCAAACCCCATTAAATCTTTACCAAATTGGATATAAGCCGTCTCTTTTGGTCTCAAACCATCAAAAGTAAAAGTTACACTTCCTTCTTTATCAGATGTCCGAGTTACCGTAAACTTCCTCTTTTCTTGACTTAACTTACTATCAGTTACTTTAATATTTGCAGATTTTAGACTATAAGTTAAGACATTTCCTTGAGTTTGAGTTAGCGAATTTAAAACTAGATTTTGATTATAAACAGGATCGTTACTCTTGAATTTTAAATTATTAGATAAGTTACCAGCAAAAACAAGTGGCAATGTATCAGTTCGATATGCTGTGTACTGCTTTTCTTTTAATAAAATCGGATTATTTTTCAAATCATCTCTCAGCCCATAACTAATATATTCTGGGGAGATACTTTGACTTGGTAAGGAATTATCAATAAAACCACCAATATTAAAAATAGCATCAGTCACTACCGTCCCGGTTTTATAGAAATAATAATAACCATATGCTGATAACCCTAAGTTAGCATACAATTTACTAATTTTTGGATCATTATTAGAAGAAAAAATCTCTGCTCCTTTATAGTTAAATGCGTAGCTTTCGCCGCGATCATTATTTAAAAAGTAATTTTTGGCTATTCTTTTACTTTTAACATTGGCTGGTAAACGATCAAATAACTCTTGGTTTTCAGTTACATAATTAGAATATATATTACTTTTCATCCCTATTCCATCTAAAGTGAGATAACTATTAATAGCAATTTCTATTACTCCTACCATCACTAAAAGGAGACGAGATGATTTATGGTCTGAAAAATAAAGTAAAAGACTAAACAAAATAATTAAGCCAAGAGAAACCAACATATAAATGTCGTATTTCCCATAGTGCAACCTTAAGACAGTCACCAAAAGTCCCAAAATAAATAGGCTTCCAGCTGCTAACAGGAGTTGTTTTTTCTTTAAATCGAAACTTGCTAGTTCTTTTGCAACTAATAATAAAATCCAAAAGATAATAATAAAACTAAACCGATATGGAAAACCAACTGGTTTTTGTCCTCCATGCCAGAAAAGATATATTTTTGTTTGAACCAAACTTAGTAGAAAAACTAAGCCAATCACTAAGTTAGTAATTCTTTCTTTTTTTGAATTCTTATTATCAATAAAATATAAAATGAAAACAATTATTGCCAAAGTACCAATAAATAAAAGCGGTGACCCATTAAAGGTATTTTTCATAAATAAAGCAGATATACTTTTGGCAATTGAAGAAACTAGGCTTAGCTTAAAACCCTCATTGATAGTATGTTCAGCAAATTTATTATTAGATAAATTCATCCATGTTGGCAAGGTAATGACAGCACTAATTAATCCACTAATTAGTGAACTTATTACAAAATCAACTATTTGCTGGATGAATATTTTTTTACTCTTAAAATTATTGATTGTATAAGCACAAAAGGCAATTACCATGAAGATACAAATCATGTAGCCAATATAATAGTTAAAAATTATGGCGCATGCTAGTAAAACAGTATAAAGAGCCCAACGTCTTTCAACCAAACCTTTGACCAGAGCATAAATAATTAATGGTAATAGGATTACTCCATCGAGCCACATTAAATTTGCTCCATATCCAATGCAGTACCCACTTAATCCATAAATAATTCCAAGAAAAACTGAATAGATCTGATTTTTAAAATTGAAAAATTTTAAAATTAAAAACGTAAATGCAGCACTAGCCAAGCCTAATTTGATAACAATTATTACATAGAGGGCTAAATTTATTTGACTAGCTGGAAATAATAAAATTAGTAAATTCAATGGGCTAGCCAGATAGTAACCAATGTTTCCGGCCATATCTGCACCCAATCCATTAGCAAAACTAAATTGCAGACTATTCCAGTTTCCTAAAATCAAACGACGAAGATATTGAAAAAATGACAGATATTCATCTGGTAAATCTCCGCCCCATAAAACTCCATCTAAAAACGGATTACAATTTGCCAAACTAGATACAATTAGGAAAATCGCTATAGTTATTCCAAAACTTGTCAAACACAGTTTCAGAATATTTTTCTTTTCTTTACTCAACTTTTTCATTATTATCCTTAATTCTAAATACACCCCTCTAATTTTAGAGGGGTGTACAATCTTTATTTCACCTATTTATTAGTTTTCTGACTAATAGATGTTTTATTTTTCTTTAGATAGAACGTATATACAGCTAAGGCAATAATACCGATAATGCTTAGTAAAGCACCGATGACTAAACCAGGTGTTCTATATTTGAAAGTTATTTGATGAGTTCCCGGCTTTAATTTTAAGCCAATAAACACTTTCAAAGTTCGATTAATTTTAACTGGTTTTCCGTCCACTTCTGCTCGCCATCCTTTACTATAAGGAATGGTGGTTGCTAAGTTTTCATTTTTATCAGTCTTTACTATTCCAGCTACATAGCTATCCCTAAACGCAGAAAACTTCATGCGATTATTTTGAGCTTTTTTAACTTTATTTTCTAGTGCAGTCTGATCAATATTCACAAAACGTGGATATTTAAACTCAACTTCATTTGACTTTCCGTCTAAAGTCATCTTCACTGCCAGTTTTCCGTTTTTATCAGCTTGAACTCCAATAAGTTGATCTGTGTACTGTTGAAGATAGACATCTTTACCATTAATTGAAACAGTAAATGGTAAGCAATAATTAGGATTTTGCTTCATTTGATAACTATTCAAAACCACAATTTGGTCCATTAAATTCTTACTGAAACGAATATAACCGACTTGCTCAGGTTTCAAATTATTATATGTAAATGTTATTGTACCCGGGTTGTCTGACGTTCTCTTAGCTTTAAACTTGCCCTTCTTAAATTTAAGATTCACATTCTTAGATTTAATTTCAGCATCTTTAGAACTATAACTCAAAACGTCTTTCTTAGTTTGAGTTAAAGAATTTAAAACTAAATTTTGATTATATACGGGATTTTCTTCTTTGAATTTTAACTTATTAGCTAAACCACCTGCAAAAGCAAATGGTAGAGTTTCATTTCGATAAACTGTCTTATCACCCTGTTTAAAAATCACAGGATGGTTCTTTAAATCATTTCTCAAACCATAGCTAATGTATTCTGGTGAAACACTTTGATTAGAAAGTGAACTATTAATAAATGTTTTTACATTAAAAATAGCATCTGTTACTACAGTACCTGTTTGATAATAGTAGAAATAACGAAAAGTTGAAAAACCAAGATCAGTCAATAATGAACTAATGCGAGAATCATTATTTGATGAAAATTCTTCCATTCCCCGGTAATTAAAAGTGTATCCCTCACCGCGATCATTATTTAGCTCATAGTTTTTAGCTAATCTACCTGTTTTATCAGAATTTGGAATTCGAGAAATAATACTTTGATTTTCAGAGACATAAGATGGGTATGCCCCACTCTTCATTCCTAAATGATTCAATCCAATATAGGCATTCCCAGCTAATTCAACTAGACCCACTAATAACAAAGTTACACGGACAAATCTTTTATCAGAGAAATAAACTAAAATTCCAAATATAATTACTAGGACAACTGCCAGCCAAGCATAACCATTCCATGGTCCAATTCTACGACGAATATATACAGCTGCTAAACTAACAAGTAAGTAAATTCCAGCAGCAATAAGTCTTTCTCTTTTACTTTCTTTTCTATATTCACTTAAGTTAGACAGCTCTTTTGCCGCCAAAAGTAAGAACCAGAATACAATAATAAATCCAAAACGATATGGATAAGCAATAGTTTGTTGCCCACCATGCCAAAAGAGATAGATTTTTGGCACAGTAATACTCAACACAAAAAATAGTCCAATAACTAGATTAGTAATTCTTTCTTTGATGGAGTTACGTCCATCAATAAAGTAAAGAATAAATACAATTAAAACTAACGTACCAACAAAAATTGGTGCCCAATCATTGTAAGTATCACCAATAAATAATCTTGAAACAGCTTTTCCACCACTAATTAAAGTTTTAATTTCAAAATTAGAATTAAAGTCTGCCTGAGATAACTTATTGCTAGAAAGGTTAAAGAAAGTTGGCAGAATAACTACTGCGCTGATTAACCCACTAATGATTGAACTAATTGCAAAACCAGTAAATTGATGAAGAAAAGTTTTGCGATTTTCAAAATTGTTAACTGTATATGCCAAAAACAATATTACTAAAAAGATACAAATCATGTAGCCAATATAGTAATTAAAAATGATAGCACATGCTAGCAAAACACTGTAAGCCAGCCAAACATTCTTCCTGATTCCTCTGATCAATGCATAGGAAATTAACGGAAGTAAGACTAAACCATCAAACCACATTACATTTCCAGCATAGGCAATCGAATATCCGCTCAAGCCATAAGCAATTCCTAAAAAGACAGGATATGCTTGATACTTAAACTTAAACCATTTCAAAGTCAGCCAAGTAAAGGTTCCACTCATTAAACCTAATTTGATCAGGATAATAATATACACAGCAATATTCATTTTACTTGCTGGGAAAAGGAACACAACAAAATTGAGTGGGCTAAGAAGATAATAGCCAATATTTCCGGCCATATCTCCACCCAAACCATTGAGAAAACTAAATCCTGCACTACTCCAATTACCGAGCATTAAATGACGATAATATTGAAAGAAGGACAAATATTGATTTGGTAAATCCCCACTATACAGAACTCCTCCAAAGATTGGATTACAATCTGTCAAAGTAGATAAAAGGAAAAAGAGAACTATAGTTGTTAAACAACTTATTAGGCTTATCTTTAAAATCTTTTTTTCTTTTTTACTTAAATATTTCATTCTTAATACCAAAAAACTCCTTTCTAAAATCTGTAATTTCAGTATTAGAAAGGAGTTTAAACATTACTCTTACAATAAACTCTTACTCATCCTTATTTTTATCTGAATTGTGATCATCAGATTCATTCTTTTCAGATGGCGGATTAAGTGGAATATTATCAATATTCTTATGATCATCAGGAAGTGGATGAATATCTTCTTTATCATCCTTATTTTCAGTTTCTTCTCTTTGTTGATCCTTCTTTTCCATTGCAGCTTTTGCTTCTTCATAAGTTGAAGCTTTAGACTCGCTTGGAAATTCATTTTCATCATTTTCAGGCATTTTACCAGTCTTGAATAATGAAAGAATTTGTTTTTCATTTAAAGTTTCGTACTTGAGTAAGGCTTCAGCAATAATCTTATGAGTTTCACGATGGCTCTTAATGATATCAACTGCTTGTTTATGACCCTCATCCAGAATTTCCTTAACTGCTTCATCAATCTTAGCAGCTGTAGCTTCACTATATGGCTTAGTTCCATAAGGTGATTGCATACTTGGAGATTCAAGTTCAGTCATACCAACATCAGTCATACCATATTGAGTAACCATACCTCGAGCAATGTTCGTTGCTTGTTCAAAGTCGTTTGAAGCACCAGTAGACTTATCACCCACAACTACTTCTTCACCAGCACGACCACCCATTAAACCAGCAACTTGTTCCATCAATTGCTTCTTAGTAATGATGTTTTCATCTTCCTTTGGAAGCATAATGTTATATCCACCAGCACGGCCTCTAGGAACAATTGTAACCTTACGAACAGTTCTTGAATCACTAAGAACCAATCCAACAATTGCATGTCCTGCTTCGTGGTAGGCAACACGTTTTCTTTCTTCTGGAGAAATAACAGTATCTTTTTTAGCTGGTCCAGCAATAACTCTGTCTTCAGCTTCGTCAATGTCAGAAGCGGTAATTTCAGTCTTATTACGACGAGCAGCAACTAAAGCAGCTTCGTTTAAAACGTTTTCAAGATCAGCACCAACGAATCCAGGAGTTTGACGTGCCACTTCTTTTAGATCAACATCAGGAGCTAAAGGCTTATTCTTAGCATGAACCTTCAAAATAGCCTCACGTCCTTTAACATCTGGACGACCAACTAAAACTTTACGGTCAAAACGACCAGGACGAAGAAGCGCTGGATCAAGAACATCGGAACGGTTAGTAGCTGCCATAACAATGACACCTTCATCACCTTCAAAACCATCCATTTCAACCAGTAATTGGTTTAAAGTTTGTTCTCTTTCATCATGTCCGCCACTTACCCCGTTACCACGTTTACGTCCAACAGCATCAATTTCATCAATAAAGATGATACTTGGTGCATTTTTCTTAGCTGTTTCGAATAAATCACGCACACGTGAGGCACCAACACCGACAAACATTTCCACAAAATCTGAACCAGAAATTGAATAAAATGGTACGCCAGCTTCCCCAGCAACTGCACGTGCCAGTAAAGTTTTACCAGTACCTGGAGGTCCTTCAAGAAGAACCCCAGCTGGAATTCGAGCACCTAGTTTAGTATATTTTGCTGGATTCTTTAAGAATTCAACAATTTCAACTAATTCTTGCTTTTCTTCTTCTTCTCCAGCTACATCTGAGAATCTAACCTTATTTTTACTTGGATCCTGTGGCTTAACATGAGACTTACCGAAGTTCATCATGCCGCCTCCACGACCTTGTCCACCTTGATTCATCATCATCCAAAGCATAACAATAAAAATCAAAGTTGGAACAAGCATCACAATCGTAGAGATCCAAGTTCCAGATTGAGATTCACCTTGTCCAGAAATCGATGCTCCACTCTTTTGGGCAAGATTTGAAACTGTCTTAACCATTGAGTCATTTTGAAGCATCGTAGTACTGAATCGGGTTACTTCATTACTACTTGGTGAACTTGGAATTAGTCCAAATCCATTATTATTTTGATTATTTGACTTTTGAGCTTTCTTATAAGATCCAGTAACCGTATATACACCATTAGATGGTTGGATATTGATACTCTTGACTTTACCCGCCTTTAAATCTTTCACTAGTTGAGAATAACGGATATTTTCTGTGGAACCATTACTACCAGAGCCACCTACGGCCCAATTGATTCCAGCCAAGAGGATCACGAATACTATGATATAGAAAAGACCGTTAGAAAGCAGCCTATTTCTTCTATTTTTCATCTATTAACCTCCGCGAAACTTCTTGGAATTACTCCAACGATTTTACCACAAATTATGCGTTTACCATAGAACTTTGCATAAACTTAAGGATAAATATATACATTATAGCGTACAAAATTAGAATTGTATTCTTGATTTTTATAAACACGCTCAACATAGACCGGATTTTTTTGCCACACTGTCAAACAATACGGCCTTAAGACCAGTGGAATCCCATTTTCAGCAAATTTTTTCTTAGCCTTAGTTTTTTTTCCTGTCGCTAACTTTAATGTACTACCTTGAGGCAAACTTCCTACTTCTAAAAATTCCGCTTTTTCGCCATAAAAATAACCAGCTAATTTTTGTGACTTTTCATCATGGGTAATCAAATAATTTTTCCCATTCAAAGAAAATTTTTCATTTAATTTAACTAGTTTTCTTTTAGGATCAATTACAGCTAATTCATTTCTATTAATCAAATAGTAATATTTTTGATAAAAAAGTAATTGAAAATTTTCTTTATTGAAAATCACATTTTTATTCAAGTCAATTTCATCAAAATGGATTCTTTGATGCCACTTTTTGTAGATTAAATAATCAAAAAAAGCTCCCACTTCGTGTGCATTTAATTGAGCTATATCTTCCTTTTTACCTCGTAGCGCTTTACTAAAGCTTATTGGAGAAGGTAACCTATCAAAAAAATCTCTCTGACACTTTGAAAGTAACGCTACACTCTCACTAAAATGGTTAGCATTTTTAACTAAATGATTGGTTTCTTTCTTTAATAATGGAACAACATGATGTCTCAAACGATTTCTTAAAGTGTCATCTTCAAAATTAGTTTTATCTTCAATGAAATTAAGATGGTTGTCCTTATCATATTTCAATAGTTCATCTTTTGAATATTTAACTAGAGGGCGCAATAATTTCATTGAACCGAGATTTCCCACAATTTGAAGACTATTCATTTCAGCCACATCCCCAGAGCGAATAAACTTCAATAAAATATTTTCAATTAAATCATCCCCGTGATGTGCTGTTAAAAGATAATCAGTTTTATACTTCCTTCCAGCATCCCGTAAGAATGCATAACGATACTCTCGGGCTTTTGCTTCAACTCCAGTTTGCGGATGAAGTTCAACTGGCCACTTTTTTTCTACTAGCTTTACTTTAAAGTCTGCGGTTAATTTTTGTAAAAGTTGACTTTCTAAAAAGCTATCATCTCTTAGACAATGGTCCAAATGTGCAACAATCAATTGCTCAGTCGGATTAGGTAAAAAATCAACTAACATTTTCAGTAATGCTACTGAATCTGGACCACCACTTGCAGCCAGTAAAAATTTTTTGTTTTTTATTTCAATATTATTTTCAGTAAAAAAAGTTGTAAATTTTGTCATTTTTAGATTAAAAAAGTGACCACTATCGGTCACTTAAATTCAATTGATTTTTTAAATTAGCTATTTTATCAGTAGATTCTTCTAACAATTTAGCTAGTGCAGTGAAATCTTTACTATCTTTAAATTCATTAGTTGGATCAACTAAATCAGGATTATTTACCTGACTCAATGATAGAGAAATTTTTCCTTCATGATTATTGATCACAACAACACGGATTTCGTCTCCAATACTATACTTCTTTTTAACACTTTCCCACTTATCACCGAAGTCTTTATGAAAAATCAAACCATGATGTCGATGTGGTAAAGTTACAAAAATTCCAAGTTTAGTAATATTATTCACTTTAGCATTGAGCCTTAATCCAATTAGAAATTTCACTAATAATCCTCCTCTTTTTCAGGAAGAGTATAAATTGATTCACCAGATTTAGAATAATAGAACTTATAGCGAATTACCTTAGCCACATAATCAGGATCTTTTAAGTCTGCAACCTGTGATTTTAATTTTTTATTAGTTTTGTTAACTTGGTTTAACTCTGCTTTGTTAGTTTGAATTTGACTATTAATTCTACCAGTTTGCACATGAACCATAATTAGTTGCAGCCCAAAAATCAAAATTGCAATTGCAAAACAAGCAATAATTCGGTTCTTCCTTACGCGATGAACCTCTTTTTCTTTTCTAGCTGCTTTACGTCGCAAACGTGCTAGGCGTTCTTCATCGCTTAAGGCATTATAAAGTCGTGGCCCTCTTTGCATACGGATGTCCCTGCCTTTTCGTTAATATTCTAAATCTTAATTATATCACCACTTGGTATTAATATAACACCTTACTCTTCCCTTGTCATTAATCAATTAACTCATACAAGTCGCTGGCTTCTGCCTTCTTAGTTGTTTCTCTTAAGTCAAGAACACGAGCTTTTAATTGTTTTGTACCGAATCCGATTTCAATAACATCGCCCAGTTTAACATCATAGCTAGATTTTACTACTCGGTCATTAACTTTTACTCTTCCTTGATCAGCCATTTCTTTAGCAACAGTACGTCTTTTAACTAATCTAGATACCTTTAAAAACTTATCGATTCTCATTACTTTTTTCTCCTTATTTTTGAACAATCTCACTAGCTGCTTCTAAGAATGTATGAAGCTCATTAAATAATTGTCTAGTACTCATATTTTTCTCAAGCTCAAGCATTACGTTCAATCTCTTTTGCGGATCCATATTAATTCGTGCTCTTAGAGATACATGTTCTAGGGCCTTAAAAATATTTGGTCCTTCTAATTCCTCACTAGCCTGATTATTAAAAATGACTTGCAACTTATCATTTGATTTTTGAGTAAGAGATACAACTTGAGCTAAATCTGCATCTGCCTTAACTGTAGATACATTCAAAAGATTTTCTACAGCAAGTGGATAATCACCAAAGCGATCAATTAATTCATCTGCAATATTGTCCGCCTCTTTTTGATCATTGATCCCCTTAATTTTCTTATAGAATTCAATTTTTTGTTCTTGATCTGCAATATAATCATCGGGAATATATGCTTCCAAATCAAATTGCACTTCTGCATTAGACTTAACACCAACTTTTTTACCTTTACGTTTCTTAATTGCTTCGTCTAGCATTTGAGCATATAAATCATAGCCGACACTATCAATGAATCCATGCTGCTGTTTTCCCAGCATATTACCGGCCCCTCTAATTGATAAGTCACGCATAGCAATTTTAAAGCCTGATCCTAATTCGGTAAAGTCGCGGATTGCACTAAGTCGTTTCTCACCAATTTCAGTTAAGACTTTATTGGGTTGATAAAGAAAATAAGCATAGGCTAAACGGGCACTTCTACCTATTCGACCACGTAATTGATATAGCTGACTTAACCCATAATGATCTGCATCTTCAACAATCATAGTATTAACATTTGGCATATCAACCCCAGTTTCAATAATTGTTGTTGTTACCAAGATATCAAATTCGTTTTTTGAAAAACGATACATAATATCTTCCATTTGGTTTTCACTCATACGGCCATGGATATATTCAATTTTAGCTTCTGGAATCAGTTCTTCTAGTCGACTAACAACTTTATCGATATCATCAATCCGATTATGTAAGAAAAATACTTGCCCGTTACGCTTCATTTCTCTAAGAACTGCCTCACGGACAATGCTTGGCATTTCTTCCATAACATAAGTCTGAATTGGATAACGGTTAGTAGGCGGAGTTTCCATCACTGAAAGATCTCTTACTCCTACCATCGACATATGCAAAGTACGGGGGATTGGAGTAGCAGTCAAAGTCAAAACATCAATGTTTGCTTTTAATTCTTTTAGTCGTTCCTTATGCTTAACCCCAAATCGCTGTTCCTCATCAATAATTAACAAGCCCAAGTCTTTAAATTGAACATCTTTTGAGAGCAAGCGATGTGTTCCAACAACCATATCAATCTTGCCACTTTTTACGCCTTCAATTATTTCCTTAACTTCAGCAGGAGTTTGAAAACGTGATAAAAGCGCACAATTTACTGGAAAATCTTTAAAGCGATCTTGCATGGTTTCAAAATGTTGCTGTGCCAAAATAGTAGTTGGTGCTAAAAAGGCAACTTGTTTTCCATCCCGAATTGCTTTAAAAGCAGCTCTCAAGGCAACTTCAGTTTTACCAAAGCCTACATCTCCCACTAACAGTCGATCCATTGGCTTCGGACTTTCCATATCAGCCTTAATTTCTCTAATTGAACGAAGCTGATCTGGAGTTTCAGGGTACGGGAAAGCATCTTCGAATTCTTTTTGTAAATCATCATCCGGACTGAAAGCAAATCCTTTTTCAGATTCACGTTTTGCGTACAGTTCAATCAAATCATCTGCGATATCTTCAACTTTTGACTGAACCCGTTTTTTAGTCTTAGTCCACTCAGAGCTCCCCAATTTATTAATATGAGGAACTCTGCCTTCAGAAGCCACATATTTTTGTACTAAACCTAATTGGTCAGCAGGGACAAATAGCTGATCATGATGTTGATAAGTAATAGTGATATAGTCACGTTTTTTACCATCTACATCTAAGGTTTTAATTCCTTCAAACCGTCCAATACCATGATTGACATGAACAACATAATCGCCTGGCTTTAATTCATTATAGTTTCTTAAGCGTTGAGCATTTTCAAGAGTCTTAACACGCTTACGATGATGAGGTCTTTGATTGAATAATTCTCGCTCAGTTAAATAAACCAAATCTAAACTAGGCAAAGCAAAACCATGTGCAAAATTACCCACAGTTATTTGAGCTTTATTTGATAAAAGCTGATCTGCTTTTACAACTGGAATATCAACACCATAATCAACTAAATTTTGTGCGATTTGCTTGGCACGAGTTTCCGAATCAGCTTGTAAGATAACCGTATTTCCCTCATTAGAAAATCTTGTTAGCTCACTTTTAATCAAAGGCATTTGACTAAAGAATTGTTGAACTTCTCGTGTGGTAAAGTTAAGAATTTGATCAAACTTTAATCGTCCCATCCCTTTTTGGAAAAGCGAAAATAAAATCTGGGCTTGCTTTGATCTTTGAACAACTCGCTCAAAACTATGGCGTAATTTTTGACTATTCAGCATTGCTCCAGCTTTTATTTCTTCGGAAATAAAAGCTTCATTTTGAGCATCCACATCAGCCACATTCTTTTTAATGGACTGCCAGTCATCAAACAACAGCAAGCCATCTTTATCTAAATAATCAATCAAATTGAAAGATCGCGGAAGTAAATAATCAATTAAAAAGGCATAGTTATCCGGCAAACCACCAGCTTCTAGTAAATCAATTGCTTTAACAAAATGATTTTTAACACTCTCTTCTTCAGCAATTGATTCGCTCATATCCTGCTTTATTTTTTCTACTGCTTCTTGAAAATTATGTGGTGAAAATACTCGATCTAGAGCTGGCCCAATTGAAATACTGTCTTTTTCTTCCAAACTACGCTGTGTAGCTGCATCAAATTCTTTTACGGTATCAACCTCATCCCCAAAGAATTCAATTCGAATCGGATTCTCTTGATCCAAAGGATAAATATCAAGAATATCTCCTCGACGAGCAAATTCTCCAGGACGGGCTACAATGCTTTCTCTGCGATATCCTGCCTGCGTAAGCCATTCAGTTAACTTATCTAAGTCGAATTCTGCCTCAGGCTTAAATACTTTTTTTGCCTTAGTAAAATCTCTTGGATCACTCAACTTGTACTGTAAAGCTTGAGGCGTTACTACAACAATTCCCGCTCTCTTTTCAGCTAAAAACTCTAAAGTCTGCAATCTTTGACTAAGTTCGTCCGGAGACGCAACAGCCGTTTGGGTAGCAATTGTAGCATCAACTGGGAAACTAAATACCATGTCATCGGGCAACAAGTTTCCTAATTCATCTAAAAGCGTCTGCGCCTTCTCTTCATTATCTTCAACTAAAATCAGCGGTTGCTGCCAAGCTCTTAGCATTTGCATCAGTACAGCAGCAAAAGCACCTGAATTTACTCCAGTTAAAAGTGATCTTTTTTCTACTGGAGCTTTTTCAATAAAATTATTTAACTCTTTATCTTTTTTTATTAACTCTGTAATATTCATACTAATTATACTGATTCATTAAATATTGGGCGTTCTTCCCTTTAATAAAATCATTAATGACATTTTCACTTGTCTCAAAAGCTGCATCCATCAGTTTTTGCTGGTCATTATTAAAGGGACTTAATACCCAAGAAACAACACTTTCATTTTCAGGATGGCGAATTCCAATTTTTAATCGATTAAAATTGTTCGTTCCTAAGCAAGCCATAATGCTCTTAATTCCATTATGACCTCCTGATTTACCATTTGCACGAATTCTAATCTTTCCAATTGGCATATCCATATCATCATGAATAACCAAAATATCCTCCGGTTTAATTTTGAAGAAATTGGCTACCTGTGCGATTGATTTTCCCGAATCATTCATAAAAGTCTGTGGTTCAAGAAAAATCACATCTTCACCGTTGATTTTTTGTTTTGTCCATAAACCTTCAAACTTATCCTTATCTAGGATTAAACCGTTTTTTTCTAAATAATGATCTAATGCCATAAAACCTGTATTATGCTTAGTCTGATCATATTTTCTACCTGGATTTCCTAAACCTGTAATTAACTTCATTCTTTTTCATCCTCTTTTATAAATACTTCATTCTAAATCTGCTTATTGCTCTTGAGATTATAGCACACGCTTACTTACAAATAATTAATTAGATCTTTAAAATTATATTTTTAATTTTTAAATTTCAATATGATATAATCGTTATTGTTAAATAAATCACTAATATGGAAGGAAGTATTAGCAAATGTCAGAAGAAAAAATTCATAAGATTATTCTTGTTGGTGACGGTGCTGTAGGTTCTACTTACGCATTCTCATTAGTTCAACAAGGTATCGCACAAGAATTAGGTATCGTTGATATCATTAAAGAAAGAACTCAAGGTGATGCTATTGACTTAGCAGACGCTACTCCTTGGATTGCACCAAAGACTATTTACTCTGCAGAATACTCAGACGCAAAAGATGCTGACTTAGTAGTTATTTCTGCTGGTGCTCCACAAAAGCCAGGTGAAACTCGTCTTGACCTTGTTAACAAGAACTTAAAGATTTTATCTTCAATCGTTGAACCAATCGTTGAATCAGGTTTCAATGGTATTTTCTTAGTTGCTGCTAACCCAGTTGATATCTTAACTCACGCAACTTGGAGAATGTCAGGATTCCCTAAGGATCGTGTTATCGGTTCAGGTACTTCACTTGATACTGGTCGTCTTCAAAAAGTTATCGGTGAAATGGAACACGTTGACCCACGTTCAGTTAATGCATACATGCTTGGTGAACACGGTGATACTGAATTCCCAGTATGGAGCTACAACAATGTTGGTGGCGTAAAAGTTAGCGATTGGGTTAAGGCTCACCCAGAAGTTGGTGAAAACAAGCTTGAAGCAATCCACAAGGAAGTTGCTGACATGGCTTACGATATCATTAACAAGAAGGGTGCTACTTTCTACGGTATCGGTACTGCTTTAGCATTCATTACCAAGGCTATCTTGAACAACGAACACAGAGTTCTTCCACTTTCAGTACCTATGGATGGTGAATACGGCTTACACGATATTCACATCGGTACTCCAGCAGTTGTTGGTCGTCACGGCTTAGAACAAGTTATTGAAATGCCATTAAACGCTGACGAACAAGCTAAGATGGAAGCTTCTGCAAAACAATTAAAAGAAGTTATGGACAAAGCCTTCAAAGAAACTGGCGTAAAGGTTCGTCAATAATAATTACGACTTTTTTCTGTAAAAGAGCATTCACATTTTGTGGATGCTCTTTTATTTTCTAAATTAAAGTTGTTTAATCAGACTTTAATTTTTATATAAAACTATGGTATAATGGCTTGTAAATTTCAGATGTATGGAGGCTAATCATGCTAATTAAATCTCTTGTCTATAAAAAAGATTACTTAACTACAGTCAATGAAAAAGCTACTCTTGCCGAAGCATTAAAAATATTAGAAGACTCCGGCTTTCGTTGTGTCCCTATTTTAGATGATACAGGAACTATTTTCCGTGGAAATATTTATAAAATGCACATTTACCGTCATAAATCTCAAGGCGGCGACATGAATTTACCTGTAACTTACTTGCTTAAAAACGCTACTAAAACAATTAAGGTAAATTCACCTTTCTTCCGTGTATTCTTTAACATTAAAGACCTTCCATACATTGCTGTATTGGACGAAGAAAATCATTTCTACGGAATTTTAACTCATGCTCGTTTGCTAGATATGCTTTCTGATGCTTGGAACATCAAAAATGGTTCTTATGTTTTGACAATCCTCTCAGATAATGACCGTGGTAATTTAGTTAAAATGGCAAAAATTATTTCTAAATATAGTAATATTGCTGGTTGTTTAACTTTAGATGTCAAAACTGGTGAATTAGTTCGTCGTAACTTATTTACTCTTCCTATTGGTGTTTCTCGCGAAACTATGACCGCTATCGTCAACCGACTTGAAAAGAAAGGTTTCGTTGTTGCCGAAATTGAAGATCTTCAATCAGGCCTAACAATCCGTAGCGCAGAAAAACCTGGTGAATTAAAAGACTAATTATCTTAATTACTGTAGTTAAAAAAGCTTGCTTAGCCAAAATTGGTTAAACAAGCTTTTATTTTTAATTTTCGTAATATACACGTGGTAAACGATCATTTAATAAGCAAGCCACTTCATAATGAATTGTGTCAACATAATCAGCTGCAGCTTTAATATTATTTTGATCATTAGGATTAGAAGAAATGATAGTTACTTTGGTCCCTACTGGCATCTTTTTAGGCATCTTAACCATAAATTGATCCATACAAATTCGGCCAACAATTAGACAGTATGTATCTCCCACTTTAACTTTGAAACCTTGAAATTTTCTAATAAATCCGTCCGCATAACCAACAGGTACGGTTCCAATAATTGTATCTTCATCTGCAACAAAGGTCGAACCGTATCCAACACCATCACCTTGATGAATTGTCTTAACATGAGTCAATTCACTTTCAAATGACAAGGCAGGTTCTAACTTAATACTTGATTTTAAATCTGGAGAATTAGGATTAGAAGAAGGATTTAAACCATAAATTCCAATACCAAATCTAACTAAATCACTTTTAATTCCGTCATGAAAAATACTTGCTGCCGTATTATCAACATGAATCCACTTTGGCTTTACAGTAAGCAAGCTCTTCATATGATTAAATTTTTCACATTGATGTTTGAAATAAGTTTCATCACTGCTATCAGCAGAAGCAAAATGGGCAAACATTCCTTCAATAAAGAAATTATCGTTATTCTCTAAAAACTCATTAGCAGCAATAAAGTCTGCGTCTTCATTAAATCCGATTCTTCCCATTCCGGAATCAATACCTAAATGAATCTTCAATTGCAAATTTGCATCTTTTAAATACTTCTCTGCTTCTTTAAGCCATTCTAAGTTTGGAACAGTCAATGAGACGTTATTTACAGCAGCAATTGAAGCATATTCAGGAGAAACAACGCCTAAAACTAAAATTGGTTTTGTAATATCTGCACGTCTTAACTCTAATGCTTCATCTAAAATTGCAACGCAAAATCCGGCTGCTCCTACCTTATCTGCCACTCTAGCTACTTCTACTGCACCGTGTCCGTAGCCGTTTGCTTTTACAACGGCAAGCATCTTTTGACCGGGTTCTAGATGCCCCATCTCATTTTTCAGATTTCTTTTAATAGCGCCCAAGTTTACCTTTACTACGGCTGGACGATGAATTCCTGGAACCATTAGTTTAATTCCTCCAAAACTACAACTGTTATAATCTCATGATCATCATGTGTGATACTAGGAAAAATATTTCCAGAAAACTTAGTCGAGGTCATTACTGGATGTCCTAAATCATCCCATAATGTTTCAATATCTTGAAAACCAACATATTTGCCTAATCCAGTCCCCATTGCCTTTGAAAAAGATTCTTTTAAAGAAAAACGTCCACCAAGGTATTCTACCTTGCGCTTTCCTTTTAATTGTTGATATTGCTCAAATTCTTTCGGAGTTAATACCCTTTTAGCAAATTTATCGCCTTTTTCAACTATCTTTTTCATGCGTTCAACTTCAACTGAGTCAATTCCTACGCCTCTAATCATTATTTTCACCTCACACATTGATACATTATATTACAAAAAAGAGCTGTAGCAACTACAGCTCTCCAGTAACAAAAATTAATCTTTTTTCTTTATAACAAACTCGTGCTTGGTACTTGCACGACGAGCATTGGGTTTGCGACGATATCTTTCATTTCGATCTCCGCCACGTTTGAAATTACGTTTAAATTTTCGATTGTTACCATGCTTTGATTTAAATGGTAATGGCTTTTCAGGTGTAATCTTTACTTTTACACTATCGGCATCTTTAGACAAATCCTTTAATAAAGCGGCCACTAAATCAATCGCAGAATAGTCGTCAAGCAGTTGAGATGCCTCTTCAGTATATTTAGAAAGATCGCTATCGAGCAATTCTGCTACCTTTTTATTAGCTGCACTTAATTGACCCTTAAATGCTTCTTCATCTGTTGGTGGCTTAAGTGGCATCATCTTTTTATGCGTCAATTGTTCTATAGTACGCATATAGCCAATTTCATTTGGAGTAACAAAAGTTACAGACATTCCGTTCTGACCAGCACGTCCAGTTCTACCAATACGGTGAACATAAGAATCTGGATCCTGAGGAATATCATAGTTATAAACATGACTAACCCCAGAAATATCTAGTCCCCGGGCTGCCACATCGGTTGCAACTAAAATATCAAGCTTACCTTTTCGGAATCTCTTTAACACGCTCATTCGCTTAGCTTGAGAAAGATCACCATGAATTCCAGCTGCATTATAACCACGTGCTTGCAGCCCACGTGTTAGTTCATCAACACGTCTCTTAGTTCTACCAAAAATAACAGCTAGGTCAGGATTTTGAACGTCAATTAAACGACACAAAATATCAAATTTTTCATTTTCTTTTGCTCTCACAAAATACTGATCAATTAAATTAGCAGTTAATTCTTTTCCTTTGATTTTTACAATCTCAGGATCATTCATGAATTTTTCGCCAATTCGTAAAATTGGCTTTGGCATTGTAGCAGAGAAAAGTAATGTTTGATGTTTACTTGAGGCATACTTCAAAATGCTTTCAATATCTTGAATAAATCCCATATCAAGCATTTCATCTGCTTCATCTAAAACAATTGTTTTAACTTTAGAAATATCAATTGTGCCACGTTTTAAATGGTCAAGTAAACGTCCAGGCGTTCCTACCAAAATTGCTGGAGTTTGTTTTAAAGCACGAATTTGACGTCGAATATCGGCACCGCCATAAACTACTTGAACGCGAGCTTTTTCATCACGACCTAAACGGAACAACTCTTCTTGAGTTTGAATAGCCAATTCACGAGTAGGTTCAATAATAATTGCTTGAATTGAATCGTGTTGCTTATCTAAGTTCTGTAAAATTGGCAAACCAAAAGCAGCAGTTTTACCAGTACCTGTCTGGGCTTGACCAATTACATCTTTTTCCTCCAAAACTAGGGGAATGGTTTTTTCTTGAATTGGTGTAGCTTCTTCAAAACCTGAACGCTTAATAGCTTTTAAAATTTCAGGTTTTAAGTTCATTTCAGAAAATTTCAAATATCTAATTCCTTCCTACATGAGACGGTCTAAGACCTTTTCTAAATGCATCCCATGTGATCCCTTTAGCATTACAATATCAGCTGGCTTAATATCATTCTTTAAGTCATCAATCATATGATTCATTTGATCTTGTGGATAATAGTGCAAGTTTTCTGCTGGGTACTTATCAACAAGAGCATCATATAAGTTTTTCATTTCTGGCCCATATAAATATAGTTCATTGATAATTGCTGGATCGAAGCTAGTGGCAAGAGACGCATGAAGATCAGCTGATTCATCCCCAAGCTCTAACATATCACCTAAGACAGCAATTCTGCGTCCACCATCTTCCACCATTACTTGTCCAAACGAAGTCGTAACAGCCTTAACTGCAGTTGGATTTGAGTTGTAGACGTCATCCATAATTGCTTCGCCTACATCTCCTTTCTTCCATTGCATTCTATTTGCTGTTGGAGTGAAGTTAGCTAAAGCTTGGGCAATTTGTTCATCATTTTCACCAAAATGGCGTCCTACACTAATGGCTGCAAGAGCATTAGAGACATTATGTTTTCCAATCATTGGAATTTTAAATTGTTGTGTTGAACCATTTACTTCAAAAGTAGCATGATGCATGTAAGATCTAAATGTAGTTGCAAAAACAGTATCTTCTTCTCTAAAACCAAAAGTACTCTTTTCTTGTTTAATCTTAGCTGCACGCTCTTCTAATAAAGGTTCATCGCCATTGTAAATAAACTTACCATCTTCCTTTAAGAAGTCAGTAACTTCCATTTTAGCGTCTGCAATCTTATCTCTAGTACCGAAGAACTCAATATGAGCTTCACCAATCATTGTGATGACACAAACATCTGGTCTTACTAATTCACTTAAATGGTGTAATTGTCCCGGACGATCCATCCCCATCTCAAGAACTAAAATTTCAGTAGATGGTTTCATATCTAAAATAGTTACAGGTACCCCAATTTCGTTATTAAAGTTAGCCTGTGTCTTATGCACATTAAATCTTTTTGATAAAACAGCTGCAACCATATCCTTAGTTGTAGTTTTACCATTAGATCCAGTAATCCCAACAACAGTTGGATTAACTTTACCTAAGTAATATTTAGCTAAATTTTGAAGTGCAGTTAGCGGATCTTCCACTTCAATAACTGGCACATCAGTAGGCATACCCTCATGGCCTTTTTTCCAAAGAGTTGCTTCTGCTCCGTTTGCCATTGCATTAGATACAAAATCATGTCCATCCCTTGCACCATCTAAGGGAATAAACAAAGAATTGGGAGTTGCTTTTCTTGAGTCAAAAACAACAGATGTAATGACCTTGTCTTCTCCCATATTAACTGAACTATTTAATGCTTTAGCGATCTCAGCAAGTTGCATTTTCATAATAAATAAATTACTCCTACCTAAAATTGCATGTACTCCTATTATACTGACTTATCGCAGTCAGAAAAAGGTCTCACGCATATCAATAAGAATTATACCACGTTAAGCATAAAAAAAGAGCAGTCCAAAGTGGGCTGCTCTTTTGGTAAAAACCAAGAATTATTAGTTCTTTGAAGACATACCGTACTTCTTGTTGAATTTTTCGATACGACCATCTGCTTGTGCAAACTTTTGCTTGCCAGTGTAGAATGGGTGAGAATCTGAAGAAATTTCAACACGAACTAATGGGTAAGTCTTACCTTCGAATTCAATTGTTTCTTCTGGTTTTAAAGTAGAACCAGCTACGAACTTAGCACCAGTTGCTGAGTCCATGAAAACAACTTCTTGGTAATCTGGATGAATCCCTTTTCTCATTGTTTAATACTCCTTTGCCATGACCAATATTTCAGATCATAGATTATTTTACGACTAGTTAAGGATAGCACCTTTCTAACTATAATTCAAGCTAATTTATACTAGTGTACTTAATTCTAGTCATTCTTAAGCTTAATTTTTTCGTTTACTTTTATCGCTGCCGGATCAACTTTTTCTAGTCCTGTATCAATTGCAACTCTATAGAAGATCAAGGAAACAATTGCAATTACCAGAAAATCCCAAGGATACTTAATCCAGTTTTGTCCTCCAAAGCCGTCGCTACCACAATAAGACATAATAGAAATAAATACTAAATACCCTAAAAGCCAAGCAGCATGCTTAAACTGCGATTTAAAATCTTTCTTTTGATATTTAACTTCATAATAGAAATAAATTGGAATTCCCACAAGAATAACCAGAATAACTTGAATTGTTGTTGGCCACATCGTCCAATAAATAGCTAAACTAGTTAATACAAAAGTTAAAGGAGCAAACCAGCGCATATAATTAGGTTTATATGGTCTTTCCAAATCTGGTGCTATTTTTCTCAAAGTAATAGTAGTAACTGGACCAGTTAAATAAGCAATCAAAGTTGCACAAGTAATTACCGTTGCAAGTAAATCCCAGTTTCTAAAGACACTTACTAAAATCATTGCTAAAATCAAATCCGCAATCATCGCAAAACGAGGCACCAGATAACGTCTATTAAGTCTCCCTAACCACGCTGGTAAGTGTTTTGTATATGTCATTGCAGCAAGTGCTCTTGATGCTGTTGCAACAAAAGCCACTCCAGTACCAAAAGGTGAAACAAAAGCATCCATATAAAGTAAAATTACAAGCCAATTAATTCCTAAAAGGATTGCAATATCTGCAAATGGGGACGCAAAATTAATTCCATGCCAGGAGTTCTTAGCAAGCATTGCCGGATCAACCGCTCCAATAAAGGCTACTTGAAGCAGAATATAAATTGCGGCTGTCACAAACATGGAAATTAAAACTCCACGAATAATATTCTTTCGCGGATTCTTTAATTCACCACCAATATTAATTACTGTCTGAAATGCGTCATAAGACATAATGATACCAGCACCAGAAGCTGCTTCAAAAATTGCTCTACTTCCATAAGGCATAAATGTTTTTACATCGTGACCAAAGTTAGCAGGATGAAAACTAGATGCAAACAGCATAATGATTGTTATCGTAGGCAAGAGTACTTTAAAAACAGAGATCAAATTAGTAAAGTGGGTCATGATTTTAATTGACCAGAAGTTAATTAAAGTAAAAATAATCATGAACACGAATACCAATAACAGCCCCGGTGTAGTTATATTTCCATCTTGCATAAAGTGATGCGTCCAGTTTGCCCACTTCCAGGGCCAAGAACTCATATATTGAACGGCCGCAACTGCCTCCATTGGCACCAAAGTTACCAGCGAAATCCAATTTGCCCAAGCAGCGATAAAACCAAGCATAGGACCGTGGCTATATTGAGCATATTTGCTCATTCCCCCACTTTCAGGAAACATAGTTCCTAGCTCAACATAGGTCAAGGCAATTGCAATAATAATAACTGCACCAATAATCCAAGATAAGATAGCCGCTGGGCCGGCAATTTTTGCTGCCGAGCCTGAACCAAAAAGCCATCCGGATCCAATCAACGAATTAAGGGCTAGCATTATTGCTGAAAATAAACTTATTTTGTGTCCCTTATTCACATCTCTTCCATCCCTTCTTTATAAAAAATTAAATCTATACTTAAAACAATTAAAAATTATTTTAACTAAAAAACCTAGAGCCGACAACCAGCCCTAGGTTTTAGATTAGTCTTCAAAATAGCTATAAAGATCACTTACTTTTAAATTTATTTTTTCTTCTTCACTAATATCTGCTTTAACTTTACCATCCTTTAACACTAAAAGACGATTTCCATATTTTAAAGCATCCTCCATGTGATGCGTAATCATTAAGGCAGTTAATTTATTTTCTTTAATTTGCTTATCAGTTACTGCTAGTAGATTTTCACTAGTATGAGGATCTAAAGCTGCTGTATGCTCATCTAATAATAAAATATCAGGCTTTTCTATTGTAGCCATCAAGAAGCTCAAAGCTTGTCTTTGTCCTCCAGATAAGCCCTCCACAAATGTATTTAACCGATTCTCTAAGCCATTATTCATAACTGCAGCTAGTTTTTTAAAACGAGGTAAGTTCTGCTTAAGTCTTCTAATCTTTAAAAATCTTCTCTTTCCCCGTTTTGTTGCCAGTAATAAATTTTCTGCCACAGTCATTCGCGGAGCAGTTCCCATCTTAGGATCTTGAAAAACTCGTCCAATAAATTGCGTCCGCTTTTCTTCACTTATTTTAGTAATATCTTGACCATTATGTCTAAGAATACCACTATCAGGTTTTAAACTGCCCGCAATCGTATTAAAAAGTGTAGATTTACCCGCTCCATTTGTCCCAATTATAGTAATAAAATCCCCAGATCTAATTTCTAAATTAATTCCCTTTAAGATTGGAACAATTTCACCATCAGCTGTTTTAACAGTTGTTTTGACATCTTTTAATTCTAAAATTGGCTTAGTCATGCTTTTTCACACCTCTTTCTACTGGCTTTTTCAAATGTAAAACTTTTTCTAATTGTGGAAGCATCATACATAGAGCTAAGACAATTGAAGAGATCAAGTTTAAATCATTAGCTGAAAATCCAAGTTGCAGCACAGCGAGTAAAATCAAACGATAGATAATACTACC
The DNA here is from genome assembly GCF_948948975.1 of uncultured Lactobacillus sp. Classification (GTDB taxonomy): domain Bacteria; phylum Bacillota; class Bacilli; order Lactobacillales; family Lactobacillaceae; genus Lactobacillus. The sequence continues at coordinate 10,388 of NZ_CARBVX010000016.1, read as the reverse complement.
TAAAGTTACGGCTACTAAACGCTGATTTAAGGTCAATTCTCCAAAAGCTACCTCACCAATAATAATTGAAGCTAAAGCAATAACAATGGTTCCAATTCCCATATTAATATCAGCGTAGCCATTATTTTGCGCAATTAATGCCCCACATAGGGCAACTATTCCATTTGATAGCATTAATCCGATAATTACCATAAAATCTGTATGAATTCCTAATGATTTAGCCATGCTTGGATTATCTCCGGTAGCAATAAAAGCTTGCCCAAAATCTGTATTTAAAAAGAAAATTAAGATTCCCGTAATTACTATTACAACTACAATACCTAAAACAACACTGTTAAAATATTGAGGTAATTTTTCTAAAAATTCATTGTTGAGTAAAGTTTTTTTACCAATCAGTGAAATATTAGAACCACCCATAATTCGCAAATTAATCGAATAAATTGCCGTCATTGTTAAAATACCGGCAAGTAGAATTGGAATTTTTCCTTTTGTGTATAATAATCCCGTTACTAAACCTGCTGTCATTCCAGCTAAAAATGCTAGGAAAGTAGCTAAATACGGGGACATTCCATGTGAGATATTAGCTACTGCAACAGCTGCCCCCAATGGGAAGGTTCCCTCTACTGTCATATCGGCAAAATTCAAAATTCTAAATGTCAAATATAATCCTAAGCCAAGCAAAGCCCATAGCAAACCCTGGCCAATAGCAGATACGATCAAGTTCATCTATATACAACTCCTTTTTTCTGACATTCTTCTAAAAATCTTTGCGGTACTTGAAGATTTAATTCTCTGGCTTCTTTTAAATTAACAATTGGTTCTCCCTTTTTCACTCTCTCAACTGGTAAAGAACTAACTTTTTTCCCCTGTAAAATTGCAATAGTCATCTTTCCAGTCATTTTTCCTAGCTCATATTGATTAACGCTATAAGTTGCCAAACCACCTTGTTTTACCATAGTAGCCGCGGCAGGGAAAATTGGCTTTTTAGCAGCATTACCATTCTTAACTAATGTTTCCATCGCTCCAGCAATTGTGTTATCAGTAGGTACAATGACCGCATCTACCTGACTAAACATCTGCTCTGAAACTTGATTAAGGTCATTACTATTTGCAATTGAGAAAGATTTTAAATTTATTTTTCTTTTTTTACATTCACGCTCAATCTCGTGAAAGCCACTAACTGCAGAAGAATCACTAGAAGTATAAATTACCCCTAAAGTTTTTAAATTGGGTAAAAACTCTCTAATTAAATCTAGTTGTTGTCTAATTGGAGCAGCATCTGATACCCCAGTAATATTTTTTTCGGGATGTTTTTCATTCTTTACCAACCCACTATTTTTTGGACTTGTTACAGCACCTAAAACTATTGGAATCTTATTTGTTGTATTCGCCAATGCTTGCGCAGCCGGGGTAGTAATTCCAACTAATACTCTTGATTGCTCGTCAGTTAATTTAGTTGCCATCGTACGTAAATTACTCTGATCATTATTTGCATTTTGATAGTCAATTTTGATATTTTTTCCATTTACGTAGCCTTCCTCTTTCAATTCATCTCGAAAGCCGCGATATATCTCATCAAGAGCTGGGTGACGCATCAAAGTTAATACACCAACTCGAGGAATTTTATTATTTTCTTCTTTTTGTTTATTCTCTCCAAAAAAAGCTATGGTTAAAAAAGCTACTAAAATTACAATTAATCCATACATTCTTTTCATAATTTTTCTCCAAAAAAATAGGAATCTACTTTTACATGCAGATTCCTGTTACTTTTTTATCACAAAAAGAAAAAGGTCTGCATGTTACTCCATGCAGACCACAATAAATACACAGCCAGCACAGATACAATCTGAATCTTTCAGGTTGCATCTTGCTTAACAACCTGATTTACTGGCCTTGCCAACGATTATTTTTCATAAACTTAGCTTGTGTATTCATCATTAACTACTCCTTAAAAAATTTAATTATATTGTAATTGGCTTATATTTTTCTGTCAATAGCTTTTATTTAATTGGATATCTCTGAATTAACCCCTTAACTCTTTCTCTTGCCTGAGCTAGGACTCCTGCATCTTCAGGATTATCCAAAACTTCAATAATTATTTTAGCAACTTCTTTAGCATCAGATTCCTTAAAGCCCCGACTAGTTATTGCTGGTGTTCCAATTCTCAATCCACTAGTAATAAATGGACTTCGTTTATCGCCAGGAATAGATTCTTTGTTAGTCGTAATATTCACAGAGTCTAGTAAATTTTGGGCATCTTTTCCTGTTACGCCGGTCTTGGTAATATCAATAATCATCAAGTGATTATCAGTTCCACCTGAAACCACGCGAATATTTTTGCTATTTTTAAATTCTTCAGCCATGGCTTTTGAATTCTTAATTACTTGATCAATGTATTGAGTAAATTCTGGCTGTAAATCTTCATAAAAAGTTTGCGCCTTTGCAGCAATAACATGCTCTAGTGGGCCACCTTGCGTTCCTGGAAAGAGAGCCGAATCAATTTTCTTCCCTAATTCTTTATTGTTAGATAGAATCATTCCTCCACGCGGACCACGCAAAGTTTTATGTGTAGTTGTTGTAACAACGTCAGCTATAGGAACTGGGCTCGGATGTGCTCCCGTTGCAACTAAACCTGCAATATGCGCCATATCAACCATTAGGTAGGCGCCAACTTCATCCGCAATCTCACGAAACTTCTGCCAATCAATAATTCTGCTATAAGCAGAAGCACCAGCAATAATTAATTTTGGCTTCTTCTCTATAGCAATCTGTCTAATTCGATCAAAATCCAATTCTTCAGTTTCAGAATTTAAGTCATAAGTAATAGAATTAAAAATTTTTCCTGAAAAGTTAACCTTTGAACCATGCGTAAGATGACCGCCAGCATCCATACCCATCCCTAAAATCGTATCTCCTGGCTTTAGCAAAGCATTATAAACTGTCATGTTTGCTTGGGAACCAGAATGAGGCTGAACATTGGCATATTCTGCATTAAATAATTTTTTGGCATAGTCAATTGCCAATTGTTCTACCTTATCAATATATTGACAGCCACCATAGTATCTTTTCCCGGGATATCCTTCTGCATATTTATTTGTTAGAACAGATCCTTGTGCTTCTCGGACAGCATCGGAAACAATATTTTCTGATGCAATTAATTCAATTGTATCTTCTTGTCTTTTCTCTTCACTTTTAATTGCATCCCAAAGTGCAGGTGATTTTTCTCCATAATTCATCTATATGATTCCTCCCATGCTTGCAGAATTTTTTCATTAATCAAATTATACCTTATATTGTCTATAAACTTAGTTTCTAGATCTGCTTCAAAAAAAGAATTAAGCAATTTCTACCTAATTCTTCTTCAAAAATATTTATAGTTTGTATTAAAAAGCCATCTCTCGCCCATTCACTAACACTTTATAAGCTAAGGTTTCTAAGTTTGCACGTAATTCTGCTTTTCGTGTTTTGTCCTGATTCAAACGGATAATGTGAATTTCATTTTCAGTAGGAGTAGTAACTTCAATACTTCCATTCAAATCAAATGCCGCTTCATTATTTCTAAATCTTAATAAGTTAATTAAAGAACTAACAACGGGACGTTGAACTTCTTCATGAATTTCTTCACGACCATAATAATGACGATTAATATTTCGACCTTCTTTTGTCTTTTCAAGAAGTTGAATATCATTTTTACCAGCAAGCATTCCAACATAATAGACTTGGGGAATTCCAGGTGCAAATACTTGTAAAAGTCGAGCCATAAAGTATTTTTTATCATCATCACCAAGTGCAGAGTAGAAAGTAGAGTTTATTTGATAAATATCGAGGTTATGATATTCCGCACTTGAGTATTTCTTTTTAACATTAGCGCCGACCTTATACAATTCATTGCTTGTGTATTCTATCTCATTCGGAGTTAAGATATCACGAGCATCTACTACACCAATTCCATCATGAGTATCTAATGTCGTAAACTGCTTCATTGGACTCTTTTTTAGCCATGAAGCAAGACGCTGACTTTTACCACTATATAGTGAATAAAGCACCACCATTGGTAAGGCAAAATCATAAATAAAGTAACCGTGTTTTGCAATCTTAAATGGCATTGAATAGTGTTCATGAATTTCAGGCAAAATTAGCGCGCCTTTAGCTGAAATATCATCTTGAACTTCTTTCAATAGATCCCAAATTTCTGGTTCTACGAAAAAGTCATTAGTATCTAGCTTCTTAACAGCATAAGCAAACGCATCTAGTCGAATGATGTCACTGCCATGATCAATTAAATTATTTAAAGTCTGCTTAATAAACTGTTTAGTTACATCTTTGCGAACATCAAGATCAATTTGCTCTTCACCGAAAGTATTCCAGAGTTTTTCCTTACTTCCATCCGCAAAAGTAATTTCCTGATATGGAGCATGATCTTTTCTCTTGTAAATAAGGTCAATATCTTTTTGTGTTGGTCGATTCTTAGGCCAGAACTTATCCCAACTCAAAAATAAATCAGCATATGGACTTTGATCCTTATTTTTTTGAAAGTCACGGTAATATTTAGACTGGCGAGAAATATGATTAATCATAAAATCAAACATAAGGTAGTAGTCTTCGCCTAACTTTTCGACATCAGACCAATCTCCAAATTGAGGATCAACCATTGAATAATCTGTTGGAGCAAATCCGCGGTCACCAGTTGAGGGAAAGAATGGTAACAAATGAACTCCTCCAACAGCACCTTTTAAATCTGTGTGTAGTACTTCATCTAAATCTTTAATATTTTTACCTAAACTATCTGGATAGGTTATGAGCATTACTTTATTTGAAATTGCCATTACTATATTCCTAATCTATTGCTTTAAAGTGATAAATATAGGCCTTGAAATCACCGTGTTCAACTGGATCATAAATTCCTAAATTCATCAATTCATCTCCGCCGTATACTTCATGAGTATTTTGATCTTCATAGTACTTTTCTGGATCAAGTCCAACCATTTTAGTCTTAGTTAAATACGGTTGAGCACTTGCCATTACTTTAACTACTGACAAAACAGCTTCATTTTTATCTTTTGAGACCGTTTCCCAAGCACATTGATTACTAGTTTGAGTAGACTTTAAGCGGTAAAAAGTCCCATATTGGGTAACTTCTCTAATTTTTTTATATTCTGCCACCTGCTCTTTAACTGCTTGACGATCCTCTTTGCTCATCTTAGTTAAATCAAGTTCATAACCTAAATCACCCCACATTGCTACAATTCCACGTGTCTTAAATGGTGTAATTCGACCATTTTGTTCATTTGGACTAACTGAAACATGAGAAGTCATCATTGATTGTGGATAAGCTAAACTAGTGCCATATTGAATACTTAATCTATCAATTGCATCACTATCATCGCTAGCCCAAATCTGTGGATTGTAATATGCCATACCAGCATCGAAGCGCCCACCACCACCAGAACAGCCTTCAATTAATAGGTTTGGATAAGTATCAACTAGCCTTTCAAGCAGATCATAAAGTCCTAAGACATAACGATGGTAAGTTTCTCCCTGTCTTGCAGCTGGCAAATCTGCTTCATAAATATCTGACAAGTGACGATTCATATCCCATTTAATGTAATCAATCTTACCTGATTCAAGAATCTTATTCATTTGCTCAAATATGTTGTCACGAACTTCTTTTCTACCTAAATCCAGAACATATTGATTACGAGATGGACTTGGAGTTCTTCCTGGAACATGCATTAAATAGTCAGGATGCTCTCTATATAAGTTTGAATCCATTGAGATCATTTCTGGCTCAAACCAAAGGCCAAATTTTAACCCTTGGTCATGGACATAATTAGCAAAATGATCTAATCCATGCGGGAATTTCTTTTCAAAAACACTCCAATCTCCTAGTGAAGAATTATCATCATCACGATGACCAAACCAACCATCATCAAGGACAAACATTTCAATACCCATTTCTTTGGCATCATCTACAATTGGTTTTAATTTTTCTTCATCAAAGTCGAAGTAAGTTGCTTCCCAATTATTTACTAAAATTGGCCGAACTTGATCTTTGTACTTACTACGAATAATCCGATCATGAATCAAGCTATGAAATGCTTGGCTCATCTTATTTAAACCTTGATTAGAATAAGTCATTAAGACTTCTGGCGTTTGGAAGCTATCTTTTGGCTTCAACTCCCAATTAAAGTTAAAATTATTAATGCCAATATTGACGTGAGTTTGAGCAAATTGGTCTTTTTCCACTTCAAACTTGTGATTACCAGAGTAAACGAAGACAAATCCGTAAGCATCCCCAGCAAATTCGGTTGTATCAGGATCAACTAATGCCATAAATGGATTCATTTGATGACTAGAAGTGCCGCGATGGCTTGAATAAACATGAATACCTTGATTGATTTTGCTACGTTCTACTCGTCTTTCATGTGCATGCGCACCAGGTAAAGTAATTGATTCAAAGTCACGATCAACAAAATCAATTTGCATTGAAGCAACTTTTTCAATATTAACTGTATCTTCACCATTATTAACAACTTTTACTGAACGGGTAATTACTGGATAATCACGATAAATTGTATAAGCTAATTCAAATTTAATTTTGCTCTTTTCATCAAGTAAATTGATAATTAAAGTTTCAGCTTCATCATTATTTTCAACAAAGGAATGTGGCAATCCTGCTAAATCGGGCTTTCCGGCCACAATTTTATAACCATGGTAAGTTAAAAATAATGCGTTAGATCCATCCTTTTGGCGAACTACTGCTGCTGGAGTATGGTAATCCATTTCACCAGCTGTACTGTATTCTTTTGGTAAAGAATCACGTGAAAAAGTTCTATCTAGTGAGCCCGGTAAATTACCAGAAAAGCCTCGGTCTACTCGCGGATAGCGTAATTGCCCATGATATTGTTTAATTGTTTTACCAAAATACACGTGAGCAAGTGTATTTCCATCTTCAACTGCTAATAAGTATGAAATTTGATCATTATGTAAATGAAAAACTTTATTTTTTTTATCAAAATTAATTAGTTGGTTCAACTTCTCCGCCTCCTAATACTGGTTCTTCTTTTTTTACTTTTAATTCTAAAATATTATCTTCTGCTTGTACGGCTTGACCAGCTTTCGCCACTAAGTCAATATCTGCAAACTTATCAGAATTTGTTACTATTACAATAACCGTGTCATCTAGACCAGCCTTTTTAATAGTGGGGTCCCAGAATTCAATTAATTCTTGACCCTTCTTTACTCTTTGCCCCTGTTCAACATATGATACAAATCCAGTCCCCTTTAGTTCTACCGTTCCAAGTCCAATATGAATTAGTAGAACTACTCCGTTATCACCAACTAGTCCAACTGCATGTCTTGTAGTAAAGACCTGTCTAACTGTTGCATCAAATGGAGCCAGGACCTTTCCATCACTTGGCTTAATTGCAAAGCCTTGCCCAACTGACCCAGATGAGAATGTTTTGTCATTAACCTGGTTTAAATTTATCAATTCACCAGAAATTGGAGTGGCAATGAGGACATCACTATCAACATCATTATCACTATCCTTATCAAATTTCTTGCCCCAGGTCTTTTCAAGCTCAGCTACGATTTCTGCATGTTTCTTTTCACTTAAAATAACTTTACCTGCAAAAATTAAAATGGCAATTACAAGCATAACAGCAGGTACAGCGAACATCATTATTTTAAAATTAAGCTTACCAGCTGCTGTAATTGAAGAAGCAGTAGCACCAGTAGTCATCCCAGCCATAATCGCAATTTGACCAACAACACCATTTGAAACGGCACCGCCAAACTTATCAATTAATGGACGAACAGACAACGCAAGTGATTCGTCACGATGCCCAAGTTTTAACTGACCATATTCAACTGAGTCAGTAATAACCATTAAAACGATTAAGAATACCATTGGTTGTGGAAAGCCAAAAATTGAGGCAGCAAGCAAAACCAGTGGTAAATTACTTCCAGCTACTGCAAATAATCCCATTCCACAAAGCATTACAGCTAAACAAGAAGTAAAGAGTGCCTTACGACTCATTTTTTTAGATAAAAGTGGAAATAATGATGTCGAAATAATTCCTAAGAATACATTAATCGTTGAAAAAATAGAAAATGCTTTTGGCATTCCCATAATATATGTAAAATAGTAAACCTCAAGAGATCCAGTAATATTAATTGCAACCCCATAGAATAAGTATGCAAGTGCAACCCACATTAATTGATCATTACCTGATAAAGCTTTAAAAATACCAATAATTCCCTTAGTATCTTTCTTATTTTTACGAATATCGCTGTTAACTTCTCTAGTAAATAAACCAACACACCATGCAGAAACAAATGCAATTGAGCAAATAATTGCTGCAAAAATGAACCAACCACGATCATCCCCCGTAGAAGTTGGACGGGCTGAGAAGTAGATAACAGCTGGCATAACTAGAATTCCAACTAATCCACCACCAATAGTAGATCCTACACGAGCATAAGTAGCAGTTTTTTCTCGTTCTCTAGAATTCGTTGTTAAAGATGGAAGCATTGACCAAAAGCCAACATCTTTAAATGAATAAAAGATATCCATTGTGATGTATAGAACTGCAAAAACAATCATGTATAAGATTGCATTCTTTTGGTAAAGTCCGCCTAAGTTAGTGAACAATATCAATAAAATCACAGCTGAAATGCTACCACCAACTACAACCCATGGTCTAAAATGGCCCCACCGGGTCTTAGTTCTGTCAATTGCATTTCCAATAAATGGATCAATAAATAATTCAACAATTCTTAACACCATGATAATCAATGTAACCATACTGATCATTCTGGCATCTTCAGCCGCATTACCTGTATTAAATAAATGCGAGGTAATAAACATAATTAAATATCCTGATAGTAATCCATAAAATGAATCATTACCAAATGCACCAAAACTGTATGCTAGTCTAGCACCCAGTGACATTTTTCCCTGATCTTTATCTTTCATAATCTTCCCTCTTTTATTTTTTGTATTCGCTTTCAACAATATTTATTATGCAGAATGTATGCGCTTTATAAAATAGCTAGATTAAGTCAGATTATGTCAATTTGTTTTTAATCATAATGATATGTTTTACCGTAAAAATGGTATCATTATAAGTACTAAATATATTTTTGAAAACATATATCCATCATTAACATGGGAATTTGATAAGAGGATAAGAGCAATGAATGGTGAATATCATACATTAAACAATCACAGTATTGAGACTAAAGTTTTATTTTTTGGACAAGAAAATTGTCCTCCAAACTACTTTTTCAAGGGTAATAATGTCCGTAACAACTATGTCATTCACTATATTCAATCAGGTAAAGGAACCTTTTCGGTAGCTAATCACCATGCTGTGAGCTTAAAAGCTGGCGATATTTTCCTTCTTCCAAAGGATATACCTTGTTTTTATCAAGCTGACGGCACTGAACCCTGGTCATACTTCTGGATTGGTTTTTCAGGTGTAAAAATCAAGGGATTACTAGACAATTCTAAGTTGACTAAAAAATATTATTTACGTCAGCTTCAAACAAGTGAAACTTACGAAAGCCTAAAACAACTTTTCGATTCACTTCACTACCGTAGTTCCCTTGCTAGCGATGTATTAATTGAGTCATTAATCTATACATTCTTTTACCACTTAATCACCGAATATCCTGCTGAATTAAATTCTAAAGCTAAAAACTCTAATGAAGAATTGCGTCTAGCGGTTAATTATTTAGAACAAAATTCTGCTAATTCTACTTGTACAATTAGTGCTCTATGTAATGATCTCGACCTATCTCGAAGCTACTTATACAGCATTTTTAAGAAAAATCTGAACCTTTCTCCACAAGCATTTCTTACCCAATTACGGATGGAAAAAGCGAAAGAAAAACTATTAAACAGTAATTACGCTATTCAGCAAATTGCAAATATTACCGGGTATACGGATGCCTTTACTTTTTCAAAAGCTTTTAAACGCTATACTGGCCTTAGTCCCAAATACTATCGAGAAAAGCATTAACTAGTGCCAGATTATTTCCTAAGACCTTACATTTTCGCGTACAATAGTAAGTAAAGAATTCAGAAAGGATTTTATTTATGAAACCAACCGAATGTACTACTATCTTAGTCGGAAAAGATGCAACTATTGATGGTTCAACAATGATCGCCCGTAGTGAAGATGGCGGTCGCACTATTATTCCGGAGCGATTTGATGTAGTAATGCCAGCTGATCAACCTAAACACTACGAAAGTGTAATTAGTCACCAAAAGATCGACGATGAAGATCTTCTCCCTAATCCTCTTCGCTATACTAGTGCACCTGACGCATCAGGTGAAAATGGAATTTGGGCTGCTGCTGGTATTAATTCAGATAATATTG
>NZ_CARBVX010000015.1 GCF_948948975.1 uncultured Lactobacillus sp. | reverse complement strand
ACAAAGGACATCCAGACTGTTACCTGGAAGCCTTTGACAAATTGTGGCAAACTTTGCTGAATAATTGCCCAACTCATATTTTCCCTTCTTTCCAAAAATAAGTAACTGGTAGTATTATAGACTTACTTTAAATCAGTTGCAATAGATAAGTGCATTATTTTCTTATATAGTAGTATTCATTTTTGTTATAGTAAAAAACCTTGTGGCAATATTGCTATTACCACAAGGTTTTTCATACTTAATTCTTCTATTAATCTAAGAAGTCCTTTAATTGATTTGAACGGCTTGGGTGACGTAGTTTACGTAAAGCCTTAGCTTCAATCTGTCTGATACGTTCACGGGTTACTCCAAATACTTTACCAACTTCTTCTAGAGTACGAGTACGTCCATCATCAAGACCAAAACGTAAACGTAAAACATTCTCTTCACGATCAGTTAAAGTATCGAGTACTTCTTCAAGTTGTTCTTTTAACAATTCATATGACGCATGTTGTTCAGGACTAGTTGCGTCTTTATCTTCAATAAAGTCACCTAGGTGAGAATCATCTTCCTCACCAATTGGTGTTTCAAGAGATACGGGTTCTTGTGCAATCTTCAAGATTTCACGAACCTTATCAGTTGGCATATCCATTTCGGCACCAATTTCTTCTGGAGTTGGTTCTCTTCCCAAATCTTGCAAAAGTTGTCTTTGAATTCTAATCAACTTATTAATTGTTTCAACCATGTGAACTGGAATACGGATTGTTCTAGCTTGGTCGGCAATTGCACGAGTAATTGCTTGTCTAATCCACCAAGTTGCATAAGTTGAAAACTTAAATCCTAAGCGATAGTCGAATTTGTCAACGGCCTTCATCAAGCCCATGTTACCTTCTTGAATTAAATCTAAGAAGGACATACCACGACCAACATAACGTTTAGCTATAGAAACTACCAAACGTAAGTTAGCTTCAGCCAATTCTTGCTTAGCTTCCTCATCGCCTGATTCAATTCTCTTAGCTAAGGCAATTTCTTGATCGGCATTTAATAATGAAACACGTCCAATTTCCTTCAAATACATCCGGACTGGATCATTCATTCTTACGCTTGAAGGTGCTGACATATCTTTTAATTCAGCCTTCTCAACGTCTTTTTGCTTCTTTAAAGCTAATTTTGAAGGTTCACCATTTTCATCAACAACACTAATTCCCTTGTCTTCAAATTCTTGAACTAGTTGATCTACCGCTTTTCCTTGAAGATCATATGGCTTAATTAGTTGAGCAGTAAATTCTTTTTCAGTAATTTGTTTGTCTTTTTTAACTTCCTTAACAACTTCCTTGACCTTTTTATCAAGTGTCATTGTTGTTTCTTTGGTAGTCTTACTCTCTGCCATGTAAAAAAGCCCCCTCTAAAACTTCTTTCTTCTTAACGCAATTACTTTTTGCGCTATTTCAAGCTCTAAACTATTATCTTGTTTTCTTTGAGCATCCTTCAATTGATTAAGCAAATCATTTAATTGCCGATCAATCTTACTTTTTTCCAATGCCCGCAATTGATCATCTAATTCGCGCTTAGAATAATCTGGAGGCATTGAAATCATCTCCATATTAATAATTATACCTTGAAGTTCTTCAGGAATAAAATCAATGAAGCCAGTAACCTCTGCCTCTTCATGAGTCTGGTGATACTTTAACCAAAATTCTGCTAATTTTGCATAACGTTCATCGGGAAACAAGAATTGCTGACTCAATAAGTAATCCCTTGCTTCATCACTATGTATAAATAGGTAAAGCAGGCGATCAAGAGCAGGATTTCTTGTCTCAAGGTCAGTCCCTGCTTGCTCTTCTTTCGGCTCAGTAGGCTGATCTATTGGAAGTGATTTAGGAGCTTGATAAGTTTGCTGATGATTCCTTGCACGCTGTAATTTACGTCTTTCACGCACAAAAGTTACTTTTAATGATTCACGAGTAACTCCAGTTTGACGTGCTAATTTATCAAGATACAAATCTGCCGCAACTGGATCATTTAGGCCAGCAATCATCTGTACACTAGCCGTAATATATCCTAGCTTCTCTCGATCATTATGTAAATTATATTGATTAGCCAATCTTTCAAGTAGAAAATCCATTGAGCTAAGTGCACCAGCTACCTCAGCTTGATACTTTTCTACTCCATATTTCTTTACATACTCATCCGGATCGAGATTTTCGGGTAAAACAATTATTCCTAAGTTGAATCCCTGTACTTGCCCAAATAACTTCGTTGCTCTTTCAGCAGCATGAATGCCGGGCGCATCTCCATCATAGTTAATTAAGATATTGGGAGTGATTCGTCTCAGCATATATACTTGTTCCGTGGTTAAGCTTGTTCCCATCGAAGCAACACCAGACTGAATACCAGCCTTATAAGCAGCAATTACATCCATATATCCTTCGTAAAGAATCAAATGTTTTTCACTTCTTGCCGCTTTTTTTGCTTCAGCAAAGTGAAACAGTAATTTAGATTTATTAAAAATCTTTGTTTCTGGACTATTCATATATTTAGCAATAGTTTTATCATTACTAATTCGTCGCCCAGAAAATCCTACTGTATAACCTGATTCATCCCCTAATGGAAACATTAATCGATCACGAAAACGATCAAATAATTGTCCATCTTGTGACTCTACAAATAAACCACTTTCTCGCAGCTCAGCATCTGTATAACCTTCTTGGCGAAGATAAGTTAACAAAATTGTATCGTTATCAGGCGCATAGCCCACCTTAAAATGCTCTAATAGATCATTAGTTAATTCACGTTTTTGAGCATATTCAAGTGCTCTTTCACCAACTTTAGTTGTGAGCAAAATATGCTGGTAAAATTCTGTTGCCTGTCGATACATCTTCTTTAACGGGCTAATTGGCTTTACTGCTTCACCATAGCCATCTGGCATATGAAGATGAGCTAATTCAGCAACTTTTCTTACACTTTCAGGAAAAGTCAGATGATCCTGATACATTAAGAATTTAAATACGTTTCCACCTTTACCACATCCAAAGCATTTAAAAAACTGCTTTCCTTCATTAACGGTAAACGAAGGCGTTTTTTCTTGATGGAAAGGGCAAAGTCCTAAATAATCCTTACCTTTTTTTTCTAAAGAGACATATTGACTTATTACATCCACAATATCGATCGAGTTTCTAACTTCATCGATAAATTGTTCAGGAATACGTCCTGCCATCAATGGATCATCCCAATCAATTATTATTTAATTACTAATTTACTTAAGTCACCCATTCGATCAGCTAAATTATTAACCTTTAATAATTGAGCCAAACGATTATTCTTTACCTTTTCATCCTTATCAAGAATCATATTACTTTCAAAGTAATTATTAATTACAGGTTGTAATTCTACAAAACCTTTATAAAGATCGGCAATACTCAAATCATTATTTTCTTCTAATACATTTACGCCAACATATAATTCTTCTTCACTAACATCTTGGAAAAGACTTTCATCAATGTTATTAGCATTTCTATATTTTGCTTTCTTCAAAATATTAGTAATTCTAGTCAAACTTTCAACTACTGGTTTAAAGTCAGCGTCATCATGATGCATTTGCAGAGTCTTAGCAGCAGCCAAAATTTGAATTGGATCTTGTTGACTAGATGCAAGAACAGCATCAATTACATCATAGTCATATTTTTCAACTTGTAATTGTTGCTTTACACGATCACGAATAAAGTCGGCAATTTCATTTTCAGCTTCAGCATCCTTAGGTAGCTTAGCTGCGGTCTTACCTGATAGTAATTGAATTAATTCTGGTAAAACATCTTTAATAGGAAGTGACCAACCTTCGTTTAATAAGATTCTTACAATTCCGTATGCATTTCTTCTTAATGCATATGGATCATTAGATGAGGATGGGATCATACCTGCACCGAAGAAGGAAATGATTGTATCAAGTTTATCTGCAATTGAAAGTAAAGAACCTACAGTAGTAGTTGGTAATTCACCTTCAGCACTAGTTGGCATATAACTTTCTTTAATTGCTACACTAACATTTTCATCTTCACCAATTAAGCGGGCATAGTGCATTCCCATGACACCTTGTAATTCAGCGAATTCACCAACCATTGAAGTAACAAGGTCAAATTTGTAGATATCACTAACTCGGTCAAAGTCTTTCATTTCAGTATCTGAAACATTAAACTTCTTACCAAGGTAATCACCAATAATTTGAACACGTGCCATATGTTCAGCTACTGAACCAATCTTATCATGGAAAGAAACATTCTTAAGCTTATCAACGAAGTGAGCTAATGGGTACTTCTTATCTTCATCATAGAAGAATTGTGCATCATCTAAACGAGCAACAAGAACTTTTTCATTACCAGCGATGACATTGTCTAAGTATTCACTATTTCCATTTCTAACTGAAATGAAGTGATTAATTAATTTGCCGTTTTCATCATAGACTTCAAAATATCTTTGATTATCCTTCATTGAAGTAATTAATACTTCATCAGGGATGTTCAAGTATTTTTCATCAAAAGAACCAGCAAATACGGTTGGATATTCAACCAAATTAGTAACTTCTTCAAGTAAACCCTTGTCAATATTAACTTTCCAGTTATGTTGAGCAACAAGTTCTTGAATTTGGTTAAGAATCATACCCTTACGTTCATCAGCATTAGCAATTACGTATTGGCTCTTTAATGCTTCTTCATAATCATCAGCGTTAGCTAATACTACACTGTCGCCTAAGAAACGATGACCTTGAGTTTTACGACCAGCTACTACATCTAGTAACTTAACTGGCACTACTTCACTACCAAGTAAAGAAACCATCCAATGAATTGGACGAACAAATTCGAAGTCGTAGCTACCCCAGCGCATCTTAGTTGGGAAAGTCATTGCTTTAACAATATCACTCATTCCCATTAAGATATCAGAAGCTTTTTTACCTTCTTTTTGAACATGAACATAGGCATATTCAGTGCCCTTAAGCTCTTCAAAGTAAATGTCATCAGTAGTCATCCCTTGACCACGGACAAATCCTTGAGCAGCTTTTGTCCAATTGCCGTCTTTATCTTGCGCAATCTTCTTAGCTGGGCCCTTTTTCACTTCATCAATATCTTCTTGTTTTTCAGCTAAATCTTCAACTAAAATCGTTAAACGACGTGGAGTTGAATAAGTCTTAATATCTTTAAAGGATAACCCATTTTCCTTTAAATACTTTTTAGTACGATCAGCTAATTGCTTAACACTTTTAGAAACAACGTGAGCTGGCATTTCTTCAGTGCCAATTTCAAATAAATAATCTTTAGTCATTGTTTTGCCCCGCTTTCTTAGTTTCTTCTTGGTGCTTTAATAATGGGAAGCCACGTTTTTCACGCTCTTCAACAAATCCCTTAGCAGCAAGATGAGCTAAGTTTCTAATTCTTGATAAGTAACCCGCTCTTTCAGTAACTGAAACTGCACCGCGTGCATCAAGCAAGTTAAAGGTATGACTACATTTTAAGATGTAATCATAAGCTGGATGAATTAGATTTTGACTTAACAAGCGCTTAGCAGTAGCTTCGTAAATATCAAAGAACTTAAGTAATTGTTCTTGATCACTTTCTTCAAAAGCATACTTAGAATGTTCATATTCTGGTTGCTTAAAGATATCACGATACTTAACTCCATCGCCCCATTCAAGATCAAAGACTGAGTTTACATCTTGAATATAAGAAGCAAGACGTTCTACACCATAAGTAATTTCACTCATAGTTGGTTTAACATCAAGTTCCCCAACTACTTGGAAGTAAGTAAATTGAGAAACTTCCATTCCATCAAGCCATACTTCCCAACCAACACCGGCACAACCCATAGATGGGTTTGCCCAGTTATCTTCAACAAATCGAATATCGTGTTCAAGAGGTTCAATACCTAATACTCTTAAACTATCTAAATAGTATTGTTGAATGTCTTTTGGTGCAGGCTTAATAACTACTTGGAATTGGTGGTGTTGGTATAAACGATTAGGGTTATCACCATATCGACCATCGGCAGGTCTTCTTGAAGGTTCAACATAACAAGCTGCCCAAGGTTCTGGTCCAACAGCACGTAAAAATGTATATGGACTCATTGTCCCGGCACCTTTTTGTTCATCATATGAAGGCATAATCATACAACCTTTAGAGGCCCAGAACTGTTCCAATTTAAAAATCATATCCTGGATATTCAGTTTCTCTGACATTTATCTCTCTCCTCACAACATAGGCATAAAAAAAGCCTATGCAAAAATTGCATAGGGACGATTTACTTCGCGGTTCCACCCTAATTCAGGAAAATATTCTTCCTGCCCTTAATTAACAACTTTGACTAAAAGGTGCCTTTTCCCAAATGCACTTCCACCAGTCTGCACTCGCTGTATTGGTACTTTTCTATTCCTTTATAGTTGTCAAAATACGTATCTATTTTATCATCTTTTATAAAAAAAGACTAGTAAGAAAACCTCACTAGTCTTTAAACGAATATAAAAAGTCAACAGCTAAAAAAGCGCCAATTCATCAAGAAATTTTTTAGTTTTTAAATTAAGATCCAGATAGTTAACGTACATCCGATCGATCACCTTGCCAGAGTCCTTTTTTAATTGCGGATTAATTTTTATTTTCCCTAAACGATCAATATCAACTAAAGCTAGAGTACGAATCAAGGCTACTACTTTAGGATCTAGATGCATCCTTTGACTGACACTATTAAAGTGATCACTACAAATAATTCCACCTAATTCCATCGAGTAGTCAAACACACCTTGTACTTTACCACAAATTAGACAACGATCTAATTGGGGCGCTACTCCATATGCATTAAGCAACTTCAGTTGTACCATCTGGGTAATAATTGCCGCATCTTCTCCAGAATTTATCTTCAGCAACGCTTTCATAATCAAATCATAAAAACTTCCAATATCTTTATACTCAACAAAAGCATGGTCAAGCAAGTCTAAAACATAACTCGAATACGCATTCTTAGTTAAATCTAAATATAACTGGTCCAGCTGCTTTACATCCTTGAAAGTCCGCAGCGTACTGATTCCCTTCAAATTTGTATTTACAATATACTTTCCATAAGAGAAGTTAAGGGTTGCAGCTCCTAATCTGGACTTTGGTCTCAGTGCTCCTCTTACATCAATTGTAAAAATACCATGATCTTTAGTCATGATCTTGGTTAGAACATCAGCTTCTTTATATTTTTTTCTTTTAAAAATTAATCCTTGAACTTCACAAAGTTCACGTGCCATCTATCTTAATTCCTTAGCGTTGTAGCCAATAGATTTAAGAAAGGCAGGATCAGAACGCCAATTCTTTTGAACCTTAACCCATAGGCGTAAATTAACCTTTTCACCTAATAAAGCTTCAATTTCCCGACGTGCAGCAATTCCAATCTGCTTCAACATTTGACCTTTCTTGCCGATAATAATGCCCTTTTGACCGGGACGCTCAACATAAATTGTAGCCTCAACTTGAAGCTTGCCACCTTCATGATCCCGCATTCGGTCAACTACCACGGCCGTAGCATGCGGAACTTCTTCATGAGTGAGCTTCAAAACCTGCTCGCGAATTAATTCAGCTACAATAAAATATTCTGGACGGTCAGTCAATTGGTCTGCATCATAAAATTGTGGACCTTCTGGCAAATATTTAGCAATTGTTTTAATCAACTCGGAAACATTATTTCCTTGTGAAGCAGAAATTGGAACAATTTCAGCAAAATCGCCTAGATTCTTATATGAATCTATAATAGATAATAACTCATCTGGGTGGACTTTATCAATCTTATTTATCACTAAAAATACAGGCTTTTTAATTTTCTTAAGAAGTTCAGCAATATATTGGTCTCCCTTACCTGCTGGTTCAGGTTCAACCATAAATAAAACCACATCTACTTCATCTAAAGCAGAGTAACTTGACTTATCCATAAAGTCATCTAATTTATTTTTTGGCTTATGAATCCCAGGAGTATCAATAAAAACTATTTGCTCCTGATCATCAGTATAAATACCTGAAATTTTATTTCTAGTGGTTTGTGGTTGTGGTGACATAATTGCCACTTTTTGACCTACTAAATAATTCAAGAGAGTTGATTTACCCACATTAGGTCTACCAATTAAAGCTACAAAACCTGATTTAAAGTCTTTTTTTTCATCCATCATTGTTACATCCTTTTTATTTAAGTTTTAGTGAATTTGCTTTCCATGATTTTCTTGATCAGGATGAAGCGGAAGTCCATATTCACGTAAAACTTTACCTTGGATACCGAACATAACCTTGGCTTCATCATCTTCGATATGATCATAACCATTTAAGTGAAGGTATCCATGAACTAGTGTATATCCAAACTCCCGATTAAATCCAGTTTCATACTCTACACTATGTCTTTTGATGACTTCAGGGCAAAGAAATAAATCCCCAATATCTTCTACAAAATCAGGATCGTCACTAAAAGCACTCATAAAGTCTTCATCTAATCCATCTTCAATTGCAAAAGAGATTACATCAGTTGGACGATCTTTACCGCGGTATTTTTTATTAATTTCATGGATTTTTTTGGAAGAAACAAAGTTAATACTCATTTCTTGAGCATTCTCTTTATGAATTTCTTTTTTTGCTGATAATAATAAGTTGCTAATCCATGGAATCCAATCTTTATCGCTATCTTTTAAGAAATTAACTTCATCATTAAAAGAAATATCTAAATTATTCAACTCTTAGTGTCCCTCTTCTTCATATGCTCTAACAATTTTGGCCACAACGGGATGACGAACAACATCATTAAAAGTAAAGTTAATAAATTTTACTTGCTCAATATTCTGTAAAATATGTTCAGCTTGTAATAATCCACTCTTTGCTTTTCCTGGTAAGTCAATTTGGGTCTGGTCCCCATTGACAACCATTTTAGAATTAAATCCTAATCTTGTTAAAAACATCTTCATTTGTGCCTGTGTTGTATTTTGTGCTTCGTCTAGAATTACAAAAGCATCATCCAAAGTTCTACCGCGCATATATGCTAGAGGAGCTACTTCAATAACCCCGCGTTCCATTAAACGGTTGGTTGGTTCTACACCTAAAATAGCATATAAAGAATCATAGATTGGTCTTAAATATGGATCAACTTTTTCTTTTAAATCACCTGGAAGAAATCCTAATGATTCGCCTGCTTCTACTGCTGGCCTAGTTAAAATAATCCGGGACACTTCTCCTTTTTTAAAGGCAGCAATTGCCATAACTACGGCTAGGAAAGTCTTTCCTGTACCAGCTGGCCCAATTCCAAAAACGACATCATATTTTTGAATAGCCTCGATATAGCGTTTTTGTCCCATATTCTTAACGCGGACTGGACGACCTTTCGCATCCCTAATTAGAATTTTATTATATAATTCTCCAAAAAATTCTAAAGTTCCCTTATCTGCCATCTTAATTGCACTAACAACATCAGTTGCAGTAATAGTAACTCCACGGGTAACAACCTTATCCAAAGCAGTAAAAATTTGCATAATTTTCTTAACAATGCTTTCTTCTCCGGTTACTTCGATTTCACTACCAGTATCAGTTACCTGCACATCATAAGATTCTTCAATTAAACGCAAATTTGCATCGTTAATTCCAACTAAATTCATGATTGTTTCTGGTTTAGTTGGTGTAAATGTTGCTTCTATAGTTTGTCCCACTTAAAATCCTCCGTCTAATAAAAGCTATTAGTTAAGCTTTTTACCAACAATTGAAGAAGCGGCTTTACCATCAGCCTTACCTTTAATTTTTGGCATTAATGCTTGCATAACTTTACCAAAGTCTTTTTTAGAACTTGCTCCAACTTCTTTAATTGTTTCTTCAACAGTTGCTTCAAGTTCTTCCTTAGACATTTGCTTTGGCATGTATTCTTCAATTAATTTCATTTCATTCTTTGTTTGATTAATTAAATCATCTCTGCCAGCCTTAGTAAATTCTTCTAAAGATTCTTTACGTTGCTTAAGAGCGCTGGACAAAACTGTTAATTCATCATCACTAGTTAGATCATGTCCCACTTTAATTTTATAATTCATTACTGCAGCCTTAAGCGAGCGAATTGTAGTTAAAGCTTCCTTATCTTTGGCTTTCATAGCTGTTTTCATATCTTGCATTAAAGTATCATTTAGTGACATTGTATTTAATTCTCCTCTTTAATCAAAACTTACACAGTCTATTTTAAACTTTTTATATAAAAAAAGCTCTTGATAGAAGATTTTTCTACCAGGAGCTTTTTCTATATTAATAATGTCTACGCTTACGAGCAGCTTCGGATTTTAACTTTCTCTTAACGCTTGGTTTTTCGTAGAATTCACGCTTGCGGTATTCTTGCAAGGTACCACTTCTAGAAACGGAACGTTTGAAACGACGAAGAGCATCATCAATAGACTCGTTTTCGTGAACGATTGTCTTAGCCATGTGAGATCCCTCCTTCCATTTCTTGGCACACAAATATGTGCCACAACAATATAGTTAAATTATAGCTAAACGAGAAAAAACGGTCAATAGTCGATTAACATTTTTCTTACTTATTTTGGTATAATTTAGATAAATAATGAGGTGAAATATATGACTGAAGAAAAAAAAGAAAATCAAAAAATTGTTAATCTAATTATTATTTCTGACTCTGTAGGTGATACAGCTTTCAATATGGTCCAAGCTGGTGCGGTACAATATCCAAATGTTAAGTTTAACTACCGGCGCTATCCTTTTATTACAAATCGAGAAAAGCTAGAAAAAGTTTTTAGTGAAATCACAGAATTTGAAAACGTATTAATTGCCTTTACCTTGATTCACGAAGATGAACAATTGGCTGTAATTAAATTTGCACGTGAACATAATATGAAATACGTCGACTTACTTTCTGGCGTAATTGACAACATTCATGCTTTAACTGGTGAAGAACCTAAACATGAAATCGGTGCTGTTCACCATATGGGTCAAAATTACTTTGATAGAATTTCCGCAATGGAATTTGCTGTTATGTATGATGACGGAAAAGATCCAAAAGGTTTCTTAGAAGCTGACGTTGTTTTACTTGGTGTTTCTAGAACTTCTAAGACTCCACTTTCTTTATTCTTAGCTAACAAGAATCTTAAGGTCGCTAATTTACCACTTGTGCCTCAAACCCATATTCCAGATGAGATTTATAAGATTAATCCTAAGAAAATCATTGGTTTAACAAATGATCCATCCGTTTTGAATGAAATCAGACGTCAAAGAATGATAGCCTATGGCTTAAATCCAGATACAACTTATTCTAATATGGATTCTATCAATGCAGAACTTGAAGCAGCCAATAAACTTTATAAGAAACTTGGTTGCTATGTAATTAACGTTGCTCATCGTTCAATTGAAGAAACAGCAGCACTAATTTTAGAACACCTCGGTATTGATGACTACGCTAAGTAACAAATAAAATTAAACATTTTAAAAAGATCTTTCATTAAATTTTGAAAGATCTTTTTTTGCTTCTATTTATTTTATTTTTTATCATATCCAAAATATTTTTTAGCTTGATCACTCATCTTTTCTGGACTCCAAACTGGGTACCAAACGAACTCAACATCAACATTTTTGACTTCAGGAACCTTCATAACTGCTGTAGTAACCAATTCAATTAATACTTCTGTTAAAGGACAAGCTGGAGTGGTTAAAGTCATATTAATCAAACAAATTCCACCTTCATCTAAATCAAGCTCGTAGACTAGTCCTAGATTAACAATATCTACTCCTAACTCTGGGTCTATGACAGTTGCTAGTTGATTGATAATATTTTGCTTAATTTCTTCACTAGTCCGCATTTTAAACATCTTTTCCAAAAATTCTAGCCTTAATAGCCTGTCCTGTTGGAGTGCCTGCTAATCCCCCAATACCAGTTTCTCTTAATGATACTGGCATTTGATGACCCACTTTTTTCATAGCATCAATACATTCATCAGCCGGAATAACACTGGTACATCCAGCTAGTGCCATATCAGCCGCAATTAGTGCGTTGCCTGCTCCAATGGCATTTCTTTTTACACAGGGTACTTCTACTAGTCCTGCTATTGGATCACACACTAATCCTAATAAATTAGACATCGCAATCGCCAAAGCTTGGGAGCTTTGCGTAGGTGTACCACCAGCTATTTCTACAGCCGCTGATGCGCCCATTGCGGATGCTGAACCGACTTCTGCTTGGCATCCGCCGGTTGCCCCAGCAATTTCCGCATTATTTCCAATAACTAATCCCATTCCTCCTGCAGTAAAGAGAAAGCGAATCATTTGCTCTTCATTTAAGTTGAGCTTTTTTTCAAGCATAAATAAAATACCTGGAAGTGTGCCAGAAGAGCCAGCTGTTGGGGTTGCACAAATGACGCCCATCGCAGCATTTACTTCATTTGTCGCTACGGCATTTTGCACAGCTTCCATCATAAAATCACCAGAAAGAGTATGTCCTTTTTCACGATAATTCTTTATTTTAATCGCTTCACCACCTGTTAAGCCAGTATGAGAAAATACTCCTTTACCACTACTTCCTTTACTAACTGCAGCTCGCATGGTTTCAAGATTATATTTCATTTTAGTCCATACTTTTTCTCTAGATAGACCTGATAATTTGCATTCTTGCTCAATTATTAATTCTGAAATAGGCTTTTCTGTTTTTTCAGCGTCTGCAACAATTTCTTTAATATGATTGTACATTAGTTTCTCATTTCATAAATAAACAATGTTTTTATATTTTTTCTTGAGTTCTCCAATTAAAGAAGGCTTAAAATAGTTTTGAATATCATATTCATAGATGTAATAGTCAGGACTTTTATATATTCTACTCTCATTAAAGGGTGCCTTTTGTTGTAAAAAGGAAGTTAAGGATCTTTGATTTTTTATTTTTCTTTCTGGATCAATCAATAGAACAATGGGCAACGTACCGCTTGGCTCAACCACAATATCATGGATTACTAAGCGTCGAATTTCTATTGCCCCACCACCAATAGAACAGCCTGCCAACTGAACTTTTTTATGACCATCAGTCATATCTAAAATCGCTGTATTCGGGTGATGAATGGGGCTTTCTCCCTTTTCCTCTACAAATCTAATATCAATACCGCGCTTACGTGCAATTTCTGGAGCTTTTGGTACTCGTAAGTCAGAAGTGGTAAAGCCCAAAATCCCAGCGGCAATTGCATAATCAGTACCATGTCCACGATGAGTTTGAGCAAAAGAACCATAATAATGAACAGTAACCTTTTTAGGAATTCCTCCAAAAAGCTTATTCCCTTCTCTACCAATTGCTACTGCACCAGCTGTATGTGAACTAGAGGGTCCAATCATAACTGGACCAATGATATCAAAAACACTTTTAAAACGATTTTCCATCTTAGATTCCCTACATAAAAATATTTTTAAAGAAAAACGACCATTTCCTTTGTTGTATAAAGTGAAATAATCGTTTTCTAGTAACATCTAAACTGGCGTCTGTTCCTTGAATCTTCCATATACCTTCGAAACTTCGCTTAAACTCATGAAGGCATAAGGATCATGGTTTAAGACAATATTATAAATGTCATACATATCATATTTATCAATTACCATTAATAAGACTGTCTTTTCAGTATGACTATACGCACCCTCGGCATCATGCAGAATAGTAATTCCACGATGCATTTTAGCCTGAATTCCATCAATAATATGTTTAGGATGTTCTGTTACAATTAATACCTGCATCTTTTGATGTTGATTATAGACAGCATCTATTACCTTCCCATTGACAAAGATATTCAAAGCTGTATATAGAGCTCGAGTCCATCCAAATACAAAACCAGCACATATTACGATAATTAGGTTAAAAAAGATATTTATTTGACCAAAACTTTTACCAGTTTTCTTTCGCAAAATAATCCCTAAGACATCTAATCCACCGGTAGAGATACCAGATTTTAAAGCGATCCCAGTACCAACACCATTAATTACCCCACCAAAAATTGCACAAATAATTGGATCATAGCTCATCTTAATTGGAGCAATAATTTTCATCATGATAGATGCCAATAAAACTGCAATTAAAGTAAAAATCGTAAAGCGATGGCCAATTTTAAACCATCCTAGAATAAACAATGGAATATTTAATACAAAATACATCACTGATGTCGCTAATGTAAATGGTAAATATCGTTCTGATACAGACTGTAAAATTTGGGCAAAACCAGTAATTCCAGAAGCATAAATTTTACCAGGTTGCCAGAAAAAGTTTAAGGCGATAGCAACGGCTAAAGCATAAAACAAAGCTGCTGATAACTTTGAAATTAAAATATGACGCCGCGAAAGCCTTTCTAATGTACTCATAATTTTCCTCTTTTACTATGTTCATAACGTATCTAGTGTAAAGATATTTATAGTTAAAAACAAGTCTATTTTTTCCAATGTTTTTTGATAAATTGTTCTCTCCCTCCGGCCTCTTCTAAAGCATACCGTGCTGGATCTTTTTTATAGAAATCTTGATGGTAATCTTCAGCCAAATAGAAAGGCTTTGCTGGTTCAATACGGGTTACAATTGGATCTGAAAACTTATTTGAATCTGCTAAAGATTTACGTGATTGCTCAGCAATTTCTTTTTGTTCAGGTGAATTATAGTAAATCACTGGTTGATATTGACTGCCGCGATCTTGAAATTGTCCCATAGCATCAGTTGGATCAGTAACTTGCCAATAAATATTAACTAAATCCTCATAAGATAGTTTATTTGGATCATAAGTAATGCGAACCGCCTCAGTATGCCCAGTTAATCCCGTACAAACTTGTTCGTAAGTAGGGTTAGGCACGACTCCACCGGTATAACCTGATTCGACCTTTATGACACCAGGATATGTATCGAAAGGAGCAACCATGCACCAGAAACAACCGCCAGCAAAGATAGCTGTGTCATACTGCGTTTTTTCATTGTTATCAAGGGATTTAACGTCTTTCATTTTATTAGCACTTCTTTCTAAATTTGAATAATTATGGATTACTTTCACTATATTTCCACTAACTTTCTAAAAAATCAATGTTTATCAAAATTGTGGTACTTTTGTGGTACTTTTAGAAAAATTATTTTTCTATTTATATTATTGACTAAGCTTTATTTCTTGTACAAGAAAAGTCACTTTAGAACTAATATTCTGAAGTGACTTCTTTTTTATATTACTTACTTTCCTTTAACTTTGCTCTTCTTTCTATTATATAGGACTCTATATTTTTTAAATCTTCTTCCGTAGCCGACTTAAGAATAAAGTTCTTTGTAGTGGATCGTTTAACTATGTAGTTCTTTCTATCTTTATTATGTTCATCCCATTTTTTATTAGCTTTTTTTCTAGCTTCTGTTAGTTTAACCATTAAATATCATCTTTCTAATTAAACATAAAACAAATCTAAGTGATATTAGATATTGCTATGATAACAGATTTATAATTTCTTTCTTAGTCATAATATTTAGTTTTATAGCTATCACTGCTGTTAAGTGCATCGATTATAGCCGGCGTTTATATTAAATCTATTTTCAAAACAACACTTTACATAATTATATTAACGTAATAAATATAAATTTATTTTATCTGCAAAAGAATAAAAAAATCCATCTCTCGATTATATAAAATCAAAAGATGGATTTTAAATAAAACTAATTTTCATAAATATCATTAAGCGCTTTTTCAAATTCAGGAAGCCAGCTCAACTTATATCCAGCACGAGTGGGATGAATATCGTCAACCATATAGAGATGACGGTCTTTTTCATTGTAATCAAAGCGCTTGTCATCCCACATATTAAGAAACTTAAATTTCCATTTCTTTTGTAACTCTTTTGTTGCTTCTACTAATTCACCATATTTTTCAGAATCAAAAGATGGATTAGAATAAATCAAAACAGGACAATTCCAAGTCTTTTTAACATATTCTAAAATGAATTCAATTGCCCCAATACTAGTTGTAATATCATATTTGTCACTTTCACTAATTTTACCTAAAGGAATGTCAGCTTTAGCATCATTAGTTGAAAGTTGCAAAACAAACGCACTTATATTTTCTAAAATTGGAAGTTTCTCCAAACGTGCTACATAAGAATCATCACCATTTTCTGCTAAGGTTGTTCCGGAAACAGCTTCTTTAAATGGGTAAATCCCATCTTTTTTTCTTAAATAATCTACGAATGATTCACTCAAGGCACCTGCACCATAAGTAACAGAACTTCCTAAAAAGGCAATCTGTTTATCTACAAGCTTACTATTAGTAGACTGTGTCCCACTTACACTGTATTCAACCTGATTACCAGAGGCTTTAACTATCTTTGTCAAAAAGTCTTCATGTTGACCAGCAAACTCTAATAATTCAGGAATATTTTCTTCTGGAATCTTCAAATTATCAAAAACTTGTATTAAATTCATGATCCTATTCCTCAAATATTTTTTTATATTGATTATAGCCTTCCTCTTCTAGCTTATCATATGGAATGAATTTTAAGGAAGCAGAATTAATACAATATCTTAATCCTCCCTGATCGACTGGTCCATCAGTAAAAACATGACCTAAGTGGGAATCAGCAATGGGGCTTTTCACTTCTGTTCGTTCCATTCCATGGGATTGATCCCGTCTATAACTTAATTTTTTTATTGGTTTAGTAAAACTTGGCCAACCACATCCTGCATCATATTTATCTTGACTTGAAAAAAGTGGTTCACCGGAAACTACATCGACATAAATTCCTTTTTGATTAAAATCATTATATTTTCCACTAAAAGGCATTTCAGTTGCTGCATGTTGTGTAACTTCATATTGCTCAGAATTTAATTTTTTAAGAGCTTCTTTTTTATCAAACATTTTTTCACCTTCTAAAATTAAAGATACCAAATTTTAACATAAAAATGTTGTCTCATGATTTTTGTTTCTATACAATAATCTATAATATTAGAGGGGGATTTTTTATGCCAAAATTAGCAAATGATTTATCACTTACAAAAAATACACGACTAAATTCTTTAGGACCTTCAAAAATTAGAGCCTTTGATGAAAAAGCGTCTCAAATCCCAGGAATTATTAAATTAACGATTGGAGAACCAGATTTAAATACACCAGATCATGTTAAAGATGCAGCTATTGCTGATATTAAAGCAAATGACTCGCATTATGCACCACAAGCCGGTAAACCTGAGTTATTAGAAGCTATTAGCAACTACCTTGATCGTAGTCTTGACGTTAAATACGATTCAAAAACTGAAATTTGCGTTACAGTTGGAGCTACTGGTGCTTTAAATGATGTATTCATGTCAATTTTAAATCCAGGTGATAAAATTTTAGTTCCTACTCCAGTATGGGCTTTATATTTTCAATTAATTAAATTAACGGGAGCTATCCCAGTCCAAATTGATACTTCAAAAGATGATTTTATCCTGACTCCTGAACATCTTGAGACAGTACTACAAAATGAAGGAAAAGGCGCTAAAGCAATCATTTTAACTGATCCATCTAACCCGACAGGTCGTGTTTATCCAGCAGCCACTTTAAAGGCACTTGCAGAAGTTATTGCCAAGTACCATCTCTTCTCGGTTACAGACGAAATATATGGTGAATTGGTTTACGATAATAATGTTCATCACTCTTTATCTCAATATATTCCTGAGCGCAACATTCTAATTTCAGGGCTTTCAAAAGCATACGCAATGACAGGTTGGCGTCTAGGATATATTGCAGCTCCTGCAGATATTATGAAAACCATTCAAAAAGTAAATGCATTTCTTGTTACCTCTGTAACGGATAATGTTCAAGCTGCTGCAATTGAAGCCTTAAATAATGGACAAAATGATCCACTTGAATCACGTCAGATTTACGAAGACCGCTTAAAGTTTATGAAGGCTGGACTAGAAAAATTAGGCTTTGAAATGTCTACTCCTCAAGGAGCTTTCTATATATTTGCTAAGATTCCAGACGCATTTGGTACCGATGATGAAGCCTTTGCTAATGAATTGGCTACTAAGGCCAAAGTTGGTGTGACACCAGGGCGCTATTTCGGTAAAGGCGGCCAAGGATATGTTAGAATGTCTTATGCTTCTTCAACAGAACAATTACAAGAAGCCTTAAAACGAATTGCAAAATTTGTTGAAAATATTTAAATAAATAAAAAAATTGCATTACCTACTTTAAAAGTTAGGTAATGCAATTTTTTGTTATTCAATTTTTTTAACTAAGATTATTCATCCCAAGTTGAATTCTTATCAGCATCTTCTTGAGCTTCTTTTTCAAGACGTTGTTCAGTTTCCTTAACACTGTCTTCATATTGCTTTTCAACTTCAATACCAATATCCGTTAATTGCTTATCAGCAACTGGAGCTGGAGCATGCATCATTGGCTCAGAAGCAGAAGCATTCTTTGGAAAGGCAGTAACGTCACGAATGTTGTCCTTACCTGCTAACATCATAGCTAATCGATCAAGACCAATAGCAAGACCAGCATGTGGTGGGAATCCCATATCTAAAGCATCCATTAAGTAACCAAATTGTTCATAAGCACGCTTCTTAGTGAAACCTAAAGCCTTAAACATCTTTTCTTGAATTGAACGTTTGTGGATACGGATTGATCCACCACCCATTTCATCTCCGTTCATAACAATATCGTATGAACGTGCATGAGCTTTATGAGGATCAGTATCTAACAACTTAATACCTTCATCATCTGGCATAGTGAATGGGTGGTGAGCAGCAATCCAGCGACCTAAACCTTCATCATACTCAAACAATGGCCAGTCAACTACCCATACAAAGTCAAAGACACCTTCTGGAATAATACCAGTTTCATGAGCAAATTCACGACGTAGATGATCAAGTGAATCAGTAACAACCTTCCACTTGTCAGCAACAATAACGATTAATTCGCCGCCTTCAAGATCAAATTCTTTCTTCAAAGCTTCCTTGTTTTCATCAGTTAAGAAACGAGCAATAGGTCCTGAAAATTCGCCATCTTCATATTTAACCCAAGCTAAACCTTTAGCATTGTAGCGCTTGATGTAGTCTTGTTTTTCTTCAATCTTCTTACGTGAATATTCTTTAGCACCATTCTTAACAGCAATACCTTTAACTACACCGCCATTAGCAATTGCACCAGAAAATACCTTAAAGTCACTATCTTTAAAGATTGGGCTTAAGTCATGAAGGTACATTTCATAACGAGTATCAGGTTTGTCAGAACCATACTTGTTCATTGCTTCGTCCCAAGTAATACGCTTGATTGGCGTCTTTAAATCAATGTTCATAACATCTTTCATAATCTTCTTTAAAAGACCTTCAGTATAGTCTTGAACACCTTGTTCATCTAAGAAAGAAGTTTCCATATCGATTTGAGTAAATTCTGGTTGACGGTCACCACGTAAGTCTTCGTCACGGAAACAACGAGCTAATTGATAGTACTTATCAAAACCAGCACCCATTAATAATTGTTTAAATAATTGTGGTGATTGTGGCAAAGCATAGAAACTACCTGGGTAAATTCTTGAAGGAACTAAGTAGTCACGAGCACCTTCAGGAGATGATTTACCTAAAATTGGAGTTTCAATATCAATAAAGCCTTGTTCATCGAAGTATTCGTGAACTGCCTTCAAAATCTTTGAACGTAAAATAATTGCTCTTTGAAGAGTTGGACGACGTAAATCAAGGTAGCGGTACTTCAAACGAGTTTGTTCTGCCGCATTAATATCATTCTTAATTTCAAATGGTGGCACTTTTGATTTATTTAATACGTCAATTTCAGTAGCATCTACTTCAACTTCACCAGTCTTCATTTCTGGGTTTACACTTGAACGCTTAACTACTTTTCCCTTTACTTCAATTACATCTTCATTATTTAATGAATCAGCAATTTCCATTAACTTTTCACCGGAATCTTTGTTAACAACAACTTGTACGATTCCTTCACGGTCACGAAGGTCAATGAAAACTAAGTTTCCTAAATTACGAACACGTTGAACCCAACCATAAAGGGTTACTTCTTGTCCTTCGTATTTGCTAGTAATATTGCCAGCATAATCAGTTCTTTTGTCCATATGTTCCATGTTAATCCTCCAATTTATTTATAACATCTTGCATATTATTGATATCTTCTAAGCTAAGATCAATGGTTTTACCATCACTCAAACGCTTAATATTTAAAACGCCATTTTCTAATTCTTTAGCTCCTAAAGTAATTACAAATGTTGCATGAACACGATCAGCTTTTCTAAACTGTTGTTTAAGCTTCTTTTGGTCAACATCATATTGTGCACTAAATCCTTGTTCACGTAAACTACGTGCAACTTCAATAGCTTTGAATTCAGTTCCTGCACCAATATTAGTAATAAAGAAATCTATTCCTTCTTCTTGGAAAAGCGCTGGATTTTGCTCTTTCAATACAAGCATTAATCTTTCTTCACCAATACCAAAACCAACTGCAGGTGTTTCTGGCCCATCAAACTCTTCAACTAAGTGGTTGTAGCGACCTCCACCTAAAATTGTAGTTGCTGATTCCCATAAGTTCTTATCTTCAACCATGAACTCAAAAATAATTCCAGTGTAGTAATCAAGACCACGAACTAAATCATCATCCATTACATAGTTAATGCCTAATTGCTCTAACATATCAGTAATTGTTTTAAAGTTTTCCCGAGACTCATCATCTAAGTAGTCAACAATCTTAGGAGCATTAGGTAAAAACCTCTTATCTCGTTCATCTTTTGAATCCAAGATTCTTAATGGATTTTGACTTAAGCGACGTTGTGAATCTTCAGAAAGTTGATCTTTAACTGGTGTGAAATAATTTACTAAAGCATCATGATAGGCTTCACGAACTTGAGCATTCCCCAAACTGTTAATGTGTAACTCATAATTTTTAACACCTAACTCAGCGAGTAAATCATGTGCCATCATTAAAGTTTCTACATCTGCCAATGGACTATCAGAGCCAAAACTTTCAACACCGATTTGGTGGAATTCACGTTGACGGCCAGCTTGTGGTCTTTCATATCTAAAAGTATTATCAATGTAGTAAACACTAAATGGCTTTACAACATCTGGACCATAAAGTTTATTTTCTACATAAGCACGCACTACACCAGCTGTTCCTTCAGGACGCAATGCAATGTGACGACCCCCTTTATCGTTAAAGTCGTACATTTCTTTTGAAACAACGTCTGAAGTTTCACCACTAGAACGTGAAAAAACTTCATAATTTTCAAAACTAGGTGTTCTTATCTCACGGTAATTAGCTCTTTTAAAAAAGTTCCTAGCGATAGATTCTACTTTTTCCCATGAACCAGACTCTCCTGGCAAAATATCGACTGTACCTTTTGGTCTTTGAACTTTCATTTAATCATCCTTTAATATAGTAATAAAAAAGCGCCCTTGAACTGAGTCAAGGGCGCAATAAATTAGCACGGTACCACCTTTTGCTTGCTGCGATTAACGCTCGCGAAACGATCCATTATCTGCTAAAGGTGTCACAGATCGCAACCTATCCGCTATTCTCACCAAACAAGCGGTCTCTGAGATAGATCATGCTAATCTACATTCTTCGTCATCGATAATTCCTTTTTAGCTTATATTTTTCCGTCAACAAAGTCAACCTTTGTAAGCCTTTACTTAAATATTTTAAATGTCTAAGACAATTGTAAAGGGACCATCATTTTCTAAACTGACCTGCATATCAGCCCCAAATTCACCTGTCTCAACATGGAAGCCCTTATCTTCTAACTCATGATTAAAGTCTTCCCATAATTGTTTTGACTTAGGTGGACGCATAGCTTCTACAAAACTTGGACGATTTCCTTTTTTAGTATTTGCTAGCAAAGTAAACTGACTAACGCTTAGAATTTCTCCATTAACATCTTTCAAAGACAAATTAGTTTTACCATCTTCATCTTCAAAAATACGCATTTTAGCAATTTTATCAGCGGCTTTTTTTACTTGTGCTAGTTCGTCGCCATCCCGTAAGCCTACTAATAAAAGAAAACCACGCTTAATTTTACCTACAACTTCGTTATCAATAGCAACTTGTGCCTTATTTACTCTTTGAATAACAACACGCATTAATTAATTGACCTCTTTGCTTCATAAACATTTGGTACATCCCTCATTCGACTTAAAATATCTTCCAAATGAGTTGCATCTCTAACTGAAACCGTTGCATAAATATGAGCCATGTTATTACTGTCTACTTTTCCAGAAATATTGACAATATTCTTAGTCTTAGAATTTAGTGCATTTATTACATCACTTAAGAGACGCGAACGATTAAAACCATAAATTTCAATATCAGCATTATAGTTTTCTTTATTCTTGTCTTTGGCAATGTTTTCCCAAGCAACATCAATCAATCGACCCTGCTTTTTAGCTTCTTCGGTTATATTTGGACAATCTGCACGATGAATAGTTACGCCGCGTCCTTTAGTTACATAACCAATAATTGGATCACCCGGGACTGGATTACAACACTTAGCTAAATGAAGCATTAAGTCAGATACACCCTGGACCATCACTCCATTATTATGCTTAACACGCATAATATCTGCTGGAGCATCTGAATCGTTATCTTCTTCAGTACTTTGCTGGCCAGCGTTCATGATTTTCTCTTCAAGTTGACGTTGCTTTTCATCTTCAGCTTTTTTACGTAAATCTTCAGTTAAACGATTTGCGACTGTTGCCGCAGAAACTTCACCATACCCAACTGCAGCAAACAACTCTTCATCGTTGTGATAGTTGAAATGATCAATAACTCGCTGAACATCAGCTTTAGTCATGAATTCTTTAGGAACTAAATCACGATTTGACAATTCCTGTTCAATCATGCTTTGTCCCTTTTCAATGTTTTCTTCTCTATCTTCAGTCTTAAAGAAGCGCTTGATTTTATTACGAGCACGTGAAGTTTTAACTAAGTTAACCCAGTCGCGAGATGGACGAGCTGATGCTTGAGTTAACATTTCAACGATGTCACCAGTTTTTAATTTGTAGTCTAGGGGAACAATTTTACCATTAATTCTAGCCCCAACAGAATGTGCACCAACTTCTGAGTGAATCATGTAGGCAAAATCTAAAGGACCTGAGCCTTTAGGAAGTTCATAAACATCACCTTTAGGTGTAAAAACATATACCCTATCTGAGAAGATATCTGTTTTAACACTCTTCATAAATTCATGAGAGTCTTTGGTCTCATTTTGAAGCTCAAGAATTTCTTGGAACATATTGAGCTTTTTATTTGCATCTGTTTGCTCGACTTCTCCCTTGACACCCTCTTTATATGCCCAGTGAGCAGCGACACCATATTCAGCAACTTGGTGCATAGCTTCTGTTCTAATTTGAATCTCTAGTGGCTTGCCACCCGGTCCAATAATTGTAGTATGAAGGGATTGATAACCGTTTACCTTTGGAACAGCAATATAATCCTTAAAACGACCTGGCATTGGCTTCCATTTAGTATGGACCGCACCTAAAACAGCATAACAATCTTTCACAGATTTAACGATTACTCGAACAGCTAATAAGTCATAAATCTCACTAAAGTCTTTGTGCTTATTAACCATTTTTTTATAAATTGAATAAATATGTTTTGGACGACCATAAATCTCATACTTAATGCCTAAGCTATCTAAGGTTTGCTTCAAAGTCGAGATTGCATCAGCAATATATCCTTCACGCTCACTTCGCTTAGACTGCATCAAATTAACAATTCGGTAATATTGTTGTGGGTTGAGATAATGTAAACTCATATCTTCCAGTTCCCACTTAATTGTTCCAATACCTAAACGATCAGCAAGAGGAGCATAGATATCTAAGGTTTCGTCTGCAATTCTTCTTTGTTTATCTGGGCGCAAATGGTCTAAAGTATGCATATTATGTAAACGGTCGGCTAATTTAACCATGATTACCCGTAAATCTTTAGCCATCGCAATTAACATCTTACGGTGATTATCAGCCAAGTATTCTTCATGGCTCTTAGATTTATATTGAATCTTGCTTAATTTAGTCACACCATCAACAATAAATGCAACGTCCTTACCAAATTTTTCTTTAATATCATCGTTAGTTACGGGTGTATCTTCAACCGTATCATGTAAATATCCAGCCGCTACTGTATCAGGATCTAAACGTAAAGTTGCCAATGTTCCAGCAACTTGAGTGGGATGAATGATATAAGGTTGCCCGGAAACTCTGAATTGACCCTCATGTGCTTTCTTAGCAAATTCATATGCTGATTCAACAAAAGCTAAGTGTTCATCATTCATATATTTCTTACATTCAGCAAGAACTTCTTCATGAGTCATTTCATGATATTTTGACATAACGCATCACCTATTCTCTATTTCTTTTCTTTGTAAAAATCATCATGCCATAAACCAAATAATTCAAAACTTAAATATACTAAGCACAATAAGAAATTATATTTAGCAAAGTGAATTAAAACTGCAATAGCAAAAACTACAGGAAAAAGAAGCAGCCACCAGTAGCTTAACTTCCTAATTTGCATAATACGACCAATTTGGTAGCTTAAATAAGTATTAAAAATAAAGAAAACCAGTCCAATTCGCCAAACTCGACTTAGATGAACGAGTGGACAGATAATCCAAACAATTACTCCTAATAAAGTTAACCAAATAAGAGGCATAAATGACTTTTCATTTATTTTACTCCATGAAACCCTAAAATTAAAATTTTTCTTTTCTTCACTATTTTTCTTCATTTTTCGCTTACCTTTTCTTTTAATTAATATTTTTAATTTGGTTTTCTAGCAATTAATAATCCAATCCAGCGGCCTTCTTGTATTTTCATTTTAATTACAAAATTATTCTCTTCTAGCGCCTTCTCTATCTTAGGAAGTTGTAAATAATCAATTCCTGAGAAAATAATTTTACCATTTTCATTCAAATGATTATCTAGATCCGGAATTAATTCTAACAGAATATCAGCCAAAATATTTGCCACGATTAGATCATATTTTTCATCAACATCTTTTAACAGATTAGCCTTGCGCACATCAACATTGTCAATATTATTTAAGGCAATATTTTCTTTAGCTGCAGTAACAGCTTCATCAGAAATGTCAGTTCCTAACACATGGCTTGCTCCTAGCTTACTTGCAGCAATTGCTAAAATACCAGATCCTGTACCAACATCTAAAACAGACATCGGCTTAACTAAAGCACGTTCCATAGCAAGCAAAACTAATTGTGTTGTTGTATGACCCCCAGTACCAAAGGCAAGTCCTGGATCTAAACGAATCAATTGTTGATCAGAAAAAACTGGTTGATAGTCTTCCCATTCAGGAACAATAGCTAAGTGTCTTGAAAAATCAATTACATGGTAGTATTTTTGCCAAGCCGTATTCCAATCTTCATCAGCTACTTCCTTAGTACTAATTGAAACCTTACCAGCGTCTAAACCGTAGCTTTTCATTTCAGCTATCTTGTCAGTAATCTTTTGAACTAGCTTCTTTTTATCAGCATTTTCATAATCGAAATATGCCGTTAATTCCAAATCTTCAGGTAGATTTTCAATATCATCTAGTTCAACTAAACTACTATCATGTTTTTGACCCTCTAAAACAAAGTCACTACGCTTACGACTTTCAATTCCCTGTGCATCCAGTTCATCCTGCATGAAGAAACTTAATCCATCCTCTAATTCATGACTACATTCAACTTTTATCGCTAATAATTTCACTAATCTTGTCCCCTTTTGACATGTTAAATTCTCACGTTTATGATATTAAAAGGTGAGAAAAATGTCGAAAAAAAATAAAAAGAAAAAACTTAATAAAACGTTGATTGAGAAGATGCTCGACCAACAAAAGATTCCATATAAGCAATTACAATTCGCCACAGTTCAAAAAGGCGATGTTAAACAAATGGATACTTCCATTTTAGACGATGAAGAGGCTTTGGTCTACAAAACCTTGGTATGTGAGGGAAATAAAAATAGTCCTGTAGTTGGGGTTGTTCCTGTTACCGAGCACTTAAGTATGAAAAAACTTGCTAAAGCTTCTGGTAACAAAAAATGTGAATTACTTCCACTTAAGAAGCTAGTCGCAACTACTGGTTATGTTCATGGAGCCAACACTCCAATTGGAATTTACCAAAAGCATCATTTTCCTATCTACCTAGATAGCAGTATGAAAGAACATGATCAAATTGCTGTTTCAAGTGGTGAGGTTGGTAGAAGTATCATGATCAATCCTGATGATTTACAAAAAGTTACGGATGCTACTTTTGTTGATTTATTAGAATAATAAGATTAAGTAAAAAGCTTTCTAGAATTTTTAAAGTCAATTCCAGAAAGCTTTTGCTTTACTCAAGTTTTCAATTTTTCTTATTTTTTACAATATTCATAATTAAAAGTATAGATACAATTGTTATCGATATCATACTAATTACAAAGGTAAATATATTAAGTGCACTTGGAGATGAAGTTACTTTGACTATATTTCTGCCAGTACGTGATTTTATTGATAATACTTGCCCTGAATTAAAGTTTCGGATATTTTTCCCATTTACCTTAACCTGATAATTAACACCATTATACAGCATGAAAGGCAATGTAACTTTCTGACCATTTTTTTCATTAAATGATAATATCAAAGAATTAAAGTTCGAATCAACCGTCTTTAATGATTTAGGTGTTTCATCTAAAACTTTTTGACTTATTACTTCTTTATTGTTCTTTGTGATCATATAATCATGCTGAGCATTAGTTGCGTCATTAATCGTACTATAATAATTTTCCTTGGTTATATAGTATCGAATCGGATTGTCGTTCAATTGCGTTTGGTAGGTTGCACACCCAAAAATACAAGTAAGCATCATAAGAGCCGAAATTACATAAAATGTAGTTTTTTCTGATAATTTTGCACCATACTTATCAAAGTATAAAACTGTAGCAATAACTAAAAATACAACTACAAAAGAATTTAATCTACCCAAAAATTGAATATTTCCAAAAAAGCTGTTCACAACGAAATTAGAATATGGGATCCACGAGAATGTAGATATTAAAACAGCCCAAGCACCTAATGTCCAATATTTCCAAGTTCCCTCTTTTTTGGTAAAGAGCTGAAATGTTAAAAACAATAGCATTATGAAAGCGATTATCCCTATATTCCAACTTCTACTGAAGTTATCACTAATACTATTATTCAACATAGCATCAAACATTTCGCTTGGAATTACTTGGCTAAGGCCTTTACCTGGCGTTAATAGCTCGTTTGATTGCATTAACGTAAGCATATTTAATAAACTAAAACATGCAATCAATCCTGTAATCAAAGCTGCATAAATAAATCTTACAACTTCTTTTAAAGTAATTTTCCTTCCAAAAATCCTAAAAATTTCAATAATGACTATAAATAGACAAGTAAATGCCATTGTAATAACATGCGAATTAGCCGTCATTCCCATGCCAAGAGCCAGTGTCAATATTCCCACTTTTTTATTATTCCATATCTGAATACAGCCTAAAAATACAAGTGGTAGGAAAGTATAAGCTAATGCCTCTCCGAGAGCATCTCTTCCATAAAGAACACATAAGTGATATGTATTAAACTCATATAATAGAGTTCCTAATAATTGCCAATAATACTTTTTAGTCAATTCACGACTAAGAAAATAGGCATTAATTAAAGTAAATAGATTTACTAAAAAATAGCTAATCATAATCGCATGAATTGGATTTGTAAACACTATTCTCGGTATTATAAAAAATAGTCCGCTAATCCAAGGATACATCCCTGTAAAAGCATTTCCCCAATGACCAAATCCCATAAAATTAACAAGTGGTGGGAAATGTCCATCCATTGTAATTTTAAAATAACTATTTAAAAAAGATGGATACGTTGCTATAAACGCACAAAACAATAAAAAGACACCAATTAAGAGTGACTGATATTTTATTTTATTCTTTGAAAACATTACTAAACCAACTTCCTATGAGCCTAAATACACTAATATTCATAGTATGGCAAATTTTCTATTTGCGGCTACAGTATTTAAATAAACTAACCATACTATAAGTAAGTATCCCAAGCCATCCTATTATAGTAACACATAATAAACCTTTAAAAGCAATTGGGGTTTTAAATGAAAGAATTGCGACATTCTCTCCTTTTTTAGCTTTAATTTGGGGCATTCCAATGACATTTAGTTTAGGTTTTACTTTTTTGCCATTTATGCTCAACTCAGATTGGTGATACATAACAATTGGCAAAGTTTTTATACTTGTCTCTTCTTCATTCCATTTCAACTGAAGACGACCATTTGAAATCACAGTTTTATTAACGCTTTGATCATAAATTAATTCTTTATCTACTAGTTTTTCTATATCCCATGAACTGATTTTTCGTTGAATAGGAAGATAATCAGGATTATTAGGCTGTTGTGTGAAATAATGTAAAAGATTTTTATCTTTAAATTTTTCTATTCTTTGAGAATTTGTTCTTTCATACAGAACTTTATTATTAACCTCAGTTAGATCGGAATTATAGTTACATATAGCGACCAAAAGTACTAATACATTGACTACTATTCCTACTTTTAGACCCCATTTTTTATTAATTTCAGTAAGAGTTAAACCAATACCCAAATATAATAACGGATAAGCTAAAACCGTAAAACGATTAGGAAATTGAAAATAGCTTGAGACCGCTGGAAGTTCTTTATCAATAAAACTCCAGGGGAACAAATTTGAACTTAATAATAAAAATACTAATCCTTCTAAGGTTAAAAATGTATTTAATTTTGAAGATTTAAAATTAAATCCTACATAAATCAATTGTAAACATAGTAAAACAGTGGTTACTCCAGTGATAGATTTCCACATTGTAGTTTTACCAAAAGCAAATAAATTTAAAGTACTGTTAACAGCTGGAAAATCAAGAGGTGCCGACAATGTATTAGTGGTATACAGATCAATAAAGGCGCCCCAAACGTTAGCTGTCAAAATTATAAATAAAACAATTGACTTTCCTACATTAATCCACAGTCTTTTTTTATCTGTAGAATGTATCAGTCCATAAATGAAACAAGGAACAAGTACTAAAACAGCCATAAAAGTACTCAATAAGTGTATTTGAGCCAAAATAGAAATAGTAATACCTAAAGTTATCCAGTTAATTTCCTTTTTATCGCTATTAATTAAATCAATTCCCTGCATAAGCACATAAGGCATCAAAAATGCACCTAAGCAATTCCCATTATTTGAATAAATCCAATAAAAAGTATAACCAGTAACCAAAAATAAAGATGTAACAATACTAGCGACTGTCCTAGATATATTTATTTTTCTTGATAGTTTAAAGAAACCTACAGATCCTATAATAAAAAGCAATATAGTTAATAATATCTGAAATCTAAACCATGATCCTGATATTAAGACTAATACTCCCATTAAATAGGCAAACAATGGACCATACAAGGCATTAATGATTCGACCAGTTTGTCCCATTCCATAAATCATTTGAAAATAACTAAAATTATGATTTTTTATTTGTTCAGCTGTATCCAAAAATCTACTAAAATGAAAAATTGTATCATCACCGGTGAATCCAATACGATTTATTAATTGGGGTAAGACTAGCAAAATCGCTATCGTAATTCCTATACTAATCGGGATTAAATAATCAATTATGTCCTCTTTATACTTTTTCATAATAAATTATCTCAACTTCTTTATATTTTTCTACACTATGATTTTTCATTTCTTACCTCTGATAAGTATCGTCTCAACCGTTTAATTGTATCATTCAACCAGGCGAAAAAAATACTTATTTACCACTTTTATTCTTCAGGAACTGACATATTTACCATATTTCTTCCCTTGCGATAGGCTTGTTTGATATCATCAATAGTTAAATCTTTACCCTTTTGATCATATGCAACTAAGACTTCTCTAACGCCATCAGCAAACTTACTTAATAATCTAAATATAGTAATTTCTGCAAAGAATAAAACTAACAATAAGAAAACAGCAGTTGCAGAGATACGTGAAAGTGCAAATAAGTTATGGAAGAAAATAATAGATAAAACTAATGCTAAAAAGGATCCACCTAAAACAGTCCACCTAAATTTATTTAGTGGTCTAGAAATATGGTATAGCACCATCATACCTACTGCGACTAATAACATCGTAGCCGTTGTAGCTACTTCTGGTCTTCCTAATTCTAAAACCATATCTGCCACTACCAAAATTGAGACCGCAAGCATATCCGTAATTCCACCAGGAATTGCCCTTGACAGTACATTAGGAATAAATTTTCCGCGAATACGGTTGTAATTATTTTCAAGAGCTAATAAGAATGATGGTAGACCAATAGTAAATGCTGAAATTAAGGCTATTTGAGCCGGACGCAATGGATAAGACATTGCAAAGGCAAGAGAAAAGATAGCCATTAAAAATGAAAAGATATTTTTCACTAAAAACAAACTAGCTGATCTTTCAATATTATTAACTACCTTTCTACCTTCATCTACCACTTTTGGCATTCTAGCAAAATCAGAATCTAATAAGACAACTTGGGATGCTTGAACAGCAGCACTATTGCCTGATGCCATAGCAATTGAACAATCTGCTGTCTTCATTGCTAAAATGTCGTTAACACCATCTCCTGTCATTGCAACAGTATTACCATTTTTTTGAAGAGCTTTAATTAACTTTTTCTTTTGATCAGGTTTAACACGTCCAAAGACGTTATATTTTTTAACAGCTTCTTCATAGTCGCCTTCACCGATTTCGGTTGCGTCAATTAACTTATCTGCATCGCGAATACCTGCCTGCCTTGCAACGCGTGCTACCGTTAAAGGGTTATCTCCAGAGATCACCTTGATATTTACCCCTTGACGATCAAAGTATTTAAAAGTACTTTTTGCTTCTTTACGGATTGGATTAGAAATTAAAATATAGCCTAATAGTTCAACGGGCTCTACTAATTTTTCCTTTTCATCCCTTAGTACATGCGGATATTTTCCAAAAACTAAAACACGATATCCTTGCCGGGTATATTGATTTATTTCTTTTTCATAATTTTTAAATTGATCTCGCAATACAAATTCAGGCGCACCCATTAATAAAGTGTTGTTCTTAATAACTGCCCCACTATATTTATTTACCGAAGTAAAAGGGATGATTTGCGTAGCCTGAATATTAAATTTCTGATTAAATGCTTTTGCGACAGCTTTGATAGTTGCATTATCGTGAGGCATATTTTGGGCAAAAATAGAAATTTCTTTGCTCAACTCTTCTTTAGTAACACTAACTGGAATAACTTCCTCTACTTCCATTTTAGGTTCAGTAATTGTTCCAGTCTTATCAACACATAGCACATTAACCCGAGCTAATGTTTCAACACTTTTCATATCATGAAGCATAACTTGGGAACGTGCTAAACGCATAGCTGCTAAGGCTAAAGCAATTGTAGTTAATAAATATAAACCTTCAGGAATCATTCCAATAATTGCTGCTTCCATTGAGACAATACTGTCCGCTAGATTTAAATGATTTACATAACGGGCAACGATGAAAAGCGCAATTCCACAGGGAATAATGATGATTCCAACCCATTTAATCAATCGATTAATTGAGCGCACCATTTCAGAGCCCTCTTTTGAATTCATCGCTTTAGCTTCTAAAGTTAGCTTAGAAACATAAGAATTTTTGCCAACCTTTTCAAGGCGGGCATATGCCTTTCCTGCAACTACGAAGCTTCCGG
This sequence comes from uncultured Lactobacillus sp., assembly GCF_948948975.1. Classification (GTDB taxonomy): domain Bacteria; phylum Bacillota; class Bacilli; order Lactobacillales; family Lactobacillaceae; genus Lactobacillus. The sequence continues at coordinate 21,192 of NZ_CARBVX010000015.1, read as the reverse complement.
ACATTAATTCTGAACCAACATCTTTCTCTATTTCATCAGCTTCACCAGTTAGCAATGCTTCATTTACTCGTAAAGTTCCAGAAATAACTTGCCCATCAGCAGGAATTTGATCTCCTGTTTTAAGTACAATTACATCCCCTAAAACCAGATCTTCGATCGGAATAATTTTTTCCTGTTGATCACGAATTACAGCTATTTTTGTTGTATTCATAACATTTAACTTGTCTAAAACACTTTTAGCACGTAATTCTTGGACAATCCCAATTATCATATTTGCGATAATGACTGGTAAAAACGTTAAATCCTTGTATTCTCCAACGATCACTAACAAGATTGCTAATACTAAAAATATCAAGTTAAAATACGTAAATGTATTTTCTTTAATTATTTGCCAGGTAGTCTTAGCTTGATCATTAACAGCTCGGTTAACTTTTCCCTCTTTAATTCTTTGCTCAACTTCTGCTTGTGTTAAGCCAATTGGTTGTTTAAAGTTTTCCTTCATTTGCATCCTTAAAAAATTAATCTATCTGTAAATTATCGTCTTTTTCAATCGTTACTTCACCAACTACATCAGTATTAAAAAAATCGGAAATCTGGTGAACGTCCCATTTCTGACCTAATCCCCACATCAGTTTAGTAATCGCACTCTCTGAAGTCATATCCCGGGCACTAATTGCTCCTTCAAGCAGCGCCTCTCTCCCAACTTCATATTTTGTAAGATCACTTCGCTCATATAAGCATTGACTCGTCGCAATAATCGGTATTCCTCTTCTAATCAACTTTCCAATTGCAGCTACCATATTTCTTCGGATGTAATTCATCCCTCCTAAACCATACGCTTCAATTACAATTCCTTGACATCCGCTTTCAACCATTGCAAATAGCAAATTAGGATCAAAACCCGGGAATAGTTTAACTAAAGAAACATGAGGATTAATGTTAGTGTTTAAAGTTGTATCTTTCATATCTTTCGTATTTTTAGGTACACTTTGATCAGAAAATACTAGGCCATCAGATGTTACTCTAGCTACTGGTGGTACATTAACACTTTCAAAAGCATCAAAATTAATCGTTCTTACCTTAACACTTCTGCATCCCAGCATCACTTTTCGATCAAAGGCTAAATAAATATTAGGATGACAAGTAGCCGCTGCCGCAAAAGCTAATTTTAAATTATCTGGTGCATCACTCAATACAACATTAATTGGAACCTGGCTTCCAGTTAAAACAACTGGAATATTAATATTTTGTAACATAAAAGAAAGCATGGATGCTGTATAGGCCATGGTATCAGTACCATGAGATACTACAATCCCATCATACTTATTTCGATTTTCATAAATTTTTTCAGCAATCAATTTCCATTCTTCAGGCTGAATATTAGATGAATCAAGTTGGAGAATATCTTCGACAGTAATATCATAAGGTAATTCCCCTAACATATTGATTAACTGCTCACCAGATTCTTTGGGCACTAACCCAGCTTCTGAAACAACTGACGCAATTGTTCCACCCGTTGAAAGCAATAATATTTTCTTTTGCATTTTTCACTCACTCTTTAATTCTCTTGTTCTATTAATTATACGAAAAAAGTTGTCATAGTTTAAATTCCATGACAACTTTTTAATAAAAATCTATCCGGCATGCCGCCAGTCTTTATCCATTAAAATCCGAGCTGCAATTAAGCCTAGTGGTAAACAAATTACAATCATTAAAGCTTGAACCATCCATAAGGCGCCTGCATTTAATGACGTTAATCCTAAGTTAAACATAGCTCGGTACATATATAGTCCCGGCACCATAATTACAATTGATGGCACCGTAATAGCAATTCTTGGGAAACCAGTTTTACGTCTAATAATTGAAGCTAACATTCCTGCAACAAAGGCTCCAATAAAAGCAGCCACAGCTGGTGGAACATTTGACCAATCAACTAAACTCAAGCGTAAAGTATTTGCTATAGCTCCGGAAATCCCTGCAACAGTTGCCATTGGAATTCTAGAATTAAACATAATTGAGAAGCCAAAAACTCCGCAGAAACTAGCAACTAATCTTAAAATAGTTAAAACTAATGGTGTTAGTCCTAATTTCTCAAAGTTTTGCGGATGCAGGTTTAAGATCAAAGCCATTACCCAACCAACTGCAGTTGCAACAACAATAATCATGATTGCATAAGCCATTCTCTCTAAGCCTGATCTCATATCAAGCTTAGAAATATCTAGTCCAGACGTAATAAATGGAAAACCTGGAATTACAAAGAGCATTGCTCCAATATATCCATCCAAATGTCGCAGACGGACTGGATAAAATAATCTAATTAAGTAAAAACTCCCTACATATACCGCACAAGCTACGGCAACTGCAACGGTAATATTCGCTAAAATAGTTAGATGACGATCAATCATTTTTCGGCGAACGTAATTTCCGCACCCTGCACCTAAAAATGCACACATAACTTCAAAAATCCCTCCGCCTAGTAAAAAAATAAATCCTGCACATGCAAGACCAGAAGCTAAACCAACTTGCCATGGAGCATATTGCGATTTCATTGTCGAAATTTCTTCTAATCGATTATGAATTTGGCCAATTGTCCAATTTCCGTTATCTTTTTTAAACTGACTGACGAAATTTTCCATACGGTCTAATTTAGTTGTATTAACTCCTGTGGATGGTAAACTTAGCGCCTGCGTATAACTCTTACCATCTGCATCAACACAAGTATATTCAATTGAAACAAGTCCAATATCCGTGCTGCATGTCATATCTAAACAGCGAGCAATTGTATTCATCGCTGATCTTACACGCCACGCTCCGGTCCCACAAGAGAGAAGCATCATCCCAATATGCCCTACAATTACCGATCGTTCAGCCAAAGTCGCATTTTTAGCAGGTGTAATATTATCACTAGTAAAAAACTCCTGCCACCGAATTCGCATATGATGATGATGCGACAAAGTATGTTGATGATGGAGCTGATTTACACGTTCATTTTTACTTTCTTTACTATTCACTTTCATAGTCCCCAAACTTTGATTAAATATCATACCTTTAAAATTTTATCACACAAAAAGCGTCTTGCACTCTCAACTTAAGTACAAGACGCTTTTAATTATTAAAATTATTGTTTAAAGGTCAATTCCGTCAACAACTTCCTTCATCTTAGCTGCTGAATAAGCCATTTTCTTATTTTCATCTTCTGATAAGTGAAGCTCAATCACGTCACTAATTCCATTAGCAGTAACTACAGCTGGGCTTCCTATGTAAAGATCATGAATACCATATTCTCCAGTCATGGGCGCAGATAGTGGCATCACTAGAGCCTTATTTTCTAAGATTGCCTTACAGATTTGTGTTAAGCACATTGCAACGCCATAAAAAGTTGCTCCCTTATTAGCAATGATCTTGCCGCCCTTTTTACGAACATCAGTCTCTAATTCAACTAATGTTTCTTCATCTAATTCTTTATAAGATCGAAGAGGCTTATGATCGATAATTGCTTCATCAAAGTTTTCAAAAGATGTATCACCATGTTCACCTAAAACATAAGCATCAATATGATCCACATTAACACCAGTCTTATGTGATAAAGCTACACGCAAGCGAGCTGTATCAAGGGATGTACCGGTTCCGATAACTTTATTCTTCGGAAAACCAGATAACTTTTGAGTTAAAGTAGTTAAAATATCTACTGGATTAGCAGAAACGACAAAAATACCGTTAAAACCAGACTCTACAATTGGTTTTATGATTGATTCTAAAATTTTAACATTAGTTTTTACTAAATCTAGTCTAGTCATTCCAGGTTTTCTTGCAGCTCCAGCAGTAATTACAGCAATATCTGCATCTTTTGCATCACTATAATCCCCACTCTTAACAGTACATTGACCAACAAATGGGGCTAAGTCTTCTAAATCTAAAGCATCCCCTTCAGTAATTTTTTTGACTACATCACAAATTACCAATTCATCAATTCTAACATTTTGCAATAAGTCATTTGCAAAGGTTGAACCAACACGGCCGTCACCAACTAAAAATACTTTTCTACGACTCATTTTTATATATACTCCTTTAAATGAAAGCTTAAGTTCTACACTTTAAGTATACACAAATAGCTTTTCTATTGAAAGCGCTTTATTTAATTAAATCTGCAATTGCTTTTCCAGCTTCACGACCAAAAATAATGGTTTCAGCAATTGAATTACCACCAATTCGATTGTTACCGTGTAAGCCGCCACTAACTTCACCTGCAGCATACAAGCCAGAAATAAAGTTTCCATTGGTATCATACACACGGGTATCAGGTGCAACATGAATTCCGCCCATTGTGTAATGGATAGCAGGTGCAATGTGAATTGCATAATATGGTGCATGGTCTAACTCAGCCATTCCGGTAGTACGACCAAATTTTGTATCATCATTATTTGCTACTGCTTTATTCCAATTTTTAAGTGTTTCTTCAAGGTTGGAAATTGGTACTTTAATGTTTTCAGCTAATTCTTCAATAGTGTTTCCATGAACAACTAAATTAATTGAATCATAAAATTCAATTGCCTTAACCCTATCCCTAACTCCTTGGTCAAAGATCAAATATGCAGAATGCTCTGGAGTTTGGGTAATTGCATTTGATACGATCTTTCGCGTATTCAATTCATTAACAAATCTCTTACCTTGATGATCAACTAAAATGGCTCCTTCACCGCGTACTGCTTCACCAATTAAATACGCATGATCTGTATCTTGTTGAACGGTAGGGTGAACTTGAACTAACTCTAATTGCTCAAGTTGTGCTCCCACTTTATTAGCTAATTTTAAGCCGTCTCCAGTCGCACCAGGTTGATTAGTTGTCTTATAGTTACGCAAATCTGGTCGATACTTAGCAATTAAATCTTTAGAAGCACCAAAACCACCAGTAGCAAGTAAAACTGCTTTAGCTTTTACTTGCCGCTCATTATTAACTTCTACTCCATTAATTTTCTTGTTGTCATCTTGTAATAATTTAGTCACCTTAGCATCAGTAAAAATTGGAATATTCTTTTCATCAGCAATTTTAAGTAAATTATTAACTAAAAATGCGCCAATTGGTGCCATTGAAGATGGACGGTGTGTACGTTTTTTGGACATACCACCTGTAATTGTTAAATCATCTACTTTAATTCCTAAGTTTTCAAGCCACGCAATAGCCAAAGGTGCATGCTCGACAAAATAGTGTAGCATTTCACGGTCATTCATGTAGCCGCCACCTTTTAGCGTCTCATCATAAAATTTTTGCATACTGTCGTTTACACCTAAACGAGCTTGAACAATACTTTCAGCAGCATTCATACCAGAACTAGCTCTCATAGTGTTTCCACCTAAAAAGCCATTCTTTTCTAAAATAGCAACTTTCAAACCATATTGCTGTGCTTGAATAGCTGCGGCTAATCCGGTACCACCACTTCCGACAATAATTGCATCGTATTCTTTTTGTAACTTATCTACTGTTTGTGTTGGAAATTTATATCCCATTCTTATTCCTTCTTTTAATCATCAATTGGCTTAGTATTCATTGCATTAGTCATGGTAATTGGTTTCATCCACTTATCATATTGTTCTTTAGTTACTAACCCGCTCTTTAAAGCTGCTGTACGCAAAGTCGTATTATTTTTAGCTGCAGTCTGTGCAATAGTAGCAGCTTCATGGTAACCAATATGTGGTGAAAGTGCAGTAACCGTCATTAATGAATTTGCTACATCCTTAGCCATTCTTTCTTTATTAACAGTCATACCATGAATCATCTTATCTGCAAAGCCAGAAATAGTTCCAGATAAAACATTGGCAGACTCTAAAAACGCTGCAATCATCACTGGTTTAAAGACATTCATTTCAAAGTTTCCTTGAGATGCAGCCATAGTAATAGTTGTATCATTTCCAAAGACTCTCAAACATGCCATGGTAACAGCTTCTGCTTGAGTCGGATTTACTTTACCTGGCATAATTGATGAACCAGGTTCGTTTGCAGGTAAATTAAGTTCTCCTAAACCAGCTCTTGGGCCAGATCCTAAGAAACGAATATCTTGAGCAATTTTAAACATATCAGCTGCCAAAGCTTTTAAAGCGCCATGCACAACATTTAAGCCTGAATGATTTGCTAAACCAAAGAATTTATTTGTATCAACTTTAAATTGGTGTCCATACTTTCTTGATAATCGCTCAGCGATATCTTCTGCCATACCAGGAGCTGCATTAAGTCCAGTACCAACAGCAGTTCCTCCAATTGGTAATTCATAAAGTGTTTCTTCTAACTCATTAATATAGGATAAATCATGATTAAGAGCAGAAATATAGCCTGATAGTTCCTGACCAAAAGTCAATGGAACCGCATCTTGCAAGTGGGTTCTTCCTACTTTAACCGTTGTCCAATACTCATCTTGTTTCACTTTTAATTCTTTAATCAAGTGTTTAATAGAAGGTTTTAAGGCGTCTAACGCTTGTGTTGCAACTAAATTCATTGCAGTTGGAAAAGTATCATTTGATGATTGTCCCATGTTCACGTCATCATTAGGTAAAATATCTAAACCGGGATGATTTTTATTAGCAAGATTAGCCACCACTTCATTAACATTCATATTAGTTTGGGTACCTGATCCAGTTTGATAGACATGTAATGGAAAATATGGTTGCAATTCTTCATTGTTTAAATCAAGTAGCTGATGAATTGCTTCAATAATGGCACGTCCCTTCTCTTCTGTTTCAGTTCCTGCTTCAATATTAGCTTGAGCAGCAGCTAGCTTTATTTGAAGAAGTGCACGAATAATACCAATTGGCATTAACGCTCCAGTATGGAAATTATCCTTACTTCTTTGTGTTTGTGGACCCCACAATGCCTTTTTGGGAATTTCTACTGGGCCTAATGTGTCACTTTCAACACGATAACCTTTTTTCACCATATTTTTGTCCTCCGTTTTCATTATCTTCATTATAAGCTATATTTAAATGAAAGGGCATACAAAAAGCGGAGAATATAATTCTTCGCTAATATAATTGTATTAAATTATACTAAAAATACTTTTTTAATGCTATACGCTTATCGTTCTTGATGATTCAACTTCTTAGCAATTAGGTCTCCAACCACTTGAACAATCAATACCAATAATAAAACTAATAAAGTTGCTACCAAAGTCACATCATTATTAAATCTATTGTATCCATATGAAATGGCTGTATTACCTAAGCCACCAGCACCAATAGCTCCGGCCATTGCAGTTAACCCAATTAAACTAATCAAAGTCACGGTTGAAACTCGAGCTAATTCAGATCTACTTTCTCTTAAATATACGTCAAAAATAATATCTTTGGTTGAAGCACCTAATGCTTCTGCAGCTTCAATCTTTCCTTTATCTACACTTTCAAGTGCAACTTGAACTTGTCTAGCAAAAAATGGGAACACACCTAAAGTTAATGGTACTAAAGCTGCTTTCATCCCAATTTGAGTTCCAACAATTTTTTGGGTAACTGGAGCAACAAACGCTAACAAGATAATAAATGGTACAGCTCTAAAAATCGATACGATTTTATCAACAATCCAATAAACTACTTTATTAGCTAAAATTCCTTTTGGTTTTGTTAAAACTAATAATAACCCAAAAATTAAACCTAGAATTCCTCCAAAAATAGCTGACCAAAAAGTCATAAATAAGGTTTGGAAAATAGCTGTTCCCCAACCAGCATCTCCGCCCCAACCTAGGGCTACTACATTAGGAAAGTTTTTAGTGAAAAAACTAATCATTAGTCAGCACTCCTTTATCTAACTTCGTTACAACAACATTTTTACTCTCCAAGAATTTAACAGCTTCTTTTTGCTTTAATTCATTTAAATTTAATAAAATTGCAAGTGTTCCTATTGGTTCACCACTTAGAACTTCTACATTTCCATATAAAATACTTGCTTTTGTATTCAATGAAACATCTAAATCAGCCACAACTGATTTAGTTACATCATTGATGCTATAAACTAATTGATACAATTCTGCGTTCTCAGCTAATTTATCAAAGTTATAAGTATTCAAAATATGTTGAGCCTGCAACGCCCCACCTACAAATTGACGAGTAAGTTGCTTCTGAGGGTGTAAGAAAACTTCTCTTAACTCACCTTTTTCGATTACTTTTCCCTTTTCCATTACTGCAATTTTATTTGCCACACGTTTTACAGCATCCATTTCATGGGTAATTAAAACAACAGTTAGACCTAATTTCTTATTTAGATCATATAATAAATCTAAGATTTGATTAGTAGTTTTTGGATCAAGGGCACTCGTCGCTTCATCAGAAATCAAAATATCAGGATCATTTGCCAGGGCACGCGCAATAGCTACACGCTGTTGCTGACCTCCAGATAACTGAGCCGGATAAAAATCTGCCTTATCTTTTAAGCCAACTAATTCTAACAAATGAAGAGATTTTTCCTCTAATTCCTGATCAGATAGGCGACTATGTTGTAGCGCAAAAGCAACATTTTCAATAACAGTTTCTTCGTTTAAGAGGTTAAAATTTTGAAAAATCATCCCAATTTTGCGTCTTTTTTCTTGCAATTGCTTCTTGCTAATCTGCAATTTATTATCTTTAAACAATACCGTTCCATTAACCTCTACTGATCCAGCAGAAGGATATTGAAGTAAGTTGATTGTTCTTACTAAAGTGGATTTTCCGGCTCCAGAAAATCCAATTACGCCGTAAATATCACCCTTATTTATTTCTAAACTTACATCGTTAACTGCTTTATTTTGTCCAAATTGAACGGTAATATTTTTCAAATCAATTTGTGCTGCCATTAGACTGCTCCTCCTCTTACTTTAATTTCAATCCCCAAGCTGCAACTTCAGTCTTACCATAAAGCTTGTCAGATAATTTCTTAGTTTTTTCAGTTTGATATGCCTTAACTAAATCCTTGTAAATTTTGTTATTCTTATCTTTTTTATTTGCGACAATTATGTTAATCCATTGTTCAGAATCTTTATTCAAAGGCTCAATATAAATTGTTTGCTTATCGCCTAATTTAGCAGGAACGGCATAAGTATTATTAACAATACTTGCATCTACATCATCAATTACTCGTGCTGTTTGTTCTGCACTAACTTCCTTAATTTTTAGTCCCTTAGGATTTGAAGTAATATCAGCTACCGTTGCAAGTTTAACGCCCTTTTTCAAGTTAATTAGTCCAGCATTTTTCAAGACATATAAGGCTCTTGATTCATTAGATGCATCATTTGGTACTGCAATTGTAGCGCCTTGTGGCAAATCCTTAATGCTCTTATATTTCTTTGAATACAACCTAATTGGAGCAATATAAGTATTCCCAATTGCGACTAGTGAACCATGATTTGCTTTATTCCAGGCATTTAAAAATGTGTAGTGCTGGAAAGCATTTAGATCAATATCACCATTTTGAAGCGCCTTATTTGGTTGATTATAGTCAGTAAAATTCTTAATTTTAATTTTTATACCATACTCTTCTTCAGCAGTTTCTGCTACACTTTTCCAAATTTCAGCATCTTGTTTCGTTTGACCAACTACACCCACTACTACCTCTTTTTGATTCTTGGTAGTGTTACTAGTTGGCCCAAAACTAAACCATCCCGCAATTACAATTAAAACTGCTACTAGTGACCAAATTATTCGATTTCTAATTCTTTTCTTATGCATTATACTTTCCTCCAAACAAAAAAGCACTCATCCATAAAAGGACGAGTGCTCGCGTTACCACCTTTGATTTGTCATTTACTCACATAAATGACCTTAGTAAGTAGCTCCTAATTTTCATTAAGAATTACCTTGCGTTTTTAACGGTCGCAACTCCGTTGATAACTTATTATTAAAATTCGTTACCACCATTTTAATCTCTAGTCCATCTTCAATCAGTTGCTTTATCTACTTCCACCACACGTAGACTCTCTAAAAAAACATCACCAATTTACTCAACTAGCAAAATGTTTAAGTTAATTGTTAAAAACATATTATAATCTTAATCAATTTTCGTCAAGTCTTTTTTTATTTTTTATTTTCTTATCGAAATCATTATATTATCCTGATACATGAGGATATTTAAGAATGGAGAAAGAATGATGAAAAATAATATTGTCAAAATAATAATGTGGATTCTCTTTTGGTTTTATCTACTTCCATATTATTTACTAAAAAAATTTGTTTTTAAGAAAAACAAACATCAAGTTTTTTGGGCAAATTGTGTAACAATCGCTTTATTCGTTTTACTAAGTCTAGCTGTTAGCCCAAGCAGCACAACCACTACTTCAAGTAATGAGGACGCCTTAGCCAAAAGCAGCAGAATAGTTCATAAAACAGTCACTAAAAAAGTTGGAACTAAAGAACTTAATAAAGAAAAAGCTAGAGCTAAGGTTCTCAAACAAGAACAAAAGAATAAACAAGCTGAATATGACAAGTTAAAACAGCAACTTGATGATTACCAAGAAAAAGAAGAACAACAAAAACAAGAAGCTGAACAAGCAAGAAAAAAGGCTGAAGCGGCAGCTAAAAAAGAGGCCAAGGCCCGTCAAAAAGAAGCTGAAGAACAGCAAAAAGCTGCTCAACGTCAGGAAGCAAATACTAGTAGTTCTTCTAATCACGGTGATCTTTATACTGGTAACCAAGGAACAATTGTCGGAAACAGTAATTCAAAAATCTACCACGTACCTGGTCAAGCAGGCTACCATATGAATTCAGCTAATGCCGTTTACTTTAACAGTGAACAAGACGCAATTAATGCTGGTTATAGAAAGGCCAAAAGATAATGAAACATAAGAAAATTACCGAATTTTTAACAGTTACCCTTTTGTTTTCTCTCGGACTTAGCCAAACATATACTGTTCAAGCTAGTTCATCTAACGATACTAAAGTCGCTAAAAAATATAAGTATGACTATAGTGATCAAAAAGAGGCTAATAATTTAAAAAAGAAGAACAAAAAAATTGAGAAGAAAATTAGCTCTTTAGATAAAAAGATAGCTGATCTTCAAAAGCAATTAAAAAACTACACTAATCCAAATGCAGTTGAATCTTTAAGTAAACAAAAATTAGCTAGTCTTGATTATACGGGAAAAACTGTTGTTAACGTGAACAATAATAATCCAGATTTTTCAAAGCAAGACTTAGATACGAGTCATGGCGCCTGGCAAAAATATGGCGATCTTGATTCACAAAATCGTGTAACTGCAGCAAATGCACTTTTAAATAGTTCCTTAATGCCAAAAACAAAACGAGAGCCACTACATGTCAATCCAACTGGCTGGCATAATAAGAAAATAAATGACCATTGGCTCTATAATCGTTCTCATTTAATTGGTTATCAACTCACAGGTCAAAATAATAATTGGAAAAATTTAATGACTGGGACTAGACACTTAAATGACCCCGATATGTTAATGTATGAAAACGAGGTGGCCACTTATCTAAAAGCTTCCCCATCAAATTATGTTCGGTATCGAGTTACTCCAATTTTCAGAAACAATGAGTTACTAGCTCGTGGTGTAGAAATGGAGGGCCAATCAATCAATTCAAATGATGTTCACTTCCATGTTTATATATTTAATGTTCAAGATGGCGTAAACTTAAATTACTCAAACGGAACCAGTAAAGTTTCTTAAGTTTTAATAAAATAACTATATGAAACTTATCTTTTTTGATATACTGCTATTTGCTTCTCTCAATTTCCTAACGTCAAATCTATACTTTTACTTCATAATACTTATTCAACTAGTGTTTATACTCAATGGTTTAGGTGTATGAATATACTAAATGAAGAAAGATAATATTATAAATTCTTCATTTAATTACAGTTTAACTTTATTCTAAAAAGCGCAGGCAGAAATCTGTGTGAAAGGAATTGTGATTGAAGTGATAGACAACTTAGGAACTGCGATCAAAAAAAGGCGCAGGAGTTTGAGAATGACTCAAGAAGACCTTGCGGAATTCAGTAGTCTATCAGTGAATTTCATCTCTAAGATTGAAAGAACAGGTAACCAAAATATCAGTATTCAAAAATTAGATGCGATTGCAAAAGCACTACAAACATCCGTAATTACTTTAATTGATGAATCATCCAAAACTCCTGAACCACAGGCATTTGCAAGTAAGTTAAGCAATGACCGTGTTTTTCTTGACAAGCTTACAAATGACATGAAAAAACTTCCTGTTGAGCAGGAAGAAGCTTTAGCTAAAAGTTTTATTACCATAATTAATACTTTTTCTAAAGAAAACAAATAAAAAACTTTGCCCGATATCTTCTATCTGGCAAAGTTTTTTATTTTATAGTCTAATTTTGATAATTAACTGTTTGCTTTTCAATCAACTTGTAATCTATCAACTCATCATCATCTAAGTTTTCTTTATTTAATTCAATGGCGTTAATTTGATTATTTTCATAATTGGTATAATAAAACGTTCCTGTCTCCAAGTTAGTTCCATCAGAGTAAATTGTATACTCATAAGAATTTGGTCCTACTTCATCCGTTCCTTTTGGCTGTTCAACTGAATGTAGAATATGGAAATAATTTGTTACACTACTTAATTCATTATTTCCTTGAGGAGAATGTGCACGAACAAAAGCTACTTTCACAAACCGACTGGCTGAATCCATTCCTCCTGGCAAAAAATGAGTCCCTAACCCGCGACTATATAGATTAAGGTCAACACCTGGAACAAGAGTATTTTTAGGCTGTGCAGGTGCTATATTACTATAATTAGCTAAGTTACGTAACTGGTCTGGAAATTCAGGATTATTGGTTAAAACATGAACTGGATTATCATAAACGTGTAATCCACTTAAAGTCGATTCTACAACAATCGACTCACCAGTCTTATCAGCCATTAACCAGTGAAGTGGAGAAAGTGGTAGTTTTTCTGAAAAGTTTATATTTACTAAGTTAACATCTTTCAATGCTTTTTTTACTTCTGCAACCGTAGTATATTGACTTAACAAATAAGGAATTAATTCAAATGGTGTAACATTATTTTTCTCCGCATTTTCTGGAAAATAATGACACGGACCATCAAAATTAAGACCAGCAATTCCTAGCCCTTCTTCATTTGCTGCATCAAAATATAGTGGATAATTATTTTCTACAATCGCCATCCCAACCATGGCATATTTTGCCTTTTTATTTGGTAATTTACGATATTGAAACTCATAATTTCTTGGTGTAATTACAGGATGTTCACCAAAAGAAATTTCCAAGTCTAGATTTCGACCAAAATAATGATGATTATTTGAACTATAAACAATTGAGGTACACATATAAACTTCCTCCTTATATCTTTTATAGTCCCTATATTACTCTTTTTTTCAAAAATAAAAAGGAAGCTTCTCCTATGAAGTTTCCTTATTTTTATTATTAGTATATTTTTTGAACATTATCTTGAATAGTTGGGTTATCTAAAAATTCATCATAGCTAGTATCTGCACGACTAACAATTCCTTTAGGGCCGACCTCAATAATATGATCCGCGATAGTTTGAATAAATTCATGATCGTGAGATGTAAATAAGATTGAACCTTGGTAATCTTTCAAAGCGTCGTTAAGAGAAGTAATTGATTCTAAATCCAAATGGTTAGTAGGATCATCCATTACCAAAACGTTAGCCGGTTCAAGCATCATTCTTGAAAGTTGACAACGAACTTTTTCTCCACCAGAGAGTACCTTAATCTTCTTATCAATCTCTTCACCAGAAAAGAGCATTCTACCTAAAAAGCCACGTAAAAAAGTATTATCATCTTGTTCTTTAGTAGCATATTGGCGAAGCCAATCTAAAATCGTTAATTCATCATTATTAAAGTTAGCATTTAAATCACGTGACATATAGTTATAAGCAGTAGTTTGACCCCAAGTCACAGTACCACTCTCTGGCTTAACTTTACCAGCAATAATATCCATCAAAGCAGTGGTTGCTAAAGTATTGCGTGATAAAAATGCAACTTTATCACCCGGACGCACTATAAACGAAACATGGTCCAAAATCTTTTCACCATCAACACTATAAGATACATCTTCTACTTTTAGTAAATCGTTTCCTAGGTCACGGTGCATTTCAAATTTTACATAAGGATATTTGCGAGAAGATGGTCTAATATCATCAAGAGTAATTTTTTCTAATTGTTTCTTTCTTGAAGTAGCTTGTTTTGATTTGGAAGCATTTGCTGAGAAACGAGCAATAAATTCTTGTAGTTCTTTTATTTTTTCTTCTTTTTTAGCATTTTGGTTAGCTGCTAATTCACTTGCAAGCTTACTTGATTCATACCAGAAATCGTAATTACCCATGTATAATTGAATTTTTCCATAGTCAACATCACACATTTGTGTACATACTTGGTTTAAGAAATGACGGTCGTGAGAAACTACAATAACAATATTCGGATAATCAGCTAAAAAGTCTTCAAGCCAGTTTACAGTATGAACATCTAAACCGTTAGTAGGCTCATCAAGTAAAAGAATATCAGGATTACCAAATAAGGCTTGTGCTAATAATACTTTAACTTTTTCAGCTTCTGGTAATTCACTCATCTTACTTTGATGCAAGTCTTCTGGTATGCCTAAAGACTGCAAAAGCTTAGATGCGTCTGCTTCGGCATTCCAACCGTCAAGTTCAGCAAATTTAGATTCTAGTTCTGCAGCTTTAACTCCATCTTCATCGCTAAAATCAGCTTTAGAATAAAGTTCGTCCTTATCTTTCATCACTTGATAAAGTTCCTTATGCCCCTGAATTACTGTATCTAAAACAGTAAATTCTTCGAAAGCAAAGTGATCCTGATTCAAGCTCGACATTCTTTCATTAGCATCAATGGAAATATTACCAGTAGTAGGTTCGATCTTACCTTCTAGCAGTTTTAAAAAAGTTGACTTACCGGCACCATTAGCACCAATTACTCCATAACAATTACCAGGAGTGAATTTCAAGTTAACATCTTCGTATAAAGTACGACCAGATAAATTTAAACTTAAATCTGAGACAGTAATCAAATTATTTTCCTCTCTTACATCTAATTTTTAGTTATAACACATTATAGAAAGTCTTTTTATGAAAATTTAATGCAAACTGGTAATGAATGTAGCTAATCCAAATAAAATCCCCGGAAAGTTAACTACAAACAACGGCCAATCCTTTTGCTCTCTTAAGAGAGCATACAGAACCCAAATAAGGCAGTTAACGGCTGCAACTAATGGCTGAAGAGGATTGCCGTAGTGTCCTTGCAAATTATTCATAATTTGTGGAATATAAGAATATACATTAGAACAGATAAAACTGAGCCAATTCATCCAATAGTTAATACAGTTTTATTATCAAAAGATCTAATTTCCCTTTCTATACTATGTTATCTAGTTTACTTACTTTTTATAGTTATCTCAAGCACAAAAAAAGAGATTGATCAAAAATCAATCTCTTTTTTAATATTAACTTATATTAATCTAAGTCAACGTTGTCTGGGAAGAATGCTAAACGTTCACCCTTACCAAGTTCTTCTTCGATTTCAAGTAAACGGTTGTACTTTTCAACACGTTCTGAACGAGCTGGAGCACCAGTCTTCAATTGACCACCGTTAACAGCAACTGCGAAGTCAGCAATGAAAGTATCACCAGTTTCACCTGAACGGTGAGAAATCATAGTGTTGTAACCATTCTTACGTGAAAGACGAATAGTTTCAAGAGTTTCAGTAACAGTACCGATTTGGTTCAACTTAATTAATGAAGCGTTACCAGCACCTTCGTGAATAGCCTTGTTCAAAAGCTTAGGGTTAGTACAAATGAAGTCGTCAAGAACGATTTGGATACGGTCCTTGTGGCTTTGAGTAAACTTAACCATACCTTCAACATCGTTTTCATCGTATGGGTCTTCCATAGAAATTAATTCTGGGAATTCGTCAAGTAACTTGTCGTAGTAGTCTGCCAATTCTTCGTCAGTAAGAACTTTACCTTCAAGGTGGTACTTGCCGTCTTCTTTGTTGTAGAAGTATGAAGCAGCACAGTCACATGCAATAGCAATATCTTCACCTGGCTTGTAACCAGCCTTGATGATTGATTCATGTAATGCCTTCAAAGCTTCTTCTGAGTTCTTCATGTTAGGAGCGAAACCACCTTCGTCACCTAAGCCAGTTTCATAACCCATATCTTCAAGAACTTTCTTCAAAGTGTGGTATACGTTAACGATCTTTTCAAAACCATCACGGAATGAAGTCTTAGCAACTGGAGTAATCATGAATTCTTGAATATCGATACCGTTGTCTGCGTGTTCACCACCGTTAATAACGTTGTGGAAAGTTTGAGGCATTTCAAGGTCAGTACCGCCAAGGTAACGGTATAATGGTTGGTGGTTGTCCTTAGCAGCTGCAGCAGCAGTAGCCATAGATACACCTAAGATAGCGTTAGCACCAAGACGGCCCTTGTTTGGAGTACCATCTAAAGCAATCATAGTTGCGTCGATGTTTGGTTGATCGTGTGGATCTAATCCCTTCAAAGCATCGTTGATTTCAGTGTTAACGTTGTTAACAGCGTTCATAACACCTTTACCACCAAGACGTGAACCACCATCACGTAATTCAACAGCTTCGTTTTCACCAGTTGAAGCACCAGATGGAACTTCAGCCTTACCTACAACACCGTTTGAAAGAGTAACGAAAACTTCAACAGTTGGGTTACCACGTGAATCAAAGATTTCAAGTGCATGTACATTCTCAATAACTGATTTGAGCATTAAAAAAATCCTCCTTAAATTTGTGGCGAAAAATACAAACTAACCGAATTGGCATCTAGTCAGTGTCTTTCGTCGCTTTTAGGCATAGCCCTTTTGACTACAGATTTATTTTAAAGCAACTTTGTGAGTATGTAAACTAAAGAAAGCAATTATTTTTTTATAAAAAAGATTGACCGTTAAAAGGCCAATCCTAAAAGTTGCTGTGCAATTGTAAAGCAAAATAGCGCTAAAGTGGTTGCTCCTAAAACATCGGATGGATAGTGCGCACGCATATTTAAACGTGACACTACTACTAGTCCCCATACGATTATTAAAGTAATTAAGAGCGAGATTCCCATAATATGACCAAAGATTTGCCATAACATTAATGACATAATTGTTGCACTTAACACATGTCCACTAGGAAAACTATAGCCATCTCGATACGTTCTCATTGATAAAGGCCTTTTTCTTTTAACTGAATGCTTCAAAAAGATTCCAACTGCATCCGTCACTGCCAAAGTACCTAAAGACCAAAGAGCAAGCCAGGGATGATGAAACAAAACTAATAGTCCTGCCAATAAGAAGTCCCAAACAACAATTACCTTAGGCTCATTTAAGACTGTAATAATTTTCCAAATTTTACCGTCCCTATTTTTAACAAGCTTATGGTGTAATAAATGATCATAAAAATTAAATAGACGAGAATTTCTAATGTTAAATATTAATCCTAAAAGAATCAATGCCGAAATCAGCAATTGAATTAAACAATGCAATTTCACTTTTACTTAACCTCAATTAATTGTGCTAATAAATATTGTAACAGCAAAAAAATAAAGCACATATGTTTTTAAATTTTATTTAACTATTTCAATAAAAAAATAGAAATGAGATTTCATCCTGAGTAAATATTTGGCGATCAAAGTGTATAAAAAAGTCCGTAAGATTAACACTTACGGACCAAATTCAAAAGGAGAGTACAGGTTTCAGTGCTTGATTATTTATGTTTACATTAGCCACTTGAATTATTGATCTATCAAACTTCGTTGCTTTATGTTGATATAACTATTCAATGCTATGTTACCAAAATTGCTACCATTTGTTACCACAAACAAAACATCCTAGGAAATTAATTTTCTAAAGCAACCTCTTATATTTTTAGTCATCTACTTCATAGCTAGTGGGTACAATTATTTGATTTTCAAAGTCTACGTAAATTTTACCTTCAAGAGCTAACTCTTTTAGTTGACTGACGTCTTTTAAATCGATTACTGCTAATAGATCCTCGTCTCTAAAGTCAAGTTCGTGTTTTTCTTTCCAGTCTTCTGCTTTAATCCACTCGAAGCCAACCTTGTTTAAAACTTCTATTAACTTTGGACTATATTCGTAGTCCTCATGTCTACCAAACCTTAATGTATTAACTACTGCGTATTTCATATTTTTTCCTCGCTAATTCCTAATTCTTTTTTTCTCTCTATTATGTAAGTCTCTATATTTTTTAAATCTTCTTCCGTAGCCGACTTAAGAATAAAGTTCTTTGTAGTGGATCGTTTAACTATGTAATTCTTTCTATCTTTATTATTTTCATCCCATTTTTTATTAGCTTTTTTTCTAGCTTCTGTTAGTTTTGGCATTTTTTCTCCTTATAATTATATTTTGTATTTTATAAAAAACATATCTGATTGCAGTAAGAAAACATATTATTAGACTTAGAATTAAAAGATATTTCATGGTAGTTTTAACAAATGCTTGTTATAATGACTGTACAGCAAAGGCAGAAGCCTTAGCTTCCGTCCTTTTGCTTTTTATCTTTATTTTTAAGCTGTTGATTTTCTAGTTTATATTTTGAACCTAAATGCCACAGGTAACGAGCTGTTACAAGTGCTACTAGAATTTCAGCAGCTTCTTTTATTTGATTAAGCATTTGTTTTCCTCCTTTCAACTATTTATAATACACGTTTTAACGTACACTGTAAATAGGGAATTGAAAATATTTTTTAAAATATGCAAAAAAAGCCACTCCAGAGAATTAACTCCAGAGTGGCTTTTAAAATGCATTTTAATTCGTTTCTTAAATTGGCAATAGATATAGAAACTTTAAAGATATCTATCCAAAGGACTAAATCCACAGTAACTAAATTATATCACTTTAATTACTTAAATGTTCCCCACGCATCGTTACCTACGCGTCCAACTAAATATCCATCGCGCCCACCAGAGCGTGGTTGTTGTAGCCATACACGACCTACACCATCTCTAGCCCAAGCATTGTACTTAACTGCCGATCCAGCAGGTAGTGTAGTAATAATTGTACTTTGAGTATTAGCACCCCAGCGTAAATTAATTGCTCCGCCAGTGATAAATGTACCATGTTCTTCATGCCAGGTCATGCCTTGAACATCAGTCCATGTCTTAGGCTGTGTGGAAGTCTTAACGGCTTGAGATGAAAGCTTACTTACATTGAAGTTAAAAGATAGAGATTTAACAGCGATATTGCCGTCCACACTCATGCCTTTCCAATTGTCAGTAAATTGCCAGATCGCTACCCCGTCCATTGATGGGAAGTAACCGAAATCTGGTACATTTGTAGGTACTCCGTTACCTAGTGGATACGCTGCTACCCACAAACAATCAGGATACTTGGCTAGAATTCTAGAAGTATTAATTTTGTTTTTTATCAAATACGCGCCTGAATATAGTAAAGGCTTATATCCAGCACTAACGACGGTATCCAAGAAAGCCAGAATTGCCGTCGTATTAGCTTCACGATCTCCTCTAGTTTCGTTCCCACTTCCTTGCTCATAGTCACAAGCTAAGAAAGATCCTACAACCACACCCGATAGTTTGGCTGAACTAACAGCATAGTTTCCTTCTTGAACACCTACATTGCTATTGTCACTAAATCTTGCATAGTGGTAAGCCATTGGCACAACATTATTTTGCTTAGTACTATCCACCTGCGCTTTAGCTTTAGGATTACGATAGTCTAGTCCCTCAGATACTTTCACAAGAACAAAATCAGCACCTGCATTCGTGTACTCAGTTGTATTTGCATTATTAAAGCTAGATACATCAACGCCATAAGCTCTGTTTTCAATTGTTCGTGTCATTTATTAGGCCCCTTTCTTTGAATCAATTAGCATTTTTTCATACTCATGCTGAACAATATTTCTTACTGTGACTCTATCAATTGGAAGATTTGGATAGAGTTTTTGTAATTGATAGAAAACCTCATCGGTTGCATCATACAGTTTCTTAGAGCCTTCTTTATCATCAAGGGATGCCTGATAAACTGTAGCCTTTTCAGATAATTCCCCAGCCATCTCTAAAGCTGTTGCAAGTTTAGGATGCGTAAGTTTTAATTTTTCTAACTTTTGTTTATTTACACTATAGGCAGTTGCCATGCCTGCAACAAGCAAAATAACAATCGCCCAAATCAAATTAATATCTAATTTCATTTTCTATTTCTCTCTTTCAATAAATTGTTTATTTCTTTATCCTTTTCAGCATTCAACTTAGTAAGACGCTTATTTTCTTTCACTATCCTGTCATTATCATCTGCTAAGCTATCATGCTTAGTCTTCTTAGAATTTAAGTTCCAAGTTAGTACTCCAAGAATTATAGGTGTCAACACTTGTGCTAGATTAATCAGGTCTTGAATTAAGTCATGCAAGTGTCTTCACCTCTTATCGCGTATCTCTAGTTCTTGCCGTGTATAAAATTTCTGCCAACAAAAAACAGGACAAGATAAAACCTAAAAACATAGGTGCTTGTCCTGCAAAAATAGCGTGAATTAATTGAATGCACGCAACCAGCCCTGTAAAGCCTGCTGAGATGCTTAACAAAACTCCTGCTACTGTATTGCTCTTTTCATTTGTAACTGCGTAGTATATTAATCCAAATCCAGTAACCACAGCCACAGCGTCTAAACCGTCATCATTCATAAGCCCAGCAAACTGCGGTGGCCAAAAGAAGTAGGTATGATCTGTCCACAGTAGTATTCCAATAGCTGATAAGGTTAGCCCAATTAAAAATAGTTGGAAATTATCACTTATATTACTTCCTATTTTGTGAGTGCGTTTCATTATCCCTCACTCGCCTTTTCATCAGCGCTTGCCATTACTTCATCTTGAGCGGACCAAACCTTATTTTGAAAGTCTTGCAAATCTTTTCTAACTGTGGCTTTATTTGCATCATATAAATCATGATCAGTGATAATCATATTGATATTATCACTACCGCCAGAAGCATTCGCTTCATAAATATTTGCATTAAAAGTAGCTACTTGCTTATCATCTACCATTGAACGACCTGAAATTGCAATTGATTTACTTGTTTTTAACATCTTTATTCTCCTTTTCTGCCTTTAACTGGTTTAATTCTTGAGTTAGTTCATCAACTTTTGCTTCTAAAACTGCATTATTATATTCACTAACTGCAAGCTTATTAATTAATTTTTGTGATACTGCATTATCGTTATTCA
>NZ_CARBVX010000014.1 GCF_948948975.1 uncultured Lactobacillus sp. | reverse complement strand
TAGAACAATGGTCTCCTAAACCGTAGAGGTGAGTTCGAATCTCACCGGGGTCATACATGAAAAAAGCATTTCTTCAGTTAATGAGAAGAAATGCTTTTTTATTCATATTAAACATATTTTAATGGGTTAATAAAAATCTCTAAAACAATCCAGAGAAAAATAATTAGTAATATTGCAATAATTCCAATTAAAACATGCTTAGTTTTTTGTGGGTAAGAGTTTCCAAAGAGGAAAACTAAGCAAAAGACTATAATGGTAATTAAAATTGCAGCTAAAGATAAAAAACTAAACATAAATTGCTCACTTTCCTTATACTATATAAGTATAAAGTAGTTTAACAAATAGTACCAAAGAAAATTTAATTGGGGTATAGTATAAGATAAAAAATATAAGGTGGGGATGAGCTATGAATAAAATAAAAGTAATGACAGTTTTCGGTACTAGACCAGAAGCTATTAAAATGGCACCGTTAGTGTTGAAGTTAAAAAAAGATGATCGATTTGAAGAGGTAACAGTAGTAAGTGCTCAACACCGTGAAATGTTAGATCAAGTTTTAGATATTTTTAAAATTAAACCTGACTATGATTTTAATATCATGCATAAAAATCAAACATTAGAAGATATTACTTCAAAAGTAATGCTTGATATGGCTAAGGTAATAAAAAAAGAGCAGCCAGATATTGTTTTGGTTCATGGTGATACAACCACTAGCTTTGCAGCTGGCTTAGCAACTTTTTATGAACAAACAAAATTAGGCCATGTGGAGGCTGGCCTTAGAACCTGGAATAAGTATTCTCCGTTTCCAGAGGAGATGAACCGGCAAATGACAGATGATTTAACTGACATATATTTTGCACCAACTGAATTAAGTAAACAAAACTTAATTAAAGAAAATCATCCCGCTGATAATATCTATGTCACAGGTAATACTGCAATTGATGCTTTGGAGCAGACAGTTAAAGAAGAGTATCATCATGATGTTCTTGATGAAATTAACCCAAATAGTAAGATTATTTTAGTTACCATGCACCGCAGAGAGAACCAAGGCGAACCCATGCGACGTGTCTTTAAAGTTATGAAACAGGTAGTTGATAGTCATAAGGATGTTGAAATTATCTACCCCGTTCATCTGTCTCCACGTGTACAAAAGGTAGCTAAAGAAGTATTAAGTGACGATCCGCGAATTCACTTGATTAAACCACTAGATGTAGTTGATTTTCATAATTTAGCTAAAAAAAGCTACTTTATTATGACCGATTCAGGTGGAGTCCAAGAAGAAGCTCCTTCTCTAGGAAAACCAGTTTTAGTCTTACGTGATACAACTGAGCGTCCTGAAGGAGTGGCAGCTGGAACTTTAAAGCTTGTAGGAACCGAAGTAGATAAGGTTCGCATTGAAATGATACGTTTACTTGAGGATGAAACAGCATATACTGAAATGGCAAATGCTAAAAACCCATATGGGGATGGGAAAGCATCTGAACGGATTATGGATGCAATTGCTTATTATTTTGACAAGAAACATAATCAAAAACCAGCTGATTTTAACTAAAAAAGCTCCAGATTTTTTTCTGGAGCCTTTTTAGATCACTTTTTATTAAAGTAGTCTTTAAATTTTTTAGCGAATTTACCACTAGTATTAAGAAAAATTGATTTGGTAGTTAAATAGTTGAAAATACCTACTAAAATTTGATCGATTATTTTTACAAAAAATGCATTCCAATGAAGCCAAGAAATACCAACTAGCATAATTAAGTTATCCGGGACTAAACTAATGACTCGGTAAATAAAGAATAAACAAATTTGGTAAACTACTCCATGCTTTTTATCGACATTTTGAATGAATACACCATGTTTATTAAAAGAAAAAGAGGCTAAATTAGAAATAATAAATGCGATTGTGTTGGCATAAATCACAGGCATCTTCCAAATATTATGCAATAAAAGAAAGCAGGCAATATTGATAATGGCTGCTAGAAAACCGAAGATAACATAAACATAAAAATTTCGGTGTCTGGCAACGAGTTTACTCCCGAGTTTTCTTAACTGCTCTTGAGTAATCTTTTGTCCCTTTCTTTTATGATGACTTTTAGCCATTAAATGCCTCGACAATTTCTTCAGTAGCTTGGTCAATTAAGGCGATGTCATCATCATCGACAGCATTTTCTATCTTAACTGGCTTTGCTGCTTCAATAGCGCCACATTTAATAAATACTTTTTCAAAATCATCTACATTTTCACAATAGTGATCTTTATAGGTCTTGTCTCCTGAACCCATCACTGCAAATTTTTTGCCGGATAGGTCAAGTGTAACTAGTTGGTCATAAAAGTCTTTCAATTCATCAGTCATAACACCTTCGCCATATGTGTAGGTAACCATCACGCAAAGGTCAGCATCAAGATAAGAACTAGCATCTGCAAAACTGACATCAATATTTTCTACGTCGAAACCTGCATCTTGTAAGTTCTCTTCTAAAATTTCTGCCATATCTTCATCATTACCAGTCATGCTGGCAAAGACAATTTGTGCTTTCATGCAAAAAACTTCTTTCTATAACGTTTTCTCTTATTATACTAAAGAAGTATAGAAGTTTGTAAATCGTAAGAGAAATTATTTAAGAAAAGCTTTATAATGAATGGTTGAGACTTTCTTAATAACTACAAAATCATACCCATTTAAGGTATGCTAAGAGTATATAAATTAAAAGGGAGATTTTTTAATGATAACAATTAAATCAAAGCGCGAGTTACAAGGTATGCAAAAATCTGGTCGCGTTTTAGCAGCAATGTTTGAAGGTTTACGCGAAGTTATTAAACCTGGAATTTCCACTTGGGAAATTGAAGAATTTGCTCAAGATTTTATGAGAAAACATGGTGGACGTCTTTCAGAACAAGGTTTTGAAGGATATAAGTACGGCACTTGTATCAGTGTAAATGATGAAATTGCTCATGCGATTCCTAGAAAAGATAAGATCTTAAAAGAGGGCGACTTGGTCAGCGTTGACGTTACTTGCAATGTTGATGGCTATGAAACTGATTCATGTACTACTTATGGTGTTGGTAAAATTTCTGCCGAAGATCAAAAATTAATGGACGTTACTAAGAAAGCAATGTACATGGGAATTGATCAAGCCGTTGTTGGAAATCGTATTGGTGATATCGGTAGCGTTATTCAAAATTATGTTGAAGATGAAAATGGCTACGGTGATGTACGTGAACTTGTAGGTCATGGTATTCAACCATCTATTCACGAAGATCCAGAAGTTCCTCACTGGGGCAAAGCAGGTCATGGTTTACGTTTGCGTGAAGGAATGACTATTACAGTTGAACCAATGGTTGAAGCTGGTGGAGACTGGAGAATTGAACAAAAGACTGTATCAGATCCTAATGATGATTGGGTTTACTACGCAACTCCAGACGGTTCAAAGGCAGCTCAATTTGAACATACTTTTGCAATTACTCCAGATGGACCAAAGATTTTAACTTTACAAAAGCCATATGATGGCTACGAAAAATATCTTCCTCACTTTTTAGATGAAGATTAAAAGCAGATAGTAAAATTTATGAATTCTTTTCTCAATCAGACTAAAAGCCGTATAACAGAATTTTTTCAATTATTATCTAAATATATTAGCCAAGGCGAGATCAATCAGACTTCAATTATTATTGCGTATTATGTGCTATTAAGTATTTTTCCAATCATCATTATTATTGGAAATGTCTTACCTCTATTTAGTATTGATACAAAGCCAATTGCTCGCTATCTTGAATTAATTTTTCCATCTCAAGTTTCTAGTCTAATTATGCCAATTATTAATGCTTTATTGAAAAAGCATTCAAGTGGTTTTATTTCTCTTGGTATTGTAATTGCTATTTGGTCTTTAAGTTGTTTAGTTAATTCAATTCGCTTAGCAGCAAATAAGATTTATGGTGTTGATAAAAAAGAAAAAGGTAAGTCATGGTGGAACTATCTACTTGCCCGAACCTTTAGTTTTGCCCTTTCAGTAATTTTAGTAGTTGGCTTTTCAATAATGATTTTTGTTTTTACCTTTGGTAGACAAATCATGGAGTTTTTAGCTCCAATTTTTAATTTATCATTATGGTGGGTATATAAATTGGAAAATTATCGCTGGCCGATTATAATCTTAATGACGGTTATTATAAATTTATATATTAACTATGTCATTCCTAATATTACTGTCCAGAAACGAATTGTTTGGCCAGGAGTATGGTTTACTGTAGTAAGCTGGAGCGCCTTGTCTTATTTCTTTGGTTTATATTTAAGACAATTTGGTACGCGTTGGCAAAACTATGGAATTGTTGGTTCTTTCATAATCTTTATGTTATGGCTAAATGTTGGTTCATTCTTACTCTTATTAGGCATTTGTATTAATGCGACAGGGGATGAATTAAAAGGTAGAAAAATTGAATACAGTCGTAGCCCGATTTTGAGAATTTTTAGAAAAAATAGTAAATTGGCTAAATAAGTTTCTAGAAGTTTGGTAAAATACACTAAGGAAAGCTTATTTTGTGAGGAGAATAAAATGAAAGTAAGAAAAGCAGTTATTCCAGCAGCCGGATTAGGTACTAGATTTTTACCTGCCACTAAGGCTATGCCTAAGGAAATGGTGCCTATTGTTGATAAGCCAACAATTCAATTTATTGTAGAAGAAGCTAAAAAGTCTGGAATTGAGGATATCTTGATTGTTACTGGTAAAAACAAGCGTTCTATCGAAGATCACTTTGATGCTAATCCAGAACTAGAACAAGATTTGGAAGAAAAGGGTAAGACTGATCTTTTACACTTAACCCAATCAATTACTAACTTAGGTGTTAACCTTTACTACACTCGTCAACCACACCCAGCTGGTTTAGGGGATGCGATTTTAAGAGCTCGTAGCTTCGTTGGGGATGAACCATTTGCTGTTATGCTTGGTGACGACTTGATGGAAGATAATGTGCCACTAACTAAACAATTGATTGATCGTTATGATAAGACTCATGCATCAACTATTGCTGTTATGCCCGTACCACATGAAGAAGTTTCTAAGTATGGTGTTATTGATCCAGATAGTGAAATTGAACCTGATTTAATTAACGTTAAGGCCTTTGTTGAAAAGCCAGACGTTGAAAAGGCACCTAGTGACTACGCAATTATTGGTCGTTACTTGTTAACTCCAGAAATTTTTGATATTTTAGCACATCAAAAACCTGGTCGTGGTGGCGAAATTCAATTAACTGACGCAATTGATACTATGAACAAGACTCAACGAGTATTTGCTCATGTATTTAATGGTGAACGTCATGATGTTGGTAACAAGGAAGGTTACCTTGAAACATCAATTGAATACGGTTTATCTCACCCTCAAATTAAAGATGATTTACGTGAGTACATTATTAACATGGCTCAAAAGTTACAAAAAGAAGATAAAAACTCTAAGAAGAAATAATGAGACTTCTTTGAAACTATAAGACTGACTATTTTGTCAGTCTTATTTTTTTGCTTAAAAATATGTAATCTTTTTGCCAAGTTCTTATAAATAGTGAGAAAATATAAATAACTATTTTTATAAGGGTAAAATAATGATTGAATATAAAAATATTTCAAAAAAATACGATGGACAAGAAATTTTAAAAGATGTTTCTTTCACAGTGAAAAAAGGAGATATTTTTGTTTTAGTTGGACCAAGTGGAAGCGGGAAGACAACTTTGCTAAAGATGTTTAACCGGCTTATTGAACCAACTAAGGGACAAATTCTTCTAAATAATAAATCAATAAAAGAATATAATTTACGTAAACTAAGGGAAAAGACTGGTTATGTATTACAAACTGCTAGTTTGTTTCCAAATTTAACTGTTGGTGAAAATATTACAATTGTGTTAGAGCAAGAGGGTGTTGATCGCAAAGAACGGCGGAAAAAGCAGGAGGAACTGTTAAAATCAGTTGATTTAGATCCAAAATTATATTGTGATCGCATGCCAAGTGAATTATCAGGGGGAGAACAACAACGAGTAGGTATTATTCGAGCTTTGGCAGCTGATCCTGAGGTTGTTTTAATGGATGAACCTTTTTCTGCTCTTGATCCCGTCGTAAAAAAACAACTACAAGACTTACTTATTAATTTACATGAACAATTTAATAAGACAGTAATGTTTGTAACACATGACATGCAAGAAGCCATTCGTTTAGGAAACACAATTGGAGTTTTGCATAAGGGCGTTTTAGAGCAAGTTGGCAAACCTAGAGAAATTTTAAGACATCCTGCTACAAAATTTGTACAGCAATTTTTTGCAGGAAATCGAATTAATCAAAAGCTTGATCTTGAAACTTTATTGAAGAGCGAATTGGGCGTAGATCCACGATTCTATCCTAAAGTGGATACACTTGTTCGATATCATGTCGATAGCGTAGAGGATTTAATTAAAGATTGTTCTAACCATCCTGATACTCTGTTTGTTGCAGAGACCAGGTTTGGAGAATTTTTAATTGAGCCAAAAAGAGTTTGGAATTTCTTTTTAAAGTGGGTGGCTGGACATGATTAAATCACTATGGCAGATGTTATTAACTGAACATGAACAAATTTGGGCTACCACGCTTGTTCATATTAAGATTTCTCTGATTGCGTTGCTGATTGCAATGGCAATTGCAATTCCGCTGGCTTTTATTTTGAAAGGTCACAAAAAAGCTGCTGAATTTACACTTCAAATAGCGGGAATTATTCAAACAATTCCTAGTTTGGCAGTTTTAGGTTTACTGCTGCCATTTGTCGGAATAGGAACCGTGCCAGCAGTCATTGCATTAGTTTTATATGCAATTATGCCGATATTTCAAAATACTTATTCAGGATTAACGGAAATACCCGAAAATCTAGAAGAAGCCGCTACTGCTTTTGGGTTAACTAAATGGAAAAAATTGCAGCGACTAGAAATTCCAATGGCCATGCCGATGATAGTAGCCGGAATTCGGATCGCTCTAGTTATGATTATTGGTACAGCTACTTTAGCTGCTTTAATTGGTGGCGGAGGCTTAGGAACTTATATCTACGTTGGGATTAATTCAAACAATAATACTGAAGTCTTAATGGGAGCAATTTTATCTGCATTGCTTGCTCTAATATTTAGTGGCGTTTTAAAATTCATTTCAAAAAGTAATAAACGTCTAAAAGTAGGAAGTGCATTAATTGCCTTAGCCTTAGTAATTTGGGGTGGAAGTAGTCTGTATAACCATTATGCTAATACTTCTAAAAATGTTGCTGAACCGAAACAGACGATTACCATTGCTGGAAAAATGGGATCCGAACCGGCTATTTTGATTAATATGTATAAGGACCTAATCGAAAAGAATGATCCTAATACTAAGGTGGTTTTAAAACCTAACTTTGGTGGAACCACATTTTTATTCAAAGCTCTTCAAACGGATAAGATTGATATTTACCCTGAATTTACAGGTACAGTTTTACAAACTTTAGTCAAAACTGGTAAAAAGACCGGGAATGATCCAAATCAGGTCTATGTAGAAGCTAGAAGCGATTTAAAGAAACAATTTGATATGGAATATCTGAAGCCGATGGCTTACCAGAATGGTTATGCTTTAGCTACAACACAAAAATTTGCTAAAGACAATCACTTGACCAAGATGAGTGACTTAAATCGTGTAAATAAAAAAGTACATGCAGCCTTTGATCCGGACTTCACTTCATTAAAAGATGGTTATCCAGGTCTAAAGAAAATTTATAAATTAGATTTTGCTTCAATTAAGAGTACTGAATCGAGCATTCGCTATCATGCTATTGCTAATAATCAAGCTAATGTTGTTGATGGCTATACAACAGATGCAGAAATTAAGAAGTATAATTTAGTGATGCTAGATGATGATAAGAAATTCTTCCCACCATATCAGGGAGCTCCCTTAATGAGGGCAAAATTTGCAGAGAGAAATCCTCAAATTGTAAAGGCTTTAAATGAATTGGCCGGTAAAATTACTACTGAAGAGATGCAGCAAATGAATTATCAAGTTAATGTTAAGCATGAGAAACCTGCTAAAGTAGCTCATGATTATTTGGTAAAACATGGATTAGTTTAGAAAAGAGAAAAAATGACAAAATATACAGTAAAAAGTGAATTAACTGACACTCCTTGGCAAATTGAAAATCGAACAAAGAAAAATAAATTCATGGCTGATGAATCAGCAAGTGGTAAAAATGTTGCCCCGAATCCAGTAGAATATTTAGCTGGTGCTGTTAACTCTTGTATTTCAATTTCTGCAGGGATGATTGCAAATGTACATCATTTAGATGTAAAGAACTTTAAAGTGACAAATCAGGCAATTACTACTAAACTCGGTCATGGAAAGTCAGTTGTGAGTGAAATGTTAATTACGATTTCTTTTGAAAGTTCTATGTCTCAAGAAGAAAAACAAGACTTTTTAGCTCATACTCTACACGTTTCAACTGTTTATCAAACAGTATCACAGAGTGTGAAAACATACGTAGAATTAGAAAATTAAGTTATCAATTTGCTCTTAGTCGCATAACGACTAAGGGCATTTTTGATTTTTTTATGAATAAGGCAAGATAGAAACTAGTTAAGTTTGAGAGAGATTCAATTGAATAAAATAGTTCATATGAGTTAATTTTATTTACTATTGCACTTTATTATTGGATCTTTAATTTTATGGTTAGTTAAAAATTCTATTTTAGGAGTTATGATCTGCTTATTAATATGGAATCTTACTTTTTTAGTTTTTCTAATAAAAAGCAAAAATTCTTTAAATTAACAGTATTATAGTTATTAAAAAATCTCTCCTGCTATAATATTAGTAAATCAATAAAGAGGGATTAGTATGGATATTTATGGTGGTTATAGTCCAGTTTTAGATAGTTTACTTAACCAAATGTTGGAGTACTTTAGGAAAGAAAATCAACTTCATCAGGAAAAGACCGGCGATAGCCTATATGAACACTTGATTGGCCGAGTTAAGCGGCCAGAAAGTATGATTGAAAAATGTCAACGAAAAGAATTGCCAGTGACTCCAGAATCAGCTCTAAAAGAAAATCGAGATAGTGTAGGAATTCGTGTGGTTTGCAATTTTATTGATGACATTTATACCTGTATCGATTTAATTAAGGAATGGGACGACGTAGAAATCGTCAAGCAAAAAGATTACATTACAAATGCTAAACCAAATGGGTATCGTTCTTATCATATGATTTTAGATGTTAAAAGACCCGAAGAAGATATTGTAGGAAACACCCCGGGCCACTACTATGTTGAAGTACAACTTAGAACGATAGCGATGGATACTTGGGCTAGTTTAGAGCATGAAATGAAGTATAAGCATAAGATAAAGAATCCCGAAATGATTGGTAAAGAGTTGAAGCGAGTGGCTGATGAATTAGCTTCTTGTGATGTAAGTATGCAGACTTTGCGCCATTTAATTAGAGAGGAAGATTAACTTAATGAAAATTTTGCTTGCAGAAGATGAAGAACAACTGTCTCGTGTTTTAGTAGCAGCAATGCAGAGTGTCAATTATGAGGTCGACCCTGTTTTTAATGGTCGGGATGCAGTTGAACTTGCTAAAAAAAATTCATATGACGTTATCATATTAGATATTATGATGCCGGTCATGGATGGAATTACTGCCCTCAAAGAGATTCGCAAGAGTGGGGATAAGACTTATGTTTTAATGTTAACTGCAAAAGCAGAAGTTGATGATCGAGTAACTGGTTTAGATAGCGGAGCAGATGACTATTTAACTAAGCCATTCTCACTAAAAGAGCTGCTAGCACGTTTACGTTCAAAAGAGCGACGTGACGATCAATATACACCTAATGAGGTTGAAGTCGGAGATCTCGCTTTAAATGTTGCTGAACAAGAGTTAGTCAGTCATAATTCTATTCGTTTAGGAAGTAAAGAAACACAACTTTTGAATTACTTGATGCTTAATGAAGGAAAAGAATTTTCAACTTCAGATTTACTAGCACATGTTTGGAAAGAGGATGAGGAAGCTAGTGAGGATGTAGTCTGGATTTATATTTCTTACTTAAGACAAAAGTTGCAGTCGATTCAAAGCTCAGTTCAGATTGTCGGTGAAAAAGGTGGTAGTTTTTCCTTAATTAGGTAGGTGAGCTAAAATGATCCAAAACTTTCGGTGGAAATTTATTGGAATGTCGATTACGGCCTTGTTTATAGTACTCATAATTACCTTAGGTGCTTTATTAGGAGTTAGCTATACGCAAAGTCATAATGAAGTGGATCGAGTTTTAACAGCCTTGGTGAACAATCAAGGACAATTAACCCCGCGGAATGTTAAGCCAGTCTTTGGTAATCAAAAAGATCCAATTAATAAGAATTTTTTGGCAGGTGAATATAATCCAGAGGCAGTTTTTCAATATCGTTATTTCACTGTTGCCGAGACTCCGCAGAGTAATCCACGGATAGTCAATGATGATAATGTTTATGATGTTGGACCATCTGAAATTCTTAGTACAAGTAAGAGAATTTTTAAGGATAAGACAACAGATGGAGTAGTGACAATTGGGAATAATCAGTATGCTTACCGTGTTGGAAAAAATCAGACTGGTCGTAAGTTTATTGTTTATTTAAATGAATCGCTGATTTATCATCGTTTTTCTCTCCTAGTTAGGGTATCGATTGTTTTAGGAATTGGGGCTTTGATTGTTTTTGCCTTGGTATTAATTTTGGTTTCTAAAAAGGCGATCGGTCCAATTATTACAACATATCATAAACAACGTGAGTTTATTACCAATGCTGGCCATGAATTAAAAACTCCTTTGGCAATTATTTCTGCTAATACCGAAATGGAAGAAATGCTAGGTAATAATTCGGAATGGAATAAAAGTACCAAAGAACAAGTTGACCGACTAACAAGGTTAATTAATCGCTTAATTGCACTAGCTCGGACTGGCGAAACCGGTGAAGTAGTCCTAAATAAAGTGAATTTTTCTAAAATTGTTAAAAAGAATGTCAATAGCTTTAAGTCCGTAATGCAAAAAAATCATCTTAAATATAGCGGAATGATTATGCCAGATCTATATGTTAAAGCAGAGACAAATGTTTTAAGTGAATTAATTAATATCTTACTAGATAATGCACGTAAATATTGTGATAAAGATGGAAAAGTGCTCGTAACTTTAACTAAAGGGAAGTTAGGAACAAATGCTATCTTAAAGGTTGCTAATACTTATAAGGATGGAAAAGGAAAAGATTATTCGCATTTCTTTGAGCGATTCTATCGTGAAGATGAATCACATAATTCAAAGCAATCAGGATTTGGAATTGGATTAGCAATGGCACAAGAGATTGTTCACACATTTCATGGGAAAATTCATGTTAGTCATAAAGATGATATGATTATCTTTACAGTAATTTTTAAATTAGCAAAATAAGAAAAAGCAGTTAGTTTTCGTTTTTTGAAGACTAGCTGCTTTTTTGTAGTTTTTAATTTAGGAGTGGTAAATATGCAGATAAAGTATGTACATTTTTTTATTCTTATGTTTTATTAGAAGAGTATGTTTTAAATTTTAGTAAAAATACTATTGGGAATAATCAAGTTTACTTTGATTAAGTATTTTTAAGAGGGGGAAGACATGAAAAAATTTTGTCCAAATTGTGGTAAAGAAATAAAAAAAGATGTAGATTTTTGTCCAAATTGTGGCCATAAACTAAAAAAGTCAAGTAATGCATCATCCAATAATATTTCTTCATCATATGCTACATCGCAGCATGTTAAGGAAACACGTGCTCAAGTTCAAAAAAAGAAAAAAAAGCCAATAAGTAAAAAAAAGAAAATAATTTTTAGTTTTATAGGAATACTTGTAATCTTTTTTGGCGGCTTTTATATATGGGGCTCTAATTACTATGCTGAAAGTAATCAACTAAGGAGAATTGTATTAGCTATAAAGAATCCAGATAAAAATGCTGGAAAATATATTAGTTCTACGGATCCAGATATTAAGATAACCGATCAGAGTGTTAAACCACTTCAAAGCTACTACAATGAACATAAAACTGCTGCTAATAATTTAATATTACAATTTGAACATCAGACAGATATGTATGGAGTGAATTTTGTTCAATCAGGACGGTATTTCTTGATTTTCCCTAAGTATACTCTTAGAGTTCCATCCTTTACACCGACTGTGCGAACGAACCATTCAAATTCAGTAGTAAGGATGAATAACGAAAGTATAGGTAAACTTCATCGTAGTGGTAATGATTACGTGAAGAAATTACAGCCCATCTTACCTGGTAAGTATAATTTTTCTATAAATTCAACTGTTCAAGGAAGAAAATTATCTACTATATCACAGAATGATATTTGGTCTGACAGCAGCATTAATTTAAATATTAAAACAGCTACTTTAGAAATTCATAGTCTTCCAAATAGTGTTGTATATATTAATAATAAAAAAATTGGAACGTTGGATAATAAAGGGAGATTACAATTAAAAGAATACCCAATTACAGAGAGTATGAATCTTTTTGTTCGGAACGAAGTTAACGGTAAAACTATTCAATCAGAAAAAATAAAAGATTTATCTCAAGAGTTAGATTACGCTGGTAATAATACCGATATTGTCAGCTATAAAGACGGACAATATGTCATTGAACCAGAGTGGAAGGGATTAGTAAGTAAAGATGAGGCCGAGAGTATTTTAGACTCAGCTTTTGATAGTCCCGATGAAGATCAATTTGTTGATGGAGCTGGTAACGATAGTTATCAAGAAATGAAGAAAATGATTGATAGTTATAAAGACCAAGATGATATAACGAATATTGGATCGAAAGTAAACGTTCAGTCAATAGTTCCATATAGTAACAATTTGTCAAAAATTAGATATACAGTAACATGGACTTTTGAACATGACGATTATAAACGATTCCAAGTGATGCGATATACCGATGCTCTTTTGACTCAAGATGATTCAGCAACAAAGATTAAGTACATTGGAACAGGAAAATTAGTCAAAGATCGCAAAATTTCAACAACTGATAGTGAAAGTAGTGACGATGACTAAATAAGTAATATGCATAAAATATAATGTATTATTTTGGAAATCAGATTAAAAACTAAGAAAGTGTGGAGTTATTATGAAAAAATGTCCAAATTGCGGTTCTCAAATGGAAAATGATGTAAATTTTTGTACTGTTTGTGGAACTGATATCCGAAATGTTTCTCCAGAAAGTAATCAAGTTGATCTAGAAGCAAAAAATAAAAACGTTGGAGCTCAAAAAGTAGGAGAAAAAACTACAACAGAACCAAATACAAGACAGCAAAATCAAACAATATCCAAAGTTACAGAAGCTGTTAAAAATTTTGATAAAGATTCCTTATGGAATTGGTTCGTAAGTTCTTGGAAAACTCCAAGTAAAGGTCAAAAAGGTGAAAAATGGTATGGAGTTGTCACCTTATTATTAGAGATGATACTTTTTGCATGGGCAACTGGTTTTGGAATTAAGAAAATGATTGTTCAACTCTCAGGTATAAATCTTTCTTCAAACAACGAACAATTTTCAAATAATTTTAATAGCATTTTTCATGCTGTTACTATGGATTTATTTTTAGCTGTTTTAATTTTAGGAGCAGGAATAGTTATTGGTTCCTATTTTGCTCATAAGTTTATATACGAAAGTAATTACAATATTTCATTTTTTGAATATATAAATAAGATTGTTCAATTAAGCAATATTAATGCAATTATTGTGCTAGCTCTTTCCCTGCTTAGTTTTATTGATTATAAAGGTTTAATTTCTGTTATTAGTATTTTATGTACCTTTGTTGCAGTTGTATTTTTACTAGCGGGAGCAGCTGCTATTCATGAAAATGGAAAAAGTAATCGAGATTATTTTTGGGGCGAAATTATTTATGTAATTATTGTATTAGTTGCAGTTGGTCTAGCTTGGTTAATTGTTAAAAATCAAGTAATGAGTCAGTTTCAATCCATTGCAGGAAATATAGGAAAGCTGTTTTTTAACTAATTAATACTAGTTAGTAATTTGAGTTATTAAATTAGCTAATAATAAAAGCAGTTAGTTTTCTTTTTAGAAGACTAGCTGCTTTTTGCATACTGTAAATTTTAAAATATTATTATTTAAAATAATATCCAATACATTGTTGAGCTTGAAGTTTCCATATTGTCTCTCTCCTTTCTTTAAGTGGAGGCTCAGTATTAGTATCAATAGTCATTACATCTCATGAAAAATCAATTGTGTCTTATCTAAATCAATAGTATAAGTTTCTTCTTCTAGTGGACGCTTGGTCATTCCTTGATCAGTTGAGTAAATAATTAAACCTAATCGTGCACCCGCTGGCAAGCGATAGAAGGTAGGCTGCAATTCAAACTCCAAGTCATAGAATTTACCAGGTTCAACTTTTTCTGCATGTTTCATATCTGCATAGTTTTGAACATTCATATGACCTTTAGTAATTAATTTAGCCTTAGTTTCTTTATCAGGAACGAATTCCTTCATTACTTCAGTCCCGAAACGATAGCCCAATTCTTGAATTTGATCATTAAATGACTTAGGAATTGGAGTGAGACGTTTTCTAGTACCTAAATCAACTAGAGCTACAGAAATTTGTCCTTTAGGAAGAGATGTAGAGACACTCATTTTAATCTTAGGACGACCAACCACTGTAACGGTATGAATGAATTCGTCAGTTACAAAGCGCAATTGTTGATCAAGCCATTTTTCTTCTCCGGAAATGAAGTCGTACTGCCATTTTTCTTCAGAAATCTTAGCTTCTTTAAAGATCTTTCCGCCTTGGTCGGTAAATGAAACTTTATCATTGTCTTCTCCGCCATCTTTTAAGAGGCTGCCACTCTTATCTGGGAAGTAAATTTCTTTTTTACCTAATTCATTATTCCAAGTTGGTTCTTCATGCCAGATATCTGGTTGTAAATTATCTTGAATCATTACATCTTTCCATTGTTTGTAAGCATTATTTTTAATGCCTAACAATTCATGACAGAACCAGAGGTTCATTAAATCCGAAAAGTCAATGGAAAGAAGGTTATTCATGTTGTAGTGAGGACCTTGGTGTAAGAATAGTTTATGTGCGATTGGTAATTTAGAAACTTTTTGCCAAATTTTATAAACATTCTTAGGCTTAACATTCCAGTCATTAAGACCATGAACTGAAATCCAAGAACATTTAATATTATCAGTGTGGTGACGATAATTTCTAGCCTCCCAAAAGTCAGAATATTGGCCAGTTTCACGGTCTGATTTTTCTAAAAGACGCTTTTGCATTGCATCATATTTAGGTTTGATTTTTAGATAGTCACCTGCATCCCAAAGATTAGACTGGCAAGTTTCAGCCAGCATATCTAAGTCTTCCCCTTGGCAAGCTTCTGGAGCAATGACTAAGCCATGTTCGCGGTAGTAATCATACCAAGAAGAAATTGCAGCTTCAGAAACTACAGTTTTAAGTCCTTTTACCCCTGTAGTAGCAATTGCAATTTGAAGAGTGCCAAGGTATGAACGACCAGTCATTCCGATATTTCCATTACACCATGAAGCCTTTGTTTCATGTTTTCTAGTTCTGTCAGTATATGCAATTCGGTCACCATGAAGCCATTCAATGATTTCTTTAGCACTTTCAGTTTCTTCTGGTGCGCCAGTAATTCTTAAACCGTCGGAACCACGTGTCCCAATTGCACCAGCATAAACATTGGCAAATCCACGTGCTAATAAGTATTCATTTAGCGAATAGGCTGCTTTGTGTACTGCTCCTTCTGTAGCAGCTTGATCTTCACTAGCTGGCTTTTGAGCTTTAGCCTTAGGCATTGCCTCATACTTAGGGTAAGGGCTCTTAGTAGCATCTTCTAGATTGATATCTACATTGTGGTTTCGCTTTTCATTAGCAATAATTCCTCCGAAGTATGGATCTGCTGTATAGAGAGCAGGGAACTTAAAGTTGTTTGATTGATAAGGACGAAAGACAGTGACTTGAAGTAAATCAGGTTTGCCATCTTCATCAGTATCAAGATCACTTTCAACATAAACCACTTCACGAATAACCTTACTCATATCAAAAACTGGGAGTGACTTACCATTAAAGTACATAAATTTATTATTACCATAAAACTGGGTGAAGTAACCTTTACCAGCCATATTATCAATGAAAGTTTGGCCATTTTTAGCTCGAGTGTTAAGTAGGCGGTAGAAAACTTTAACTAATTCATTACGATCAATTTCTTCTTGATCAGTATAAGGAAGGGCATTAGACCTCATTCGTGCTAGTGGATCATTTAAGTCATAGTCATAGCCAACATGATAGCCGAGTAATTGCAAAGCAATATTATAAAATTGGTTACGTGAAATTGAATTAGGATTTTCAGCTAAAAAATCTTTTAAATTTTTATGATCACTAACTGCAAACTCTGCTAATTTAGCTTCTTTTGCACCATAAGTTTTGGCTTCGGCAACGGAGTTTTTAATTAGCGTTGCTAAAAGGCCAGAAAAACTATTTTCTTTCCAATCATTAGGTAAGAAGTTAATAGATTGTAGTTCTTTAACCATTTGGTCGAAATTTGTTTTTAGGTAACCATATTGATTATATTTCATTTAATAGAACACTCCTTTTTTACATTTTCTCTTAATTTTTATTTTACTAGTTTTAATTGAATAAAAGAAGAATTAAAAACGCTGCAAAAAATTGCAGCGCTTAATTAGATTTTCTTTTCTTTATAGGTATCTTTATTTAAGCCTTCTTGATGATTAAAGTCTGTTCCATTTAAGTGGAAATGTTCACCATAAACTAAGGCCAAAATTTTATATTGGTCATCAGTATTTTTACCAAAAATTACATAATCACTCCATTTATTACGAGAAAAACTATCTTCAAAGTCTTTGTTAAACTGAATTTCTTTATCTTGACCACGGACATCTAATTTAACAAGAATTAAGTTTTTATCTAGTTTTGCATATTTTGAAATTTTGGCTTCGTCAACAACGGTTTCATCAATTGTTCCTTGAGAAACTTTAAATTTAATTTCTCTAACCATAGTTTTATAGTAAGAATCATCTAAATACTGTTTCAAGCTATCTAATTTATAATTTTTATTAACATATTTTTCTCTTAGAAGTTGACTATAAAGATATTGAGCTCGAATATAAATATCAATGAAACTTTTATCCAGTGTATCTATGTTATCCGAAGATAGTTTTATCTGTAACCTATTTAACAAAGATTGAAATTCTTTAATTGTTAGGTTAGGACTAAATAGCTTTAATCCAACATCGGCCGGAGAATCATGATTGTAGCTAACAGAGCCTAGCTTTACTAAAAATAGTGAATCATAGTCTTTATAAAGATGTTTAGCGAGTTTATTATAATCTCTTTGATAGCTAAGTAAGTTTCCTAATGATACTAATAAATATATGCCACCAATGATAATAAAAACGTAGAGAGAAAGTGGACCAGGACTATCAGTATCCGGCCCACTAGAAGAAGACGAGCTGCTGCCGCCACCCGATGAAGATCCTCCACCGCCGGAAGATCCGCCTCCACCAGTAGAACCCATAGAAGCATATGTTACTTTAGGCAGATCAGTATGATTAGATATGAAATTAGTTCCAGAAAACAAAAGAAGAACTAGTATCCCAATTTTTATTATTTTTTTCACGTATATTTTTCCCCTTTTCAAATTAAAACTTTTTAAACTTTATTTTGAGTAAATTTCTTTCGAGAATTTTTATTTGAAGAAGAAGTCTGATCATAAACTAGGTTAATAATTTGATAATGACCAGATTTATTCTTTCCAAAAATTACATAATCAGTCCATTTATTACGAATAAAGCTATTTTGAAAATTTTCCTTAACCTGAACTTTTTTAACGTGACCAATGATATCTAGTTGGGCAAGAATCAACTCATTGTCAAATTTGACGTATTTTGATATTTTTACCTGTTCGATAATGGTTTCACCAATTGTGTTTTTAGAAACTTTAAGCTTTATTTTCTTTTTCAGGGCTTTATAGAATCGGTGATCCAAATACTTCTTTAGAGCTCTAAGAGAATAGTAATGGTTGACAGAGCGATTTCTTAAAATTTGATTGTAAAGATAATGGGTTTGGCGATAAACTTCGATCAAATTATCGTCTAATCCAGTAATTGTACTAGACGTGTAGTTGAGCTTAGGAAGACTTAAATGCCACCTAAATTTGCTTAATTTAATATTAGGATTGAATAGAGGAAAAATATGATCACTTATTGAAGTGCGATGCTTTGTTGTATGAAAACCTAGCTTAAATAGATATTTAGTATTGTATTGATACTTTAAATGACAAGCTAGAAAAAATCTACTTAAAAAGCAATCCACACGGTTATAGACAGTAGAGAGGAGAAACATAAACAAGACATATACTGGTACTAGAATAAATGCTATTAGTAGACTAGTAAAAGTAAAGGGAGAATAGGAACGGTGCCATCTGTGACCAGTACTTGAAGAAGAATGATGATTTCTTGATTCTTCGCCTCCCGAAAAAGAATGATGCCTTCTTCTTGATTCTCCGCCAGTAGAACCTATTGAAGCAAAAGTTGGCTGATCAAAATTAACTGTATGAGTATAAATGAAAACTGCGTTTATGGCTAATATAAGTGCAACTAGAAGCTTATAGACGTTTTTCACAACTTTTCTCCTGAAATGAATTATATGTGTTATTTATTATTTAGATTTTAATAAAGAGAACTAAATTGTTTTTAATTCAAAAACTGGTAAGTAGGATTTTAATTTCTTATAATAAATAGTTGAGAAGTTAAAATATTGGAGGTCCAAATATGGCAGAAGTTAAACGCTTTTATGAAACTTTCCATCCGGAACATTATGATATCTATTTAGATATTAGTCGTGAAAAGAAGAGATTTCATGGTAAGACTGTTGTAATCGGTGAAGCACAAGAAGAATTAGTTAAACTAAATCAAAAGTACTTAAAGATTACCTCTGTTAGAGTAGATCAAAAGAAGGCTGATTTTAATTACAACGATAAAGATGAAGTAATTAATATTGAAGCTGGAAAAGTAGGTAAGATGAAAATTGAAGTTGACTTCGAAGGTAAGTTGACTGATACAATGATGGGAATTTATCCTTCTTACTACGAAGTTGATGGTGAAAAGAAGCAATTAATTGGTACACAATTTGAAACCACCTTTGCTCGTCAAGCCTTCCCATGTGTTGATGAACCAGAAGCAAAAGCTACTTTTGCACTTGCAATTAAGTTTGATGAAAAACCCGGTGAAAGTATTATTTCTAACCAACCAGAAGAGAAGCTTAAAGATGGTGTTCACTACTTTAAACCAACTCTACGTATGTCTAGTTATTTGGTTGCTTTTGTCTTCGGTGATATGCAAAGAAAATTGACTAAGACAAAATCTGGCGTTGAAATTGGTGTTTTTGCTACAAGAGCTCACCAAGCAAAAGAATTAGATTTTGCCTTAGACATTGCAAAGCGTTCAATTGAATTCTTTGAAGATTTCTATGAAACTCCATATCCATTAGAGCATTCATATCAAGTAGCACTTCCCGACTTTTCAGCTGGTGCGATGGAAAACTGGGGTTGTGTAACTTATCGTGAAGCATACTTATTACTTGATCCTGACAATACTTCATTAGAAATGAAGCAATTAGTTGCTACAGTTATTGCCCATGAATTAGCTCACCAATGGTTTGGAGACTTAGTAACTATGAAGTGGTGGGATAATCTATGGCTTAACGAAAGTTTTGCTAATATGATGGAATATGTGGCTATTGATGCCTTAGAACCAAATTGGAAAATTTGGGAAATGTTCCAAACTTCAGAAGTTCCAGCAGCTCTCCAAAGGGATGCAACAGACGGTGTTCAATCTGTTCATGTTATGGTTAATGATCCAGCTGAAATTGATGCCTTATTTGACTCAGCTATTGTTTATGCAAAGGGATCAAGAATGTTAGTAATGGTTCGTGCCTTACTTGGAGATGAAGCTCTTCGTGAAGGCTTGAAGAACTACTTTGCTGCTCATAAATATGGCAATGCAACTGGGGATGACTTATGGAAGGCTCTTGGAGAAGCAAGTGGCTTAGACATTGGTGCGATTATGCATTCTTGGCTTGAACAACCAGGTTACCCAGTAGTAAACGCAAAAGTTGAAGATGGTAAGTTAGTTTTAACCCAAAAACAATTCTTTATCGGTGAAGGTAAGGAAGTAGGACGTAAGTGGCAAATTCCACTAAATTCAAACTATGCCGCTGTTCCAAAGATTATGAAGGATGAAAAATTAGTTGTTGGTGACTATGCTGATTTAATTGCTGACAACGGTGTTCCATTCCGTTTAAATGTAGGCAACAATTCAGACTTCATTGTTAAATATGATAAGACCTTACTTGATGATATTTTGAGCCACATTGATGAATTAGATGCGGTTGATAAATTACAATTATTACAAGACTTCAGATTATTAGCTGAAGGCGGTCAAATGTCTTATGCAGACATTGTTCCACTTCTTCCTAAGTTTGCAGATTCTACTTCACCAATTGTAAACAATGCTTTATACAGAATTATGACTACTTTACGTAATTTTGTAACTCCAGATTCTAAGGAAGAAAAAGACCTAAAGAAGCTTTATAATTTACTTTCTGAAAAACAAGTTAAGCGTCTAGGATTACTTCCAAAAGCTGGTGAATCTAATGACGATAACTTAACTAGACCATATGTTGTTGCAGCTTCCCTATATGCTGATAATGATGAGACAATTAATGGTCTACATACTATTTATTCAGAAAATTCTGATAATCTAGAAGGTATTTCAGCTGATATTAGAAGTGCTGTTTTGGTTAACGAAGTTAAGAACTTTGGTAACATGACTCTATTTGATAAACTTCTTAAGAAGTATCAAGAAACTTCTGACGCAAGTTTGAAGCAAGACTTATGTGCCGGTATCACTTCAACTAAAATGCCTGAAATCATTGATGCAATTGTTGATGACTTTGAAAATTCTGAAATTATTAAGCCACAAGACTTACGTGCATGGTACCGTAATGTTTTAGCTAATCCATTTGGTCAAGAACAAGCTTGGAACTGGATTAGATTAGAATGGCCATGGCTTGAAGCAACTGTAGGTGGAGATATGGAATTTGCAACCTTTATTACTGTAACTGCAAATATTTTCCATACTGAAGAAAGATTGAATCAATTCAAAGACTTCTTTGAACCAAAGATCAATACTCCAGGCTTAACTCGTGAAATTAAGATGGATACTAAGGTAATTGAAACTAAAGTTAACTTAGTTAAGAAAGAACAGGCTGCTGTTAATACTGCAATTGCTAAAGCTGTTGACTAAAATTTGAAAAATAAATAATTAAAAGATGCGCTTTCAGTTTTGAAAGCGCATTTTTGATATAATTTAAAGGATAGAGGTGACAAAATTTGGTAAAAACAATATTTTTTGAT
The DNA here is from genome assembly GCF_948948975.1 of uncultured Lactobacillus sp. Lineage (GTDB taxonomy): Bacteria > Bacillota > Bacilli > Lactobacillales > Lactobacillaceae > Lactobacillus. Next base: position 33,696 of record NZ_CARBVX010000014.1, on the reverse strand, counting down.
GTGGATGGGACATTAGTTTCTCATAAAACTGACAGCGTTCCAGAAAGTACTAGGAAGGCACTTAAACTTTTACATGAAAATGGCTATAAATTAGTACTAGCTACGGGTCGTGATATGAGTCAATTGAAAAAATTGCCAGTCAAAGATTTGAAATTTGACGGTTATTTAACGATGAATGGTCAACTTTGTTTAGATGAAAATGGAAAAGAAATTTTTGGTAATCCAATTGATGAGAAGAATACTGAAAAAATGGTCCACCTAATCAAGGAAAAAACTGTTCCAATTACTACGATCGGTAAAGAGGGCCCGTATATTAATTTTGTAACTGATGAGGTGGTAGCTGCTCAAAAAGCTGTTTCAAGTAAAGTTGCACCTATTGGTGAATATCACGGAGAAAAAGTCTATCAATTTATTGCATATGGAGATCGAGAAAAATTAAAGAATTTAGTGGATGATTTACCTAATTGTAAATTAAGTTGGTGGAATGAATATGCAGTAGATATCATTTCAAAAGATGGTGGTAAATTAGCTGGTATTGAAAAGTATCTAGAACTACAAGGTCAAACTTTAGCAGACTCAATGGCTTTTGGTGATGGGGAAAACGATCTAGAAATGTTAAAAGCTGTTAAAATTGGAGTTGCAATGGGAAACAGCGAAGAGCAAGTAAAGGCTATTGCTGACTATGTAACTACTGATATTGATGCAGAAGGCATCTTTAATGCCTGTAAGCACTATAAGTTGATTTAGAGGAATAGGAATGGCAAATATCACTCGCTATTCCTTATTTTTATATCCCCAAAGGAGGATAGATAAAAATTTAAATTAAAATCAAAAAAATTCAAAAAAGTAATTGACATATCAGTCCCTTTTCCCTATACTAGAATATGTTCTGTTAAGGAATTGGTTTGGTAGCTCAGCTGGATAGAGCAACGGTCTTCTAAACCGTGGGTCGTGAGTTCGAATCTCACCCAAATCACTGATATGACGCCCCGTATGGGGCGTCTTTTTTTGTGCAATTTTTTATTTTTTGATATAGACCAATTATAAACAAAATATCTTGACCAATTTATTTAATAGGGTTATTATTGCTAATATAACAGCAAAATAACTATAGTCCATTTTAATTAAAGGAACTATACCAAAAGGAGAAAACTTATGTGTGGAATTGTTGGTGTTGTTGGAAAACCTGCAAGAGATATTATTTTAAATGGCTTAACTAACTTAGAATATCGTGGTTACGATTCTGCAGGTATTTATTTAAATGACTTAAATGGAAACGAATACCTAACTAAAGCAGTAGGTAGAATTTCTAACCTAAAAGAAAAATTAACTCCTGATGAACAAGGATTAGTAGGAATTGGTCATACTCGTTGGGCTACACATGGTAAGCCAACAGTTGATAATGCTCACCCTCACTTTGACGAAACTAAGCGTTTTTACCTAGTTCATAATGGGGTTATTGAAAATTATGCCGAATTAAAAGAAAAATACTTACAAGGAGTAAAATTCCACTCTAATACTGATACTGAAGTGGTTGTCCAATTAATTAGTAAGATTGCTCGTGAGAAGAATTTAGATGGCTTTTCTGCATTTAAAGAAGCTTTGAAATTAGTTAAGGGTTCATATGCCTTCCTTTTAGTTGATAATACTGAACCAGAGCATGTTTTTATTGCTAAAAATAAGTCACCAATGATGTTAGGTCTTGGTGATGGTTTCAATATTATTGCTTCTGATGCAATTTCTGTTTTAGATCAAACCAAAACTTTTGTTGATTTACAAGATGGTGATGTTGGTGACATTACTAAAGATTCTTACATAATCGAAACTGTTGATGGTGAAAAAGTTGAACGTAAGTCCCATGTATTAGATATTGATCCTAATGCAGCTTCAAAGGGAACTTACGAATTTTACATGCTTAAAGAAATTGATGAACAACCAAGCGTAATGCGTAAAATTTCTCAAACTTATTTTGATGAAAGCGATGATGTTAAGGTTGATCCAAAAATTATTGATTCTATTTCAAAAGCAGATCGTATTTATATTTATGCTGCCGGAACAAGCTATCATGCTGGTTTAGTTGGTAAGACAATGTTAGAACACTATACTGGAATTCCAACTGAAGTTGGCTTGGCTTCAGAAGCCGGCTACCACTTCCCAATGATGAGTAAGAACCCATTCTTTATTTTCTTAACTCAATCAGGAGAAACAGCTGATTCTCGTGTTGTTTTGAAAGAAGTTAATAAGCGTAATATTCCAAGTTTAACAATTACTAATGTAGAAGGTTCAACCTTATCAAGAGAAGCAGACTACACTATGCTTTTAGAAGCTGGTCCTGAAATTGCAGTTGCATCTACTAAGGCATATACTGCCCAAATTGCTGTTCAAGCAGTCCTAGCTAAGGCATTGGGTGAAGCACTTAATAAAGCAGAAGCTAAAGATTGGAATTTAAAGCATGATTTAGCTATTGCAGCAGAAGGGATGCAGCAACTTGTTGATAGTAAAGAAAGTCTGAAAGACATTGCTGATAAATACTTAATTAAGTCTAGAAATGCTTTCTATATTGGACGTGGAATTGATTATGCAGTAGCTTTAGAAGGCGCATTAAAGCTTAAAGAAGTTTCATATATTCAAACTGAAGGCTTTGCAGCAGCGGAATTAAAACATGGTACTATTTCTCTTATCGAAAAAGATACCCCAGTAATTGCCTTAATTAATGATCCGGCAACGGCTGATTTAACTCGGGGAAATATTCAAGAAGTTGTCTCTAGAGGTGCTAACGTTGTTACTATTGCTGGTAAAGACTTTGCTAGAGAAGGCGACAATGTAGTTTTACCAGAAATTAATTACTATATGTCTGCCTTATTAACTGTTGTACCAGCTCAACTTCTTGCATATTATGCATCTAAAGATAAGGGTCTTGATGTAGATAAACCACGTAACTTGGCCAAGAGTGTTACAGTTGAATAATAGATTTTAGATTAATTATTAAAATAGAGAATTAGTGATTTTAAGGTGCTAATTCTCTATTTTTTATGTAATTCTTTAGTGAAAAGCCTAATTTTGATTTAAAATATATAGGTATAGTAAGGTGAAATGAGCGAGGGCAATTATGTTATCAAAAATATCAATTTTACTTACAAATCATCATTTAACCTTAAAGGATATTTCACAAAGTAATTCTTTAATGGAAAAAGATTTAGAAGATGCACTTAATGAGAATCCCGATAATTGGTCAAGTGCAATTTTATCGGCATTGTCATCCTCTTTAAATATGCGACCAGGGGATTTATTAGAATTACTTGATCCAGTTTATTCTTTGAAAATTAATGATACTAATCAAATGATTCAAGGTATTTATATTGAAGATCCAGAAATGTATGAACAAATTAGATTTGTTGTAGAAAGTGAAAACTTAGAGGGTTGGCAACCAGATGAAGAGGATATTTTAATGCTTCTTGATGAGGCAATTAATCCATCTAAGGAAATTAAAACTGAAATTGATCGAATTTGGGGTGAAGAAAATGAATGAGGCCGTAAAGGATTCGGAATGGTATCGTCAAAAATTTCTTTATCCAAATGGTACGCTTAAAAATAAGCTAAATATTACTGATGCGGCGGAATTAGCACAAAAAGAATACTTAGGCTCAGGAATTCGGGCAGTTGCTTTTTTGAGAAAGAATAAAAAAATTACTAGTGTTGAAGATTTGAAAAAAATTCATAAAATTATGTTTGGTTGGCTTTACGATTGGGCTGGTCAGATTAGAGATTATGAATTAATTAAAGGGGAGACGGAGTTTTTAGAGTATTCTCGGATTAATTTTGGAATCGAAGAAATAGACGAAAAGATACAACAATTATCATCTAAAAAAGAACTTGCAAATGTTGACTATGCCTTTTTACTTGATAGATTAAATTATCTTCATCCCTTTAGAGAAGGAAATGGACGAAGCAGTAAATTATTTTTACAAGCTTTTGCTGCAAATCATGGTCAAGTGATTGATTATCCACGTTCAAACAAAGAGCTAATTATTGCCCAAAATAATGCAGATATTGATCAAATTGCAAGCTTAATTAAAGTCAGTGCTAAAGCGAAGAATTCTACTAATTAAATGTTTTAATTTAACAATAGAAGAAAAATGAACTAAGATATAAATGACTGATCCGAAAACTTCTCCTTTAAGAAGTGTAACAATTTATTTTTCTTCATTAAGATCATGTTGAGCTACAATCAGAAATGATTGTAGCTTTTTTGTTTTGTTTATAAATTTGGTCTTAAAAATAGTAAATGATGAGCATATTAATTTATTATAAAGCGCTATCAAGAGATAATTATTAATAATATTAAACTGAAAAGGGATGACTATTATGAAAAATCCTAGGTTAATTGTTTCTTTGACAAGTTATGGTGATAGGTTAGGTACATTATCTATCTGTCTTAAAAGTTTACTCAATCAGACTAGAAAAGCTGATAAAATTTTGGTTTATCTAACGGATGATATTAAAGAACGTCATCTTCCAACATCTCTTCGTGAATTACGGGGTAAAGGTGTTGAATATCGATTTATTCCCTTAGATTTAAAGCCGCATAAAAAATACTACTATGCTATGCAAGAGTTTCCTGACGATATTATTGTTACAGTAGATGATGATGTTATTTACTATAAAGAAATGCTTTCAGAATTATACAAAACGTACTTAAAATTTCCAAAATGTATTGTTACGGGAAGAGCACATGAAATAACTTTTAATGATGATGGATCAATTAGGGCATATGATGATTGGAATTGGTGTAGTCAAAAGTGTGAAAAACCATCGATGAAATTATTAGCTACAGGAGCCGGCAGTGTTTTATATCCTCCTCATCTATTAGATAAAAAGCTATTGTTTAATCTAGATTATATTAAGCACTACATTACAGTAGATGATTTATGGTTAAAATTAGTCGAAGTATTATCGAATGTACCAACGGTAGTATGTAGTTTAAAGATAGAAAAAATGCGTGAGGGAATTCCTGATACACAAGCACAGGGCTTATTTAATAAAAATGTTGGTAAGAATGAAAATGATCTTTATCTAAAAGACTTAGACAGGGAATTTTCCTTAGCAAGTAAAATTCTCGCCTATGAAAAAAGTAAAGAAGAGTAAAAAAGAAACGTCTGCTTGGACGTTTCTTTTTAGGATATAAATATAAATTAATGAATAGAGGCTGTTTTTTGAGCTTGAATTTTTTCTTGCATTTGCTTTTGTAATTTTTGCATCTCTTTAGTTGAAATTACTTTCCAGCTTGATGGAATAGTAAAAATATATTTTCTTTGTTTGAGTTCATTATCATGGGCAAATACACCAAACATAATTCGGCTAAAATTATCTCGGTAAACATACCGAGTGGTTTCTATTTGAAGATTGGCTTGCGCACTATGCTTAATTTCAGTTGATACCTTATCAAGTTTAATAGCCTTTGGCTTCTTTTGTTCATTGTTAGTCTTATATAAGTATACTTTTTCTGTGCCGTTACCTAGGGGTTGATAGAGTAGAAGGGAAAGATTAGGGTTAGCACTTGAGACTAGACTTTGTTTATTTATCTCTGTTTCAGTTTTCATTCCCCAATGATTATAATCATGTGCAACGATTCCCAAAATACAAAGTGATGTAACAATCAAGGAAAGCCACGAAATTAGAGTATGTCCTTTACCAGGGATAACGTTGAAGTAAATAAATAAAATTGCTGCTAAGATTAAAATTACGATTATCATTGTCCATTCACCTCTTCTTGATTTTCACGGGCACGATTACCTTTCTTGAGAAAGAAGGCAAGAACCAAAGCAATTAAAGCAAAGACAATACTCATGGCAAAGGAAGCATGGAATCCATCTAAAGTAGCATTAATAACTTGATTTTTATATTGAAGTGGTAAAGTTTTCAGTAATTCTTTACTTGGCATATTTTTGTTAGTCGTAGTAGTTAAGATAGAGACTAAAATGGCAGTACCAATTGAACTTAAAACTTGTCTAAAGGTATTGTTTACTGCAGTTCCGTGTGAAATCTTGTCTAAAGGCAATGAGTTCATCCCAGAAGTAGTAACATTCATCATAACTAAGGCAACTCCGACCATTCTGATTGCATATAAAACAATAATCATGGTATATGAACTTTGCTCGGTCAAAAAGACAAATGGGATTGTACCTAAAGTTAAAAGAGTCATCCCTGTAATGGCCATCTTGCGGGCACCGTATTTATCAAACAAACGTCCTGTAATTGGTGACATAATTCCAATCATTAAGGCACCTGGTAAAAGCATTAGACCTGAGTGAAATGCAGATACTCCCCGTAAGTTTTGGATGTATAAAGGTAGCACCATCTCTATACCAACCATGGCCAAATTTGTAATACCACTTAGGGCTGCTGCTAAAGAAAATTCAAAATGTTTGAACACAGTAATATCTAAGAAAGGATCTGACATCTTCAATTGACGAAGGTCGAAGAGGATGACAAACACAATGCCTACCCCAATAAACATTAAAATTTCTGGATTAGTCCAACCTTTATTACCAGCTTCGGAGAAACCATAAAGTAAGCTACCAAATCCAACAGTCGAAGTTGTTACAGATAAAATATCAATTTTTTCTTTTTTAGTAGGGAGTACATCTTTAATTAAGAAGAAGGCTAGTAGGATAACTATACCGGCAATTGGAGCAATAATACTAAATAAGTAGCGCCAAGAAAGATTATCAACAATCCAACCAGATAAAGTTGGGCCGATGGCAGGAGCTAAGCCAATAACAATACCAACAGTTCCCATTGCGGCTCCACGTTTATTAGCCGGAAAGATAGAAAGCATAATTGTTTGAAGAAGAGGCATCGTTACTCCAACACCTAATCCTTGAATAATTCTACCAGCAAGTAAGGTTCCAAAATTTGGCGCAATCGCTGCAATGACTGTTCCAATAAAGAAAACAGACATTGCACTCAAGTACATTTTTCTTGATCCAAAGCGGTTGATTAGCCATGCGGAAATTGGGATCATTACTCCGTTAACTAGCAAAAATGCTGTTGAAAGCCATTCAGCAGTTGCAGTGCTGATATGAAAGGAACGCATTATTGAAGGTAGAGCAGTAGCAAGCAATGTCCCGTTTAAGACAGTACAGAAAGAACCGATAATTAAAACTAGTACCAGTAAGTTTCGATTATAGGACTTTCCATGAATATCGGTGGGTTGTTTATCCATTTTGAAGATCCTTTCTAAATTATTAATATTAAAATTTAACTATAAAAACTATAGTCTTAAAGAAAATTATTGTCAAATAATCTTACAAATATGTAACTATTTTTGACATATTTGTTGCTAAAACTGTCATAAGATTTTAAACTAGAGTTGAGATTATGATATTTAAGGATAAAAAAATGGAAGCAAAAAAAATATTTCATGACGTGTTTCAAAATATTGAAGTCGGAATTGGTGAAGTAAGCAAAACCGTTGGTGTTTCGCAAAGACAATTACGTTATTGGGAGGAAAAAGGATATATTAAGCCAGTTGCTGATAATCAAAGTGGAGTTAGAAGATATACTCTTTCAACTTTATATTTAATTATTTTTATTAAGACCCAACTTGATCGTGGATTTACTTTAGCAGCAGCTTTTGAACGTTCAAAAGATATTAAAATAAAAAGTAAAATTGTGAGAAACTTTTTTGAACATACTTTTAATGATGTAACGATTACAGATGCAGAAAAGGCTTACGGTGAAATAGATTTAGGAGAATTTCGAGCACAAGATGAAAAGATGTATCATTTTAAAGGCATAGTTGATGAGCATGGTCGATATGTAAAAATTGATAAATAAAAAATGAAGTATCCGTTTATAGATACTTCATTTTTAGGACAAGTCGATATTAAAGTTATATATAATTAATTAGTTATGATCTATGAATTATTTGCTAAAGCCGGCTTCATACCAAACATTAGCGGATGGTTTTAATGACCATCCCGTAACCTTACTGTTAACTGCAGTAACAGAGTAAGCTCCACTAGTTGGAACGACGTAAGCTTTATTGTACATCCATCTTTGCCATTCATAGAACTTTTGTACTCGATAATTTTTATCAAAAGATTTGGCAGAATCAATTTCATCTAAAAGTTTAGTATTAGTCGGGGACACAAAGCGGGCAAAGTTATATGGCATTTTTTCACCATAAAATACACTTGGAGAAGGGTCACCGGCAGCGCCCCAACTTCCTTCAAGCACATCAATTTTAGGATCACTGGATTTAACTGCGGCAACCCAGCGATTGAATTCCATTGGGCGGCCACCGAGAAACTTAACGTTTAGACCAACTTTCTTCCATTGCTGGATATAGTTGCGCCAGATGGCCTCGCTGTTTTCTCCTGATCCACGCACAGCAATATTAATTACTAGAGGTTTACCATTAGGCTGACGTCTGTAAAGAGCACCAGGAGCTTTTTTGTAGCCAGCTTTATCTAATAATTCATTAGCTTTATTTAAATTATAAGAATAAGTTGGAATGTTTTTATCGTAATATGGCGTAAATTGCGCAGGAATTAATGAGTTGATTCTGAATTTTAAGCCATGATAAAAACGATTATTAATAACATCTACGTTCATAGCATAAGCCATGGCTTTTCTTAAAGCTGGATTATTCATTTTAGCATGAGGATTTTCTACATTTTTTCCTAGTTTTTGATCCCATTTACCAACTTTAAAAGCTAGGTAGTTGTAGCTGAGAGTCTTTTTGCCAACAAAATTAACTCCCTTGGTATTTTTTACTTGTAGCCATTGAGAGTCTAAAACGCCGGCTACATCAAATTTGTGGCTTTTGATTGCTTGGGAAACATTTGAATTAGTAATATTTGACATGTAAATATGAGCAAAATTAGGTTTCCCACGCCAGTAATATGGATTTCTAGACCAGCTAGTTGATTGACCTTGAACTGTCTTATCCATCTTGTAAGGACCAAAGTAGAGGGGATGCTTTCTAACCTGATCACTAGATACTAATTTTTCGAATGGTACTTTTTTCAAATAGTGATAAGGAGCAGCATGTTCCCAGTAAAAACCACTGGCAGCATTTAGCATTGCTGGTTTTAATTCCTTGAAATGAAGAATTAAGGTCTTCCCATTAGGACCATCTGGCATTTCAATTCCAGAAATTTCTTTGGCTTTTCCCTGATGATATTCAGCCATCCCTTTAATATTTTCCAAGGAAGAAGTATATTGAGTAGTTTGAACTTTAGGATTGGCAAGAATTTCATAAGAATATTCTAGATCTTTAGCAACTACCGGTTTACCATCTGACCAACGAACTTTGTCCTTCACCTTGATTTTGGCTGTATTATCGCGATGATTTAATTTTAATGTGGCAGCTCCTTTATCAGTAATTTGATAATGATCATTGATTGAAAACAGCGACTCATCTCCCGGAGCAGCAGCTTCTACATCTGGACTGGTATCAGCAATTTCTGAGAGAAAAATTCCAGTAAAGGGTGATTCGTTTTCTAGTGCATAGGTCAGAGTGCCACCTTTTTTAATGGCTTTCTTGGGGACATTCTGAGAAAACTTGATTGTCTGATTACTGGAATCAGTTTTCTTAGCACCACAAGCAGTTGCGAATATCGTAAGAGAGCTTGCGAGAGTTACATACAGCACTTTGGACTTTGACATCTTCATATAAAATCTCCTTTCGTCAAAAATCCACTAACAGCATGATTAAGAAAACAAAAAGACGCCCTATTAGATCGAATTGATCCAATAGGGCGTCTTGTCGCTGTACCACCTATTTTTACTAGAAAACTAGTCTTTAATTAGCGTACGGTTCAATATAAAAGAACGATACGCCGTCGCTATAAAGGGCTGTCCCTTAAACCACTCTAAATCGTAGTTTACGCTCAAAGGTGATTTTCATTAAGAATCTATCTATTTCTTCACACCAACCAGAAATTCTCTGAAAGACGATCTCTTAATTACTTTTCCTTATCAAAGCTGTTTGATAATAATGTTTGTGACCATAATATTACGCCGCTTTGAAAATAAGTCAATAGTAAATTATATTTTTCTTATTTTAAATATAAGCTATATTTTATATAATTATGAAAAATAGTTAACTCATTAGTTATAAAAAAATTATTTTTGAGATTTAAGAGAGAATAATAAGTTTGTGGTAGTGAAATTGTTATTAATCAAAAAAGCATGAGATAATATATAAGAAAAGTAAAGCGCTTAGATTAAAATAAATGATAGATAAGACAGTTATTTAATTTGATAAAAATTTGAGCAAAAAAGAAGACTTTTTTATTAAATAGGCCTATACTTATAATTGATAAGTAGTAGAAAGGAACTATATACTATGAAAAAATTGAACACAAACAAATTAACTGATAAACAAGCTGACCTTTTTAAGAACAATTTAGTTTACATTGCTACTGTTGATGAAAATGGTAATCCACAAGTTGGTCCTAAAGGCTCGATGACAGTATTGGATCCTTCACATATGCAATATCTTGAAAAAACTAAGGGTGCAGCTTTTGAAAATATTAAAAATGGTTCAAAAGTAGCATTAGTAGCAGCTGATGTACCATCACATACTGCTGTTCAAGTTTTGGCTACGCCACATGTTCATGAAGATGATGAATATGCAAAGAAGATTGTTTCAGGTACTGATACACCAAACGCATTTGTAGTAGTGCTTGATATTGATGAAATTTTTGAATAATTAATTTTTTATGATTTGCCAAATGAAATAAACACATTTATTTTATTTAATTATTATTGTATATGGAAAAGACTAAGTATACTTAACTGTTGTATAAAGCTAAGTAACTTAGTCTTTTTTTATTGCATTCTGCATAATAGTTCGCACAAAATAGAAAATATATTTTGTTATTTATATATGATATTGTAAGTGTTTTCATATAAGTGTATACTTAATTATGATTTTATAAGTAAGCGTTTAATTAAATATATAAGTATATAAAGAAAAGTAGTTGGGGGAGGAATTTTTTAAAGTTAAAGGAGTATTGGCAAAATGCACACGGAGTTGAAAGATTTTCATGCGGGTACAGAATATCACTTGCAGCAAAAGCTAGGCTGTCATAAGGAAAATGATATTTATACTTTTCAAGTCTGGGCCCCGAAAGCTAAAGAAGTATGGTTAGTGGGAGACTTTAATAATTGGGATAAAAGCCTACCTATGAAAAAAGATGAGGGCGGAGTTTGGAAAATTTCCACTTCATTGCCAAATTCAGGGCAGTTTTACAAGTATTTAGTTAAACAAGCATCTGGAACTGAAATTATGAAGATAGATCCGGTTGCTACTAAATTTGAAAAGCGGCCAGGAAATGCTGCGGTAGTAGGCGAGTTTCCTAAAAAGAAGTGGCATGATGGAGCTTGGATTGGTAGAAATAAACGAACCAATCACTTTGCGCGCCCAATAAATATTTATGAAGTTCATCTAGACTCTTGGAAACGTCATGATGATGGACGACCATTTAGTATTAAAGAGTTAAGTAAAGAGCTAATTTCATATGTTAAGAAACAAGGATTTAACTATATTGAATTTTTGCCCTTAACTGAACATCCTCTTCCCGCTTCATGGGGATATCAAAGTATTGGATATTTTGCGTTAACAAGTGATTACGGAAGTCCAGAGGATTTTCAGGATTTTGTCGAAGAATGTCATAGACAAAATATCGGTGTAATTGCTGACTGGGTACCAGGACATTTTTGCATTAATGATGATGCTTTGGCATATTACGACGGAACTCCATGTTATGAATATACGGAAAGATGGCGAGCTGAAAATAAGGGCTGGGGTGCACTTAATTTTGATTTAGGTAAAAAAGAAGTTCAATCATTTTTGCTATCAAGTGCTTTATTTTGGATTGAAGAATACCATTTAGACGGTTTACGAGTAGATGCAGTTTCAAACATGCTATATCGTGACTACGATCGCGGTCCTGGTCAGTGGGAGCCAGATCAGTATGGAGGAAACAGAAACATTGAAGGAATCGAATTTTTACATAGCTTAAATAGGATTGTAAAGGGACTCCATCCTCAGGTATTAATGATTGCCGAAGAAAGTTCGGCTCAAGTAAAGATTACTGGGCGTATTGAAAATGGCGGTTTAGGATTTGACTTTAAGTGGAATATGGGCTGGATGAATGACATCTTACGTTTTTACGAAATGGACCCATTATTCCGAAACTATAATTATAATTTGGCGACATTTTCTTTTATGTATCGGATGAGTGAAAACTTTATGCTACCACTTTCTCATGATGAAGTAGTTCATGGTAAAAGAAGTTTAATGGACAAAATGTGGGGAGATAATCGCGAAAATGAATTTGCTCAATTAAGAAATTTACTTACAGCACAGATTACCTATCCTGGGAAAAAATTATTGTTCATGGGAAGTGAATTTGGGCAATATTTGGAATGGCGGTTTGATGAGGGCTTAGATTGGACTGAGCTTAATGATCCATTAAATGCAAAGATGCAAAAATTCGATCAAAAATTAAATGAGTTATATTTAAATGAACCGGCTTTATGGCAACGAGAACAAAAAGAAGATTCAATAACTATTATTGATGCGGATAATCATGAAGAATCAATTTTATCCTTCTTGAGACAGGGAAATAAGAGACATGATTTTGTAATTGTTATTTTGAATTTTACACCAGTAACTCGAAAAAACTTTACAGTTGGTGTTCCTTATGAAGGATCATATCAAGAATTTTTTAATAGTGAGTTAGTGGAATATGGTGGTAAATGGAATAAAAAACCACAAATTTGTAAAACAAAAAAAGCTAAATTTAAAGAATTAAATTATCAAATTCAATTAGATGTGCCTGGTTTTAGCGCAATGATATTAAAACCTAAAGATGTAACTATTCCAAGACATTATCATACGAAGTAGAAGAGGAACAAAAAATGAAAACAGAAATGCTAGGTCTAATTTTAGCTGGTGGTAAAGGCACGCGTTTAGGAAAATTGACTCAAAATCAAGCAAAACCTGCTGTCCCTTTTGGTGGGAGATATAGAATTATTGATTTTACGTTAAGTAATTGTGTAAATTCGGGTGTTCGTAATGTAGGTGTAATTACGCAATATCAACCATTAGTTTTGAATAATCATATCGGTAGCGGTCAAAGTTGGGGATTAGACGGGTTGGACTATAAGGTAACAATCTTACAGCCCTATACTGATAATCGTGGTAGTAAATGGTTCCAAGGCACGGCTCACGCAATTTATCAAAATATTGATTTTATTAATCAAGAAGATCCTGAGTATGTCCTGATACTTTCCGGTGATCATATTTATAAAATGGATTATCAGGAAATGTTAGAAGAACATATTAGAAATAATGCTTCTTTAACAGTAGCTGTAATCGATGTTCCCTGGGAAGAAGCGCATCGTTTTGGAATTATGAATTCTGATATAAGTGGACGAATTACAGAATTTATTGAAAAACCTAATCTATATTTTTAATTGGAAGAGATTAAAAAAGGTTTTAGAGGATGCTTTTGCTACAAATGATACAATGGTTGATTTTGGTAAAAATGTTATTCCTTATTACCTGGATAGTGATGAAAGAGTATTTGCTTATCAGTTTTCTGGTTACTGGAAAGACGTTGGTACTGTTGACTCTTTATGGGCAGCTAATATGGAAATTTTGGACCATAAGGATGTTTTAGATTTAAACGACCGGTCGTGGAGAATATACTCAAAGAATCTAATTGCTCCTCCTGAACTTATTACTGATAATGCCTATATCGAAAGGTCAATGATTGTTGATGGATGCTATGTAGACGGAAAAGTGATCCATTCCATTTTATCGACAAAGGTAGATGTTCAAAAAGATGCAACTGTCATTGATTCAATTATTATGCCAGGAGTTCATATCGGAAAGGGTGCTGTTATCAAGCATGCGATTATTGGTGAGAATGCAGAAATTGGAGATAATGCAGTGATAGAACCCGAGAAAGATGAAGTAGTTTTAGTAGGAAATCATGAAAGAATAGGAGTGTTAGCAAATGAAGAATAGTAAGATGAGTGCTATTTTTAGCAATCAATATGAGTACAATGAACTATTTCCGTTAACAAATGACCGCTCCTTATCTACCCTGGCTTTCGCTGGAAAATATCGCGTTATGGACTTTCCTTTATCGAGTATTGTGAATGCTGGAATCAATAATGTCTACACCTTAATCAACGAAGGTAAAGTTCGTTCCTATTTTGATCATTTAGGTGGTGGAAAGGAATGGGGACTTGATACTATCAATTCTTATGAATATATTGATTTTTATCAAAAGTTGATGGAAAAGAAGTCAAATGGTAGAGAATATTTCTCAGATATTATTGAATTTCTAGAAACGACTGCTTATCCATATACTGTTTTTATTGGAAATAAGATGCTTGGAAATTTTGATTTAAGATCAATATTGCATTACCACAAAGAAAACAATAATAAAGTTACGGCTGTTTTTGCACAGACCGATATTCATAATTTAGCTCCTGATGATGAGATGTTTATCTTAGATTCGGATAACAATGTTTTAGGCGTACAACAACTTATTGATATGCAGATACAAAATAAGTATAACTTGAGTGTAAATATTTATATTGCGGATACTGACTGGGTAATTGAAGAATTAAAGAAGGCACAGTTGAGCCGAGAAGAAATCGATCTAAATCGCTACCTGGCAAAATTAGCAGTTAAGTATCGGACTACTGCATATGAATATACAGGCTATCTGAGAAATATTTTTACGATTAAAAATTACTATGATGCAAATATGGATATGCTTGATAGTAAATTAATGAGTTCTTTACTCAGTTCCAATCATAGAATTATCACAAGAATTAGAAATGAAGTAGGAACGTATTTTGCTGATGGATCAAATGTAACTGATTCCTTATTGGCAACTGGGAGCAGAATTTATGGAAAGATTAATCACAGTATTCTTTCTAGAAGAATTATAGTTGAAAAAGATGCTGAGATTAGTGGATCCATCTTAATGTCGCAAGATCATATTCAAGAAGGTGCAGTTATCAAGAATGCAATCTTGGATAAGGGTGTCAAGGTTATGCCACATATTAAAATTATTGGTACGCCAGAAAAACCAATCGTAATTGAGAAGAATAGTGTAATTGATGTTGATATGATTAGGAAAGCGCGGTAAAAATGACAAAAGTATTATTTGCAGCAGCAGAATGTGCGCCATTTTATAAGACTGGTGGCTTAGGAGATGTAGTAGCCGCTTTACCCAAATATTTGGCTAAGAAAAACGATGAAGTAGCAGTAGTGTTGCCTCTATATCAAGATTTAGATAATAAATATCGCAATAAACTTGAATATCAAGGTAATTTCTATGTTCCAGTTGGTTGGAGAAACCAATATTGTGGTGTATTTACGTACAAAAAAAATGGAGTCCTATATTTCTTTTTAGACAACGAATACTATTTTAAACGCCCAGGAATTTATGGTTACTATGATGATGGTGAACGATTTGCTTTCTTCCAGCAGGCTTTGATTATGATGATGGAAAGATTTAATTATATACCCGAAATTCTTCATTGTAATGACTACCATACTTCGTTTGTTCCTTTTCTACTTAAAGAAAAATGGGGATTTGTTAGTGCGTATCAATCAATTAAAACTGTTCTTACGATTCACAATATGGAATTCCAAGGAAAATATGATCCAAAAACCTTACCGGACTTTTTTAATTTGAATTATGAAAGATATGATGATGGTACGGTAAGACAGGACAATGATGTTAACTGGCTTAAAACAGGAATCCTATATGCTGATCAGGTTACAACAGTTAGCCCAAGCTATGCGGCTGAAATTCAAACGCCGGAATTTGGATGGGGATTAGATGGAGTACTGAGACTAGTTTCTTATAAACTTAGAGGAATTATAAACGGGATTGATTACGAAGAGTTCAACCCTGAAACAGATCGTGACTTAAAAGTAAACTATGACATTCATCATTTAAATAAAAAGGTTAAAAATAAACTATACCTCCAAAAAAAATTAGGCTTAAAAGTTGATAGTAGCATCCCGATGCTTGGGATGGTTACCCGGCTGACAGCTCAAAAGGGATGCCAACTAGTAATTGATGAGATAGAGAATATTTTAAAACTTGGAGTACAAGTAGTAATCTTAGGTAATGGGGATCCATATTTTGAACAGAGACTAAAGGCGGCAGCGGCTGCCCATGGAGATAATATGAGTTTAACGTTAGCGTTCGACCCTAAATTAGCTCAACAAATTTATGCTGGTGTAGATAGTTTCTTGATGCCATCAGCTTTTGAGCCTTGTGGTTTATCACAAATGATTTCTCTTCATTACGGCACTTTACCAATTGTTCACCAAATTGGTGGATTAAATGATACCGTTTGGGTATATGATAAAACCAAAAATGAAGGTACGGGATTTGGCTTTAAAGAATTTAATGGTTTCCAGATGGTAGAAGCCATTAAACGGATGTTAGATATTTATTATCAAAAAGATAAATGGTTTAAGATGCAACGTACGGCTATGAAATCGAATTTTTCTTGGGGAAATTCGGCCGATAAATATCAATGGATGTATGGAGAATTATTAGGATAAGGAGGATAAATTAGTTTTGAAATCGATAACTAAAAAAGAGTTTAAAGATAAATTATTAGAAGAACTTGATGATCAATTTGAAGTTGATATTTCCCATGCTAGCAATTTAGAAATTTACCGAGCTTTAGCTACAGTGGTCCAAGATGGATATGCTAAACTCTGGCGTCAAACCAGAATTGAAGAAGCGCATAGTGGTAAAAAACAAGTATACTATTTTTCAATTGAATTTTTACCAGGTACGCGTTTAAGAAGTACGTTGCTAAATTTAGGTTGGATGGATGTAGTAAAGTCCGGCCTAGAAGATCTAGGAGTTGATCTAGATGAAATTGCTGCTCAAGAACCAGATATGGCACTAGGAAATGGTGGATTAGGGCGATTAGCAGCGGCATTTATGGACTCACTTGCTTCAACTGGTTATATTGGTAATGGTAATGGAATTAGGTATAAGTATGGCCTATTTAAACAAAAATTTGTTAACGGTTATCAAGTAGAATTACCTAATGATTGGTTACAAACATCCAAGAGTTGGGGAGTTAGACGCGATAATAAATCTGAAATTGTGAGATTTGGCGGAAAAGTAGAATTAGTTAATGACGATAATTGGCTTGTACCAAAATATAGTGGTACAAATGATGTCGCCGCTGTTCCTTATGATGTTGCAATGGTTGGTTATCATCAAGATGTTGTCAATACTTTACGTCTTTGGGATGCAGAAGTGCCAGCAGGGGCTGAACTACAATATCCTACAATAGCTGATCGACGCAAGGTAGAAGATTTAACATCGGTATTATATCCAGATGATTCTAGCTATGAAGGAAGACTTTTAAGATTAAAGCAAGAGTATTTCTTTGTTTCTGCCGGTTTGCAAAGTATCTTGCACTATTTCAGAAACTCTCTTAAACAAACAGATCCAGAAAAATTACCTGAACATATTGCTGTTCATATTAATGATACTCATCCAGCTATGGCTATTGCTGAGTTAATGCGCTTATTAGTTGATGAATGGCGTCTTGATTGGGATAAGGCCTGGGATATAACTCAGAAAGTAATGAGTTATACTAACCATACAATTATGGCTGAAGCAATGGAGAAGTGGGACATAAATATGATGCAAGAGGTTGTTCCACGAATTTTACAAATTATTACTGAAATTGATCGTCGTTATGTGATTTCTTTGAGTAATAAAGTATCTGCTGAAAAGATAAATAGTACTAAAATTATTAAAGATGGAAAAGTCCAAATGGCTCATTTGGCTATTATTGGATCCCATTCTGTTAACGGAGTTGCACCACTTCATACTCGGCTCTTAGAAACTGTTGTCTTGAAAGACTTTTATGATTTATTCCCAGAAAAATTCAATAATAAGACTAATGGAATCACTTTAAGACGCTGGCTTCAAATTGCAAATCCTCGTTTGTCTGACTTGCTCGATAAAACTGTAGGAGAAGAGTGGCGGAGCAATAGTACTAAGATGCTAGAATTGCAAGATCAATATGATAATAGCAATGTTTTAACAAAAATTAATCAGATAAAATTTGAAAATAAAAAGGATTTATCTGACTTTATTAAAGTTAAGACTGGGATAAAAGTTGATCCAACAGCTATTTTTGATGTACAAATTAAACGTTTGCACGCATATAAACGGCAAACTTTAAAGTTACTTCATATTATTAAGTTATATCAAGATTTAAAGAATGGAATAGATCATCCAAAGAGGGTAGTAATCTTTGGTGCCAAAGCGGCTCCTAGCTATACTTTTGCTAAACAAGTCATTAAAGTGATTAATGAAGTTGCTGCTGTTATTAATAGTGATACAAGCATTCATGACAAGTTAAAAGTAGTATTTTTAGAAAACTATGATGTAACACTTGCTGAAAGAATTATTCCAGCGGCTGATTTAAGTGAGCAAATTTCTACTACTACTAAAGAAGCTAGTGGAACTAGTAACATGAAATTAATGGCCAATGGTGCTTTAACGATTGCAACAATGGATGGAGCAAACGTAGATATTGCTAAAGCAGTTGGAAAAGATAATATCTTTATTTTTGGACTAGAGAAGGATCAAGTTTACAGCTATTACAATAACCATAACTATCATCCGGGTGAAATTTATCATCAAGATAAGGAAGTAGCCGCAATTTTAGACAGTTTAATTAACGGTACTTTCCCTAAAGCAGCCACTGAAGGAAGAGTTCTTTATAATAATTTCTTGCAAGATAATGAAGAATTTTTTGTTGTTAAAGATTTAAAAGATTATCTTGCAAAGCAAGCCGACGTTGAGAAATTATGGAAAGATAAGAAATCTTGGTCACAAAAGTGTTTAGTAAATATTGCTCATTCAGAAGAATTTGATGCTGATTCTACTGTTAATCAATATGCAACTAAAATTTGGCACTTGAAGAAATTGAATAGTGGTAAATAATGCAAGTAAACTTTAATTCATGGGATGAGAACTGCAAACGCCCCTTTGGAGCGATTAAAACTAACCAAAAATGTGGTTTTCGGGTAACTGTAAGTGAACCAGCAGACCAGGTGATTTTATGGTTAACAAAAGATAGAGAAAGTCCAGTTCCCTATAAGATGGAATCAAGTAATCAGCTTAACTATCAAAATCAAATAGTTATTGATAGTCCCGGATTATATTGGTATTACTTTGAAGTAACATCTAAAGGAAAAAATTTTTTAGTAGGAAAAGATAAATTAGGTGCTAATAAAGTAGTAGATGATTTTAATAAGGTAAAGCAATATCAATTAACTTGCTATGCTGAAGATGTGCCAGAAGTAGATTGGTACACTAAGGGATTAGTTTATCAGATTTTTCCTGATTCTTTCAGTAATGGTAATCCACATCGAATTGTATATGGAGAAAAAAGAAATAGTTTTATTTATGCCACTCATGAAGATACCCCATATTACATTCGTGACAACAAGGGAAATATAGTTCGGTGGAGTTTTTATGGAGGAAATCTAGCCGGAATTACAAATGAGATTCCTTACTTAAAGAAGTTAGGTGTAACTACGGTTTATTTAAATCCAATTTTTTCTGCAACTAGTAACCATCGGTATGATACAAATGATTTCTTTAAAATTGATTCTATGTTAGGAACAGAAAAAGATTTTGTTAAATTGGCAAATAAATTGCATAAGAATGGTATTCATCTGATCTTAGACGGAGTCTTTAATCATGTTGGGGTACACAGTAAGTATTTTCAAAAGGCCATTAAGGATCCGAAAAGTTCCTATCGAGATTGGTTTAACTTTCAAAACTATCCTACTGAATATGCCAGTTGGTGGGGAATAAAAGATTTACCTGAAGTCAATAAAGATAATAAAGAGTATCAGAAAATGATCCTTGGTGATCAAGGAGTTTTGAAGAAATGGTTAGATTTAGGTGCAGATGGCTGGCGTATTGATGTCGCAGATGAATTACCGATGGATTTTTTAGAAAAAGTTCGTAATCGACTAGATCAAGAAAATTCTAAAATTTTAATTGGGGAAGTTTGGGAAGATGCTTCTAAAAAATATGTTAATAATGTCCGCAGACCATATACGAGTGGTAAGAATTTAACTGGTGTCATGAACTATCCAGCTCGTTCATTTGTTCTAAATCTTTTAAAGAACCAAGGGCTTGAAGAAGAAAGAGATATTATTAATGATTTTCTAGAATTGGTTGAAAATTATCCCGCTAGTTTTTTACATAATTGCTTAAATAATATTGGGACCCATGATACTGAACGAATTAAGACAGTAGTAAATAATGACGAAAATTTAGTTGCACTTGCATTTGGGATCTTATTTATGTTACCAGGCGTACCATGTATTTATTATGGTGATGAGGCTGGATTAGTAGGTGGAAAGGATCCTGATAATCGTCGCTTCTTTCCTTGGCAAAAAGAAAGTAAGTTTTTACAAAGGCAAAAAGAAAGTAAGTTTTTACAAAAAAGAGTACAAATTTTATCGAAAATTAGGCAGACCAACTCTGCAATCGTAGCTGGAAAGATAGGAATAATTAATTTTCAAAATGGACTCTATTCTATAGTGAGATATGATGATAGTAAAATTGCAGTATATACCTTTAATAAGAGTACAGTTGATAAAAAGATATCACTAGCCAATATAGAAAAATACCATATTAATAAGGATGTTTGGTTAATTATTAAAGATAATTGGGAACCAGCTAGCATAAGAGCAGAAAGCGATAATTTCCAATTCTTTAAGATTAAGGAATAAGAAGGGAAGAGAAGATTGTGTCAAAGCAATCTTCTCTTTTTTAGAAAATTAAACTTGATATTTCTTAAAATTAATGTAAGATTAAAATAATTAAGTAAATCTAATAGTGTAGTGATTAAAAGGAAGAAAAAATGAGCACTTTATCTGAACAAGAATTAGCAGCTTTTTCTGCAGATTTTAATAAAAACGATAAAAATAAAGTAGCTTCTAGAGCTGCTCGTCAAAATGGATTATTTGAAGCTTCATTTAATGATGAAGTTTCCAAGCGATTAAACCACACTTTTTCAACTGAACTTGATATCGGTGGAGTTACGGATCAAAAGCATTCGGGGCGTTGTTGGGAATTTGCCACTTTAAATGTTTTACGTCATCATTTTGGCAAAAAGTATCATGTCAAAGATTTTACTTTTTCCCAAGCTTATAACTTCTTTTGGGATAAAATTGAAAGAGCAAATGCTTTTTACGACAGCATGATTCGTTTAGCGGACAAACCAATTGATGATCGCGAAGTTGAAACTTGGTTTAACTTTGCAGGTCAAGATGGTGGATTATGGCAAATGGCTATTAATCTAGTTAAAAAATATGGTGTTGTTCCATCATATGCGATGCCAGAAAATGCAACTTCAAATAATACTAGTGCTCTAATTGATTCCTTAGCGCGTAAAGAAAGAAAAGATGCTTTGGTACTGCGTAAATTAGTTCAAGAAGGTAAGCCGGAAGAAGCTAAAAAAGCCAAGAAAGAATTTTTAAATGAAGTTTACCGCATGGCAGCAGTTGCTTTGGGTGAGCCACCTAAGAAATTTGATTTAGAGTACCGAGACGATGACAAGAAATATCATTTAGAAAAAGATTTAACTCCACGCCAATTTGCTGAAAAATATTTAAAAGACTTTAATTGGGATGATTACGTTGTTTTATTAAATTCACCTAATTATGATTACAATAAACGCTATCACCAAGGTTTATACGATAATGTGGCTGGTGGAACTCCGATTACGGGGCTAAATGTACCAATTGAAGTGTTAGCAAGAGCAGCTGCAGCACAATTAAAAGATGGAAAAGCAGTTATTTTTGGAAATGACGTTTTAAAGCAGATGGAACGTAAGACTGGTTTTCTTGATACTGAATTATATAAAACTGATGACTTATTCAGTGTTGATACGCAAATGAGTAAGGCAGATCGTCTAGCTACTGGTGAAGGAGCCGCAACCCACGATATGACCTTAGTCGGTGTAGACGAAGATAATGGAGAAATTCGTAAATGGAAAGTGGAAAATTCTTGGGGCGATAAGTATGGTCACAAGGGATTCTACGAAATGAGTCAAAAGTGGTTTGAAGAATATGTGTATGATGTAGTTGTTGATAAGAAGTATTTATCTGAGGATCTAGTTAAACTCTGGGAAGCTCCAGCTATTGACTTAAAACCTTGGGAACATATTGGATTATAATAAATTGAACTTATCTTTGGTTTGATTAACAAAACTATATTAATAATGTCAGGGCTGAGCATGCGTATCATGAGTTAAAACATTCAAAGAATAATCTGACCCAAATTGTAATTAATAATGGATTTTCGAGTATTAGAACGATGAATCGAGCCTTTAATAAATTGTATGGTGAAAGTGCATCTAAAATAAAAAAGAAACGATCAAAATAGGTCAATTTACGCCAGTTAATGGTTAATATTGACCTATTTTTTATATTTATTTTCTATTGTTATGAAAACGACTTCATTACCAGAGGGACCAATTATGAAAGAACAAGATATTTTAGAAGCTGTTGAAAAAATGCGTATTGATTGGAAGAAGAATGATGATAAAAGAGATAGTGGGTTACCTCACGATCTTCCAGAGGTAAAGCGTGTAGATGATATTCAATATGGTAACGATCCTAAATGGAATCTATTAGATATATATTTACCAAAAAATATTGAAGGAAAAATTCCCGTTATCATTAATATTCATGGAGGTGGTTGGGTTTACGGTACTAAAGAAACCTATCAATTTTATGGACTAGGAATGGCTAAACGAGGCTTTGCTTTTATAAATCCCAACTATAAGTTAGGACCAGAAGTAAAGTTTCCAGAAGAACTAAATCAAGTCAATGAATATATTCACTGGGTAGCAAAACATGCAGATGAATATAATCTTGATAAAAACAATGTTTTCTTAGTTGGGGATTCTGCTGGTGGTCAAATGGCTGAACAATACACGTCGATTCTGACTAATCCGGTATATCGAGAAAAATTTGGCTATACCTTCCCTGATTTGAAGTTCAGAGCAGTTGCCTTAAACTCACCAGCTACTTTTATGAAAGATCCAGGGATGATGATGGGAGCTCCCTTGGCTTACTTTGATCCAGAAGTAATGAAGAGTGCTAAGAATCAGGACTTAATTGATGTTGAAAAATATATTACCGAGGACTTTTTGCCTACCTTTATTTCAACAGCTAATGAAGACTTTATTCATGATTGTGCAGTACGATTAGATGGATTTTTAAGGGCTAAAGGCGTAGAAGTTATTCAAAAATCTTGGGGTGATGAAAAGCATCCCGAACCACATGTTTTTCTAATTAATCAAAAGGATGAGTTAGCGAGGGAAGCTAATGATGAAGAAGCAGCATTTTTTAGAGGACATATTGTAAAAGAGTAGTAGAAAAGGCTATAGTTGAGATGTTATCGATAATTTCAAATATTGGAATTGTTGTTGCCCTATTAATACATTCATAAAAAACAAAGAGTTACTGCTTAAATTGAATTGCTATTAAAGTGCTAGAATAAAATCTAGCGCTTTTTTTGTGCATTAAGTTATAATTAAGCAAAAACTCACTTTTTTTGTTAGAGGATTGTATGAAGAAAATTTTTTATGTAATGACTGAAATAATTCTTTTTTTAATTTCAGTTATAGCCTTTACCAAACCAGCCTTGGCTGATGTGAATTATGATATTACCAATGTTGATGTTACAGCACGCGTTAATTCAAATGGCTCTTTATCTATGGAGAGAAGGATCACCTATAAATTTGATGATGACGCTCATGGTATTTTTTATCAGCAAAATTTAGCCAATAATCAAGAATTAAAAAATCCGCAGGTTAGAATTTTGGCTGACAAAAATTCACAAATGGTAGTACCAAGTGCGACTCATGAAAATAATACTTATGAATTAAGTCATAGTGATCATGGCTATCGTTTTAAAGTTTGGCATAGTGTAAGAGATGGAGATAAGTGTACAGTAATTTATACTTATGAAATTACAAATGCAATTACGAATTGGAAAGATACAGCTGAACTTAATTTTAAGATTATTGGAGATGGCTGGGATACAGATTTAGACAATGTACGAGTAGGCATTTTCTTCCCAGGACCGGTTAAAGACTTAAAAGCCTGGGCACATGGAGATCTATCTGGCCAAATTACAGTTAATCCGCAAAAAGGCAATATTATTATGACCGCCTCTAACGTAGGTGGAGATGAAGGGATTGAAGTCCATAGTCTTTTTCCTGTGGAGGTAACTAATCAAAATAAGAATGTTAAAGATCAAGATCATAAAAAATATGTTTTAGATCAAGAGGCCAGATTTGCACAGCAAGCTAACGAGCGACGGCAAAGAAGCAAGCTTCTTGGCATAGGTGCGCTTGTAATCTCTGGATTACTTTCTTTATTAGCAATTATTAGAAGTGTTACTTTAAAAAAGTCTGGAGTTAAGCCAAAAAAAGAAAAGCAACTAGCTAGAAATTATGAAATTCCGTCAGTTTCACCGGTAATGGCTGAAATTTTAGATACAGGAGATGAGCCAAGTTCTAGGGCTTTAACTGCGTCTCTAATGGAATTAGCTGTCCAAAAAAAGATTAAAATCGATCCTATCAAGATAAGAAAAAGAACGTACTACAAAATTTCTTTAATTGATGAAAATATAATGCCAAACAATTCTTTATTGAATTACTTATTTGATAAAGTAGGCGATGACAAGAGTTTTACAACATACGAACTTAAAAAACACCACTCCTCTAAGTTGGGAAAGAAGTTCAATAAGTGGCAAGAACAAGAAATGCAGAAAGCAACTAGAGCAGGATTTTTTGATGAAAAGCTTGAACATAAACAGCACGCTAATTCGATTTTGATGGTGACTTTACTAATCTTGAGTGGTATTGCAATGTTCAGCGCATTCTTTTCGAATGAGGAAAATATCGCTTTGTTTATATGTGCTGCAATTTTATTAGTACTGGCAATTTTGGCAGTTGTTTCTAATAAGAAGAAATTATCAGCTTATACAGCAAGAGGAGCAGAAGTAACTAATCAAGTTCGCGGATTTAAGAAAATGCTAGATGAAATTGGTAATTTCAAGATGCGTGATATTGGAGAACTGATCTTGTGGGAAGAAATAATGCCATATGCCGTTGCTCTTGGTGTATCTAAAAAAGTATTAAAACAATTGAAACTAGAATTTGCAGATGAAATTGACGATACAAATCTATTATTCTGGGGTACTTTTTACAGTGATGGAAAGAATGGATTTGCAAATAATTTTAACTCTAGTTTTGAGTCGGCAACTAACATAAATTCATCTCCTTCTGGTGGATCTGGTGGATTTTCTGGTGGTTCATCCGGTGGCTTTGGTGGTGGCAGCGGAGGCGGTGCCTTTTAAAGATTGATTATAGGAGAAAAGAATGACAGTTTTAACTAATAAAATGTATGAGATATTTGACCAAGAAGAATTTTCTTTTAAAAAATTAAAAGTTAATAAAACACCAGAAGAAATAGATACAATTAAACAAGAATTTAAAGGTGTCTGGCAAATTTGGAAAACAGTTCAATTAAATGTGGCAGAACAACTACTGACAGGAAAATTTGCAAAAGTTCATGTTGAAAGCTGGACTAATGGATGGAATTTAAGAGATCATTTTTGGGCCAGTTATCGCTTAGCTTCCTTAGCAGACTATAATCCTTGTATTGGCGTCATGCTTGATAAGAAGCAATTACAAGTTTATTTGATGTTTCAATATTATAAGAGTGATAAGCGTCAGGGAACTGTGAGTGAATACAATACGCTTTTAACTGATATTTCAAAGTGGGGTTCTAGTTTAGATATTTCAAACTGGTATTTGTGGGATAAAAATGAAATGGAATTCAGCAATCATTTAGCTTTAGCAGAATATTTGAGCAATTATGAAAAGAAAACTCAATTTGATCAGGAGGCTATCAAAAGTAGCTTTTTACTAGGAAAGTTTGCCTTTCGTGATCATGATAATGTTGATAATATGGAGAAATTTATTATAGAAGGAATCAATGATTTAATTCCTTTATATGAAAAATTAAGTTAAGTAAAAAAGTTGGAGAAAATTTGCAAAAAAGACATGAATATATTTGGTGTTTAATCGAACTCTCAAATGGTAATAAAGAATGGTATTGTCTAAGTAAAGTATTAAGACGAGCTCTTTTTATCGAAAAGAAACATAATCAATTCTGGAAAAAAACGATGATTGGTAATTATATTACTGTAGCTCGGAGTAAGTATATTAGGGGACGAGCAAGATTAACGGTTGGCCGGATTGAAAAAATTAGAATTCGAAAAAATGGTGCAGCCGATTGGCATTGGAGCCGAAATCAATTTGTTACAGCAGCGCACTTACTGGATCTTAAAGATTCATTTAATTATTTAAAGCATGATTATTGTTGGTATAATCGTTTAGCGATTAAAGTAGCCTTAATTTATTGGCATAATAAGTTATTACAAGCTGAGTTGAATTCAAAGCGATATGCTATTAAGAAAAAACGACTTAAGTTAGAAAGAAAAATAAAATGAAGGAAAAACTTTTAATTAGTCAAGATTTGTCTTGCCTGGGTCATGTCTCCCTAAGCGTTGCTTTACCAATTTTAGGAGCATGTGGGTATCAGCCAGATATTTTACCAACAGCGATTTTATCTACTCATACTGGTGGATTTGGCAATAACACCTTTTTGGCGCTAAATAATGAAATGAGCAGAATTGTTGCTCACTGGCAAGAAGAAAAAATTACTTTTAAAAATTTATACTTAGGCTATTTGGGAAGAAATGCCATTGATTTTTGAATTGAGCATATTTCTGATTTTAGAAATACTAACGTAATACTGCTCGATCCAGCAATGGCAGATTCAGGAAAGTTATATAGCGGCTTAGATATAGAATATGTGGTAAAAATGCGCGAACTTGCAAGGCAAGCAACTATTTTAACTCCGAATTTAACTGAAGCATGTCTGTTACTGAATAAGGAATATAGAAATTTTTCAATAAATGAAATTAAAGAAATTGCTGTCGAGTTAAAAGAAAAGTTTAAGTTAGATGGTCTGGTAATTACTGGCATTTTCTTAGAAAATAAAGTGAAGATGGTTGGATTAGTAAATGATAGTAAAATTTTCGTAATCGAAAATGGAAAAATTGCTCGTTCATTTTTTGGTACGGGAGATATGTTTGCAAGTAGCTTATTGGCAGGAATTTTAGCCGGATATTCATTAAAAGAAAGTGCACAAATAGCAGGTGATTTTGTCAAATTGGCGATTAAAAAGACTGATTTAAGACAAGATAAACGGTTAGGACCGAACTATGCGGGTGCGCTATCCTGGTTAATGAACAAGGTGGAAGGAAAGAGATAATAAATGCGAACAAGAGAAAATTCATTAGTTTCAATAATTATGACTGGATTATTTGCGACAATAATTTATTTGGGTGTTTGGGTTTTAAGAATTCCAGTTCCTGCTTTAGTGGGGCGTCCATTTATTCATTTTGGTAATACGTTAACGGCTGTTGCAATTTTATATTTAGGTTATCGTAATGGAATGCTAGCTGGGATTATCGGATTGGGCGGCTTTGATCTGCTTAATGGTTACGCTGCAACATCGTGGTTAACAATGCTAGAAGTTGTAGTGGTCGCAAGTGTTTTAACAGCAGTATATAAGGGGATGCACTATCAAGATAGTAAGAAAAATATTATTATTTTGGGAATTATTGCTGGAATTACGAAAATTTTTACTACCTACTGTGTCTCAATCGTAGAAGCTTTAATGGTGGGAACTAGTTTAAATGTGGCTTTAGTTAGCTCTTTTGTTAGTTTGCCGGCAACGGTCATCAATTCGATTTCGACAGCAATTTGTACCCCAATCTTATACTTTGCAGTCCGTGATGGTGCAAGAAGAATTTTAAGAAGGACTGCTTAATTAAAATAGATTTGTTATAATTTTGATTAAAGATAAAAAGGAGGAATTTTAAATGCCATTTGTACATGTAGAGCTAATTAAGGGTAGAAGCGATGAGCAACTTACTCAAATGATGAAAGATATCACCGAAGCTGTTCATAAGAATACTGGTGCTCCAAAAGAACATATTCATGTAATTATTAATGAACTTGATAAACATACTTATGGTCAAGGCGGCGAATGGAGGGCTTAAAAATTGAAAAGGTTTTCTATTAATCGCTTAATAAAACTGGGATTAATTTTTAGTACAGTATGGTTTGTTTATCTTTTATTTTTTAGCTTTAAAAGTCCAACTGATTTTTCAAACTTACGCACCTTACCAACTGCTAGAGTAATTAGTCTGTTTGTAATTCTTATTGTTATAAGCTTATTTTTAGGTTTTATTTTAGCCGGTGTTTGGCTGAGTATAGATCAACCAAAAGTTAAGTTTAAGTGGGAGTATCTATATAAAGGAATTCTTGTTGGAATAGTGTGGGCAGCTTTTGATATGTTTATGGTTAATTCAGGAAAGTTTATGATTATTCCAGTAATTATTGATTTAATTATAGGTACTTTAATTGGAATGTTGCTTTTTAATCGAAGAGCGTCCAAAAAATAAATAAAAAATCGTGATTAGCAATTAACTAATCACGATTTTTTTGTTTAGTCTAATCTTCTTTTTTTGCTTCTTCTAAAGCCTTCATGATTGAAGGATTCTTTGAATGACAATCTTTTAACATTTGGTAATCTTCTTCAGATAATGTAACAGTGTACTTAGTCATGATTTTTCCTCACTTTTTATTTTTTACCTTTAATATATCACTTTATTGATAGAATTGATAAAGAAATTTTGAATTGAATATTGTTAAATAGCTATAATAGATAAAAAGTAAGTAAGAAAGTGGTTAAAATGTTTGACTATCGAAATAATTTAAAAAGAATACTAAATAATACAGAAGGCGACGAAAAAAGCCTGAAAAATAGCTTGAATGCAATTAAGTTGGTATTAGGAATGACCGGAGAGAGTAATGAAAATGGAGCTGATGGTGAACTTGATCCCAAAGTTATTGCCCAAATAAATACTTTTTTGCAAGGAATAACTAAATTAATTGAGCATCCTGGTAATAAAGATGCTAAAAAGACAGCTTTAGGCGCACTGCATAAATTAACTTTTGATCAAAATATTACTGCCAATTTTGGAAAACAATTAGGACAGCTAGATCAAGCAATTCAATCATCTGAGGAAACAAGTAGTGCAGTAAATAGAAAAATTTTTGAAGAGGCATTAAAGCCTAAAAAAGAAAAAGTACGTGACTATCGAAAGGGGAGACGTTATACAGTTATTCGTGCATTGAAGGGTGCAGATCTAATCAATGATAATGGAGAAGTGGTTTTTGAAGTTAATGAAAGTCAAATCCATGACTTAAACTTAAAGAGTGGTGATATTGTTGAAGCTATACCGTTATCCGATGGATTAAATGAAGCTGAAGTTTTACGAGTTGTCGGCTATAAAAAATTGCGCAGTCGTGATTATGACAAAATAGAAGATTTTAAGTATGGTGTAGTACAAGGAACCCCTGGAAATCTAAGCGTTTCGCGTAATATTCACGGAGAAAGGCTAACAATAAATCATAAGCCGGTGATTGTTGCCCTTGATTCTAGTTATTATCAAAATGGAAGTGTACATCTAGAAGATGGGTCGATTGTTGACTTAGCTTGGTATACCGGTGATGTAAGACTTAAGAAAGATCCAGCTAGTGCCGTTCAAATTCGATGGATTTATGAAACTGAGCAACCAAAACGGACTTCTAAAACTAAAAAAGAAAAGTCAAGTCGGGAAAACACGCAGAAACTGGCACAATTAGATATGAATTTGCATTATCAAAGAGTGGGAATTGGAGTTGGTGATAATCAAAATGAAGCCGTTCTAGAAGGTATTGTTAATCGCTACAATGGTATTGCAATTCCAATCGATGCTTTTGAAGGAAAGAAAAAGGTAATTGAAAATCAAATTAAAGATTTAGATATTGTAATTTTAGTGATAGCTTTTGCAGCTCATGATAGTACTTGGAATATTAGAGAATTTGCCAGCAAATATCATGTAAAATTTGCTGTTAGTTCCAGCAAAGGATATCAGGCTTTTGAGCGTGCTTTATATCGGGCAGAAAATGGCATGCCAGCTTATGAAGGAAACCAGCAATTAGAATATAAAATGTTAAAAAATAATTAGGAATAAAGGATGAAACTGACAAGCTGGATAGAAATTAGATAAAATATTAATAACTTATTTTTAGGAAGGATGATGAAATGACAAAAAACATTAAAAAGAAATCTTGGATGCGCTGGGTAGTATTTTTAGCCGGCCTAGAAATTATCGCCATTTCTATTAATTTCTTCTATGGTCCAATTAATATTGCTGCGGGAGGATCAACTGGTATTTCAATTTTAGTTGACGCAGTATGGGGAATTAACCGTTCAATAACGGTTTTAGTTGTTAATATTTTAATGTTGATTTTAGCAGCCATCTTTTTAGGAAAAAAGACAACGAAGAACGTTGCCTTAGGTAGTTTATTATTACCAATACTAATGGAGATTACCCCAAGTTTTAAAATTACTAATAATCAATTACTTGCTGTAATTTACGGTGGAGTATTAATGGGATTAGGAGTGTCTCTTCTTTATCGTGTAAATGCATCAAGTGGGGGTACAACAATCCCACCAATGATTTTGAAAAAATATTTTTATATTAATCCAGCAGTTGGCTTACTTGGAATTGATATGATAATTATTTTCCTAAATATATTTGTTGATGGATGGAATGCCTTTTTACTAGCTGCTTTGTCTCAGGTAGTTACATCGATGACGATGAACTATGCAGAAGCAGGCTTTGATCGAAAATATCAAGTTCGTATTATGAGTAATAAACATTTTACCGAATTGAAAACTATGTTACTAGATAATTATAATGGGTTAACAATTTATGATGTTGTTGGTGGCTATAGCGATGATGACAAAAAACAATTACTTTTAGTAGTTGATACACGTGAGTACGGTCCTTTGATTAGTAAAATTCATGAAATTGACCCTGACGCATTTATTATTACTGATACAGTAGCTCGGGTTCATGGAGGCCAATGGGGACTATAGCCAGACTTTTTCGTACGTGTTTTCTTTGAAGCCACAAGTTAATTTCTTACCGTCAGTTACTAACGGTCTCTTAATTAATTTTCCGTTCTGTGAAAGTAATGTGGCAGCTTCCTTAATTGACATGGAATTAATTTGATCTTTTAAATGCATCTGACGGTAGACTTGTCCCGATGTATTAAAGAAGTATCTTAAACCTCTATCTTGAAACTTATTTAGCCACTTAAGCAAGTCTTCTTGTTTAGGTGGCTTTTCTACTAAATCTTGATACTCATATGCAATATGGTGGTCATCCAGCCATTTTTGTGCTTTTTTAGAGGTAGAACAACGTTTGTATCCGTAAAATTTGATCATACTGTACTCCTTTTAAAAAAATATCTACTAAATATTCTATTATTTTTTGGAAATTTTGATATTGAATTGCTTTAAAAGAGGGATGAGAGTATACTGTAAGAGTTGTATTTGTGGAAACCTCACATCTGCAACCGCACGTTTATGAGGTTAGAAGAGAATTAACGGTAATTCCACCTCATGCGGCGAGTCTAAGTATTTTTTCGGAGGTGTACAAATGTACGCAGTTATTAAAACCGGTGGTAAGCAATACAAGGTTGCTAAGGGCGACAGCGTTTTTGTTGAAAAACTTGAAGTTAAGCCTGGTGACGAAGTAACTTTTGATGAAGTTATTCTTGTAAACGATGGTAAATCAACTAAGATTGGTACTCCAGTAGTCGAAGGTGCTAAAGTTGTTGCTAAAGTTGAAAAGCAAGGCAAAGAAAAGAAAGTTGTTACTTTCAAGTACAAGCCTAAGAAGCACTCACATACTAAGTATGGTCACCGTCAACCTTACACTAAGGTAACTATCGAAAGCATTGAAGCTTAATTAAGGGGTGAAACAAATTATGATGATTAATAATCTTGAAGCACTTAAATTATTTGCCCACCACAAGGGTGGTGGTTCAACTGCTAACGGTCGTAACTCAGCTGGTCGTCGTTTAGGCGCAAAGCGTGCTGATGGTCAAAAGATCAATGCAGGTTCAATCATTTTCCGTCAACGCGGTACTAAGATCCACCCAGGTAAGAACGTTGGTATTGGTGGCGACGACACTTTGTTTGCTTTAACTAGTGGCGTTGTTAAATTCGAACGTTTGGGCAGAGATCGTAAACAAGTTTCTGTTTACCCAGTTGAAGAAGCAAAATAATTTTCTTTTGCAGGCTGGACGTCCCTAAGGAACGTTCAGTCTTTTTTTCTACTCAGGAGGATACAAGCCTATGTCTTCAGATCAAGAGTTACTAACTTTACTTAATAATCGAATTAGTAAAACTACTAAATTAATTAAAGATAAGCAAGCAGATGCGCTAGTCATTTTTAATCAAGCTAATTATCGCTTTTTAACCAATTTTTCTGGTGAAGAAGCGGAACTTATTTTAACTGCAAATGGAGATCGTGTTTTATTGTCTGATTCACGTTTCAAAGATCAAATTCGTCACCAGGCACCTGGTGAAATGAAAGTAGTTATGCAAACTATGGACGTGATAAAAGAAATTGCCAGACAACTAAAGCAGCTAGATGTGAAAAATGTTTTAGTTGAAGGAGAATTTATTTCTGCAACTCAATTTGAAGCTCTTAAGCAGGCTTGTCCTGATCTTAATTTTATTTTAAGTGCTGAATTAGTAGAAACAGTTCGTAATATAAAAGATGAGCTCGAATTAGCAACTTTGCAAAAGGCAATTGATATATCAGCCCAAAGTTTTAAAGAAATCTTGCCTTTAATTAAGCCTGGTGTTAGTGAGCGTGCGATTGGAGCAAAATTAGACTATTTGTTCAAAATGAATGGTGGAGACGGTCCTTCGTTTGAGACAATAATTGCTTCCGGATATCGTGGCAGTTGGGCTCATGGAGTTGCGAGTGATAAAAAGATTCAAAAAGGTGAATTAATTGTAATTGACTTTGGAAGTTTTTATCATGGTTATACTGCAGATATTACTAGAACAGTTGCTTTAGGCCAAGTAGAGCCTGAACTAGAAAAAATATATTATATTGTACTAGAAGCACAAAAACGGGGAATTGCGGCTGCAATTGCTGGAAATACTGGTAACGACATCGACCAAGCTGGTAGAAACTACATTAAAGAGCAAGGATATGGGGAGTACTTTGGTCACGGTATTGGTCATGGAATTGGCTTAGAAGTACATGAGCTCTGTACGCCAGCAATGCCATATAGTAAAGAAATTATGAAAAATAATATGGCAATCACGGTTGAGCCGGGAATTTATTTGCCAGACCTTGGCGGTGTCAGAATTGAAGATGATGTTTTAATTAAAGATAGTCATCCTTATGTAATGTCACAGTTGCCAAAAGATGAACTTTTAATCTTATAATTTTGTATATTTATGCGGTTAATGTTGCGAAACAACAGATAAGATTGGTAATATAAGTAAGTGTAGAAATGAGGTAATTTTACTATGACAATGATCTCAGTTAATGA